>JARRON010000024.1:0-30526 GCA_037383845.1 Gammaproteobacteria bacterium
CTGTTCGGCGCTGTCCAGCTGACCATGTTCGCCGTCGCTCTGACGCGGGGCGAGAGATTTTCGCCCCTTGCCTGGCTTGGACTCGGCCTGGCGGCCGGCGGGCTCGTCTACCTGGTCTCTCCGGGACTGACCGCCCCGCCGCTGGCGGGCGCGGCCCTGATGGCCGTGGCGGGGGTGGCCTGGGGCGTGTATTCCCTGCTCGGCCAGGGGGTCGCCGATCCCCTCGGCGCCACCGCCGGGAACTTCCTTCGAGCCGTGCCTCTGGTGCTGCTGGTCAGCCTCCTGTTCTTCGGGGACTTCCAGGCCACGGGGACCGGCGTTGCCCTGGCCGTCGCGTCGGGCGCTCTGACCTCCGGACTGGGTTACGTGGTCTGGTACGCCGCCCTCGGCGGGCTCACCGCCGCGTCGGCGGCAACCGTGCAGCTTTCCGTCCCGGCCATTGCCGCTGCCGGCGGCGTGCTCCTGCTTGGCGAACCCCTGACGCCGCGACTGGTCGTGGCCTCGGTGCTGACCCTGGGCGGCATCGCCATCGTCCTGTCACGCCGGCGCGGCTGACGGACCGACAAGAAAAAAGGCCCGCGCGAACGCGGGCCTTCAGACCGGGGCGGAGCCCTGGGGCGCCGCCCCGCCGGCGCGGAGTCACCCCCGCGCCGTCGGTCAGCAGGACGCCTTACCAGCGACCACCACCGGACCGGGCGGGACGCTGCTCCCGCGGCCGGGCCTGGTTGACCTTGATGTTACGGCCGTTCAGGTCCTTTTCATTGAGGCCATCGATGGCCGCCTGGGCCTCGCCGTTATCGGGCATTTCGACGAAGCCGAAACCCTTGGACTGGCCGGAGAACTTGTCAGTGATGACATTGGCGCTCGAGACGGTACCGAACTCAGCAAAGGCCTGACGCAGCTCGTCCTCGGTCACGCTATAGGCCAGATTTCCAACATAGATATTCATACGTTCACTCATTACAGAAAGTGGCTTGACGAGAAAGTTCTGCGGCTGGCGGCCAAGCTCACGAACCACCGCCACAGTTTCGCCATCCGCGGCGAAATCGAATCAGTTGTTCCCCGGCTCAGGCCCGCGCCCGGTGCCCACGCGCGTTTTTTCCCCGGGAATGACGGTTGCGCTGCCGGTCGGCACTCTCCGTCCGGCGCTGCCCGCCACCGTGGCGGCCGCCCCGTCCGTTAACAATGGGCTCGGGGCGGATGGACGGATCCGGCTCGTAGCCAGCCAGCACCGTGCGGGGAAGCTCCCGACCCAGCAGGCGTTCGATGCCGTTCAGCAATCCGGCCTCGTCGACGCAAACCAGGGACACGGCCTCGCCCTCGTTACCCGCCCGGCCGGTGCGGCCGATGCGGTGCACATAGTCCTCGGGGACGTGGGGCAGCTCGAAGTTGACCACGTGGGGCAGCTGGTCGATGTCCAGGCCCCGGGCCGCGATGTCCGTGGCGACAAGCACGCGGACCGCGCCGCGCTTGAAGTCCGCCAGAGCCCGCGTGCGGGCCGCCTGGCTCTTGTTCCCATGGATGGCCGCCGCCGACAGACCGTCCTGTTCCAGCTGCCTCGCCAGGCGGTTGGCGCCGTGCTTGGTGCGTGTGAACACCAGCACCTGGCGCCAGTCTCCCGAGCCGATGAGCCAGGACAGCAGTTCGCGCTTGCGCCCCTTGTCCACCGGGTGCACCCGCTGGGCGACCAGTTCCGCCGGCGTGTTCCTCGGCGCGACGTCGATGGAAACAGGGTCCGTCAACAAGTCGTCGGCCAGGCGGCGTATGTCGTTGGAGAAAGTGGCGGAAAACAGCAGATTCTGGCGGGCGCGTGGGAGCATCGCGAGCACCCGGCGGATGTCGCGGATGAAGCCCATGTCCAGCATGCGGTCGGCCTCGTCGAGAACCAGTGTCTCTACCCGCGAGAGGTCCACCGTGCCCTGGCCGGCATGGTCCAGCAAGCGACCCGGTGTGGCGACCAGGATGTCCACGCCGCGCCTCAGGGCTGCAACCTGGGGGTTGATGTTCACACCGCCGAAAATGACCGCCGATCTGAGAGGAAGATGGCGGCCGTAGGTGCGCACGCTGGCTTCCACCTGGGCGGCAAGCTCCCGGGTCGGCGTAAGCACCAGTGCCCGGACCTGCCTCCCGGACGCCTTGCCCGAATCCATCAGCCGATGCAGCAGGGGCAAAGTGAAGCCGGCCGTCTTGCCGGTGCCGGTCTGGGCGCCCGCAAGCACGTCCCGGCCCGCCATGATGACAGGGATCGCCTGAGTCTGGACGGGGGTCGGGCACTCGTAGCCCGCGTCCGCGACTGCGCGGACGAGCTCGGCCTTCAGGCCGAGAGAAGAAAATGACATCTGTTGAATATGCTCCTGGGCAATGCCTACCCAGTGCTACGCGCCCCGGGGCCGGTCTAGGCTCAAAGTTCTGAATCGAGGCTAGCCGGATGGGGTTTACCGCGAGATGCTGCTACCGACCGGGGGTGGCAGCCGGCAGGCACGGTAACAGAACGCACGGCATTACACAAAATTATTTTCGGCTGCCCTGGCCGGCGGACCGGCGTCTCACCAGCGACGGACCCGGCCGGTGTCCAGGTGCACGAAGTTCGACGACGCGTAGTAACCGACCCCGCCCTGGGCGAGCGAAATGCCAGCGTCGCGCAGCTTCGCGGTGTCCAGGTCGCTCAGCCTGACGTCGATGGCCTTGCCAAGGGTGTGCTGGCTTTTGCGGGCCACGCCCCGGCCGGCCTTTCGCAGCGCCTCGTTGGTGGTCGGCGAGCGGTAGCCGGAGATGATCTCGTAGGTCCCGTCGCTCCCGGTCAGGCGCTGGACCCCATGGAGGATGTCGAACAAAGCGGGATCCATCGCGGTCACGTCATCCGTGCGGAAATCCCTCAGCAGCTGGTTGAGTTCCGCGAGCCCGTCGTCAAGATAACGGCCACCCTCGAAATAGGTAACCCTGGCGCGCTCGCCGGTGTGCAGATGAGAAAAAGCCAGCGTGCGCGGGGTCTCGGCAGCCAGCAGGCGGCCCACCGGAGACATCGCCAGCGCCGTGGCGCCCATGCCGGCAAGGAAGCGTCTGCGCGTGGTGTCCGTCGCCTTGGATGTCATGTCGCTGTGTTCACCTCGGGGGTCATGCGTGATCTGCCGAAGGATAGAGCCGGCAGAGGGCGTAGAATGCCGACGGTTCCTCAAAAGCCAGGGATTTTTTCATGATGCGTCGCATTATGCCAGCCGTCGCGCTCCTCGCCCTTTCCTGCGCCGCCCCCGCCACGACCCTGGATCCGGCCGGCGAGGCGCTGCGCCGGGCCGTGGAAGCGCTGGCGGAAGAGCCGGCCATCCGGGACGAGGGGGTCACGGATTTCCGGCTCATCAGCAACTTCTATTCCGGCCGCGATTTCCGTCCCGCATGGACCGATCCCCGTCGCATCGACGTATTGATGTCCCTGTTGCGCGACGCGGACCTGGAAGGCCTGCGCCCCGAGGATTACCACCTCCGCCGCCTTGAGTCCCTGCTGGCGTTGCCCGCCGACGGGCACGGCCAGGCCGAGCGGCTGGCCGAGCGGGACATCCTGCTCACCGATGCCCTGGCCCGGTACGCCTTCCATCTGCGTTTCGGCAAGGTGGACCCGTCCCAGCTCGACGCTGCCTGGAACCTCTCACGGCAACTGGGTGACATTTCCCCCGTGGAGTTCCTGGCCGACACCGTCGCTGCCCCGGATCTCCGGGCGGCGGTGCAGCCGGATTATTTCTCCGGGCCGGCATATGCCGCCTACCGCCAGACCCTGGCGGACTACCGCCGGGTCCGCGATGCCGGCGGCTGGCCCGCGATTCCCGACGGGCCCACGCTGAAGCCCGGCATGGAGGATGCCCGCGTGCCGGATCTTCGGCGCTACCTGGCGGCGACCGGCGACCTCAGGGACGGGGACCTGCCGGCTGCGAATGAGCCCGCCCGGTACGACGCGGCGACGGAAGCCGCCGTCCGGCGCTTCCAGGCGCGCCACGCCCTGGACGTGGACGGGGCGGTAGGCCGCGACACCCTGGCCGCCATGAACACTCCGGTCCAGGCCAGGATCGACCAGCTGCGGGTGAACATGGAGAGGCTGCGCTGGGTATTCCGCGACCTTGAGGACGATTTCCTCATCGTCAACATCGCCGGGTTCAAGGCTCTGCTGGTGGAGGACGGTCAGATCGCCTGGACCACCCGCGTGGTGGTGGGACGACCCTACCGCCAGACGCCCGTGTTCCAGTCCACCATGACCTACCTGGTATTCAACCCGACCTGGACCGTGCCGCCCACGATCCTCCGCAAGGACGTCCTGCCCAGGGTCCGGGCCGACATCGGCTACCTCGCCAACCAGCACATGGAGGTCATTGATTCCACCGGCCGCCCGGTGGATCCGGCGACGGTGGACTGGTCCGGCGGCAGCATCCCCTACCAGATCCGGCAGAAACCGGGACCATGGAACTCCATGGGGCTCGTGAAGTTCATGTTCCCGAACGAGCATTTCGTCTTCCTCCATGACACGCCCAACAAGGAGCTGTTCGGGAAGGCCGACAGGACGTTCAGCTCCGGCTGCATCCGCACCGAGCGCCCCCTGGAGCTTGCGGAGCGCCTGCTGGCGGGACAGGAAGACTGGAACGCAGACAGCATCCGGGCGCTGGTGGCATCCGGGGAAACGAAGACAGTCGTGCTGGAGCGTCCCCTCACGGTGATGCTGATGTACTGGACGGTAGGCTTCGACGCCAACTGGCAGCCTGTCTTCTACCGGGACGTTTACGACCGGGACGGCCGCGTGCTGGAGGCCCTCGATGCCCCCTTCAGGTTCCGCCCCCCGGAAGGCTACGAGGACGCCGTCAGGTAATTCAGCCGTGGATCAGTCGCCGAGCTGATCCAGCAGATCCTGCACCCGCGGGTCCGAGGGCCGCAGCTGCCCGAGCTGCCGCGCGTACCGGCTGGCGGCCTCCACGTCGCCGCTGCGCAGGCAGGTGCTGATCAGCGCCCACAGCACGTCCGGGTCCGCTGCGTGGCGCGCGTGGGCTTCTTCGAGCTGCGCCAGCGCTTCTGACCGGTTTCCCTGGCCGTCCAGCGCCACGGCATAAACGTACCGGAACCGGGTGTTGTCCGGCGCAAGCTCAACGGCCCTCGCGAGGGATTCCAGGGCTCCGGCCCTGTCACCGGCCCGAATCCTGTGCAGGCCGTTGGCATGATGAAGAGACGCGCTCTTCGGAACGCGCCCCAGGCCGCGCCGAAGGACTACCCCGGCGCCGGCTTCGTCGCCCCGCCTGGCAAGGAGATCGGCCAGGTTGCCGTAGGCCGGCTCAAAGTCCGGGTCCAGGACCAGTGCGGCCCTGTACTGTGCCTCCGCCGTCTCCGCGTCGCCCGCGGCAGCGTACAGGTTGCCCAGGTTCAGCCGGGAAGCCGGCCGGTCCAGGCTGGCACGCTGCGCGTCAACGTAGTCCGTCAGCGCCCCAGCCAGCCGATCCCGCGTCTCCGGCTCCAGTGATCCCGGATCTGCCCCGGCCAGCAGCCGCGCCGCCTCGATGCGTACGCCCAGCACGGGATCCGTCAGCAGGGGCTCCACCAGCGGCAGCCGCTCCGGCACCGGAACCGAGCGGACGACACCGAGCGCGGCCAGGCGCACTGCCGGATCCGGGTCGGAGAGGGCGTCCGCTGCTACCGAAAGGCTTTCCTGCCCCGGGTAGGCGGCGAGCAGGGACAGGGCGGAGGCGCGCACGATGGCCGGCTGGCCCGCGTCCTGAGAAATCCGCCGCAGCCCGGCCCCCGCCCCGATCGCGCCTCTTCCCGCGGCAGCGAAGGTCGGACCGAAATCCTGCAGTCCCCGGGCGTCACGGCCCAGCCATTCCCTGACCGCCGCCGTGGTCCAGCCGGCCGGGCGGTCTCCGTGGCAGGCCCCGCAGGCGTCGGTGACGCCGAGAGACTCGGCCAGGTCCGGCCGGGGCACGCGGAAGCTGTGGTCCCGGCGCGGATCCACCACCATGTAATCGCGGCTGGGCATGTGGCAGTCGCGGCATCCGGGAGCGCCGGCGGAGGGGGCGTGCCGGCTGTGTTCAGCCGTATCGTAGTGGTCCGGGAGATGGCACTGGGCGCAGACCGCGTCACCGTCGGCCTTCAGCTCCAGGCTGTGGGGATCGTGGCAGTCGCTGCAGATCACGCCGGCGGCATACATCCGGCTTTGCCGAAAGGAACCGTAGACGTAGACCTCGTCGCGGATCTGCCCGTCCGGGAAGTACAGCGGCTCGGTGACCGGCGCCGGCACGTAGCTGTCCATCAGCGGACGGCCATGGTGATACTCGGCGCTGATGGGAGCTCGCCGGGCATGGCAGCGACCGCAGGCCTCCACCTGGTCGGTTCGCGGCTCGCCGCCGCGTATGGACAGCGTCGTGGCCCCGTCCTCCAGGACCCGGGTGCGCCCCTCCAGGCCGAAATCCGCAATCAGCCCGGAACCGGCGGCGAGCCTGCTCTCGCGCGCCCGCGCCACGTGCAGTGAGCCGGGGCCATGGCATGCCTCGCAGGCCACGTCCACGTCGGTCCAGGTCGAATCGAAGGTGTCGTTCTTCGGATCGTAGTTTTTGCGGTAGCCCGTGGAGTGACAGTCCGCGCACATGTAATTCCAGTTCTGCGCCGGCTTTGTCCAGTGCAGCTCGTCATCGGCAGGGATGATCTCGTCGCCGTAGACGTGGAACCAGCGCTGCCCGCCGTCATTCCCTGGCCTGGTGTCCCAGGCCAGCCCCAGCGCCTGCAGGCGCCCGTCGGCGAACTCCACCAGGTACTGCTGGAGCGGCTCGACGCCGAAGGTCCAGGTGATCTCGAAGTCACCCATCTCTCCGCCGGGACCGTCGGTGCGCACGAAGAACCTGCCGTCCCGCCGGAAGAACGTCGAGACCACGCCGCCGTGCTCGTAGCTGGCATCGGCGAAATCGCCCAGCACGGTCTCGTCGCTGGCCGGCTGCATCGCCAGATCGTGGTGGGAGCCACGCCAGGCCAGTGTCTCGGCCTGGTGGCACTCGGCGCAGACCTGCAGACCGACGAACCCGGGCGACGGCGACTCCTGCGTCACCGCGGCGGAATCAGCCCGGGCGGACGCGTCCGGGGCCGGCTCGGGGGCGCAGCCGGCCAGTAGCAGCAGCGCGGCGGCCAGGGCAAGAATCGGGGGACGGGGCATGTCGCTGCTAATTCTAACGGCAGTACTGCCCGGACACTGCCCCGGCGGGCGGCCCGGTGCCGGCGGTTTCCCGGCATGAACGGCCGGGACCGGACGGCACGGGGCCCGCCTCGGCGGGCGGCACTAGAACCCGTAGACCCGGGACCAGTCGTCCTTCATGTCCACGACCACCCAGCCCTGGTCGTCAGCCTGGTCGAGGGCCTTGTCCAGGCGGCCGGACGCGGATTCCCGGTCATAGGCCCATTCCCGCTCGCCGTCGGTGTGGTGGATGATCACGCCCAGCCGCCGGCCGTCACCGGCGGTGGTCCACTGCAGCATCTGCAGGTCGCCGTCGGAGTTGCCGAAAGCCGCGATGGGCCGCCGGCCGATGTGCTCGTGGATACCCACCGGCTTGCCTTCCTTGTCGTCGATGAAATTCATTTCGGGCAGGCGGACCAGGACCGGCTCCCCGTCGCGGATCTCGAACTTCGTCTTGATACTGCTGCCCACGACCTGCTCCGGCGGGATGCCGTAGACCTCGTAGGACCAGGGACGGATGAACTCTATGCCGCCCCCGGAGACGATCCAGGTGTGGAAACCATTGGCCCTGAGGTAGGCGAGCAGTTCCAGCATGGGCTGGAACACCAGGTCCGTGAAGGGCCGCTGGAAGCGTGGATGTTCCGCGGTGGCCAGCCAGTCGGCGACGATCTCTTCGAACTCCGCGGTGGTATTGCCGGCGTGGCTGGCCATCACCAGCTCGATGATGGCCTCGTGGCCGCCGGCGGCCAGGGTCTTCATGTCGCCCTCCAGGGCCGCCTTGAAGGGCTGGGTGGTCTTCCACTCCGGGTGTTCAGGCGCCAGGGCCCGGATCCGGTCCAGGGCGAAGAACAGCTGGAAATAGGCCGGCTGCTCGGACCACAGTGTCCCGTCGTTGTCGAAAACGGCGATGCGCTCGGCAGCGGGGACGAAGTCCGGCGAGCCCGGATCCGTCACGGCCCCGACGAACGCCAGGATGGCGGTCCTGGCCGCGCCGTCCTTCCACGACGGCAGCGGCGCTTCCGCCAGGCTGGCGCCGGCCTGCAGACAAAACAGCAGCGCCAGCGTGATCCGGAAGATAACGTTCTGCATTGGCACCTTCTCCAGTATCGTGACAAAGACAGGCGGCGGAGACCGGCTCCGCCGCCTGCGGTGGCCGGGGCTCAACCCCCGGCGGAAAGCGGCCGGAACACGCCCAGGACGGTTGCGGCACGGCCCACGGGACTAGCCCCCCGAGGGCTCCAGCGCCTCCATGACGTTGTCAAGAGAGAAGCTTGCGGCTTTCTGGCGCGGGGGATACTCCTTGAACGTCTCCATGAACTGGCGCACATAGGACTGGGCGGGCACAAGCATGAAGGCCCGGTCCAGCATCCAGTCGTAGTAGGTGTTCGACGTCAGCTGCGCGCGTTCGAAGGGGTCCCGGCGCAGGTTGAAGATCAGGGGCGTTCGCAGGGGCGTCAGGGGCTCTATCCACGCGCGGAAGGTCGTATAGACCTCCTGCTCCAGGAACACGATCTTCCAGTCCCGGTAACGCAGGGACGCCAGGTCGCCATCGTCAGTGAAATAGAAGATTTCGTTGCGGGGTGATTCATCGCTCTGGCCGGTCAGCAGCGGCAGGACGTTGTAGCCGTCCAGGTGAACCTTGTAATTGCGGCCCAGGGCGCGGGACCGGTAGCCGTCCAGCAGGTCTTCCTTGATGTCGTCCTTGCCCGCGATGGCGAGGAACGTGGGCAGCCAGTCCATGTGGTGCAGGATCTCGTTGGTGTACGAGCCGGCCTCGATCTTCCCGGGCCAGCGCACGAACGCGGGCACCCGCCAGGCGCCTTCCCAGTTGGTGTTCTTCTCACCGCGGAAGGGGGTCATCGCGGCGTCGGGCCAGGTGTTCATGTGAGGCCCGTTGTCGGTCGAATAGAACACCACCGTGTTATCGGCGATTCCCAGCTGGTCGAGCACCTCAAGAAATTTCCCGATGTGCATGTCGTGCTCGACCATGCCGCAGGTGTACTCGTCGGCCCTGGGATACTTGTCCTTGCACCAGGCCATGCGCTCCTCGCTGACATGGGTGCGGAAGTGCATGCGCGTGCCGCTCCACCAGACGAACCAGGGCTTGCCGGCCGCATGCTGCTCGCGGATGAACCGGATGGCCGCGTCCGAGGTCTCGTCGTCGACGGACTCCATGCGCTTCTTCGTCAGCGGCCCGGTGTCCTCGATGCGCTGGGTGCCGTCTTCCCTGGCCCAGGAATGAATCACCCCGCGCGGACCGAATTTCTCCCTGAAGGTCTCGCCGTCGGCCAGCACCATGTCGCCAGGGTAATCCTCGTTCTCCGGCTCTTCCTCGGCGTTCAGGTGATAGAGATTGCCGAAGAACTCGTCGAAACCGTGGTTGGTCGGCAGGTGCTCGTCCCGGTCGCCCAGGTGGTTCTTGCCGAACTGGCCGGTCGCGTAGCCCTGGTCCTTCAGCAGCCCGGCAATGGTCGGGTCTTCCACCTGCATGCCTTCCTTGGCGCCCGGCAGGCCCACCTTGGACAGGCCGGTGCGGAACACGCTCTGGCCGGTGATGAAGGACGAGCGGCCCGCGGTACAGGACTGCTCGCCGTAGTAATCGGAGAAGCCCATGCCTTCCCGGGCGATGCGGTCGATGTTGGGCGTCTCGTAGCCCATCATGCCGCGGGAGTTGTAACTGATATTCCAGGTGCCGACGTCGTCACCCCAGATCACCAGGATGTTCGGCTTGCCCTCCTGAGCCAGAACGGGCGCAGCCAGGCCAAACGCCAGGATTCCCGCGCAGCAGCGCAGGATCGTGTTGAATTTACGGGTCATTCTCCCCTCCTCTACGGGAAAAATTGTGCAACGTCGCCTTCTCCGGGCGCTCGATAGGTATTCACCGTAACGGACGCCCGGTCATATTTCCAATGCATATTTTGGGGCGTTCCTATAACCTCAGCGCATGAACATTCAGCTACGTCACCTGAGGCATGCTTCGGCCCTGGCTGAAGCACGCTCGTACAGCGGAGCGGCCCGCGCCCTCCACGTGAGCCAGCCCGCCCTGTCCCGGAGCATCCAGGCCCTGGAGACCATGGTCGGGGCCCGGCTGTTCGATCGAACACCGGCCGGCGTAACACCGACCACGATGGGGCGGCTGCTGGTCGAACACGCACGCACGGTACTGTCGGGGCTATTCGATCTCGAACGGGAACTGCGGTTGGCTCTGGGCCTGGAGACCGGCTCCCTGGCCGTAGGGACCGGACCCTATGCGTCCGACATCTCTGTGGGCACCGCCTGCGGCCGCCTGGCTGCATGCCATCCCGGCCTGAAACTCGACGTTCGCGTCGGGGACTGGCGATTCCTGACGCAGCTGGCGCTCGCAGGCGAAGTCGACGTCGCTGTCGCCGAAACCAGCGTGGCCGAACAGGACGATCGGCTGGAGACCGAAGCTCTTCCCCCTCACCGGGGGGCCTTCATCTGCCGGGCTGACCATCCCCTGGCGGCCAAGCCCCGGTTGGAGCTGAAGGACGCCCTGGCATTTCCGCTGGCTGCGTCGTCCCTCCCCGAACGCATGGAGCAACTCTCGCCGGCCATCCGGGTGGATACCTTCGACCTGATCCGTTCCCTCGTCCTGGAAAGCAATGCTCTGGGCCTGGCGCTGACGAGCCAGATTACTGACGACCTGCAAGCCGGCCGTCTCGTGTGCTTGCCCGTGGATGCCCCCTGGCTGCATACGAAGTACGGCTTCATCAGGCTGAAAAACCGCACGCCCTCCCCCGCCGCCGTGGCCTTCATGGACATGGTGCGCTCGATTGAGCAGGAGATCGCCGACAAAGATCCCAGAGCTTGATTCGCCCACGGCCGATGTAACGGCGCGCACGGGGCTCCTGTCGAACCGGACTCATGAGCGGCCGAGCCATGCCATGGGGATGGCCGGCGCCCGGGTCCGCGCCCGGATGGCCCTGCGCCGGCTGCTTTCTTCAGGCCAGGGCTATAATGGCGCGGCGCCGCAAAACGGATTTCCCTTGCCAATCGACCTCATCCGACGCTGTCGTGCCCGCCCCCGGGCGCCCTCACCGGTGCTGTTCCTCCCCGGCGCTTTCGCCGGGGCCTGGATGTGGGCGGAAACAGTCCTGCCGCGGTTCGCCGCGGCGGGGTTCGATGCCTATGCGATGAGTTTCCGGGGCCACGGGCAACAGGGATGGCCGCTGCACAGCCTCGGCCTGAAGGATTACGTGTCCGACCTCGCCCACGTGGTCGATGCCCTGCCCGCCCCGCCGGTGCTGGTCGGCCACTCCCTCGGCGGGCTGGTGGCCTACGAGTTCGCGCGAACGCGGGAGGTCCCGGCGGTCGTGATGTTCTCGGCAGTGCCGCCGGACGGCACAGCGCGATCGTTCGGGGCCCTTGCCAGGCACCATCCCGTCAGCGCCGCCAAGATGGCCGTCATGAGCCTTTTCCCACCTGCCCGGATGCTGGGCAGGCCACCTGTCGGCGTGTACTCCGACCGCGTTCCCGGCCCGCGGGCCCGGGAGTTCACCCGGCGGCTGCAACCCGAATCCTGGCGGGTGCTGAGAGAAGTCTTCAGCCGGCCCCGGAGCATGGCACAGCCGCTGGAGGTTCCGACCTATGTGGTCGGCACGACCGGCGATCATCTTATTCCTGCGTCCGAAGTTCGCCGCACTGCCGCGCTGCTGGACGCCCCCTGCCGGATCTTCGAAGGCTTCAGCCACACGCCTTTCGTGGAGCCGGACTGGGAAATCATTGCTGACGACCTGGTTCGCTGGATCACCGGTGCCCTGGAGGCGGGCATGGCGGCGCGGAAGCTGCGGGCGTGACTATCACGTACCCGCCCATCAGGCCGCCGTCCCGCCTGGCGTCCCTGGCCGAGCTGCGGATGCCACTTGACCTTATCGGCTCCGCCGCCGACTGGCTGACCCTGCCCCGGACGCCCAGTCTGTCGCCGAGCTCCGTGCTGCTGCTGCCCGGCTTCAGCGCTACGGAGCGATCCATGGGCCTGATCCGGCGCCATCTCCGGCGGGTCGGCCACCGGGCGCACCACTGGGGACTCGGCCGCAACAACGGTGACGTCCCGGGCCTGCTGGAGAAGCTGGACGAACGCACGCAGATACTGGTCCGGTCCGCCGGCGAACCCATCGTGGCGGTGGGCTGGAGCCTCGGGGGTTACCTGGCCCGGGAAGCCGCCCGGGAATGGCCGGACAGGTTCCGCAAGGTCATCACCCTCGGCAGCCCGGTCATCGGCGGCCCGAAATACACCGCCGCGGCCAGCTGGTACCGGGACCGGGGGTTCGACGTGGACGCCATCGAGGCGCTCGTAGCGCGGCGCTACGAGCGCACGCTGGAAGTCCCGGTGGTAGCGATCTACTCGAAGGGGGACGGCGTGGTGGCCTGGCAGGCCTGCATCGATCGCTGGTCACCCAGGGTCAGGCACGTGGAAGTCGCCGGCACCCACGTGGGCCTGGGCCTGTCCCCCCGGACACTGGCGATTGTGGCGCGGGAGATCGACACGCCCTGAACCGGACCGGCGCGTCCCTCAGCCGCCCAGCGCCCGCTCCCTGGCCCGGTTCTGCTCCCGCACCTGCCGGGCCAGCACCTCGTAGGCCAGGTAATACTTGTAGATGTTGGCCACGTACTGCACCGTTTCCCGGCCTATGCGGCGGGCCGCGATGATCTCCACGTTATTGAACCACTCGTCCGGGTCCAGGCCCTGCTGCTCCGCCTCCCTGCGAAGCCGGGCCACCCGCGCCGGTCCCGCGTTGTAGGCGGCAAGGGCGAATAGCTCCCTCTGCAGCCGCGGCATGTCCGGGTCGTTGAAGTACCGGTCCATGATCCAGCTCAGGTATTTCGCTGCCGCCTCGATGTTGTTCTCAAGGCCAGTAATGTCCGCGATGCCGACGTTCTTGTCCCGGGCAGTAGACGGCAGCATCTGCATGATGCCCACGGCTCCGGCGGAACTCTTGCGGGAATGATCCAGCTCCGATTCCTGGTATCCCTGGGCGACCAGCAGCAGGGGGTCGAGGCCATATTTCTCGCCGTATTTCCGGAAAAGCCCGATGAGGGAACGGAAGCGTTCCTGGCCCGCCTCGTCCCGGGCGTTCTCCACCCAGCGGGTGTCCTCCGCGTAGCGCTCCGCGAGGACGTTGCCCAGCATGGTGCCCCTGCGGCTTGTGCGGATGAAATCGTTGACCACCGAGGCAAGCCCGGGGCTGTTCTTGCGGAACGCCCAGGCGATCCGCCCGCCGGAGTTGAGCTGTATGTCGGGATGCAGCTTCAGGTCATCAAAGACCTGGGCGTAAAGTTCCGCCAGCGCCGTGTCGACGACCGTGGCAGGCACCAGGCCGGCGTGGACCATCTCCAGGATGTCGCCTGCTTCAAGCAGCTCGCCCGCAGGGTCGATGCGCACGGGCGCCAGTCCGCGCCGTGTGAACTCATCGTTCAATTCCGCAAGATGCTCCGCGTAGCTGCTCGAAGCCCGGACGTAGACTTCTCTCCCCGCGAGATCCTCCAGGTTCCTGATGCCGGGCCCGGCCGGACCGGTCACCAGGATCTCCGCCACGTCCGTCTGCACCGGGATGGAGAAGTCCACCTCGGCCTGTCGCTCGGGGGTGATGGTCAACTGGGCGATGGCCAGGTCTCCCTGCCCGCCGACCAGCCGGGGAATCAGCTCGTCCCGGGCCACGGGCAGGATGATGAGGTGGACCCGGATGTGGCGACGGGCGAGTTCGGCGTTGAGGTGTTTTTCGAAGCGCCGGACGAGTTCGTAGACCATGCCCCGCTGCCGGCCCCTGTCCACGAAGTAAAGCACCGGGCTATGGGCTGTGAGCACCCGGATGATGCGGCGCTCCACCATGCCGTCCAGGTCGCCTGTCCACGGCTCCACGATCTGGGCCAGCGCCGCGTTGCCCGGCGCGGCGATGCCCGGCTGGCTACCCTCGAATTCATCGCCGCTTTCGGCAGAAGGGTCGTCCCCCCCACCCTGCCGGCCGCATGCCGCCAGCAGGAAGCACGCAGAAATGACGGCGAGAATGCCACGTACGCGCCCCGGCGGCGGGCGAACCGGAGGTGCCTGGGTCGCAACGCCGTGGGAAGTGTGGTTGCTGATACCGGTGATGTGTCGCTGCCTCACGTCGCCTTTTATTCTGGTCATAACTATAAGGGCCACGCAAAAAACCGTCCCCAGGATGACCGCAACCGCCGGGAGCAGATACCATTACGTTTTCCACCGCTGTCCCCCGGCCGGGGTTCCCGCCCCGCGGACAGGCCGCGGCCAGACACGAACCGGTCTCGAACCACGATGCGCAAGATACTCTGGGTCCCCCTGCTACTGGGACTGACCGCTCTCATCGGCGCCTGCGGCGGCGACAGCAACTCGTCCGACGGCTCGGAGCCGGACGAGGGTTCCGGGACTCCCAACCGCTATTACTTCCGTCTCGTCCATGCACTGCCCGACGGACCGCCGCTGTTTCTGCAGGACGACGGCGTCTCCATCACCGGCGGAATCGATTACCACGGGGCCTCCGTGGTGGACAGCCGGGCGCTCGGCGGCACCAGCGACTCCATCGAGTTCACGGTGGACGGCCGCGGTCCGGACCAGGAAGTCATTCCGGATATCCTGGCCTCTGAAGTCACCATCGAGGGCAATACGGAGTACACCTTCGTGGCGACGGGCCAGTACGACGCTCCTGCCCTGCTCGCGGTGCCAAACCCCCGTCGTGACCGGCCTTTGGACGGGCTGTTCTTTCAGTTCGTCCATGCCGCATCCTCGGCCGGGACGGTGGACGTCTACGTGACGTCGCCGGACGTGGCGCTCTCCGCCACGGCGCCGGTGGCCCGGCTGGCGCCGGGAGAGTTCACGGAATCCCTGCCCCTGGCCTACCAGAACCAGCGCGTGCGCCTGGCCAGCCCGGGAACGCTGGACGTGGTTTTCGACTCCGGCCGGCTCGATTTCGCCGACGACCCAAACCGGGACGACGACGGTATCGAGTGGCTGATCGTCGTGGCGGACAGTCTCCTTCCCGGCTCGTCCCCGGTGAAGCTCATCGCGGCAGACAACCGAGGGACGCGGCAGATTCTCCAGGCCGGCGCAGCGGCCGGACTGCGGGCCTTCCATGCCTCCCGGGTCTTTCCCGACGTGGACGTCGTCGTCGGAGACGGATTCGAGGCGCCCCTGGCCCAGGGTCTGCAGTTCAGGCAGCGCTCCAGCCAGGTGGCGGTGCCGGCGGGGCGCGTGAGTATCAACGTCACGCCGGCAGGGGACCCGTCCACGTTCTTCTTCGAGGACACCATCTCCACCAGCCCGGGCGCCTCCTACCAGCTGTTTCTCGCGGAGTCGGACGATGGCTCGCCAGCCAGTTTCCGTCTGGGGGGCGAACCACGCAGCGTGAGCACCGAAAGCTGGTTGCGGTTCGTCAACGCCGCGGCGGAGTCCGACTTCTTCAGCGTGTATATCGGCGAGACCGCCGACGACCCGCCGAACGAGGACGACCGGCGCATCCGGGACCTGCGGTACGGTGAATTCGTCGACTACCTTCGACTGGCGCCGGGCACCTACGAGGTGACGCTCACCGAACGTTTTTATCAAGCGGAGGATGACCCCGCGGACGCGGAAGAAACGATCACCATCGGACCCTTCGCGTTCGAGGCGCTGCCGGGCGGGGTGAAGACGCTTGTGATCCTGCCCCCCACTACCGAAGGCGGCCCGGAGACCCTGGAGGTCTTCGACGACCTGGCGCCATGATGGGGGAGAAGTCAATCCCGGGAAGCCGACAGACGCGCGTCAGGGGATGTGGCCCGCTGGTGCAGGAGACGCCATGACCAGACAACTGTTGCTTGCGCTCTGCGTTCTGGCAGCCGCCGGGCTCTCGGCCTGCGGCGGCTCCGGCGGCGACGGCCCGGGCATTGCTTTCGTTCGGGGCGTCAACGCCGTCCCGGATGCGCCGCCGCTGGAGGGGGCCCTGACGGACTACGTGGTTGCGCCGTCGGTCCCCTATCCCCGGGCCTCCAACTTCGCCGTTGAGTCCTTCGAAAGCAACAGCGCTCGCCGCAGGCTGGTGGTCCGGCCGGTGCTGCCGGGGAACGACAAGGGTGACCCGGTCCTGGATCAGGACGTCACGCTGGTCCGTGACACTGAGGCCACGCTGGTCCTTTACGGATCCATCGACGCCATGCAGGTCATGCTGGTGGAGACCCCCCGCCGCCTCCGGCCCCTGGACAGGCTTTACATGCAGTTTGCCCATGTTGCGAAGAGCATCGGCACGGTCGACGTCTATGCCACGGCGCCGGACACGGACCTGGCGAGTACCGCTCCCCTGTTCACCGTTGCGCCGGAGGATTACACCAGCTCCGTCGAGGTGCCCTTCGAGGACCTCCGGATACGGCTCGCCAGGCAGGGCACGCTGGACGTGGTCTTTGACTCCGGCACCATCGACTTCGAGGACGACCCGGACCGGGATGACGGCGAGGAATTCGTGCTGTCGATCATCGACACCCTGACAGCGGGCGCTTCCCCGGTGAAACTGCTTGGCGCCACCAACACCGGCGGCAGCATTGTCTTCTCCGACGAGAACGGACTCGCGGGCCTGCGGGTGGTCCATGCCGCCCGGGGCACGGGACCCTTCGACGTCGTGGTCGGCGACGATTTCGCCAGCCCGCTCGCCACCGATCTCTCCTACACCGAAGCCAGCACCATGGCCGCTGCGCCCCGGGGCACGGTGAACCTCAACTTCACCCAGCCGGGCTCCACCACGGAGTTCGTCTTCGAGGAACAGGTCACGCTGACTGCAGACGCCGACCACACGCTCTGGCTGCTGGGGCAGCCGGACTCCCTGGCAGCGCTGACGGCGGAGGCGGACCGGCGGAGCATCGCCACGGAGGCCCGGCTTCGCCTGGTCCACGGGGCGCCGGACGGCGATTTCTTCTCCCTCTACCTTGGCGAGGCCGCTGCGGATCCACCGGATACGGCGGATCGCCAGTTCGTGGATCTCCGCTACGGCGAGGCCTCCGGCTACCGGGCATACACGCCGGGAGACTATGTCCTGACCCTGACGGAACGGTTCTACACGTCGGCCGGGGACCGGGACGACGCCGAAGAATCCGTCGTCGTCGGACCCGTGGACCTGTCGCTGGCCGGGGGCGATGTCATCACGCTGCTGATTCTCCCGCCGGAAACCGCCGGCGGCCCGGAAGTGCTGGAAATCTACAACGACCTGGACATGTAGTCTCCGGGCGGCGGGGACTCTTGTGGCGACGCGCCCTGTCCTGAACTGCGGGTGACCAAGTGCGGATCAAACTCCTGCGAATCTGGGAAGAACTCACTCGCAGCTTCTGGTTCACGCCGACGCTGATAGCCATCGGCGGCCTGGTCCTGGCGGTGGTTCTCGTCCTGGCGGAGCCCTGGGTTCGCCCCCTCGAGCTGCCTTACCTGTCGAAGCTTTACCTTTCGGATCCTGCAGGCGCCAGGTCCATCCTCGCCACCATCGCGAGCTCGGCCATCACCGTGGCCGGCGTGGTGTTCTCGATCACCATCGTTGTCCTGAACATGGCCTCGGCCCAGTTCGGTCCGCGGTTGCTGCCCAACTTCATGCAGCACGGCGCCACCCAGGCCGTGCTGGGAACTTTCATGGGCACGTTCATTTACTGCCTGACGTCCCTGAGCATGATCCACGTCGGCAACGGCAGCCCCCAGGTCCCGCAGCTGGCGGTGGCGATGGGGCTGGTCCTGGGCGTGGCCAGCTTCGGGGTGCTCATCTATTTCATTCACCACGTCGCCATCTTCATCCAGGCGCCGCGCATCATCGACGACGTGGGCCGGCAGCTGATCGCCAATCTGGAATCGGCATTCCCGGCCCGGGACGACAGCCGGCCGTCCTCGCCGCCGCAGCCCGGGGAGCCTGCCGCCGGCGCGGCGATTATCGAGGGGCGCCCGGTGTGCGCGTCTTCTGCGGGCTACGTGCAGGCGGTCGACCGAGAGGGCCTGCTCGACGCCGCCCGGGAGCGCGACCTGCACATCCGGCTGCTGGTGCACCCCGGGGACTACGTCAGCACGGGGGACCGGGTTGCCGAGGTGCAGGGCGACGACCCGCCCGAAGACAACGCCGACGGCCCGGTGCTTTCCGCCCTGCTGCTGGGACCCCAGCGCACGCAGACCCAGGACCCTGCCTTCGGCGTGTACCAGCTCGTGGAAATCGGCCTTCGGGCCCTGTCGCCCGGGATCAATGATCCGTTCACGGCCGTCAGCTGCATCGACCGCCTCGGCAACGCCGTGGGCGAGCTGGCCCGGCGGCAGATACCCTCTCACCTGGTATGGGACGACGAGGGACAGCTCAGGCTCCAGGTCAAGCCCTACACCTATGCCTCCATTGTCGGCGCGGCTTTCGATCAACTGCGGCGCGCCAGCACCGACCACCTGGACGTCACCCTGCGCCTGCTGGCGGTCCTCGGCAACCTCCTGGAGAGGGAATTGCCCTCGGAGCTGCGGCAGGCGCTCGTCGACCAGGCCCGGGCGGTCAGGGAGGCCGCTGACCGCAACTCGCTGGTGGACCGCGACCGGGACGCCCTTGAGGCGGCCTGGAAGGCGACGCGGGCCGACGACGACACCGCCTAGCCATCGCCTGGGCCGATTTCGGCCGTCACGTACCGGACACGGGGGGCTGACGGCAGAGCCGCGACGGCGGAACGGGCAGGTGGCCTTCCAGCCGTCCCGCAGCCGCCGATAGCCAGGCCCGGCAGGACGTGCCTGGCCCTGCCTCCCGGGTCAGCCCACGCGGACAACCGCCTGGAGACGGGTCGCAGGACTTCTCCTGCATTCTCTCTCGCGGATTCCCGGGACCACCGGCTACCAGCCGCCTCCACCGCCGCCGCCCCCACCACCACCGGAGAAACCACCGCTCCCCGAAGACGACCCGGGAGGCGTGGAGGCCGAGGCGATGGCTGTGGTCAGGCCCGCCCCGACGCCCGCCGCCACCTGGGCCATGCGGCCGGACCCGAAAGAGGTGCCGTGGTACCACCCGGGACGCCAGGCCGTGCCCCGGTCAGCATCCAGGCGCGCGAAAACGTCCGCGAACTGTTCGGCCCACTCCTGCTCCACCCCCAGCGCGAGGGCGAAGGGAAGGTAGCGCTCGAACAGTTCCGGCGTCTTCTCCGGCGGATTGCGGAGATTGAGGTCCTGCTTTTCCGCGACTTCCAGGTAGCTGCGGAAGCCTTCGATCTTGTCCATGAACACCCGTCCCCGGCGGGTCGGCGCCTTCAGGAGAAAATAGAAAACCACGTGTGCGACCACGATGAGCGCCAGGGGCACCAGCACAAGCGGCCGGAAGCTGCCCGTGGCGGCGATGGCGAGAAACATCAGGACGGCGCCGGCAAGAGAAGGCAGGAGCAGCAGCGAATTGGTAAAAAAATAGACCTTCTCGTAGTCCCGCTCCAGGGCCTTCTTGTGGGCCGACTTGGCTGCGCCAAGGAGCTTGTGGTTGTCCTGCTTCACGTCCACCACGTCCCCGTCGGCGAACAGCGCGTCCATGAGCTCCCGCTCTCCCGGCGCCCGGTCCTCGCCCGGCCCCGTCCGGGTCAGCACATACTCCTCGTCGTCCTCCCGGATCTCGATCCATCCCTTGACGGCGAGATTGATTACCGCCGCGGCGAAGGCCCGGTCGTCGTAGCCCATCTCCCGGATGAACCGCGCAGAAGCCGGCGAGTAGCCCGCCGGCGGCTCGTAGTGGGGGAAAATGACGCCGGGCTCCGGATCGCGACCGTACCGGTGCCACGCGAACAGCAGGTAAGCCAGGACCGCCGCCAGCCCGAGGATTGCCACCGCCAGACCGCGGTTGTCGTAGAGGGTCTGCCGCAGCCGGTCACCCGCGGTGGGCTCGTAAACGTGCCCCTTGGGCCAGCTCACCACCAGGGTGAGCCCCTCGCCGGGGCCCAGGGGCCGGGTGGTCGCAATATGCGCCTGGCCGGAATCCACCTGCGCCGCGTAGCTGCGGCCGGTGCTGCCCTGCGGGCCGGTATAACCCTCGATGCTCACCTGGCCCATGGGCACCGTCTCCGGCAGCGTCACGGAAGCAGAGGCCTGGTCGATGGGAAATGCCCAGCCGGTGCCGGTGACGTTCCAGTAAAGCTCGTCGCGGGAGTCGAAGTAGCCCAGCTGCCGGTCGGTGCGGTAGGTAATCTCGTACACGTGTCGACCGGGTTCGACGGTGCGGTCCCGGCGGCCCATGTACACCCGCACGCCATTGGACTTCTTCTCGATGTGGTAGGCCTCGGGCTCGCCGTCCCGTCGCACCGACAGGACCTCGAACCCGACCCGGTAGCGGTTCCCGAGACGGTCTCTGTAGGTCGTGGGGAAATCCCGGTAGATGCCGCGACGGATCAGCGTCCCCTCGGCCTGGACGGCGATGGTCTCGGTCACCGTCACGGAGGCGTCGGCGTGCACGACGATGTCGCTGGCGTAGTCGAGGATCCGCTCGGCGGCACCGGCCCAGGAGGCCAGCAGCAAGCCCAGGACTGCCGCCGCCATCCGGACGGCCACGATCGATCCGGGGCTAGTCAACGGCGATCCTCGGGGCATTGCGGACCTCCGCGTCGTCAACGGCAAAGAACTCCCTCGGCCGGAAACCGAAGGGACGAGCGATGAACATGTGGGGGAAGGTCTCGATCCGGGTGTTGTAGATGCGGACGGCGCCGTTGTAGAAACGCCGCGCGTACTGGAGGTGGTCCTCCACCTCGGTGAGCTGCTTCTGCAGGGCCAGGAAGTTCTGGTCGGCCTTGAGATCCGGGTAGGACTCGGCCACCGCGATCAGCCGGTCGATGCCCGCCTGCAGCTCGTCCTCCAGTCGCGCCTTCTCCGGGAGCCTCCGGGCGGCCTCGCTGCGGTCTCTCAGCTCCGTGACCGCTTCCAATGTGGCCCGCTCGTAGGCCGCATAGGCCTTCACGGCGTCCACGAGGCGGGGAACGAGGTCATGGCGCCGCGTCAGCTGCACGTCTATGTCGCTCCAGGCCGCCTTCACCTGGTTGCGGTCCTTGACGAGCCGGTTGAAGATCAGCACGCCCCACAGCGCCAGGGCGGCGACAACAACCAGCAACAGGGTCGGGATCACGCCACGCCTCCGGGACCGGTTCGCATGGGCGTCATTATAGGGGCCGGCCGGGGCCGTTATGCCCCCGCCGGGGCGCCGTTCCGGAGGGACCGGGGAAGCAGCATTCTCTCCACGAGCCCGAAACCCGCCTGCACGGCCAGGGCGAGCACGGCGGCGGGCACGGCGCCCTCCAGGATCAGCCCGGTGTCGGCGAGTCGTATTCCGGTGAGGATAGGCTGACCGTATCCCCCGGCGCCGATGAGAGCGGCCAGGGTGGCCGTGCCCACGTTGATCACCGCGGAGGTCTTGATCCCGGCGAGGATGGACCGGGTCGCGAGGGGCAGCTCGATCTTTCTCAGGCGCGCGCCGGGAGGCAGGCCCAGGGCGATGGCGGACTCGCGGATCGGCGCCGGCACGTCCGCCAGTCCGGCGTAGGTGTTCTGGACAATGGGCAGCAGGCTGTAGAGGAAAAGCGCCATCACCGCGGGGGGTGCGCCGATGCCCAGCAGCGGAATCATGAAGACGAACAGGGCCAGGGAGGGTACGGTCTGGAGAATGCCTGCTCCCCCCAGTATCCAGCGCCCCAGGGCAGGCTTCCGGAAAGCCAGCACGCCAAGGGGCACGGCAAAGACAATGGCCGCGGACAGGGAGATGCCGACCAGCCCCAGGTGCTCGAGGGTGCGGATCTTCAGCCGCTGCCAGAAGGACCGCTCCCCGCCCTCGAACCGGCCACCGAGGGTGCGTGACAGGAAGCCTGCCGCCGCCGCCGATTCGCTCGCGCCCTCGATCTTCACCTGGCCGTTGAGCCGGCTCATGGTGGTGGCGTCCAGGGTGCCGGTCAGCCGGCGGAACGCGGCGACCACGGCCGGCGCCCGCTCCGCGAGATCGGCCCGGTAAAGGATCACGGCCTGGTAGCCGGGGAAGTAACCGGCATCGTCCTCCAGGGCCACCAGGTCGTGGAAGACGATCTCGGCGTCCGTGGTGTAGAGATCGATGACGTCCAGGGCGCCGCTGGCTACGCCGCGATAGGCCAGATCATGATCCAGGCCCCGAACGTTGGCCTGGGGAAGGCCGTAGGCTGCCTTCAGTCCCCGCCAGCCGTCGCCCCGGTCCAGGAACTCGTTGCTGAAGCCCATGGACAGCGTCGGATGGGCCCGCAGGTCCGAGATCCGGGTGATACCCAGGCTGCGGGCGTGGTCCGCCCGCATTCCCAGGGCGTAACTGTTCTCGAAGCCCAACGGCCGCGTCATCCGAATCCCCCGCCGGGCCAGCACGCCCTCAAGGCCGTCGGCTTCGGCCACGGGCGTCCCCGCCAGGATTTCCTGGAGCAAGGTGCCGGTGTACTCCGGATAGGCGTCGATCTCGCCGGCAATCAGCCCGTTCCAGAGGATTCGCGTGCCGCCCATCTGGGACCGATGTTCGGCCCGGGCCCCGGCGGCATCGGCGGCCTGCCGAAGCATCTCCCCCAGGATGACCGACTCGGTGAAGCTCTTGGACCCCACCACGACGGGCACCTCGGATCCGCCCTGCCCGTACGCCGGCGGCGCAGCTGCGGCGAGCCAGGCAAGGGCGATACCGGGCAACAGGCTCGCGCGTCTCACCGGAGGGCAGCCTCCAGTTCTTCCAGGGGCGCTCTCTGGGCGTTGATGAACTCGCTGACGTAAGCGTCGGCGGGGCGGGCGGCAAGTTCCGCCAGGCGGCCCTGCTGCAGGATCCGCCCGTTTCGCATCAGCACCACGCGGTCGGCGAAAAACGCGGCTTCGGCAACGTCGTGGGTCACCATGACCACGGTCTTGCCCAGGGACTGAAAGATGCCCTTCAGCTCCCGCTGCAAGCGGCGCCGGATCACCGGGTCCAGCGCGCCCAGGGGCTCGTCCAGCAGCAGCACCCGGGGATCCAGCATGAGCGCCCGCATCAGGCTGACTCTCTGGCGCTGTCCGCCGGATAACTCCCCCGGATACCTGTCCAGGAGGCCCGCTTCCAGGCCGGCCAGGCCAGCCAGGGCCTCCAGTCGTGCCAGGATCCGGTCCGCAGCCCAGCGGAGATGGCTGGCCATGACCGTAACGTTGGCCCGGACCGTCATGTGCGGAAACAGTCCCCCCTCCTGGATGACGTATCCCATCCGCCTGCGGGCCTGGCGCAGGCTCGCGGGAGTGAGAGGATGGCCCTCGAAAGCCACCGTTCCTTCGTCCGGCGATACGAGCCCCACCATAAGCCGCAGCAGGGTTGACTTGCCGGAGCCGCTCTCCCCGAGCAGCACCGTGGTCTCGCCGGTGGGGATACGCAGGTCCACCGGCCACAGCGCCCGGGCCGGTCCGACGGTCACGGAAACGCCGGTCAGCTCGAAGGCGGGCGGCCGGTCGTTGATATCAGCCTCCTTCACTGCCGGGGAAGCCGTCGGCGCACAGTAAGAAGGGGCCCGGAGGCCCCTTCTTGTCGCAGGCGCCGCAGGGGCGCCGGAGCGTCGGGCCGCTAGTTGGCGGCGCGGATGATGCCGCAGGCATCCCGGGCACCGCCGGCGCAGCCCTTCTTCAGGTCGGACTCCTCGTCGCAGTAGGTGTCCATGTTGGTGTGAATGATGAAGGCGCTGCCGTCTTCGTCGAGGATGGTCAGGCGACCGGGGGACAGGGTTACCCGGTTGGTGGTGTGCTTCATGTAACCCACACCGTCCTTGACCTCGATGTTGATCAAATCACCCATGTGGTAGGGGTGGTTGATGTCCCGGGCGGGACTGTCGTCCGTCGCGCTGTCCGGGCGGGACTCGCCAAACGGACCCGGATCGTGGTGGCCGCCGGCCGCGCCGCAGGGCTCGCACTTGCCGAACTCGTGGATGTGGACAGCGTGCTTGCCGTCGGTCAGCCCGGTCACCTTCATTTCGACGGTCACTTCCTTGATGCCCTCCGGGGTGGTCTCCTCCACCAGCGTGGCCGTGCCGCTGATATCCGCGTTCGTGCAGCCGGCGATATCCGCGGTGGCCTTCATGGCCTTCTCGTGGTGCGCACCTTGCGCCGTGCCGGCAATCAGTATCAGTGCCGCGGTGGATACCGCAGCCTTGGCGATTCTCATGCTCATGCTCCCCTCCTCCAGGGACGGTTTCGAGTGTCTTTCTCGGGACCCGGACGGAGACGGCATGCTGACAGCAGGCGCATCGTCCCGGTCGAAGGCACCGCTTCTGCCGGCGGCCCTTTCGCCAAGGAGACTACTGCGGCCGGCGCCAGCACTCAACAGCCCCGAGCGCCAGTGAAGCCCGCGGGACTATGTGCCGGCGCCGGGCTCGGTGCGGGAACGGAGCTCCACCCTGAACGCCCTCAGGGCATCCTTGATGGCAGCAACGTTGGCCGGCCCCATGCGGATCAGCGCCTTCTGGCCGGCCGAGCGGGACTCCAGATCCGGATCGGCGTAATGGTAGAGGACGTGGGGCCGGACGAGGCGGATAGGCGTAGGCACCTCCGGTGTGGCCAGGAGATGGTCGATCACCTCGAGAAGCCGGTTGTGGAACTGCTGGTCCGGATAACCGAGCTCCTGGTAGGCCTGCTGAAGCAGGGGATAGAACCGCACGTAGACATCAGCCACCCGGGCCGGATCGATGCCGGCGACCAGCGACACGAAGGGCGTGTAACGATCGAAATTGTCCGGGTGAAGAACGATGTCGTCCTCCGTGCCGGCGACCAGAAAACGCCCGCCCAGGGCCGGCACGGCCCGGATGCGCATGTCCAGTTTCTGACGCGGGACGTTGTCCACTGTAGCGACCACCTTGCGCACCACGGAATCCGGAACAAGGAAACGCTCCACGAAGTCCCGTCCGGCCAGCCGCGTGACAGCTTCCCGGGCTTCCGCGTCGCTGGACTCCAGTGCCGGCAGCGGCGCGGGGGGCTCGGCAACCTCGGCCTCGGTAAACACCGGTTCCGGCTCCGGCCCGGGCGCGGCGACCTCGGGAACCGGCGGCACGGTGGCCGGCTCCAGGGGGGTCTCGGCCTTCTGGCCGGCGGGGCGTGAATAAAAGAAAAATGCCGCACCGGCGAGAACCGCGATGACGACGATGGTGATGGTGATATTTCGCAGGGACATGATATGCAGTGGGACAGCCGGGCCGCGAGGGCGTTCCCACAGTCTAGGCTTCCTGAGCCGTCCTGTCTCGGCGGGGACGCAGTGCCGGCGCGTACCGGTACAATTGCGATAAGCTTCGGCGCCCATCCAGGCCTTACAGGAGCCCCGCATGCTCACCCTGGCCCGCCACATTCCCCGGCCGGTGCGCGGACTGCTGCTGGAATCGGCGGACGTCCCCCGCGACCTGGCCGATGTGACCAGCGGCGCTTACGCGGAGGAAACGGACCCCGAATCCGTGGCCATGACCCGCGCCGGCGTCGACGCCATCTGGAAGTGCGTGGAGAACATCTACGCCACCGGCATGCATCCCGGCATCTCCCTGGTGATACGACGCCACGGCAAAATCGTGCTGAAGCGGGCCATCGGTCACGCCCGGGGGAACGGTCCCGGCGACACGGACGAACCGGCCGTGCCCATGACGCCGGATACGCCGGTGTGTCTTTACTCCTCCAGCAAGGCCATTGCGGCCATGCCCGTCCACCTGCTGTCGGAACGCAAGGCGCTCAGCCTGCTGGACCCGGTGAGCCATTACATCCCGGAATTCGCCCAGTCCGGCAAGCGCCATATCACCATATACCAGCTGCTCTGCCACAAGGCGGGCATCCCCACCATCCGCGCCGGGGACGCCGACATCGCCGAGCTGCTGCTGGACCAAAAGGAGCTGCTGCGCAGACTTTACGCCGCCGAACCGGACAAGCCGGGCCATCATCACGCCTATCACGCCCTCACCGCCGGTTTCATCATCGCGGACCTGGTGGAGCGGGTCAGCGGCCAGCGGTTCCGGACGTTCTTCCGGGAGAATTTTTCCGCACCCATGGGGCTGAAGTCCCTCGACTTCGGCGCCCGCGGCCGGAAGCTGGACAAGGTCGCCCGTCACTACGTCACCGGCGCCCACATCAGCGCGCCCATCGACCTGTACCTGAAGCGGGCCATCGGCACGAGCCTTGAAAACGCCGTGACAATCTCCAACGACCCGCGTTTCTACCGGGCGGTGATCCCGGCCGGCAACGGCGTGGCGACCGCCGACGACGCGTCGGGTTTCTTCCAGTGCCTCCTGGACGGTGGCGAACTGGACGGCAAACGCATCCTGGAGCCGCTGACGGTCCGCCGCGCCGTCGCCGAAGTGGGCAAGCCGGAGTTCGACCGCTCCCTACTGGTGCCGCTGCGCTACTCCGCCGGGATGATGCTCGGAGACTCGCCCTGGGGCCTCTATGGCCCGGACACCCGAAGAGCCTTCGGACATCTCGGCTTCACCAACAACTTCGTCTGGGCAGATCCGGAGCGGGCCATCTCGGTGGCGCTCCTGACCACGGGCAAGCTCGTGTTCGGCCTTCACCTGCCTTACCTTCTCCTGCTGCTGAACAACATCTCCCGGCACTGCGCCCGTCTCCCGGAACAGCAGCAGGAGGAGAGGCTTCTGGCCACCGGCATCGGCTAGCGCCGGGGTTTTATAATGATCGTCCGCCCCGCCGGGCCGACCGGCGGCTCGGTCTTGTCCAGGAGGCGTTGAGGCTATGCAGACACTGGAGTTGTCCGGAGGCTACAGGATGCCGGCTCTCGGCCTGGGCACCTGGAAAGCCGACCCCGGAGTGGTCGGAGAGGCCGTCCGGGAAGCTGTCCGGATCGGCTACCGCCATTTCGACTGCGCGCCCGTCTATGGAAACGAAAAGGAAGTGGGTCTCGCCCTGTCGGCGGCCATCGCAGCCGGCGAGGTGCGTCGGGAGGAGCTGTGGATCACGTCGAAGCTCTGGAACGACTGCCACGGCCGGGACAACGTGCTGCCGGCCCTCGGGCGGACCCTCAACGATCTGAAGCTGGACTATCTCGACCTGTTCCTCGTCCACTGGCCCCTGCCCCAGCGCCCCGGCGTCAGCTTCCCCGCGGAACCGCGCGATTTCCTCGATCCGGCGGAAGCACCCCTGGCGGATACCTGGGCGGGCATGGAGGATGCCGTCGGCAAGGGCATGGTCCGGTGTATCGGAGTCTCGAACTTCAGCCGCCGGCGCCTGGAAGACCTGGGAGACCAGGCCCGGGTCTCACCTGCCGTCCTCCAGGTGGAGCTTCATCCGTACCTGGCCCAGGCGGAGCTCGTGGATTACTGCCGGTCCCGGGGGATCGGCGTAACGGCTTACTCGCCGCTGGGTTCCAAAGACCGGCCCGAGCGGCTGCAGCATGAGGACGAGCCCGTGCTGCTGGAGGACACGGTCATACGGTCCGTGGCCAGGCGGCACAGCGCGACGCCCGCCCAGGTACTCGTCGCATGGGCCCTGGCCCGGGGCACGAGCGTGATTCCGAAGTCCTCCAGCCCGGTCCGGCTAAAAGAGAACTTCGCTGCCGCGGGGCTGCGCCTGGATGAGCGCGACATGCAGGACATCGCCGCTCTGGACCGGGGCTACCGGTACGTCGACGGGGCTTTCTGGTGCTTCGAGGGTTCTCCGCACACCCTCGAGAGCCTGTGGGGCTGATGGCCGCTGTCAGCGCCGGTTGCCGGGCCTGGTCGGGTTTCAGGTGCGCCGTCGTCCGGGCCGTAGTGTCTTCCTCATGAATCGGGAACGCGCTTCCCTGCCGGCATACAGGCCGCCGGCGACCCGGCAGCGGCGTCTCGGCGCAGCCGCCGTCACGCTGCTTCTCTGCCTGGGATCCGCAGGCTGCTTCAGCACCCGTCCGCTTTCGGCGGCCTATCCGGGGCCGGCGGCCCGGACGGCGGAGCTGGAGACACGGTTCGCTTACCGGCCCCTGGTCGGGGAGAACACCCGGGAAGTGATCGGGGAGAAGCGGCACTATACCGTCGAGAAGGTCAGGCTCATGCCGGAGGACTCGACGGGTGATGACGCCTCCGACCCTCTCGTGCTCGAGTACTACCGGGTGGCCGGGGAGGGACCGCGCCCGGCAGCGCTGGTCCTGCCCATCCTGGCCGGAAAGAACCGCGTGGCCCGCCAGTTCGCCGGCTATTTCGCAAGCCACGGACTGCCCTCGGTGATCGTCTACACGCGGCAGAAGGACAATCTGCTGGCAGACCTGAGCGACCCGGAGGCCGCGATCCGCCGCGCGGTCGCCCGGCACCGGCAGGCCCTGGACTGGATGAGCGGCCTGGACGAAATCGACGCTGACCGTATCGGCGTCTTCGGCGCGAGCCTGGGCGGCTTCAACGCCCTCTTCCTCGCGGCGGCGGATCCGAGGGTGAAGGCGGTGGTGCCGGCCCTGGCCGGCGCCGATCTTCCCCGGCTCCTGGTGGCGTCGGAAGAACGCAGGATCGCCAAGAACGTGGACAAGTTCCGGGACGAGCGCGGCTGGTCCGATGAACAGATGGAGGACTACCTGCGCTCGGCCATCGCCAGCGACCCCCTGGAACTGGCCGGCTACATCGACGCCCGTGATGCCCTGATGATCATCGCCCGTTACGACGATTCCGTGCCCTACCTGTCCCAGCTCCAGCTGCGCCAGGCCCTGGGCGAACCCGAGGCGCTGGTGCTGACCTCGGGACACGTCAGCTCCCTTCTCTATCTCCCGTACCTGAAGTGGAAAGTCCTCGAGTTCTTCCGCAAGCACCTGGACTTCAGCTGACGCCCCGCACCGGGCCTGCAGCGGCAGCGGCACTGCTGGCGCTTGGGCTGGCGGTCCCGGGAGCCTCGCCTGCCCAGGAGATTCTGCGTACCCCCTTCGAGGAGGTCCCGGCAGGGACTTTCGGCCTTGGCGGCGGAGAGCTGATCGACCGGCGCCTGTACATTTCCGACGGGAACCGGCACAAGGCCGACGTCGTGCCGCTGTACCTTTACGAGGGCAAGCGACTGTTCGCCCACGGCACCACCGCCGGCATCCACCTGCTGGACTCGGAATCGCTGGCCCTGGACCTGCTGGGCCGCTACCGGCTGACCTGGTTCGAGCCCGCGGACGAGAACATCGACGGGCTCCTGGAGAGACAACGGACCCTGGATGCCGGGATCAGCGCCACGTGGCGGGGTGGATGGGGCGAGCTCAACGGGAAGTGGCTTGCCGACACCCTGGGCCGGCACGACGGACAGACCGCCGAGCTGAACTACCGGTTTCCCTTCGACCTTGGCCGGTGGTCTATCACCCCGTGGGCCTCCTGGGAGTGGCAAAGCTCCGCCCTGACCCGGTATTACTTCGGCGTGACGCCCGGCGAATCCGAAGCGTCCGGCTTCGCTGCCTATCGGCCCGGCGATGCTTACAACATCGGCTGGGGCGTGAATGCATCCTACCCGCTGACCGAGAACATCCAGTTCTTCGCCAACGCGGGGCAGACCTGGCTGGACGACGAAATCGGCGACAGCCCGATCACGGATACGACCCGGATCGATACGGTTTTCGTCGGCGCCAACTATCTCTTCAGGACACCCGGCCCGGGCGGCGGATCCTCCGGCAGCCGCGACGGAAGCGGGCTGTGGAGCTGGCGTGTCAACGGCGGCTATGCAGCCGAAGGCAATATCGTGGGCGAAATCAGCGTCGGCGACATTCGCCGGAGCAAGGACGCGGACACCCCTATCGCGGGCTTCACCGTCGGACGAATCGTGCGCCCCGGGCCCAGGGTGGACATCTACGCCAAGGGCGCGATTTTCCGTCACTTCGAGGACGGCCTGCAGGACAACTTCTTCAGCTACGCCGCGTACATCATGGCCGTGGGCAAAGGCTACCTGCCCTGGTCGGACCAGGAGTCCTTTCGGTTCGGCTTCGGCTACGGGCTATCCTATGCGGACCAGATTCCCATCCTCGAAGAAATCAAGCAGGAAAAGGACGGCGAACGCACCAGCCACCTGCTCACGTACCTGGAGCTGACCGTGGATTTTCCCCTGAAAAACTTCTTCCGGGCAGCATCTGTCCGCGACTGCTACGCCGGCACCACCATCGTCCATCGCTCAGGTATCTTCGGGTCCGCGACCTTCCTCGGCAGCGTCCACGGCGGATCGAACTGGGTGACGCTGCACCTGGAGTGCAAGCGATGAGGCGTGCAGCAATGACACTCGCTGCCGCAGGCATCCTGCTCGGGGTGACGGGGTGCACGTCAGTGCCCGTGGTCGTCCGCGGGCCGGACCTCCCGCCGGATGCGGAGGCCACCGTCGCGGCTTTCAGGGAAGCCCGGCCGCAGACCCAGCGGTATTTCGAGGAAGCCTACGGCTATGCCGTATTCCCCCGTATCATGCGCGCC
>JARRON010000025.1:0-30108 GCA_037383845.1 Gammaproteobacteria bacterium
TGGCGCCGCGCCAGAAATGATTAAAGCCCACCTCGTATAGCGTGGCCGAGGACGCGTAGCTCGCGATGTGCCCGCCGTACTCGGAGCTCTTCCGGTTCGCCAGCACCACCATGGCCATGGCGTTCCAGCGAAGCCACGCTTCCAGACGGCGCTCCAGCGCCCGGTCCCCCGGGTAACGGGGCTCCCGGCCGGGGGCGATGGTGTTGAGATAAGCGGTGTTGGGGCTGAAGGGCAGATAGTGGCCCGACCGACGCACGTGGTCGATCATCTGCTCAATCAGGAAGTGGGCTCTTTCCCCGCCATAGACCCGCAGGACGGAGTCAATAGACTCCAGCCACTCGCGGGTTTCCTGGGGATCCGCGTCCTGGAAGTCGCTGTCGCGCGCCATCTGTAGTTAACCGCTCCCGTCGTGCTGGGAGCGACCTCTCTCCTCGGTCGCTCGGATGATTCATCCCGGGCTTGCTGCTAACATTCCGCCGCGCAACAGGTTTTCCGGCGCGCCGGCGTGTCAGTACGCTTGTTGTTTTAGTCCGGCTATCTTCCGGGCTCACCCAGAACAGGTCAAGGAACGTCCCCCATGCCCAGCCTTCTGCCCGAGGGCGCTCTTCCCCGCGTTTCCCGGCGGCGCGACCCGAAATCGCTGCCCCAGCTGGATCACATCGTCGTCCTGGCGCCGGAGCGCCTCACCCGCAGGCTCTGGGCCGAAGCGCCCGGCGGAGAACGGCTCTCGGCGGCAGCCAGGCGCCGGGGAATGCCCCGGGCCGGCGGAAGCCTCACGCTCCATCTTTCCGATCCCTGCCCGGTCACCGTGGGGTTCTGTGACCCCTCAGGCCCGACCTTCGCCCGGGCGAGCCTTTGCCGGAAACTGGCTGCCGAGGCCCTGGCCGGGCGGCCGGCACGGGTGGGCCTGATGACCCTGGGCGCGCCGGATGACCAGCGCAGCGCCTGGATCGAGATGCTTGCGGGTGCCCTGCTGGCCGCCCACGCGCCGATGCCCCGGTTCAAGAGCTCGCCGTCGCCGCGGACCCATCGACTGCAGGGCATCACCGTGCTGGACGACGTCCCCGACGCCCAGCTGGAACGGGTCCGCGCCGAGGCTGAGGGCAACCACCTGGCGCGCTGGCTGGCGGCTCTGCCGCCGAACCGGCTGGACGCAGCCGGTTACCGGGGCGTCCTGGAAGAGCTTGCCACCCGCGAGGGCTGGGACCTGACGTTCCTGGACGAGGCGGCGCTTGCCGAGGAAGGGGCCGGCGCGTTTCTCGCGGTGGCCCGCAGCAACCCGCGGCGGGACGCCGGGATCGCCAGGCTCCGTTACCGTCCCGGCGAGGCTGACGCCCGGCCCGCCATGGCCCTGGTGGGCAAGGGCATCGTGTTCGATACCGGGGGCACCAATCTCAAGCCCTTCCGCAGCATGCTGGACATGCAGGAGGACATGGCCGGGAGCGCGGTGGCCCTGGGCACCCTCGTGGCGCTGAGCCGGCTGGAGTTCCCCGAGCCGGTGGACTGCTGGCTGGCCATCACCGAGAACCGCATCGGTCCCGACGCCTACAAGTCCCGCGACGTGGTCACCGCGGCCAACGGCACGACGATCGAGATCATCCACACCGACGCCGAGGGCAGGATGGCCCTGGCAGACACCCTGGTCCTGGCCGGCCGGGAAAAGCCTGGCCTCATCATCGATTACGCAACGCTCACCGGGGCATGCGTCCATGCCCTCACCGACCGTTACAGCGGCGCGTTCACTACCAGCGAGCGGCTGGCCCGGGTCGCCATGGCCGCGGGCAGGACGTCGGGGGAGCGGGTCTGGCCCTTCCCCATGGACGAGGACTTCGACGAGGCCATCGAGAGCAGTGTGGCTGACGTCCTCCAGTGCCCCATCGAAAACGAGGGCGACCACATCGTCGCCGCCCGCTTCCTTCGACGCTTTGTCCCGGAGGACGTCCGCTGGCTCCACCTGGACCTGGCAGGCGCTCATCGCAAGGGCGGCCTGGGGCTGGCCCCCACCCTGCAGACCGGTTTCGGGGTCCGGCTTACCGTGTCCATGCTCCTGGATCACCAGCTGCTCGGGGCCTCGGGCGGCGAAGACAAGGACAACTGATGGAGATCCGCCGGCCCGACGACTGGCATCTTCACCTTCGTGACCGGGACGTCCTTGCTGCCGTTCTGCCCCACACCGCTGCCCGCTTCCGCCGCGCCGTGATCATGCCGAACCTGGTGCCGCCGGTGACCACGACCGAGGCGGCACTGGCCTATCGCAACCGCATCCTGGCCGCCCTGGCGCCCGGCCAGGACTTCGAACCGCTGATGACCCTGTACCTCACGGACAACACCCCTGCCGCCGAGATCCACCGGGCAAAGGAGAGCGGTGTCGTGGTGGGCGCCAAGCTCTATCCCGCCGGTGCCACCACCAACTCCGACTCCGGTGTCACGGACATCCGCCACTGCGACGAGGCCCTGGAAGCCATGCAGGAAGTCGGACTGGTCCTGCAGGTTCACGGCGAGGTGACGCGGCCGGAGGTGGATGTCTTCGACCGGGAGCGGGCCTTCATCGACGCCGTGCTGGCGCCGGTGACGGAGCGCTTCCCGCGGCTCAAAGTCGTGCTGGAACACGTCACCACGGCGGACGGGGTGGACTTCGTTCGCCAGGCCCGGGAAGGGATAGCGGCGACGGTCACGCCCCAGCACATCCTGATGAACCGCAACGCCCTTTTCGAGGGCGGTCTGCGTCCCCATCGCTACTGCCTGCCCGTACTCAAGGCGGAGCGCCACCGGGAGGCGGTCCTCGAGGCGGCCACCGGCGGCAGCCCGCGGTTCTTCCTCGGAACCGACAGCGCGCCCCACGGCAGGAAGCGAAAGGAGTCCGACTGCGGCTGCGCGGGAATCTATTCGGCTCACGCGGGCATCGAGCTCTACGCGGAGGCGTTCGAGGCGGCGGGCCGCCTGGAATACCTGGAGGCATTCGCCAGCGAACACGGCGCGCGCTTCTACGGACTTCCCCTGAACGAGGACTCCATAGAGCTGGTCAGGGAACCCTGGACCCCACCCGAAAGCTATCCGGCGGGCGACGATGTCCTGGTGCCGCTGCGCGCCGGGGACACCATCGCCTGGCGCCTCGGCGGAGCCGGCCGGTGAGCGACATACTCGGGCGGGACGACGGCGAGCAGGCGGTCCGCCTGATGTGCCAGCGTTTCCGGGGTTTCCTGCCGGTGGTCGTGGACGTGGAGACCGGCGGTTTCAACCCGGCGACTGACGCCCTGCTGGAGATTGCGGCGGTGCTCATCGAGATGCGCGACGACGGCACGGTCGCCACGGGGGAAAGCTACCGCTATCACGTCCAGCCGTTCGAGGGTGCCAACATCGAGGCCGCCGCCCTGGAGGTGAACGGCATCGATCCCCATCATCCCCTGCGTCCGGCGCTGCCGGAGCGGGATGCCCTGCAGCGCATCTTCCGGGAGGTGCGCCGGGCCGTCCGCGAGAACGACTGCAGCCGCGCCATACTGGTGGGCCACAACGCCTTCTTCGATCTCAGCTTCGTGAACGCCGCCGTGGAACGAAGCGGCATCAAGCGCAATCCCTTCCACCCTTTCTCGAGCTTCGACACGGCGACCCTGGGCGGGGTCGCCTACGGCCAGACGGTACTGGCCCGGATAGCCGATGCCGCCGGGCTGGAATGGGATCCGTCCGCCGCCCATTCCGCCAGCTACGACGCCCGGCTCACCGCGGAGGTCTTCTGCGGCATTGTCAACCGCTTCCGGGACACGTACGAACAGTCCCTGAAACGGACGGAGCCGGCGGGCTGAGAGCGCCGCCGGCTCCGTGAAGAAGCGTGATACCGGCCGTCAGGTGGCGGCGACGGAGCCTTCCAGCAGCTTCTTCAGCTCGCCGGAGTGGTACATCTCCAGCACGATGTCGCAACCACCGATCAGCTCGCCGTTGACGTAGAGCTGGGGATAGGTCGGCCAGTTGGAATAGCTCTTCAGGGCCTCGCGCAGCTCCGGGTCCTCGAAGATGTTCACGTGGGTGAAATCCGTTCCCAGCGCCCGCAGGGCTGCGACCGTCTGGGCCGAGAAGCCGCACTGGGGAAAATCGGGGCTGCCCTTCATGTACAGCAGCACCGGATTATCCGAAAGCTGCTTCTTGATGCGCTCGTTCACTTCCATAGTTTTCACTCACTCTCCTGGGTCTTTTCTGGCGGGACGACCTCGATCCGGTTGTCCACCGATTTTACTCCGGACACGGCCCCCGCAAGCCGCGCCGCCTGGTCGCGGGCGGTCCTGTTGGTCACCTGCCCCCTGAGGGTTACCACGCCTTCGTAGGTATCCACGTTCACCTGGAGGGCATCCACGTATTTGTCGCCCACCAGGCGGGTCTTGACCGAACTCGTAATCCTGGCGTCCTGGGCGATGACTTCCGGGGACCGGTCGTCCTTGCCGATGTAGTATCCGGCAGCCGCAGCACCGCCCACGGCCACCGCCCAGCAGCCGCTGCAGGCCAGGGCAGTCACCACGACAAGCAGCGCCCGCATCCACGTCACGCCCGACTCCTTTGCAGACTGCTGCGGCGGCGATTGAGTTCCGTAAGCAGCGCCCGGCGGGATGGCCCGTCGAGCCCCGGCCAGGCGGCGATCTCATCCCGGCTGCGCAGGCACCCCTCGCAGAGACCGTCGCGGCGGATCCGGCAAATGTCGATGCAGGGCGACGGGACTCCGACGCCCTGCTCCGGGCTCGCGGCCAAGGTCAGCCGGCGAAATTCTTGGCAACAAAGTCCCAGTTCACCAGATTCCAGAAGGCTTCCAGGTACTTGGGACGGGCGTTGCGGTAGTCGATGTAGTAAGCGTGCTCCCACACGTCGCAGGTCATAAGCGGCGTGTCAGCGCTCCGGAGGGGAGTATCGGCGTTGCTGGTCTGGACGATTTCCAGGCTGCCGTCAGGCTTCTTGACGAGCCAGGCCCAGCCGGAACCGAACAGCGTGGTGGCCTTGTCGGTAAAGCTGGTCTTGAACGCGTCGAACGAGCCGAACGCCTTGTCGATGGCCTGGGCCAGGTCGCCGGAGGGCTGGCCGCCGCCGCTGGGTGACAGGCAGTGCCAGTAGAAAGTGTGGTTCCAGACCTGGGCGGCGTTGTTGAACACGCCACCGGAGCTCTTCCTGATGATGTCTTCCAGGGAAGCGTCGGCGAACTCCCCACCCTCGATCAGACAATTGAGCTTGTCCACGTAGGTCTTGTGGTGCTTGCCGTAATGGTATTCCAGGGTCTCGGCGGAGATGTGGGGCTCGAGGCCATCCTTGGGATAAGGAAGATCTGGCAGGGTGTGCGCCATGGCAAACTCCTAGTCAATGCGTATCTATTTGAAATTACGGGCGATTGCCCGCTACGAATACGGCAGAGTATAGCAGAGACCGGAAACATGACCCCATCCCCGGGACGTCCGCGGCCGTTATAAGATGCGCCTTTTCGTCCCCTTTCCTGCGTCGGATTCCCCATGGCCAAGCCCTCACTCCCGGACGGCATCAGCGCCGTCGTCGCCCGAGCTCTCGCGGAAGATATCGGCAGCGGGGACGTGACGGCGGAACTTGTGCCCGAGGACACGCTTGCGGCGGCGACGGTAGTCAGCCGGGAGTCCGCGGTGCTCTGCGGGCAGGCATGGTTCGACGCCGTGTTCCGACAGCTGGACGGAGCCATCCGGACTCACTGGGCCGCTGCGGACGGCGACAGGATTGAGCCGGACCAGGTGGTGTGCCGGCTGGCCGGCCCGGCCCGGCCCCTGCTGTCCGGCGAGCGCACCGCGCTCAACTTCCTGCAGCTGCTTTCCGGGACGGCCACCTCCGCCAGGGCTTTCGCGGAGGCGGTCGCGGGCACCGGCTGCCGCGTGCTCGATACGCGCAAGACCGTGCCCGGTCTCCGCGATGCTCAGAAATACGCGGCCGCCTGCGGCGGCGTGACCAACCACCGCCGGGGCCTCTTCGACGCCATCCTCATCAAGGAGAACCACGTCATGGCCGCCGGCGGCATCGGCGCTGCCCTGGCCGAAGCGCGGCGCCGGCACCCGGGGCTGGTCGTGGAGATCGAGGTGGAATCGCTGGACGAGCTGATCCAGGCCCTGGACGGGGGCGCGGACATCGTCATGCTGGATAACTTCGCGGGGAAGGACCTGACCGCCGCGGTGGAACTGAATCGGCGCAGGGGCGAGGCCCGCGCAAAGCTCGAGGCCTCCGGGAACGTGGACCTGGCCGCACTCCGCGCCATTGCCGAGACCGGCGTGGACTTCGTTTCCGTCGGCGCAGTGACCAAGCACGTGCGCGCCGTGGACCTTTCCATGCGATTTCAGCTCCGGGACGGCCCTTCGGCCTGATCCGGGTCTTGCGACGCAACAGGGCGGATCGTTCCGCGACAGAGACCGCGGCTCATGTTCGCCGCGGTGCACAACGGGACAGGAGCTCCCGGTTTTTGCGGCGCACAATCAGGCCGGAAGTGTAAAGGTTTTCGTCCCTTGAGGCATGCCGACGCGCTGCGGTATAAGCGTATGACGCAGTGCGGCAAACAGGCCGCCGCAGCAACTGAAAGCGCCAACGGAGGTGCCCCCATGTTCGGGCTCGTTGCGACACTCTTTACCCTCGCCGTGATCGGAACCCTGGCCTTCCGCCGCAGCTCGCTGGCGGTCTGGACGGGTGCTGTCGCGGTCCTGATCCTCGTCATCCAGCTGGCCGGCGCGGGCTTCGCCTTCTGGCCCTGGATCCTGTTCGCGGCCGGCGCGGTCGTGCTGAACGTGCCGTCTCTCCGAATGGGGCTGCTCAGCCGGCCCCTCATGACGTGGTTCCGCTCGGTACTGCCGCCCATGTCCGCCACGGAGAAGGAGGCCATCGATGCCGGCACCGTCTGGTGGGACGCGGAGCTGTTCACCGGGCGGCCGGCCTGGAACAAGCTGCTGCGCACGCCGGCGGCGGAACTGACGGACGAGGAGCAGGCCTTCCTCGACGGCCCCGTCGAGGAACTGTGCCGCCTGCTGGATGACTGGAAGATCAACGAGGAGCTGAACGACCTGCCGCCGGAGGTTTGGGAGTTCATGAAGAAGGAACGCTTCTTCGGCATGATCATCCCCAAGACCTACGGGGGCCTTGAGTTCTCTCCCCGGGCCCAGTCGGAAGTCGTCATGAAGGTTGCCAGCCGAAGCTCGGCGGGCGCCGTCACCGTCATGGTGCCCAACTCCCTTGGCCCCGGCGAGCTGCTCATGCACTACGGGACGCAGGCGCAGAAGGACCATTACCTGCCGCGCCTGGCGCGGGGTGAGGAAGTGCCTGCGTTCGCCCTCACGGGTCCCTACGCGGGCTCCGACGCCGGTTCCATGCCGGACGAGGGCATCGTCTGCAAGGGCGAATACAAGGGCCGAGAGGTGCTCGGATTCCGGACAAGCTGGTCCAAGCGCTACATCACCCTGGCGCCGGCCGCGACCCTGCTGGGGCTGGCCTTCAAGGCCCGTGACCCGGACGGCCTGCTGGGAGACCGAAAGGAACTCGGCATTACCTGCGCCCTCATCCCCACCGACACGCCGGGCGTCGAGACCGGCGAGCGGCACCGCCCCCCCGCTGCTTTCCTCAACGGCACGACCTACGGGAAGGACGTGTTCATTCCCATGGAGTGGATCATCGGCGGCCAGGAACAGGTGGGCCGTGGCTGGAAAATGCTCATGGACTGCCTCTCTGTCGGCCGCGCCATCTCCCTGCCGGCCCTGGGCGTCTCCGGCGGCAAGGTCGCTGCGCTGACCTCCGGCGGGTACAGCCGCATTCGCCGGCAGTTCCGGATTCCCATCGGCCGGTTCGAAGGCATCGAGGAGCCGCTGGCCCGGATCGGCGGCCGCACCTACCGTATGGACGCGGCCCGGGTGCTTACGGCCACGGCCCTGGGCCTGGGCGAAAAGCCGTCGGTGCTGTCGGCCATCCTGAAGTACAACAACACCGAGGGCATGCGGGAGGTCATCAACGACGCCATGGACATCCACGGCGGCAAGGCCGTCTGCCTCGGGCCGTCCAATTACCTGGCGACGACCTACCAGACCCTGCCGGTGGCCATCACCGTGGAGGGCGCGAATATCCTGACCCGGAGCATGATCATCTTCGGCCAGGGCGCCATCCGCTGCCATCCCTACGTGCTGAAGGAGATGCTGGCGGCGGCGGACGAGGACGCCGAGCGGGGCCTCGCGGCCTTCGACCAGGCGCTGTTCGCCCATATCGGCTTCACCATCAGCAACCTGGTGCGCTCCTTCGTGCTGGCTCTCACCGGCGGTCGCCTGGCCGGCGGGCCGGAGCTGGGTCCGCTGTCGGCCTACGCTCGGAAGCTCACCCGCATGAGCGCCTCCTTCGCCCTTCTCGCCGATGTCGCCATGCTCACCCTGGGCGGCGATCTCAAGCGGAGAGAGAAGATCTCCGGGCGCTTCGCCGATGTGCTCAGCCACCTGTACATGGCCTCGGCCGTCATCAAGCGCTTCGAGGACGCTGGCCGGCCCGAGGTCGAGCTGCCTCTCGCCCGCTGGGCCCTTGAAGATTCCCTCGCGATCATCGAGCGGCAGCTCGACGGCATCCTCGGCAACTTCCCGGTGCCGGGCGTCGGCGCCGTGCTGCGGCCCTTCGTGATGCCCCTGGGCCGCCGACACAAGGGTGCAGGCGATGCGCTGGGACACGAGGTGGCCAGCCTGCTCATCGATCGGACGGAAGCACGTCAACGGCTTACCGCCGGCATCTTCGTCCAGCGGAGTGCGGACGACCCCGTCGGCCTGATCGAAGTGTGCCTGGACAAGGTGCTTGCCTCCGAGCCCCTCGAGCGAAAGCTCGCCAAGGCGCTGAAGCGGCCGGTGGACCAGGCAGACCCGGAGCCCGTCCTGACCGAAGGCCTGGCTGCCGGCGTGATCACCGAGGAGGAGGCGAACGTCGTCCGCGAGGCCGCCGCCCTCACGGCCCGGGTCATTGCCGTAGACGCCTTCGCCGGCGATACTCTCGCGACAAGGGCCGAGGCCGCCTGACCCCCCGGGCGGGCCCGGTACGCAAGCGGCGCCCCTCGGGGCGCCGCTTTCTTTTTGGGCCGCTCGCGTCCTAACCGAAAACGGGCATGCCGAAGAGCACGCGGTGGCCGCCGAAGGCCAGCCACGCCCACAGGCCGATGCCAATCACCACGGCCAGGATGTCGTTGAGCGGCCCGGCGGGCAGGGAGAGGTCCGAGCCGGCGTTCGCAGTGCGGCCCATGGCGCTGAAGAGCACCACCAGCGACCACAGGAAAAAAGCGCCGAACAGGATGGCGTCCGCCACCTGGCCGTTGGCCAGCAGGTGGGCGCCCGACCACAACACGACAGCCAGGGTCATGGGGTGACCCGTGGCCCGCCGGATCCGGCCGGGCAGATAAGCCGCCACCAGCAGCACCAGGGCCGGCAGGACTACCAGCGCCGCCAGGTGGCGTGTCCACACCGGCGGCGACCACAGCCAGTCGCTGGCGGGCTTGGCCTGGACGTAGCCTGCGATCAGCAGCCCCAGGCCGACGATGGACACCACGGAGTAGACGCCCTTCCAGCCCCACTTGCCCAGCCGCTGCATCATGGTCTCCCGGAAACCCGGGGCCACCACCCGCACCAGGTGGCTACCGAAAAAGATGACGACACCGGCGATGAGCATGGACATGGGCTGGACCTCAGGGGATGTGCCGGGCGCAGGGTGCAACCCGGTCTGCAGATTCAAAATGCTAACAGCCGGAGACGGCTCAGAGCAGGCCCTTGGCGGAGAACTCCGCCTCGAAGATACGCCGGGGTTCGCCGATCCCGTAGCCCTGGGCGTAGTCGACGCCCATGCCGCGCAGCATGGTCAGGATTTCGTCGCTTTCCACGAACTCGGCGATGGTCTGCTTCTGGGTCAGATGCCCGATCTCGTTGATGGAGCGCACCATCTCCCGGTCGATGGGGTCGTGGAGCATCTCCTTCACGAAACTGCCGTCGATCTTCAGGAAGTCCACGGGGAAGTGCTTCAGGTAGCCGAACGACGACAGTCCCGTCCCGAAATCGTCCAGGGCGAACTTGCAGCCGAGTTCCTTGAGTGAACTGATGAACCGGCTGGCCTGGGAATAGCTGGCGATGGCCGCGGTCTCGGTGATCTCGAAGCAGATCTTGGAAGCATCGATGCCGCTGCGTTCGAACTGGTCTATGACGTAGGGGAGGAACTTGTCGTCTCCAAGGCTCTGGCCCGACAGGTTGATGGAGCACAGCGCCAGGCGCTCCCTCTCGTCGGCCTCCGACACCAGCCAGCGCAGGGCGTTGGCGATGACCCACCGGTCGATGGCCGGGGTCAGCCCGTAGCGCTCCGCGGCGTTGATGAACACGTCCGGCGCCACCACGTGGCCCTGTTCGTCCCTCATGCGCAGTAGCAACTCGTAATGAGCGCCCGTCTTGTTCTTGTCCTGCAGGGGCAGGATAGGCTGGCGGAAGAGCTCGAAGCGCGCCTCTTCCAGGGCATTGTTGATCCTCGCGGCCCACTGCATCTCCCGGCGGCGGCGCATCAGGTCGATGTCGTTTTCCTGCCAGGTATGGACACGGTTACGGCCGGCATCCTTGGCCGCCGCGCAGGCGCTGTCGGCGGAAGTCAAAAGCTCCGCCACGCTGGCGGTCTCCGGCGCGATGGGCACGACGCCGATGGACGCCCCCAGCCGGAAGCTTCGGTCTTCCCAGACGAAACGAAAATCCTGAACGGCCTTGAGCAGCGATTCCGCCGTCTCGATGGCCTCCTCCACCGTGCAGTTCTCAAGCAGCACGCCGAACTCGTCGCCGCCCAGGCGGGCCAGCGTGTCACGCCAGCGGATCTTTGACTTCAGCAGGGCGCCCAGCTGGCCGAGCATGGCATCGCCGGCAACGTGGCCGCAGGAGTCGTTGACGATCTTGAACTGGTCCAGGTCCATGTAGCACAGGGCGTACTGGGCCTCCCGCGCACGAGCCATCTTCAGGCCCCGCTCGAGCCGGGCCTCGAACTCCCGGCGGTTGACCAGGCCCGTGAGCATGTCGTGGCTGGCGTGGTAGGACAGCCGCCGGTTCAGCTCCCGGGCCTCGCTGACGTCATGGAAGACGAGCACGCCGCCGGTCACCTGGCCGGAGTCGTTGCGGATGGGCGCGGCGCTGGACTCGATGTAGAGCTCGTTGCCGTCCCGGCGGATGAGCAGCGTCGGTCGGACGGACTTGTAGAGCCGGTCTCGGCGAATCGCCACCGAGAGCGGGTTCTCCATGGGTTCGCAGGTTTCTTCGTGGAAGCCGCGAAAGATCTCGTCCACCGGCCGGCCGGCAGCGTCGTCCAGGCTCCATCCGGTGAGATCCTCGGCCACCGGGTTCAGGTACTCGACGCGGCACTCGGCGTCGGTCGTGATCACCCCGTCACCGATGGACTGCAGGGTGATCTGGGCGTTCTGCTTCTCCCGGAACAGGGCTTCTTCGTAGAGCTTCTGGTCCGTGATATCCAGCTCCACGCCCACCAGCCGCCGCATCCGGCCGTCCTCGTCCACCTGTGCCTTGGCCCGGCTGATGACCCAGCGCCAGTCGCCGGACTTGTGCCGCATGCGGTGCACGCTTTCGAACAGGTCCGTCTTGCCCTCCAGGTGATCCCGGATCTTGCCCTGAACCCGCACCATATCGTCGGGATGCACGAGCTGCCGCCAGTCGGGCATGTCGTCGTCCAGCTCGTCCTCCCCGTATCCCATCATCGCCTTCCAGCGGGGGGAGAAGCGGATGGTGTTGGTGACCACGTCGAAATCCCAGACGCCGTCGTTGGAAGCGTGCCTGACCAGTTCTTCCCGCTCATGGATGTCGCCGAGCTCGTTCTCCATGGCCAGGCGGGTGAGGCCCGAGGAGAGTGAGGCGCCTACGAGCTTCAGCAGCAGGTAAACCTCGACGTCCCATTTCTCCACCGGGCGCGCGGACAGCACGGCCAGCACACCGCCCAGCTCCCCGCCCACGTTCAGGCCGGCGAACACCGCCCCGCCGGCGCCCAGGGAGGCCAGCAGCTCGGCTTCCGGCTGGAGTTCCGGCGCCAGGCGGCGGGCATCGCGGAGTTCGACCAGGCGCATGTGGCCCAGGCGTTCCCTGAGCCAGGGCACTTCCTCAAGACGGACGCCGGAGAGCCGCTCCGGCCGGCAGCCGGCCAGGACCGTAGACGCGTGGGAGATGCGATCGAAGGCTTCGCCGCGGGCGTCGAACAGGGCGAGGAACACCGAGTCGGCGCCGATGACGCCGCGCAGCGTCTCGAGCGCCTCTCCCAGGGCGCCCTCCGCCCCGAGCCCGTCGATGTTCAGCAGGTCCACCGCCACCTTGGTGACGGCGGGATTCAGCCCGATGCGGGAGGGAGAGGCCCGGCTCCTGCGAACCGCATCACCCAGGTCCGCGGAGACCCGGGCTGCCGATTCAGGCGCATTATGCTCTGTCATGCAGGATCCAACGCAGGGCCTGAAGTTCTCTCGGTAAGTCCTTGTTCTTGCCTGTCCTTTTGTCGGTGCACTTTAGACAGGACGACGCCAGATTACAAGATGTCGGAAAAACGCTTCGGGGACGCAGTTCACACTTGGCGATACCGACGGCGGACGTTAAGGAAGGGCTAAGGGACGGCGGCAAGACTTGCGTCCCATGAACGCCGTACTGACCGCTGCCGCCGAGCAGGAATGGTTCTGGGAAAGTGCCCGTCACGCCACGCCCCGGCATGATGACCTGGCCGCCTTTATACGTGAAGCCTACCGGAGCCATTTCGGTGCCAACCTGGCATCGCTGATGCCGGAACTGTGCGCGCTGCTGGATCCCGACGGCCTTCCCCGGGCTGTGGCGGGCTTCCGGCATGCGGGCCGGGGACCGCTGTTCCTGGAACAGTACCTGGACCAGCCCGTGGAGGCGGCTATCTCCCTTGCCAGCCGCGAACCCGTCGACCGAGACAGCATCTGGGAGATCGGCAACCTGGCCACGCGCTGCCCCGGCGCGGCGAGGTTCTTCGTGCGCCGCGCGGCGCTGGAGCTTGCCGACCGGGGCGCGACCTGGGCGGTGTTCACCGGGACCCGCCGGGTCGTGGCCGTGTTCCGGCGGCTCCGGGTACCCCTGATCACCCTGGGCAGCGCCGATCCGGAACGGCTCGGCGACGACGCCGCGGGCTGGGGCAGCTACTACGATCACGCCCCCCGAGTTGTCGCCGGCCGGGTCTCCCTGGGGCTGGCCGCGACCCGCGAGGGCATCGGATGAGCCTGATCCTGGACGCCCTATCGTCCGTCGACGCTGACCGTCCCACGCTCCTGGGCGGCGGCAGCGGACCCGTCACGGCCGGCGGGCTGCTCCGCCGGGTGGACGACCTGGCGGCCAGCCTGGCCGCCCCGGGCGCCGTCGCCGTGGCGCTGGACAACTCACCTGAATGGCTGGCCGTCGACCTGGCGCTGCTCGGGCTGGGGCGACCGGGCGTACCTGTCCCCCTCTGGTTCACGCCCGCCCAGGTCGGACACCTGGTGTCGGCGGCCGGCCTGTCCGCCTGGATCGGACGGTCTCCCCCTTCCGTGCCCCACGGCCGGGGCCGGGACCTGGGCGGCGGGCTCGGCCTGTGGCCCCTGGTCAGCGCCAACGAAACTCTCCTCCCCGCGGGCACGGCCAAAGTGACCTTTACCTCCGGCACCACGGGTCAGCCCCGGGGAGTCTGCCTGTCCGGCGCTTCCCTGGAAAAGATTGCTGCCTCGCTGGCCGACGTGGGGCGTGCCGCCGGTGTTCGGCGCCATTTGTGCGCCCTGCCTCTGCCCGTGCTGCTGGAGAACGTCGCGGGCGCCTGGGCGGGCATGCTGGCGGGCGCCGAAGTGGTGGTACCGCCGCTTGCCGAGCTCGGCATGAAGGGCGGCGCCGAAGTCGACGGTGCGCGGTTTGCGCGGGCGGTGCGAGCTCACCGGGCAGAAAGCCTGATTCTTGTGCCCCAGCTCCTTGCAGCCCTGGTCGCCGCCCTGGAAGCCGGCGCACCGATGCCTGGAGGCCTGCGATTCATCGCCGTCGGCGGGGCGCGCGTCCCGGCCGGGCTGCTGGCCCGGGCCCGTCGCCTGGGACTGCCCGTCCACGAGGGCTACGGGCTGTCCGAGTGCGGATCCGTAGTCTCGCTGGACGCCGAAGGCCTCCCCGGCGCCGGCGTCGGCCGACCCCTTCCCCATGCCCGGGTCAGCCTCGCGCCGGACGGCGAAATACTCGTGGACGGTGAGCTGATGCTCGGATATGCCGGGCAGCCGGGCCGGGTCCGCCGGCCCTGGCCCACCGGCGACCTGGGCGCCATCGACGACCAGGGCAGGCTGCATGTCGCTGGCCGCAAGAAAAACGTCTTCATCACGTCCATGGGCCGCAACATCTCGCCGGAATGGATCGAAGCGGAACTCACCGCGGAGCCGGGCGTGTTCCAGGCCGCGGTGTTCGGAGAGGGCCTGCCCGGGCCGGTCGCGCTGCTGTCCGGACCGGGGCTGGACGAGGACAGGGCCCGGGCGGCAGTGGAGCGGGTTAGCAGCCGACTGCCGGACTACGCCCGTCCCCGCCGATGGCGGATCGCGGACGAGCCGTTCACGCCGGACAACGGCTGCGCGACCGCCAACGGGCGGCCGCGCCGGCCGGCCATCGAGACACGTTACCGGGACTGGCTGTACGGGCCATCCCCCGAGCCAGTTCCCAGCACGGAGATCACCCTTTCATGAGCTTCTACCAGCATCTCGCCGACAGCACGGAGAGCCAGCGGAAGTACCTGCTGGCCTCGCCGGTCATCCGCGATGCCCTCGCAGGCCAGGTCAGCCGGGACGAGTACGTGGCATTCCTGGCCCAGGCTTATTACCACGTCCGGGAGACAGTGCCGCTGCTGATGGCCTGCGGCGCGCGGCTCCCTGAACGCCTGGAGTGGCTGCGCAAAGCGGTGATCGATTACCTGAACGAGGAATACGGCCACCAGGAGTGGGTGCTGGCGGACCTGGCCGAGGCCGGCGGGGACGCCGGGGCCGTCCGGCGCGGCACGCCGGCGCCCGCCACCGCCGCCATGGTGTCCTGCGCCTGGGACCTGATCCAGCGCGGTAACCCCGTCGGATTCTTCGGCATGGTGTTCGTGCTGGAAGGCACGAGCGTCGCCCTGGCCACCCACGCCGCGGACCGGCTGCGGGAGTCCCTGAAGCTGCCCCGCTCCGCCTTCACCTACCTCTACTCCCACGGCAGCCTGGACGAGGAGCACGTGGACTTCCTCCAATCGCTGCTCAACCGCCTCGAGGATCCGGAAGACCAGGCCGCCGTCGTCGAAGCCGCCCGCCGGTTCTTCCTGCTCTATGCCGACATGTTTCGCAGCCTCCCCCGGGACAGCGAAGACGCCGGGAGGGACGCGGCATGAAACTCAGCGAAGCAAGAATCCTGCTGACGGGCGCGACCGGCGGACTGGGCTGCGCCGCAGCCGAAAGACTGGCCGCCGGGGGTGCCTCCCTGCTGCTCACCGACCGGGACCAGGCTCGCCTGGAAGAACAGGCCTCCCGGCTGAGGGCACTGGGTACGACAGTCACTTTCCTGGCCGGCGACATCACCTGCGCCGGGGACCGGGCGCGCCTGGCCAGCCACGCCCGAGACTGGCGCGGCGGAGTGAACGTGCTCGTCAATAACGCCGGCCTGAACGATTTCGCCCTGCTCACCGATCAGGACGAGGCCCGCATCGAAGCCATGCTGCGGGTCAACGTCCTGTCCCCCATTCTTCTGTGCCGCGAGCTGCTGCCCTGGTTGTCCGGACTTCCGGAGGCCCATGTGGTCAACATGGGCTCAACCTTCGGAAGCATCGGCTACCCGGGATACGCCCCCTACTGCGCCACCAAGTTCGCCGTCCGGGGCTTTACCGAGGCCATGCGCCGGGAGTGCGCTGACGGTCCCGTCCGGTTCCACTACCTGGCCCCCCGCGCCGCCCGGACGGCCCTGAACACCGACGCCGTCAACGCCATGAACGCCGCTCTCGGTGTCCGCATGGATCCGCCGGAGCTGGTCGCCGACGCCCTCGCCCGACTCATCGAGACCGACAAGCAGGAATCCTATCTCGGGTGGCCGGAGCGATTGTTCGTCAGGATCAACGGGCTCCTGCCCCGCCTCGTGGACTCCTCGCTGAGAAAACAGCTGCCGACCATCAAGCGCTACGCAACACCTGCATCTCACGGAGGTACTCCTTCATGAAGTCCTTACTCACGCTACTGACCATGCTGGCGGTGTTCGCAATACCCGCCACGTCTTTCGCCAGCTTCGACGACGAGCTGGCCCGCATCCAGTCCGACTGGGCCGTCGCGAATTACGGAACGGCGGACAAGAAGGCCGCCCTGGCGGCGTTCGAGTCCCTTGCCGAGCGCAGCCACGCTCTGGCCGAAGCGAACCCGCAGCGGGCCGAACCCCTGGTCTGGGAAGGCATCGTCCTGTCCAGCTGGGCCGGGAAGAAGGGCGGACTCGGGGCTCTCGGGCTGGCCAAACAGGCCCGGGAAGTGCTGGAGGAGGCCAGGCGCCTGGATGCCTCGGTGCTGAAGGGCTCCGTGTACACCAGCCTGGGTGCCCTCTATTACAAGGTTCCCGGCTGGCCGGTGGGCTTCGGCGACGATGACCAGGCGGCCGAATATCTTGCCCAGGCCCTTCAGATGAACCCGGACGGCATCGATCCCAACTTCTTTTACGGGGACTTCCTCCTGGAGCAGGGCCAGGAGGCTGAAGCCAGGGCTTACCTGGAGAAAGCCCTCGCCGCGCCCGCACGGCCCGGACGGGAACTGGCCGACGAAGGCCGCCGGGACGAGATCCGGCAGCGTCTCGCCAGCCTCTCCAGCTCGGGCTGAGCAGGCCTTCCCATCGCCGGCCTCCGGGGCTGCTAGACTGGCGGCCCCGGAGGTTTCTCTATGCGCATCCTGCTGATAGAGGACGATGAACTCCTCGGCGAAGGCGTCAGCACCGCGCTCGCAGACGCCGGCCACGTCGTGGACTGGCTCACTGACGGCGCCTCCGGACTCACCGCCCTGGGCACCGAGGCCTTCGAGCTTGTCCTGCTGGACCTCGGGCTACCCCGGATGGACGGCATGTCCATGCTGCGGAAACTGCGGGCCGCGGACGGCGATGTCCCGGTCATCATCCTGACCGCGCGGGATACGCTGGACGACCGGGTGGCAGGGCTGGATGCGGGGGCGGACGACTACCTGGTCAAGCCTTTCGAGCTTGACGAGCTCCACGCCCGGATACGCGCCGTGGCCCGTCGCCGGGCCGGCCGGGCCGACACGCGGGTCGTGCACGGCAACCTGGTCCTGGACCCGGTGTCCCGGCAGGCGACCTGGCAGGGCGAGCCGCTCGAACTGAGGCGCCGGGAATACGACATCCTCGAAGCGCTGGTGGAAAACGCCGGCAGGGTCATGTCCCGGGGCAAGCTCGAGCAGCGGCTTTACGGGTGGCGCTCGGAGGTCGAGAGCAACGCCGTGGAAGTGCATATCCACCACCTCCGCCGGAAACTGTCCCCGGAGTTCATACGCACGATTCGCGGCGTCGGCTACATGGTGGAGAAGTCCTAGCACGATGCACATCCGCTCCATACGGCGTTTCCTGCTGTGGAGTCTGATTGCGGCGGTCGTGGTCTCCGCGGGCGCCAGTGCCGGCTGGACCTACCTTCAGGCTTCCCACGAGGTGGAGGAACTGTTCGACGCCGAGCTTGCCCAGTCGGCCCGCGTGCTGGCCGGCCTGGCCGATCCCGAGCTGCTGCGGGATCACTCCGAAGACCTCCAGGAGGCCCTCGCCCGGGCGGGACTGTACGCCCCCGGCGCATCGGGGGCCTCCGGCGCAGCGCCCCTGCCGGCGGGCCACCCCTACGAGACGAAACTGAGCTTCCGCATCCGGCACAAGGACGGGTCGGTCCTGTTCAGCACCCCAGGGGCCCCGGACACCGGGCCGCTGCCGCCGGCGCCGGGCTATTCGTGGACGGACTCGGGAGATGTCCGCTGGCGGATCTTCTGCCTTCGCGACACCCAGGACGACCTGTGGATCGAGGTGGGACAGCTCAAGGGCATCCGCGACGAGCTCTCCAGCGAGATCGCCGTTGACCTGTTCGTCCAGTCCCTGCTGGCCGCGCCGCTGCTGGCAATCCTGGTGCCAGCCCTGGTGCTGGCGGCCTTCGCGCCGGTGCAGCGGATCGCGCGCCAGATCGACGCCCGGGCGCCCTCGAATCTCCATCCCGTGGACACCGGACGGGCACCGGTCGAAATCCGCAGCCTGGTGGATGCCCTCAACCGGATGTTCGGGCGCCTCTCGGCCGCCTTCGAGGCGGAGCGACGTTTTACCGCGGACGCTGCCCACGAGCTGCGGACTCCCATCGCAGGGATGCTGGTCCACGTGGAGAACGCCCGGCGGTCCCGGACGGACGAAGCCCGGACGGTGTCCCTCTCCCGGGCCGCCGACGGCGTGCGGCGAATGCAGCGGCTGGTCGAGCAACTGCTCACCCTGAGCCGGCTCGACCCGGAGGCCGGCCTGGGAGAATGGGAAGCGGTGGACCTCGAGAAAGTCGCCGGCGAGGAAGCCGCGCAGCTGTCGGATCGGGCCCGCGACCGTGACATCGAGTTGACGGTGGAGTCCGACGGCGTGCCCAGGGTGCGCGGTAACGAGACCATGCTGGGCGTCCTCGTCCGAAACCTGCTGGACAATGCGCTTCGCCATACCCCGCCCTCGGGACAGGTCACTGCCCGGCTGTCCGCCGCGGGCGGCCGCGTTCAGCTGACGGTAGACGACACGGGTCCCGGCATTCCGGAGGAACTCGCCCGGCGGGTGTGGGAGCGGTTCTATCGGGCGCCGGGCCAGACGGTGGACGGAGCGGGTCTCGGGCTCTCCATCGTCAGTCGCGTGGCGGCCATCCACGATGCCAGTCTGGAGATGATCAACCTGGACCCGGGTTTATCGGTCCGGATCTCCTTCCCGGCGGCGGGCAAGACCGGAAGCGGCGACCGCAAGCCGTCCGAACACACATGAAATTTTTGTTTCAGCCGACTGAAATCTATTGATTTATTTTCAGGAAGCGGCGAGATTCGGTGGCAGCTCCCCCGGAGGGACGAGGATGGCCGCGAACCCGGATCGCCTGGAAAAGATGCGCCGCTCCAAGCTGCGCAAGGTCGCTGCCCTGCGCAGAAAGCTCAACGATGATGCGCCTCCCGCACCCGCCCCGGTGCAGCCCCCGCCCAGGGAGCGCTCTCCCCGATAGACGCCGGCCGCCGTTGACAGCGGTTTCCCCGACACCCAGCCTGGAATTGCGCAACCTGTGGTGATGCGTCGCCGCATGGCGTTGCCCTGAATCGCCGCCGGCCCGGCGCTGTAACCCCTCCTGTGGAAAAGGACGGCTGGCCGGGGTTACTCTCGGACCATCTAGCCTCACACACCGGCGTCCGCCGGTCACGGCGGACCCGACGGCCGGAATCCCGGCCTACTGCCCCAGGAGGTACGCCGTATGAGTCAGGTCTGGGTCGTCGTCGCTTCAAGCACCCGCTGCCGCATCTTCATTCAGAAAGCTCACAACGCGCCCCTCGTCGAGATCGAGGACATGGTGCACCCCGTGGCGAGACTCCGACCCGGACAGACCCGGACAGATAAACCGGGCAGATCCCTCGACGGCAACGGCGGCGGACGCCACGCCGTAGGCAGGCCGCCGGACGCCCGGGTGCAGGAATGCCAGCGCTTCGCCAAGGACGTGGCAAGCCGAATCGAGTCCGCCCGCCAGAAGCACCAGTTCGACCGGCTCGTGGTGATCGCGGAGCCGAAGTTTCTCGGGCGCCTCCGCCAGGGCCTTTCGTCGGCAACGCGGTCCTGCGTGACCGCCCAGCTGCAGAAGAACCTGTGCATGGCAGATCCCCAGGTGATCCGGGAGGCGCTGCCTTATCGCATCTGAGACCCCGCCCCGGGCGACAACGCCGGCGAAGGTGGCCGCGTTTCGTCGCCGGTACCGGGCTGAAGAAATCCCGGAAGGCTACAGCGGCAGGCGCCACCTGGCCTTTACCGTTTTCACCTGCCTCGGGGTCATCGCCCTGGCCTTCTACCAGCTGGAGGGAGTCCGGCCCGCCGAGTGGCTGACCGTGCCGCTGACGTTCCTGTACGCCAACCTGGCGGAGTACCTGGGGCATCGAGGACCGATGCATCACCCTGTCCGGGGCCTGGAACTGCTGTTCAGGCGACATACCGGGCAGCACCACCATTTCTTCACCCACCAGTCCATGGCCCTGGAGCAGACCGGCGACTACCGGGCGGTGCTGTTTCCCGCCGTCATGATCCTTTTCTTTCTGGTCGGTTTCGCCCTTCCCGTGTGGCTGATCCTGGTATGGGCGTTTTCAGCCAACGTGGCCTGGCTGTTCGTCGCCACCGCGGTCGCCTATTTCCTCAACTACGAGGTGCTGCACTTTGCCTACCACGCGCCACCGGACTCCCGGGTCGGGCGACTGCCGATGGTGGCGCGTCTCGGCTCCCTTCACAGGGCGCACCACGATCCGCGGTTGATGCAGCAGGCCAACTTCAATGTGACCTATCCCCTCGGCGACTGGCTGTTCGGGACACTCCGCCGGGCTGACGACACGGCGCCGCAGGCGACTACTCCCCCTGGAAGATCTCCGGCTCCCTGAGCCGGGCACCGCACTTGCGGCAGTAGGCCGCGTCCTCTTCGTGGCCCGTGGCGCTGCACTCCGGGCACTTCTGCGAGGCGCGGCGCTGGAGCATGGCGCCCCTGAGCTCGCTGGCATAAATGCCCGTGGGCACCGCGATAACACCGTAGCCGCAGACCATGACGATGCTCGCCAGTGCCTTACCGGCCACGGTCTGGGGGACGATGTCCCCGTAGCCCACCGTCGTGAGGGTCACGATGGCCCAGTAGACCGACTGCGGGATGCTGGTGAAGCCGTGCTCGGGCCCTTCGATCATGTGCAGCATGGCCCCGAAGATCACCACGAAGCTCAGCACGGCGAACAGGAACACCACGATCTTGGAAAGGCTCTGCTTCATGGCCTGTATCAACAGGCTGGAGGCAGAGACATAACGGCTCAGCTTCAGCACCCGGAACAGTCGCAGGATGCGTAACAGGCGGATCACAAGCACGCTGGTCGCGCCGGTAAGAACCAGCGCCAGGTAGCTGGGCAGGACCGCCAGCAGGTCGATCACGCCGAAGAAGCTGCCGGCGTAGCGCAGCGGCTTGTGGACGCACCACAGGCGCACCAGGTACTCGGCGGTGAAGAGGAGAGTGAAGAACCACTCCAGGCGGAGGAATGCCGTGCCGAAACGCTGGTTCAGGTCCTCGACGCTTTGCAGCATCACCACCAGAACGCTGGCCAGAATGATCAGGATCAGCAGGACGTCGAAAGCCTTGCCCGCGTACGTATCCGAGCGGAAGACGATCTCGAAGGCCCGGCGTCTCAGGACGCCGTCGCCGGACTCGTTCTTCCCGTCACTGAGCCGTCTCTCCAAGACTCCTCCGCGGTTGGCGGCAGCGCGCAGGCGCCCCGGGGCCCCTATTCTCCTGCCGCGGACGCCACGCTGTTCGTCCCGCCGGTCTCTTCCCGGACGGCCCGGACAATAAATCGCTGGGGCGCATGGCCCACAAAATAGAACGGATAGCAGGTCACCAGGGTCAGTGCGTCTTCATCGGTGGGCGCCAGCACGCCCACCTCCGAGGGATCGACGATCCAGGTATCGGTGACCCGGTAGGAAAGGCTCTCCTGGAGGGTGACCAGCTCGACCCGGTGCCCCGGCTCGATGTCTTTAAGCGGCCGGAAGAATCCGTCCCGGTGACCGGCCAGGCCGATATTCCCCTGCGCGCCCGGCAGGGGGGTGCCTTCGATGTGGCCGACGCCGCGATTCAGCGTAAGCTCGTCGGTGCCCCTCAGCACCGCGACCTCCACCCCCACGTCAGGGATCCTCAGCATGGCCAGGGGAAGGCGGTCATCGGCCGCCACGGCGTGGCGATAGTCCTCGACCCGGGTCGGCGACCACAAAGAGAAATCCGGTGACGCCGCGGTCTCCATCTCCGCGAGCCGACGGCCGGCGGTGGGGTCACGTCCGTCGGCGGGCGTCGCCGGGAGGTCTGCATCGGCCCCGGATTCCTCCGCGGCCCTGGCCGCCTGCACCACCGCGCGAGCCGCCTCGAACGCGGAAGTATCTGCCTGGGACGTCAGCGCCCGGTGACCGTAACCCGCGGCTGTCGCGGCCAGCAGGACGAGACCGGCGATCCATGCTGAACGCTCCAGCACAAGAACGGAACGGGACCGACGGGTTCGGGAAGACCGGGACATGGTGCGGGATTGTACCCACAGGTCCCGGCCTCCCGCATCCTCAGTGACCCGAGGACATCCCGTGCTGGCAGGGCAACAGGGACAGAGCGGCCAGGTAGACCACGTTCAGGGGCGGCACGACGCCCAGCAGCACGGCGCAGAGGCCGGCCAGCCGCCGGGACCGGCCCCTGTGGCCGGCGGCCACCACCGCGACGGCGGCGACTGCGACATTGAACAGCAGTACCAGGACGAACAGAACCCAGGAATATTCAAGCTCAATGCTCACATCAGCCTCCTTGTGACCTTCCCGCGGGCGGCGTCGTGCCGCGCCCCTCAGCCTACCTTTGCCGGCGCTTCCAGCAAACCACCTCGTCCTGCGTGCGCACGCAGACCACGGTCGTCTTCTGCGTGGACGGAGCGATAGCCAGACGCACGCGGTACAGATACGCCTGGCGCTCGAAGAGGCTCTGGTTATAGGCGTCCTCGTAGTTGGCCGAGAAACCGTAGAAGGACTCCAGGTCGTCGGGAATGGCGTTGCCCTCGCTGTCCCGCGCCGAGCCGTCCACGTAGCGGAACTTGAAGATGTGCAGCTCCGAGTCGGTGGGTTCCAGGTCGGTCAGCCGGAAGCGCCCGGACGTGCCGTCGGCGAAGTGCACGGTCACGTAGATGTCCGCCGACCAGACCATCTCCGGCAGGAGCTTCAGCACCGAGCCGAGCACGCCGTTGGCGAAGGCCGTGAGGTTCCGGTTCAGTGCCGCTGAGACGGCCTCCTCGCTCGCCGCGGAATAGAACACTTCCGTGACCGAATCCACCGGCGCGCCCGGCGGCAGGTCGATGCCCGACTTCAGCAGCCCGGCCGCCTGATGCCAGTCGCCGGCAAGGATCTCGAACTCCCGGGACCAGGTCCGGTCCGGGGCTTCCGGCCAGGCCATGGCATAAGGGAATCCGCCCACAAGCCTCACCTCGACGGTGTAGCGGCGCAGCCGCTGGTTGGGCGTGTCGACGACGTAGACGTCCTGCCGCGTCTCCCGAAGCCTCAGGGGCACCTGCGCCTGAGCCATTCGGCGCGCCTCGGTATCCGTGCAGCCGTGACATGCGGTCACCATGGGCCGGGCGTCGGCGACGGCTCCGGCCAGCAGGAGCAGTGCTCCTGTCAGCATCCTTGCGTACATGTTGTCTCCTCCGGTTGCTTGGAGCCCGGACGTTCGGGCCCCGGGGACCCAGCATCCGGCGACGGGAGGCCGCCGGACAGGAGATGAAACCGGCGGAATAGTCCGGATTCAGCCGACCCGGGAGGACTGTGCCTCGCGCCCGGGCGTCCCGCAGGAGAGCCGGCGAATCTGCCTGTCGTGAATTCGGCCCAGCACGATCAGCGCCGTGAGCGCCCCCAGCAGGCAGAAGAACATGTCGTCCTGCGTGTCCCACACGTAGCCCTGGGTGCCCAGGAACGCATCGGCAGCCGCCCCGGAGAGCAGTGCCACCCACCATTCCACGAGCTCGTAGAAAGCACTGATGGCCAGGCAGATGCAAACCACGATGAAAAACAGCCACGGTCCGCGCCGTACGACGTCCAGCCGAATCAGGATTTCCCGGGCGAGGATGGCCGGGACGAATCCCTGGGCGAAGTGACCGATCTTGTCGTAGTTGTTCCGCTCGAAACCGAACCAGTCCTGCATCCAGAACCCCAGGGGAACCTCGGCGTAGGTGTAGCGGCCGCCCACCATGAGGATGACGCAGTGGGCCAGCACGAGCCAGCAGGCCAGCGGCGTGAGGGGGAAGCGGTTCCGGGTCGCGGCAAGGATGACCAGCGCGGCGACGGCGGGCGCCACCTCGAGGGCCCAGGTGGGATAGTCGTGGGGCGAAACCACAGACCAGGCGAAGACCCCGAGGAAGACCGCCAGCCAAACGCCGGCACGAAGCGCAGTCGTCATGATCCGGCCCTCACGGCCGTGGCCGCATCCCGGGCGCCGCGCTCAGGACCCGCGCCCGACGGCGCATCGGCCGCGGGACTGCAGGCCTTGCAGTGGTGCTGCCCGGCCAGGACCCAGGCGGCCTCGCCGGGTCCGGTACACCGGCCTTTTCAGTGGAGCTCGCAGTCCGGCGGGGCGCTTTGCTCTTCACCGCCCAGCGCCACGTTGACTGCCTCGCCCACGCAGTGGGGGCAGACCGTCAGATACACGCCCTTGTCGTCAACGTTTACGTCGAAGGTCACCGAGTAGTCCCCGATGAATACGTCCACCTGGCCTGCCTCCTGAAGCTCCCGGATGGCGTCGGCGATCTGCTGCCAGCGACTCATGGTCTGTCTCCCGGCCCCTTGCGGTTGCCCAATTGTATGCCCGGACGGCCGGTTAGTCGCCTGCGGCCCGGGCTCAGCGCGCCGACGCGGCGTCGGCGGATCCGGACGCCGATCCTTCGGCCAGGTATTTCCTGAAGAAAGCGTCCATGGCCTCGTAGAGCTCGATGCGGTTGGCCTCCTTGGAGAAACCGTGACCCTCGTCGGCCTTGATCATGACCTCATGGGTCTTGCCGTGCTCTTCGAGGGCGTCGATCAGCACCCTGGCCTGGCGGATTTCCACCCGTGGATCACGAACGCCATGCACCACGAACACCGGGTCGTCGATGCTCTCCACCAGGTTGATGGGGGACGTCCTGCGCATCCGCTCGCCGTCGGACTCCGGGTCACCGACGGCCGCCTCGAACCAGGCCCGGCTGGCATCGAACCTCGCGTCCCACTCGTAAAGCATCTCGAGGTCGACGACGCCGACATAGTTCACGCCGCAGCGATACAGTTCCGGGGTCATGGTCAGCCCGGCCATGGTGGCGTAACCGCCGTAGCTCGCCCCGTAGATGCACACCCGGTCAGGATCGGCGATGCCGCGGTCGATCGCCCACTTCACGCCGTCGGTGACGTCGTTCTGCATCTCCAGGCCCCAGCGCCCGTAGCCGATATCCACGAAACGCTTTCCGTAACCGCCGGAGCCCCGGAAGTTCATCTGCAGCACGGCGTAGCCCCGGTTGGCCAGGAACTGCAGCTCCGGGTTGAAGCCCCAGACGTCCCGGACACCGTAGGGACCGCCGTGGGGATTGACGATCAGCGGGAGGTCCTCGGCTTCCTTCCCCGGTGGCAGCGTGAGATAGCCATGGATGGTCTCCCCGTCCCTGGCCTTGTAGGTCACCGGCCGGATCTCCGCCATCAGGTCCGGGTCGATCCACGGCCGGCTTTCGCCGACGGACTTCAGGGACCGCGCCTGGCGATCCAGCAGGTAGTAGGACGGCGGCGTCCGGTCGTTGTAGGCAGTGATGACGATGCGCTGGTCATCACCGCCCATGCTGGAGAAACGGTTAATGGTGCCGGGGAGGGCCTGGTCGATGCCGGCCTGCAGGGCCGCCCACTCGTCGCTGACGAAGTGCCAGCGGGGAGCGTCGGTGACGTATGCCGCGGCGATGAGTTCCTTGCTGTCCCTGGCCAGGGCCACGTCGGCGACGTCCACTTCATCGTGGCCGAAGATCATCTCACCGAACGCCTTCTCTTCCGGGTCGTAGAGGTAAAGGGCTGCGGTATCCCGGCCGAGGTTGGAGAGCACGTAAAGCTTGCTGTTGTCGGCGGTGAAGGCCACTGGCGCCCAGCTCTCCTCCCCCCAGCCGAACTCGCCAAGGCTCACCCACTCGGAGTCGTCGTCTGACCGGTACAGGATGCGGCTGATGAGTTTGCCGGGCTCGCCCAGGTCGCTGATGCCGATGCGCACGACCCCGTCGTGGTCAGCCAGCCACGCCCGCACGTAACCCGGGTTCAGGATTTCCTTCTTCTGCCGGCCCGTATTGACGTTCATCCGGTACACGTCGGGGTAGAACTTCCGCTCCTCGTTGCTGCTCACGAGGATCTCGTCCGGATCGTCCTCCAGGATGTTGAGAATCCCCACCTGGCTGGGCGCGAAGGTCACGCCCTTGGCGCCCTCGAACAGCAGTCGGCCCCGGGAGCCGTCCCGGTCGATGCCGTACATGCTGAAGGATTCGTTGCCGTCGGCGTCAACAAAGAAGACGAGACGATCGTTGTTCACCCAGGTGAAACTCGCGATGTCGTTCTGACCCTCGCCCAGGCTGGTCACCACCGTCGGCTCGTAGGAGGCGGCGTCCAGGACCACCAGGTTCCGGCGCCCGCCCACCGGCGCAACCACGCCGATATGCTTTCCGTCCGGGGACAGCTGCACCTGGGCCAGCTCCGGGTTCTTGAAGAAGGTCTCCACCGGCAATTCTTCCGCCCAGAGTGCCCCGGCCGCCAGCAGCAGCGTGATCGTCAGCAGATTCCTCATGATCGGCTCCTGTCCCCTCGCATCCATCGGTATCCGGTGACGGGCACTATACCGGCCGGCAGCCCCGGAGGCATCCGCCCGCGGGATCCCGGCCAGCGATCTCGTTGACACGGCCGAACAAGCCGTCATGCTTTGGGCCAAAGGGGAGCCACCACATGCGCAGCTTCTTCCGGCAGCTACGGGACCGAAAGGTTTTCAGGGCAGGGATCGTCTACCTGGCCGCAGCCTGGCTGGTGATGCAGGTGGCCGACGTCGTGATGCCGGCCCTGCACCTTCCTGATTGGTCCCTCACGCTGATCGTCGTGGCGCTGATCATCGGATTTCCCGTGGCCCTGGTGCTGGCGTGGGCCTTCGAACTCACGCCCGACGGCCTCCGCCCTGACCCGGCGGGCGCCCGGCCGGACGCCGCAGATTCCGACGGAGACGCCGCACCGGCACGGGCAGGCAGGGACGGGACGCCGTCAGTGGCCATCCTGCCGTTTCTCGACCTGAGCGCCGACCGGGACAACGAGTATTTCGTCGATGGGCTCACCGAAGAGCTTCTGACCTGCCTGGCAGAAGTCCAGGGCCTGCGGGTAGCGTCGCGAACCTCGTGCTTCGCCTTCAAGAACCAGCACGCGGACCTGGATACCGTGGCCGACCGGCTGGGTGTCAGCCACGTGATCGAAGGCAGCGTGCGCAAGCACGAAGACCAGCTCCGCATCGCCGTCAAGCTGGTCCAGGTGGATGCCGACAGCCCGGTGTGGTCTTCCACCTACGACCGGAAGCTGGACGACGTTTTCGCCATCCAGCGCGACATCGCCACCCACGTCGTGGGGGCCCTGCGCGGTCGGCTTCGTCCGCGGGAACTGGCCGAGGCCACCACCTCGGACCCAAAGGCCTACGAGTACTACCTCCGGGGCCGGGGCTACCTCATGACCCACGGCACCCGGCAGATGGAGTTCGCCAGGCAGATGTTCACCCGGGCCGTGGAGATCGACCCGGAATTCGCCCGGGGCTGGAGCGGGCTGGCTGCGGCCTCGGCAGCACTGGCCATCTACCACGGCGGCGGGGACGAGGCGGCGGAGACCTCCAGCCGGGCCAGCAGCAGGGCCGTGGAGCTCGCGCCGGACCGGGCGGACAGCCATGCCGTGCGCGGCCTTGCCCTGCTCGCCTCCGGCGAGTTCGAAGCGGCGGGTGCGGCCTTCGAGAAAGCGCTTTCCATCAACCCGGGGCATTTCGAAGCCCTGTATTACTACGCCCGGGCGTGCGTCCATGAAGGCAAGACCGAGAAGGCCCTGGAGCTGTTCGAGCGGGGCGCGGCCGTCAACCCTGACGACTACGAGTGCCCCCTGCTGGCCTCCTCCCTCTACAGCCGCCTGGGTGAGGCGGAGGCGTCACGGGAGGCGGCCCGGCGTGGCCTGGAAAACGCCCGCCGGCACCTCGAGGACTACCCGGACAACCACCGGGCCTACGACATGGGAGCCTGCGCCCTGATCAAGCTGGGAGACTCGGACCAGGCCATGGTCTGGGCGGAAAAGGCACGGGCGCTCAGCCCCGCGGACGTGGGCACCCGATACAACGCCGCCTGCGTCTACGCCCAGGCCGGCGAGATCGACATGGCCTTCGAATGCCTGGAAGGACTGCCGATTCCACGCTCCTGGGTAGAGAACGACAGCGACCTCGACGCCCTCAGGGACGACCCTCGCTTTGCGAACGTGGGCCGGCCCGACGGCTGACCCGGTCCGGGGGCAGGACGACTTCAACGCGGGTTCCGCCGAGGGCGCCGGAACTGCCCAGGACAAGCGAGCCGCCCAGGTCGGCGACGATGTCGCGAACCACCGCCAGGCCGATGCCCTGGCCGGCCCCTTTAGAGTCCCCCCGGGCCCCGCGCTCCGCCAGGTCGGAGGAACGCGCCGGCAGACCCGGCCCGTCGTCCTCCACCACGAGGGTGGCCGCCTGCGGCGACACCTCGGCGGCCACCCGGACCCGGCTTCTGGCCCACTTGGCGGCGTTGTCCATCAGGTTGCCCAGGACTTCCGCCAGGTCGCCACGCTGACCCAGGAAGCAGAGGCCGGCGGGGACCTCCAGGTCCCACTGCCGGGCCGTCTCGGCATGCACCTTGTCCAGGGCCTCGGCGGTGCTTCGTACCAGCGGTGCCACCGCGACCGCGTGCCCCCCCAGTCCGGACGGTCCCGCCGACGCGGCCCGGGAGAGCTGGTAGGCCACGATGTCGTCCATGCGTTCCACGGCCTGGTCCACCTCGGGCGGGAGATCATGCCGGCTGGAGAGGCTGCTGCGGATCACCGCCAGGGGCGTCTTGAGACTGTGGGCCAGGTTGTCCAGGGTTTCGCGATAGCGGGCGGCCCGGGCCCGCTCCGCCGACACCAGGGCGTTGAGCCGGGAGGTGAGGGCCGCCAGCTCCTCCGGGTAACCATCGCTCAGCCTCTCCCGCCGGCCCGTCTCCATGTCGGCGATCTCCCGTTCCGCCTGGGACAGCGGACGTGACACGAAACTGAGAAGCCACGCCTGCAGCGCCAGCAGCGCAAGGCCCAGCCCGAGGAACCAGGCGCCGATCTCTCGCCGAAACCGGGCCAGGTCCGCGAAGTAGGCCTCCAGGCTCTCGGAGACGGACACGGTCAGCGACCGGAAGCCGCCCTCGCCCAGTTCCCACGCCACGCCGAACCGGAGCCGGGCCAGGGCGGCCCCGTCTGCGTCCGCCACCCGGTCGAAGACCGCCTCGCCGGGGGCCACGGGCCGGCCCGGGTCGGGCCCGGCGGACAGCAGGGACGGCGACGCCCAGGCGATCCCGCCGTCGGCCGCCAGGAACCGGGCGTAAAGCCCGGAACCCGGTCGTGAAAAGGCCTCGTCCGGGAGCGTCCCTCGCATGGTCACTTTCCCCGGGCCGCCGACCTCTGCCGCCGAAAGCAAGCCGTAGACGCGGGACTCCAGGAGATCCCGGGTCGCTCGCTGGCTGCTCTCCCGGAACGCGTGATCCAGCGCCGCGCCGGTGACCGAGAGGAAAATCACCAGCAGGAGGGAGCTGGCGCCGAGGAGGCGCCCCCGGAGCGTCCGCGGCAGTCTAATCTCCACGGCCGGGCGCGGGCAGGGTCCAGCGATAGCCACGCCCGCGGAGGGTCTCGATGGGGCTCAGGGCGCCTCCCGGGTCGAGCTTGCGCCGCAGCCGGCCGACGAACACCTCGATGACGTTGGAATCCCGCTCGAAGTCCTGCTCGTAGATCCGCTCGGTGAGTTCCGCCTTTGACACGACCTCGCCGGCGCGCAGCATCAGGCACTCCAGCACGCGGTATTCGAAGCCGGTGAGTTCCACGGGGCTGCCGTCGAGCCGGACGTCCTGGGTCCGGGTGTCCAGCGTCACGGGGCCGCTCTCCAGCACGGACCGGCTCCAGCCGCCGGCGCGCCGGATCAGGGCCTGGACCCGGGCGACGAGTTCTTCCATGTGGAAGGGCTTGACCAGATAGTCATCCGCGCCGGCGCCCAGGCCATCCACCTTGTCTTCCCAGCGCCCGCGGGCGGTCAGGATGAGAATCG
>JARRON010000026.1:0-36500 GCA_037383845.1 Gammaproteobacteria bacterium
AGAGCACCGAGAAGTCCGAGGCGATCCTGGAGGCGGCTTCGCTTCATTTCGTCAGCCATGGTTTCGACGGCGCCTCCATGGACGGAGTCGCCGCTGAGGCCGGGGTGTCAAAGCAGACCGTCTACTCCCACTTCGGCAACAAGGAGGCGCTGTTCGTCGCCGTCGTCAACGCCAAGGTGGAGGAATACGGACTGGACGAACTCGACTCACCCGGAGACCATGACCTTCCCGGAGGGCTCGAGACCATCGGCCGCAGGCTGCTGGACCTGCTCCTCGACGAACGGGTCCTGGCAGCCACGCGCATGATCATCGGCGAAAGCAAGAGACATCCCCGTATCGCCCGGCTGTATTTCGAGTCCGGTCCCGGCAGGACCCGGGCTGCCATCGCCCGCTACCTGGGCGTCCAGACCGCCCGGGGGAACTTCCCGGCCGTGGATCCCGACGAAGCGGCCATGGTTTTCATCAACCTCCTGCGCGGGCCTTACCACTTCGCCTGCCTGGCCAACGCCATGCCCGTTCCGCCCACGCACGAGCGGACCCGCCAGGCACGCAACGCCGTCGAGTATTTCCTGCGAATCTTCCCGGCGCCGGAAGCGGGTACCTGACCTGTGTCCTTCATGGACCGCCTGCTCACGCTGGGCTTCCGTCACAACAGCCGGCGCCTGACCCGCTTCGCCCGGCCCCAGCCCAGCGACTCTCTGCCGGCGCCTAATCCCCAGCGGCGCTACATGCTCTATCTACACGTGCCCTTCTGCGCCGTGCTGGGCCCCTTTTGTTCCTTCCACCGCGTGTGTTTCGAGGAAACCAAGGCGCGCCGCTATTTTGAGGATCTGAGGACCGAGATACGGATGGCCCACGACGCGGGCTACCGGTTCTCCTCGGTGTACGTGGGCGGCGGCACGCCCACGGTGCTGCCGGACGAGCTGGCCCGGACCCTGGCACTTCTCCACACCCTTTCGCCCATGGACAACATCTCGGTGGAGACGAACCCGGACGATCTCGCTCCGGCCGTGCTCAGCCGGCTGCGGGACGCAGGCGTGACCCGCCTGTCCGTGGGTGTCCAGAGCCTGGACGACCGGCTGCTGAAGGAGATGGACCGGTACCACAAGTACGGGTCGGCGGCCCAGGTGATGCAGCGGCTGGAGCAGGCCCAGGGCATGTTCGACACGCTGAATGCCGACATGATCTTCAACCTCCCTCACCAGGACGAGGCGTCCCTGCTGGCGGACGTGGACCAGCTCACCGGCGCCCTGGGGGTCAGCCAGGCGACTTTCTATCCCCTGATGAGCGCCTCCACGACGCGCCGGAAGATGGCAAAGACCATGGGCGAGGTGGATTTCGACCGGGAGGGCCGGATGTACCGCCTGATCCTTGACGCCCTGCCGGACACCTACCGGCCGGCCTCGGCCTGGTGCTTCAACCGGGGCGGCGACAAGGTCGACGAATACATCATCGAGAACGAGGAATACCTGGGCCTGGGCAGCGGCTCCCTGAGCTACCTGGACGGGATCCTGTACTCGAGCACCTTCTCCCTCAACCACTACAGCCGCCAGATCCGCGGGGGCCGTTTCGGGATCAGCCGCCGACAGCCCCTGACCCGGCGGGACCAGCTCCGCTACCACCTGCTGATGCAGCTGTTCGGCCTGTCCCTGGACCTGGCCGAAGCCGAGCGCCGCTTCCCGGGCTTCCGCTGGAAAATGTGGCCTGAAATCAGGGGCCTGAAGCTCATGGGCGCGGTGGAGGCACGGGGCGACCGGCTGACGCTCACGCCCTACGGCATGCGGGTGTGGATCCTCATCATGCGGGAGTTCTTCATGGCCGTGTCCGACTTCCGCGACCTCATGCGCCACACCATCCGTGAGGAGCACGAGCCCCCGGGGCCGGCGGAACTGCGGCTACCCACCACGGAATTGCGGTCTCCACCTACGCACTGACCCCGATGGCGGCGTTTTTGCCGCAGGGCATCATTTCCGCCGAGCGGGTGGCCGAAGCTCAGGCTGCGCCGGTGCTCCGGTCGGGCCCATGCGCCTGGCGCAGGGCGGGTCCGGCACGCCTCACTGACGGCCCTCCGCTCCGGGAAAAATATGAACACCCCAGAGTCCAACGCTGTCCGTGCCGCCGCCTGCGAACAGGCGGCACAGCGACCCACCTCTGAATGCGGCGGCGCAGTCCGCCCCGCCGCTTCCAGGATGACTGCCATGCGTAAATCGCCCCTCGCGGCCGGGATCCGGCTGCTATTCGCCTGTCTCGCGCTCGCCCTCGCTGCCCCGGTGGCCCACGCCCAGGACACCGAAGAGGCCCCGGCCAAGCGGGAGATCAAGTGCCAGATGTGCCACCGGGACGTCGCCCACGCGCCGGGCTCCGTCCACGAAGAAGTGGCCTGCCAGAAATGCCACACCAACGTGACCACGCCCCGGCACAAGGCGGAGGACCTGGCCGACCTTTCCGGCAGCGATATCTGCGCCCAGTGCCACCGGATGGCAAGCCGGCAGATCGACAAGAGCGTCCACGGCGGCAAGGCTGCCTGCACGGACTGCCACGGCGACGCCCACGGTGTGCTTCCGCCCGACAACCTCAACTCCAGCGTGGCGGCCTTCCAGCAGGTGGACACCTGCGGCAGGTGTCACAGCGGCCAGGAAGGCCTGATCGAGGGCTACCTGGAAAGCGTCCACGGCCGCGGTCTTCTCCGCTCCGGCCTGGTGTCCGCGCCGTCCTGCAGCGACTGCCACGGCTACCACCGGGTGGTGGATACGGACGACCCGGAAGCCCGCACTTCCTGGAAGAAGTCGCCGGAGATGTGCGGCGAGTGCCACACGGGGATCCTCGAGGAATGGATGGAGCTGAGCGCTCACGGGATGGGCTGGGAAGCCGGCGATCCCGAGGCCCCGGTCTGCACGACCTGCCATTCCTCGCACCGGGTGATCGATCCCCGGGACCCGGAAGAGCATCTCCATCTGCCGGAGCACTGCGGTAACTGCCACGAGGCGCTGTACTCGTCCTACCGGCACAACTTCCACGGCCAGTTCACCGAGCTGGGCCTGCAGACCTCGGCCACCTGCGCCGACTGTCATACGGCCCACAAGAACCTGCCGGCGGACGATCCGCGCTCCACGGTCAGCCCCGATAACGTGGCGGCCACGTGCGGCGAATGCCACGGCGACGCGCCGGCGAATTTCCTGCAGATCGACGTCCACAACGACCCGTCGGACCCCAACGACAACCCGTATGTGTACTGGATCTACATGTTCATGCTGGCACTGCTCGTGGGTGTATTTGCCTTCTTCGGCATCCACGATCTGCTCTGGCTGCAGCGGGCGTTCGTGGGCACCGTCCGCGGCGAGTTCCACCACCGCGGCAATGCCCGCGAGACGGGACCCTACGTCAGGCGCTTCCGCGGCCTGTACATCGCCATGCACATCACGGTCATCCTGACCTTCCTGCTGCTGGCCCTGACCGGTCTGCCGCTGAAGTTCAATACCGCCCCGTGGGCCCAGGACCTGATCAACCTGCTGGGCGGCGTGAGCTCCGCCCACTTCCTGCACCGGCTGGCGGCCGTCGGCACCTTCGGCTACTTCGCCGTGCACCTGGTCCACCTGATCATCCGCTTCTTCGTCAAGCACGAGCGCGGACTGTTCTGGGGGCCCAACTCCATGACGCCGCAGTGGCAGGACGTGAAGGACCTGTGGGCGAACCTGAAGTGGTTCCTCTACGTCGGGCCCCATCCCACCGGCGGCCGCTGGACGTACTGGGAGAAGTTCGACTACCTGGCAGTGTTCTGGGGCGTGGCGGTCATCGGCCTGTCCGGCCTGATCCTCTGGTTCCCCGAGTTCTTCACCTCGTTCCTGCCCGGCTGGGCGGTAAACGCGGCATTCGTGGTCCACAGCGACGAGGCCCTGCTCGCCACGGGCTTCATCTTCATCTTCCACTTCTTCCACACGCACCTGCGCCCGGAGAGCTTCCCCATGGATCCGGTGGTCTTCACGGGCCGGATGCCGCTGGAGAAGTTCAAGGAAGAGCGGCCGAGGGAGTACCAGGAGATGGTCCGCCGCGGCACGCTGGAGGCCAACCTCTGCGAGGCCCCGACGAAGGAAGAGATGATGTGGGTCTACATCTTCGGCTTCAGCGCCGTGGCCATCGGACTGGCCCTGGCCGTCGCGATCTTCTGGGGGCTGTTTACCCACGGCCTGGGCTGATCACGACATAGAGGATGCCAGGGCATCCACCTGCCGATGCCCCGTGGGCATTCTCACGGGGCGTCGGACTTTTCTGGACAAGACTTTTGCACACCCCCGGTCTTCGGAAAACCGAGATGACTGGCGGCGGACGGCATGTTGTCATCTTTGGCTCTGCCGTCCCCGGGGGACGACGACAACCGACGAGCAGGCTTTCAGATGGCAAAGCACTTTTTCGCATCACTTACGCGCAATGGCATAAGCCTCACCGGAACGGCCCTGGCGGCAGCCAGCCTGACGCTGTTTATCGCGCTGATCATCATCCAGTGGCTCGGGTTCGAAGGCGGTCCGTACCTGGGAATCCTCACCTTCCTGATCATCCCCGCCCTTTTCGCCCTCGGGCTGATCCTGATCCCCATCGGGATTTATTTCGAGCGAAGGAGACTGAAGAAGGACCCGGCCTACGCGGACAAGCCCCACTTCCCGGTCATCGACCTCAACGAGGAGAGGACCCGGAAGTCCGTGGTGATTTTCCTGGTCATCACGCTGATCAACATCGTGGTGCTCGCCGGTGCCCCCTACAAGGGCGTGCACGTCATGGAGACGGTGGAATTCTGCGGCCAGGCCTGCCACACGGTCATGGAGCCGGAATTCACCGCCTACCAGCGTTCGGCCCACGCCAAGGTCACGTGCGCCGAATGCCACATCGGCGCCGGCGCGGACTGGTTCGTCAAGTCCAAGATCTCCGGTGCGTGGCAGCTCGTGGCGGTGGCCTTCGACCTGTATCCGACCCCCATCCCCACGCCACTGCATAACCTCCGCCCGTCAAGAGAAACCTGCGAGGAGTGTCACTGGCCCACCAAGTTCGTCGGCGACAAGCTCGCGGTGAAGACAAGCTACGACGACGACGAGCAGAACACGGAGCAAACCACCGCCCTGTTGCTGCACATCGGCGGCGTGGAGTCCCAGGGCGCTTACTCCGGACCCGACGGCGCCCACGGCATCCACTGGCACGTGGATCCCAGCCACGAGGTCCGCTACCTGTCCAGCGAAGACCGGGAGACCATCTACGATATCGAGTTCGTCGACAGCGACGGCTCGGTGAAAGTGTTCAAGAACACCGAGGCAGAGGCGCCGGCGGAAGCCCTGGAACGCGGCTGGCGGACCATGGAGTGCATCGACTGCCACAACCGTCCGACACACCGCTATCGCATGCCGGACGAAGAGATCAACCACGCCATCACCGACGGGCGGATCTCCAGGGACCTGCCCTACATCAAGCGGGAAGGCATGCGGGTGCTCCAGGCGGATTACCCCTCCCACGAGGCCGCCAGGGAAGGTATCGCCGCCGAGATCGTGGCGTTCTATTCCGAGAACTACCCGGAGATTGCCGTCCAGATGTCGGATGAAGTGGCCGGCGCCGGAGAAGCCCTGGGCCAGATCTGGGCGTGGAACGTATTCCCCAAGATGAAGGTGACCTGGGGCACGTACCCCGATCACAGCGGACACCAGGACAACCCGGGGTGCTTCCGCTGCCACAACCGGGAGCACGTGAGCGAAAGCGGTGACAAGATCTCACGCAGCTGCAAGCTCTGCCACACAGTCCTCGCCAACAAGAAAAAGGACTTTGACCTGAACGCAGCGCTCAAGGACTAGCGCAGCCTCGCGGCTGACCGAGCACGCCCGACTCCGGCGGTGGCCTCCACCGCCGGAGTCGCTTTTTGGGGCGCGTCCACTACACTCAGCTGTTCCGGACGGTTTCCCGAGGGGAGACGACATGATCTACGACAACATCCTGGAGACCATCGGCAACACGCCGGTGGTCAGGCTCAACCACATGGCCCCGGAGGGCCGCACCGTCTACGTGAAGGTGGAGGCGTTCAACCCCATGGCCTCGGTAAAGGACCGGCTGGCCATCGCCATCATCCGGGACGCGGAAAGACGCGGCGTGCTCAAGCCCGGGCAGACCGTGGTGGAGGCCACCTCCGGCAACACGGGCATCGCCCTGGCCATGGTGTGTGCGGCCACGGGACATCCCTTCGTGGCGCTGATGGTGGAGACCTTCTCCATCGAGCGGCGCAAGCTCATGCGGGCCCTCGGGGCGAAGGTCATCCTCACCCCGGCGGCGGAGCGGGCCACCGGCATGGTCAAGAAAGCCGAGGAACTGGCCACCAAACATGACTGGTTCCTGGCCCGCCAGTTCGAAAACGAGGCCAACCCCGCCTACCACAGGAACACCACCGGCGCGGAAATCCTGAAGGACTTCGCCGGCAGGCGGCTGGACTACTGGGTTTCCGGCTGGGGTACCGGCGGCACCCTCACCGGTGCCGGACAGATGATCAAGCTGGCCCGGCCGGACACGAAGGTCATTGCCACGGAGCCTGCAGCCGCGGCACTGCTGTCGGGAAATGAGTGGAAACCCCACAAGATCCAGGGCTGGACGCCGGATTTCGTTCCCGCCGTGCTCGATCCCTCGGTGGCGGACGACATCGTCCTGGTCACGGACGAGGAGTCCCGGGACACGGCCCTTGAGCTGGCCCGCAAGGAAGGCATCTTCACCGGCATCTCCGGCGGCGGCACGCTGGCGGCGGCCCTGAAAGTGGCCCGGGACGCCCCGGAAGGCTCGGTGATCCTGTCAATGCTCCCGGATACGGGAGAGCGCTATCTTTCCACGTTCCTGTTCGAGGACATCAGCGAAGGCTCGGACGACGAGTGGCTCGCCTCGCTGGACTGAGCGTTCCAGCGGCCGGCGACGGCCTCCGCCAGGGCGAAGGCTGACAGGGGCGCGGATCCCTCGGCCTTGTTGTTGATGCTCACCAGGCTCGGTCTGCCGGCGGCCGCTGCGTCCAGCACAAGCTCGGCAACCTGGTCCCGTATGCCGGGATCGGGCTCGGCGAGACGGTCAAAGGGAGCGTAGTCGGCCTTCGCCTCCTCGTAGCGCCGGTTGCGGCGGAGCATCCAGCGCACCACCAGCGGGCCCGCTGCCACGCCCCCCAGCCTGCTGAGCTGCTCGGCAGGCTCGGGCATGGAAGGATGCACGGCAAAGCAATGGCTGGCGCCGGCGTCGGACAGGGCGGCAGCATACTCGTCCCCCAGCAGTCCCGGGCTGCGGAGCTCCACGGCCACCGGAGCGATGCCGCCCACGCCCAGGAGGAAGTCATGCAGCCGGTCGGCAAAGGCCGCCGGGCTGTCCGTGTGCGCCACCAGCCCCGGCGTGAACTGAAGCACCACCACGCCCAGCCGGCTGCCCAGTCCGCTGGCTGCCGGCCCCATGACATGGCGCATGGCCCAGTCCGCATCCAGGAAAAAGGGATTTGGGGCATCGTCCGGTCCCCGAGGTTCCGTCAGCATCCGCGCAGCCTTGACCACGAAGCGGAAATCTCCGGGCACCTGTTCCACCCAGCGAGCCATTTCGTGCTCGGGCACCGGGGCATACCAGCTCCGGTCCACGCCCACCAGGCGGAGCAGCGGGTGGGCCGCATAGGCGGACAGCCCGTCACGGGCCAGGCGGGCCTTGTCCGCGGGGCCCGACCAGACGATGCCGTCCCACCCCGGGAACGACCAGGTGGAGGTGCCAACGCGGAATCCCGGCGGCAGGCGGCGGGTCAGCGCCAGGTGCTCGGCACGGGGGGACGCAGGCTCAGGGGCCGGCTCGGTGAAGAAGCCCAGCTGAGTGCTCACGGGCCTTCACTCCGCCACCGGTCAGGGCAGCAGCACCAGGCGTTGCCGGCCGGGGGGAGGCTCAGGTCGTCTCCCCTTCGAATCGCCTCATGCGCACATTGCGGGCCTGGTCGCTGATGGTCTTCCGGACCCGCTTCAGCAGTCGCCGGGCCCAGGCGAACTCCAGGCCGAGGATGCCCAGGCCGAAGGGAATCACGACGAAGGCCGGTCCGGGCAGGAACACAAGCGCAATGCCGAACAGCAGCACGGTCGTCCCGACCACGGCGACGATCAGGCGCCGGGCCTGGCGAACTGTAAGGTCTACGAGGGCTCTAAGCATTGGCTTTCGGCATGCTGACTGATTTGGACAGCTGATTGTCCCCCTCGGTTCCGCCCGCCGCAAGCACTAACCACGATTGCCAAGTCCTGCGGGGGTCCGTAGAGTCCGCCGCCGTCCGTGCCCCGGGAGATCCGATGATTCGTCGTTCAAGCCTCCGCCGACTTGCCCTGGCCGCGCTGCTGTTGCTGCCGGCGGTCGGCTTCGCCCAGACCCAGTGGACACAGTCCGGGCCTGAGGGCGAACAGCTGATCCTGTACTACTTCTATTCCGACACCTGCCCACACTGCCAGGAGGCGAAACCCTTCGTGCAGTCCCTGGGCGAGAAACCCTGGATAGAGTTGCAGACCTTCGAGGTCACCAGGAACCGGGACAACGCGCGCCTGTACGTGGCGGTGGCCGGCGAGCTGGGCGAGAAAGCCCGCAGCGTTCCCGGGTTCATCTACTGCGGCACCATGCGCACCGGGTACGACACTGCAGAAACCACCGGGGCGTCCCTCCTGGCGGACCTGCAGGCCTGCCGTGCGGACCCGGAGGCCTTTATCGCTCAGGCGGCGGCGGACATCCCCGAGAAAGCGGAGGCGATGGAGGTCCCCGTCCTCGGCAGCATCGACGCTGACAAATGGGCCCTGCCGATACTCACCGTGGTCCTGGGCGGGCTGGACGCCTTCAATCCCTGCGCGTTCTTTGTGCTCCTGTTCCTGCTGAGCGTGATGGTGCACGCCGGCAGCCGGGCCCGGATGATGCTGGTGGGGGGCGTCTTCGTGCTGTTTTCGGGGCTGGTGTACTTCGCGTTCATGGCCGCCTGGCTCAACGCCTTCCTGCTCATAGGCGAGCTGCGGGTGGTGACCGTCATCGCGGGCCTCATCGCCGTGGTCCTGGGCCTGCTGAACATCAAGGACTACTTCTGGTTCAAGCAGGGCCCGTCCCTCTCCATTCCCGAGTCGAAAAAGCCCGGCCTGTTCCAGCGAATGCGGTCGCTGGTGGGCGAGAAGAGTCTCTGGGCGGTGCTGACGGGCACGGCCGTGCTCGCCATCGCGGCCAACAGCTACGAGCTGCTGTGCACCGCCGGTTTCCCCATGGTCTACACCCGGATCCTCACGATGCGGGAGGTGGACCCGCTGGTGTATTACCTGTACCTGGCGCTGTACAACTTCGTGTACATCATCCCGCTGCTGGTGATCGTCGGAATCTTCGTGCTGCGCTTCGGGCAGCACAAGCTCTCGGAGCGGGAAGGACGGGTGCTGAAGCTGCTGTCCGGGATGATGATGTTCGGCCTGGGCAGCCTGCTGCTGCTGGCGCCGGAGGCCCTGAACCAGGTCGGGGTGGCGATCCTGCTGCTGGCGCTGGCGGTCGTCTCCACCTGGCTTATCCACTGGTCAAGCCGAAAACGGGGTCTGATATAGTCGCTTCGTGTGCGGGAGGAGCCCATGCGCCATGCCCCGGTAGTCATCCTGGCCGTCCTGGCCACCGCCTGCCTCGGCCCGCGGCCCTGGTGGGAAAAGGAGCTGGCGGCCTGGGAAGGCGCCAGCGTCTCCGAGCTCATGGACGCCTGGGGACCGCCGAACCGCACCGTGACCGGCGACGACGGCCAGCCGGTGCTGGTCTACGACTCGACGGTAGCCATGGACCGGCGCCAGGACATCATGGTGGATCCGGACAAGGCCCTGGGCCGGGACGCGCCGGACCAGGGCCGTGATTTCATCCAGGACCTCGACTGCAGCATGTACTTCGAGATCGAAAACGAGGTCGTGGCGGCCACCCGCTACGAGGGTGCGGGCTGCCAGGTGGTATCCAGGAAGAACAGCGGCCGCTAGGGCCGCGTGCCCGGATCTAGTTGGCGCCTCTGCCCGCCGTGAACGGATAGCTGGAGAAGATTTCCGCCACCACCGAGTCGATCGCGGCCGCCGGGTTCTCCCGGACCTTCTCCGTGACCCGGCCGGTAGCGATGCCCTCCCAGACCATCTTCTTCCTGTCGGCGTCCACGAGGTCGACGAACAGCGTACCCCTCACGTAGTTGTCCACGCGGGTCTCGTAGGTGTACGCCGGCCACGGCGTGTAGAACGGGTCGCGCCAGCCGTAATAGCCCATGGGCGGCATGGCGGTGGGCACCTGCCGGACCTCCTGGATGTCCTTCGTTGTCACGGAGAAGTTCACCAGGAGATCAGGGTTGTCGGACCGCTGATAGCCCCGGGCCTCCAGCGCGCCGGCGATGGCCTCCCGGATGCGCTGGTCTGTCAGGCTGGAGTAGCCGGGGTCCCCGCCCCTGGCGTCCCTCGGCAGGAATCCGTAGGTTCGGTACTGGGCGAAATTCACGCTCGGGTCATAATCCGACCGGACCTCCGGCCCGGTGGCGCATGCCGCCAGCGCGACCACGACCGCGAAAAGCGAAAGAAATCTGGGTTTCATGGGAATCTCCTGGGTTCCGGGCGCCGGCGTCCTTGAAGTCCAGGACCGGCGACAGCAGTTCTCATCCATCAAGTGTACGACACCCGCGGAGGCGGTTCGGTGCGAAAAGCCAAATCCATCTTCATTCTCTGGTACCCGCTGGGCGTGGTTGTCATCGCGGTCCTTTCCCTGTGGATGCTGGTCGCCGGCGGGCACCGGCTCGCCTGGGCCGGCGCGCTTCTGACGGTGCTGCCTTTCATCGGACTGTACCTGCGTGCCGTGACCTCGGACACCCTGGCCAGGACCAGCCACTCCCTCCCGGTGCTCTCGGCGCTGACTCTGGCGGGCGTGGCCCTGGCTGCCTGGGCCGCGCTGTCCGGGGCCGGCGGGCCCTGGCTTCCCCTGGCGCTGGCGACGGCCGGCGCCGCCGGCTTCTTCCTGTACGACTTCTGGTATTCGAGTTTCGGCCGCCGCGTCAGCGACCGAATCGTGCCCGGCGAGCCCCTGCCCGAGTTCCGGGCCACGGACCTGGAAGGCCGGCCCGTGGGTCCGGGCGACCTCCGCGGGAAACCGGCGCTGTACATGTTCTACCGGGGCAACTGGTGCCCCTTCTGCCAGGCGCAGGTGCGGGAGATCATCGATCGCTACAAGGAACTGATGGACAGGGGCGTGGAAGTCGCGCTGATCAGCCCCGACGAGCACGACCTGAGCCGCCGGGTGGCCGAGATCTTCGACGCGCCCTTCCACTTCTGGATCGACCGGGACCTGGCCGCGGCGCGGGCGCTGGACATCGTTGATACCCAGGGCGTCCCTGCCGGGCCCCTGAGACGGCGCCATGGTACGGACACAGTCCTGCCCACCGTGGTCATCACCGACGCCGGCGGCCGGGTCATCTTCTCGGACCAGACCCGCAACTACCGGGTCAGGCCGGACCCGGAGATTTTCCTCCGCGTGCTTTCGTCCCACGGGGTGGAAGGCCGGACTCAACCCTCCTCGTAGCTGTCCAGGTCCGACAGTTCCCGGTCCAGGCGCCGCCGCTCGGCGAGAGCCTCCAGGGTCCGGCGAGCCACGGTGCCGGGCCCGGTGGTCCGCACCGCCTCCCGCTGCTCGATGTCGGAGATGAACTCCACGGCGTCAAACTCGCCCCCGAATTCGAAGTCGGGTGCCGTGTCGCTGGTCTCGGTAATGCGTCTGCTCATGGGTCGGCAACTCTCCGCTGGGCCCGCCACCCGCAGGCGGCCGGGCTGGGTCTCCTGGGAACTTAGAGGGCGGCGACGGCCAGAAATTCCCGCCCTCGCCCGTCGGGCGGGTTTGCCCTATAGTCACGAACTGTGTCCCGGCCAGACCTGCCGGGGACCGGGATCCCACGGAAGTTGCTGAGAGCACGGCAAAAACTCGGCAAGTACCGGATCGAGCGGCGCCTGTCCGACGGTCCCCTGGCCGCCGTGTACCAGGCCTACGACACCATCCACGGTCTCCGGGTCGCCCTGAAGATCCCCCATCGCCAGATGATGGACGACTACTTCCTGGCGGACTTCCGCAAGGAAGTTCGGGTGCTGGCCAAGATGGATCACCCCAACATCCTGCCCATGCAGAACGCCTGCTTCATCGACGGGTACTTCGTCATCTCCATGCCCCTGGGACTGGAGGCCCTGGGCGAGCGGCTGACCCGGCGCATCGCCACCGCCAAGGCCATGGACTTCGCCCACCAGATTCTGGCCGGCGTCGCCCATGCCCACGGCCACCGCATCATCCACTGCGACATCAAGCCGGATAACTTCATCCTCTTCCCAGGCGACGTGCTTCGCCTGACGGACTTCGGCTTCGCCAAGCTGGCCCGCAAGCGAATCCAGGCCTCCGGCTCCGGCACCGTGGGCTACGTGGCCCCGGAGCAGGCCATGGGACGGCCCGTTCTGGCCTCGGACGTGTTCTCCATCGGGCTCGTCCTGTACCGGATGTTCGCCGGCAGGCTGCCGGGCTGGCCCTACGACTGGCCACCGCCGGGGGTCGCCCGGCTGCGCCAGAAGCTCCATCCCGACATGGTGGCGATGATCCGGCGGGCCATCGAGGTCAAGCCCTCCCGCCGCTACCCGGACGCCATCCGGATGCTCAAGGCCTTCGAGCGCATCCGCAGCCACGCCGTCCGGCAGCGATGAGCCCGGCAGCCCGTACCGACGTCCTCCTGCTGGCCAACCCTTCGCGGCAGGAGTGGCACGTGGTCCGGGCAGCAGCGGGCGCAGCAGCGGCTTTCGCGCAGCCTCGGCCGGGCGCCGAGGCCAGCGAGGACTCCCTGTTGGTGCTGCCCCTGGGCCAGGACGCGGCGGTCCTGGCGGTGGCAGACGGCATGGGCGGTGTGCCCGGCGGAGGCGAGGCCGCCACCCGGGCGGTGACGACCCTGGGCCGGGTCGTGGAGGAGGGCGTGGCGGCAGGCCATACGCTGCGAAGCTGCGTGCTGAACGGCATCGAACAGGCCAACGCCGCCGTCCTGGAGATGGCCAACGGGGCCGCGACCACCCTGGCCGTGGCGGAACTCTCCGGCGGACTGGTCCGCGCCTACAACGTCGGCGACTCCGAGGTGCTGGTGGTCGGTCAGCGGGGCCGGGTCAAGCTCAGGACGGTCTCACACTCCCCGGTGGGCTTCGCTGTCCAGGCCGGCCTGGTGGACGATGACGAGGCCATGCACCACGAGGACCGGCACGTAGTATCCAACTTCCTGGGCAGCCGGAACATGCGCATCGAGGTCGGCTCTCCGGTGAGGCTGGCGGCGCGGGATACCGTGGTGGTGTGCAGCGACGGGCTGGCCGACAACCTGCGGGTTTCCGAGATCCCGCCGCTGGTGTGCCTGGGGGACCTGGACGCCGGCGTGGCCCGGCTGGGCAGGGCCGCCTCGGCGAGAATGGCCGACGCCGCGGGCGATCACCCCAGCAAGCCCGACGACCTGAGCATCGTTGCCTACCGGCCCATGCCCGGGGCCACGGTCCTTCGCCGCCTGCCGCCTCCCCGCCAGCTGGAACTGGACCACGCGGCGGGCTAGGCCCCCGCGTCTACCACTCGATCTGCTGGCGCTGGCGGAAGAAGCCACCGGAGGGTCCTCCGTCCGGCAGGGTGGCCAGCCATACCGGGGTGTCCGCCCCTTCCTCCACCGACAGCGGTGCCTCGTCCGAGCCCATGTCCGTCCGAACCCAGCCGGGACAGGCGGAATTCACCAGCACGTTGGTGCCGGCGAGCTGCCGGGCGAACAACACGGTCAGCAGGTTCAGTGCTCCCTTGGACAGCCGGTAGGCCGGCGAGTCCACCACGGCGTAGTCCGAATCCGGGTTGGTGATGTCGTGGAAGGCACCCAGGGTGCTGGACATGTTCACCACCCGGCCATAGTCCTGGCGCCGCATGGTCGGCAGCACGGCCTGGGTCAGCAGCAGCGGGCCCATCACGTTGGTCGCCAGGCTCCCCGAGACAATCTCCGCGGGAACGGCGTCGATGCCCTCGGGGCCGTCCAGCATGACGCCGGCGTTGTTGACCAGCACGTCGATGCGACCCACCGATTCCACGACCTCGGACACCGCTACCGGGATGCGCGCCGTGTCCCGCACGTCCAGACGCAGAGGCCTTGCGCCGGGTACCTCCCGGGCGGCCGCTTCCGCCCGGCCCTGCTCCCGGGCCGCCATGACCACGCACAGCCCCGCCGCCCCGAGCTGCCGGCTGATCTCGAAGCCGAGGCCGCGATTGGCCCCTGTGACCAGGGCCACTCGCCGTGTCTCGTCTGCCATGAGCACCTTCCTCCGTGGAACCGCCGCAGTCTACCAGCACGGCGTCGACCACGGCCGCCCGCTACACTGGCAACCTGGCCGCGAACGGGAGGGAACATGGAATACCGCAGACTGGGCCGAAGCGAACTTTCGGTCTCCGAGATTGCCCTGGGATCCTGGCTGACCTACGGGGTCGGCGTCGGAAAAAGCAAGGCCGAGGCCTGCGTCACGGCCGCCTTCGAGGCCGGCATCAACTTCCTGGACACGGCCAACGCGTACGGCAAGGGCGCCGCCGAGACCGTGCTCGGCGATATTCTTCAGCGGTCAGACCGGCCGCGGGACAGCTACGTGCTGGCCACCAAGCTCTTCTTTCCCATGTCCCCCACGGACCAGGGCCTTTCCCGGGAACAGGTCGCCAAGCAGCTCGACGCCTCCCTGGAGCGGCTCCAGACCGATTACGTGGATCTTTATCAGTGTCATCGCTATGACCCGGAAACGCCCCTGGAGGAAACCATGGAGGCGCTGACCCGGGCGGTGGAGGCCGGCAAAGTGCGCTACATCGGGTTCAGCGAGTGGCCTCCGGAGAAGATCCGGGCCGCCGCCGGGATCCCGGGCGTGGAGCGTTTCGTCTCAAGCCAGCCCCAGTACTCCATGCTTTGGCGCCAGATCGAGTCGGAAGTGATCCCCCTGTGCGAGAGCCTCGGCATCTCTCAGATCGTCTGGTCGCCGCTGGCCCAGGGCGTACTGACCGGCAAGTACGGCACGGGCCGTGTGCCCGACGACTCCCGGGCTGCCAGCGAAGCCATGAGCGGCTTCATGGACAACGTGCTCCGCCCCGAGGTGCTTTCGGCGGTACAGCGGCTCGAGGCCGTCGCCGCCGATACGGGGCTCACCATGCCCCAGCTCGCCCTGGCCTGGGTACTGCGCCAGCCCAACGTCGCCTCGGCGATCATCGGCGCCTCCCGGCCGGAACAGGTGCACGAGAACGCTGCCGCGTCGGGCAAGACCCTCAGTGACGCCACGCTGACCGCCGTCGACGAGGCGCTGGGGGGAGTGTCCCTCGCGGACTAGTCCAGACGCTTGCGGAACCTCAGCATCGCCAGCACCAGGGTCACCACGAAGAACGCCGCCAGCGCCCAGACCTCCCCCCGCATCTGGGCGAGGTCGGCGCCACGCAGCACGATGCCGCGAACGAGCCGGACGAAGTGCGTCAGCGGCAGTACCTCGGCGATGCGCTGCGCGATACGGGGCATGCCGTCGAATGGAAACATGAAGCCCGAAAGCAGTATCGACGGCAGGAAAAAGAAGAAGGTCATCTGCATCGCCTGGAACTGGTTCTTCGCCATCGTGGAAATGAACAGGCCCAGCGTGAGACTGGCCGCGATGAAGACCAGGGCCGCGCCGTAAAGATCCGCGACCTGGCCCCGGAAAGGCACGTCGAACAGCAGACGCCCCACCAGCAGGACGATGCTGACCTGGACCAGGCCGATGAGCACGTAGGGAATGAGCTTGCCAAGCATGAGCTCCAGCGTGCTGACCGGCGTGGTGATCAGGAACTCCAGGTTGCCCCGCTCCCGTTCCCGGACGATGGCCACGGCGGTGAACAGGATCATGGTCATGGTGAGGATCGCCCCGATCAGCGCCGGCACGATCTGTACCGAAGAGCGGCCTTCCGGGTTGTAGTAGTTGCGAAGTTCCACCAGCGGCGCCGGATCCCGGCTGCGCGGCGCCGCCGTCCCGCTGCGGCCGGGCGGCGGCGTGTCGGCCAGCTTGGCGGCCACCCCCAGGATAGAGGGCTCACTGCCGTCCACCATCACCTGGAGGGCCGGCCGGGAGCGGTCCAGCAGGCGCCGCTCGAAGTCCGGCGGAATGTGTATGCCCACGGCAATCTCCCCGGCCTGCAGGAGCTGCTCCAGGTCCTCGGCGCTCCTGGCGGTGGCAACGAGGTCCACTACCTGGGTGGCCTCCAGGTCCGCAGCCATCCGGCGGGAATAACTCGTGCCGGCCTCGTCCGCCACCGCCCCCGGCAGGTTTCGGACGTCGAGGTTGATGGCATAGCCGAACAGTACGATCTGCAGCAGCGGGATCCCGAAGATCATGCCGATGGTCAGGCGATCCCGGGCCAGCTGGCGGACTTCCTTGCTGCCGATGGCCCTGATGCGGCGGAGCGTGCTCACGATGCAGGCTCCGGCCGGCGCTGCGTGGCGGCGACGAATACGTCTTCCAGGTTCGCCGGCACCTGCTCCACCCGGGCGTCCAGGCCCCCTTCGTCCAGGCGGTGCCGGATGGCGCCTGCCGGGTCCTGCACTTCCGGCGCGAGCAACACCCGGACATGCAGACCAAGCTGCGTGATGCTGACGACGCCGTCCATGCCCTCGATGGTCCGCCGGGCAGCGAGCGCATCGTCGTCGGTAACCTCCACCACGCTGCCCGGCATCTCCTTGATGAGTGCGCGGGGTGAGCCTTCCGCGGCCACCCGGCCCCGGTCGAGGATCGCCAGCCGGTGGCAGCGCTCGGCCTCGTCCATGTAGTGAGTGGAAACGATGATGGTGGTGCCCTGTTCCACGAGGCCGAACAGGGTGTCCCAGAAGTCCCGGCGGCTCTGGGGGTCAACGGCACTGGTGGGCTCGTCCAGGAGCAGCAGCCTGGGCCGGTGCAGGGTCGCCGCCGCCAGGGCAAGCCGCTGGCGCTGACCGCCGCTCATCGTCCCCGCCCGCTGCCTGGCGATGTCGGCCAGCTGGTAATGCTCCATGGCCTGCCGGATCCTGCCCGTCTTCTCGTCCCGCGACAGTCCGTAGATTTCTGCCACGAAGTCCAGGTTCTCGCGGGCCGACAGGTCCCCGTACAGGGAGAAACGCTGGGTCATGTAGCCGATGTCGCGACGCACTTCTTCCGCCTCGCCGGGCACGGAGCGGCCCAGCACGACGGCGCTGCCCTCCGTCGGAAGAAGCAGGCCGCAGAGCATCCGTATGGTGGTGGACTTGCCCGACCCGTTGGGCCCGAGGAAGCCGTAGATCCGCGCCCGCGGGATTTCAAGGTCCACGTGGTCGACCGCCACCAGGTCGCCGAACCTGCGGGTCAGGCCGCGGGCCTCGATGGCCGCGCCGTTCATGGACCCTGGCCGTCGCCATCGAGGGACGGGAAGTCCACCTCCAGGGGCAACCCGGACGGGAGTGCGCGGGCCTCATCGCCCTCCAGGGTGACTTCCGCGACATAGGTCAGGCGTCCGCGGTCCCGCTCCGTCAGCGCGTAATAGGGTGTGAACGCCGCCTCGGCGGATACGTAACGCACCATCCCGTCGAAGACGCCGTCTACGCCCGCGATGGTCACCCGGGCCGACAGGCCGGGCAGGACCCGGGCCCTCACGGCCTGGGGCACGTACACCCGGGCATAGGGCGCCTGGTCGGCCAGCAGAACCACCACGGGCGCTCCCGGCGGCGGCCGGTCGCCCTGCTTGTAGGGGATGGCGTCAACCTGACCGTCCCGCGGCGCTCGAAGGGTCAGCCGATCCAGGCCCACCCGTTCTTCCTCCAGGGCCGCGCGGGCCTCCTCCAGGGCCGCCCGGGCCTGGTCCAGCTCCTCGATCGTGGTCCCTTCCAGGAGAGCTTCCAGCCGGGCAGCGGCCTCGGCCCGCTGCGCCCGTGACGCGTCCCGGCGGGACAGTGCGCCGTCCAGTTCGGCCGGGCTGGCCAGCCGGCGTTCTACCAGGTCGGCGATCCGGGTGTATTCGCGGTCATCGGCGGCCGCCTGCGTGTCCGCGCCGGCGAGACGGGCGCGGGCCTCCGTGATGTCCTCCGAGCGGGGCCCGCGGACAAGTTCCGCGAGCCGCGCCTCCGCGCGGTCACGCGCCGCCCGGGCGCGGGCGACGATCGCCTGCTGCCGGGTGTCGTCCTGGCGGGCCACCGTGTCTCCCGCCTTCACGGCATCCCCTTCGGAAACCGGGACTTCCACCAGGGTCTCCCGGGCCTCGGCGACCACCTCGATGCGGTCCCGCTCCAGGGTGCCGACGGCCGGCAGCCCGTTGCCCTCGCCGCCGCAGCCGGCCAGGGCCACTGCCAGCAGAATGGCCGGCCCCGGTTTCATCCCGCGGCTCCCCGGTAGAACATCCGGCCGGCGTGGGAAGCCCATTGCCGGGCGAAGGCGTCGTCCACGGTATGCGCCGTGAGCGTCTCGATGACCGGCCGCATGAGGAAGGGAAAGACGGACGAGGCCACGATGGAGATCACCAGGAAATCCGCGTCCGGCTCCGGGTCAAGTTCGCCCCGGCGCTGGGCCGCGACAACCGCCCGCCGAAGCAGCCCGAACAGCCGCCCCGGGAAGTGCGCGACGAAGTTGGACGGCAGGTCCGGGTTCAGGACCACCTCCCGGTAGATCAGGGGAGCCACCCAGGGATTCTCCGCCAGCAGGGCGACGTGACGGTCGAGGTAGATCCGGATGCCCCCTGGCCCGGTGATGGATTCACCGGCGGCCTCCATACCGGCCAGCGCCTCCTCGAGCAGGTCCTCCAGTACGGCGAGAAACAGGCCGTGCTTGCCGCGAAAGTAGTAGTTCACCATCGCCGGCGTCACGCCCGCATGCTGGGCCACCTCGCGGACGGTCACGGCCGCGAAACCGCGGCTGCCGAACAGCTCGCGGGCGGCCGCGGCGAGCCGTCCTCGCACCTCCCGGCGCTGGTCATCGCTGGGACGACCGGCGCGCTTTTGCGGCACCTTCGCGTCCATACCGTACTAATTAATCAATTGTTTAATTAATGTCAACGGTCAGAGTATCCTTGGGCCTTTCGTGGATGCTGACGGAGTGCCCGATGAACCGCCTTCTCCTGTGCCTTGCCGGTCTCCTGCTTGCCACAGCCGCCGGTGCGGCGTCACCGGTGCTGCTCATCCACGGGGGCGCCGGGACGATCCGGGCGGCGGACATGACCGCCGGCGAACGCTCGGCCTACCAGGCTGCGCTCCACGAAGCCCTCGAGGCGGGCTGGGCCGTTCTTGACGCAGGTGGCAGCGCCCTGGACGCGGTGGCGGCCGCCATCCAGCCCATGGAGGACTCGCCCCTGTTCAACGCCGGCCGGGGAGCGGTTTTTACCGCTGACGGCAGGAACGAGATGGATGCGTCCATCATGTACGGCCCCACCCGGGCTGCCGGGGCGGTGGGCGGCGTCCGCTTCGTGCGCCACCCCATCCTCCTGGCCAGGCGGGTCATGGAAGGTTCGCCCCATGTCTTTCTCGCGGGCGAAGGTGCCCTGGAGTTCGCCATCGAGCAGGGGCTCGAGCTGAAGCCCGCCGCCTGGTTCCACACCGAGCGGCGCTGGCGCCAGCTTCAGGAGAACACAGGCCAGGGAACGGACGGCCGCATGGGCACGGTGGGCGCCGTGGCCCTCGATCGCGACGGCCACCTGGCCGCGGGCACTTCTACCGGCGGCACCACCGGCAAGCGCTACGGGCGGCTGGGGGACAGCCCGGTCATCGGCGCCGGGACCTGGGCCGATGGAGAGTGTGCCGTGTCAGCCACCGGCGACGGCGAGTATTTCATTCGGGCGGCAGCGGCCCACAGCATCTGCACGACGGCCGGCAGCGGCGATCCCGGCCCGGCGGCGGCGCAGGTCCTGCAGGAGATCAGCGCCCTGGGGGGCAGCGGCGGGGTCATCGTGGTCACCGCCAGCGGCCGGTACGCCCTGACCTTCAGCACGGAGGGAATGTACCGGGGGGTGGCTGACAGCCTGGGCCGGCGGGTGTCGATCTTCGCCGACTGAAGCCCTAGGCGGCCTGCGCGGCCAGCCACCAGAGATAGGCGAAATAGCCGCCCAGCAGGACGAGTCCCTCCGGCCGCCCGATCCGGCGACGGACGAAGATCAGCGGCAGCAGGATCACCGTAAACGCCAGCATCACGTACAGGTCCACGAGGGTGATGTCGCCCCGGGTCAGGGGGTGAATCACCGCGGTGATGCCCAGGATGGCGAAGATGTTGAAGAAGTTGGAGCCGATGATGTTGCCCACGGCGATATCGTCGTCGCCGCGAGCCGTGGCCACCAGGCTCGTCGCCAGCTCCGGCAGGCTCGTCCCCAGGGCCACCACGGTGAGGCTGACCAGGGCGGCACTCACGCCCATGGCCTCGGCCAGGCCCACGCCTCCGCGCACGAAGGCCGAGCCCCCGCCCACCAGGGCGGCGAACCCCGCCGCCACGAGCATCCAGTCCACCCACGCCGGCCGATGGGTTTCCGGCACCACGTGCTCGAACTCTTCCCGGACCCGGTCCGCCTCCCGTTCCCTTCGCGCCATCTGGATATTCCAGTAGATGAATACCCCGAGGCCGATTACCAGCACCGCCCCGGCCGGCCGGCTGATCCGTCCGTCGTCGAGCAGGGCCACCAGCAGCGCCGTGGCGAATATCAGCCAGGGCACGTCCATCCGGAGAATGCGCATCTGCACCTCCTGGGGCCGGATGAGGGCGCACAGCCCCAGCACCAGCGCGACGTTGCAGATGTTGGAGCCCACGACATTGCCGATGGCCACGTCATCGACGCCCGCCACCGCGGCCTGGAGACTCACCGCCAGCTCGGGGCTGCTGGTGGCGAAGGCCACGACGGTCATGCCCACCATGAATGTGGACAGGCCCAGCCGCAGCGCCAGGCCGCCGGCGCCGCGAACCAGGGCCTCTCCCCCCGCGTACAGGAGGAGGAATCCGACGAAGATGAACAGGACGCTCTGGGTCATGGGACTGCAAGAGATTCAGGCCGGCAGCCAGGGGCGCGTCAGTTTGCCCAAACCCCGGGCCGGGCGCCATCCTCAGGCAAGGTAGTCCCGCAGATACTGCTCGAAAGCCGGCTGCGCCGCCGCCTCCATTTCGTCGCGGCGGGCCAGGGATTCTTCCACAGCCCGGTTGAAAAACGCCTCCCGCGCCTCCGACATGGGCGGCAGGGCGCGGAAGTACTCCCGGTGGCGGTGGGCCGCCCGCTGGGCGAAGGCGAAGAAGGACTCGTTCTCCCTCGACAGCTCGTCCAGGATACGGGCCGACGGCGTGAGGGACGGATCGGCGAACTTGGCTCGCTGCTGTTCCAGGGACGCTGAGTAGGACCGGGCCGGATCCTCGCCGTCCAGCAGGCTGCATATGGGCTCCAGCAGGTCGCAGATTTCCCGGCCCCACTCGGCCACGGATCGCTCCACCCCGGAGATGGCCAGGCGCAGGCCCGGCCGGCGGCCCGCGACCGCCACACGCCCATGGTTGTCATCCAGCTGCTCCAGTTCCCCGGCATCGATGGACGGGCTTTCGTGCAGCATGCAGAACGCCAGCAGCGCCTCGATGAAACGCAGTTCGTTCTGACTGACCCCCACCGGATCGAAGGGACTGACGTCCAGGGCCCGGACCTCCACGTAGGCCACGCCGCCGCGGCGCAGCGCATGGGTGGGCCGCTCGCCGGAGAAGATCGGCTGCTTCGGGCGGATGTGGCCGTAGTACTCGTTCTCGATCTGCAGCAGGTTCGCGGACAGCTGCCGCCACTGGCCGTCCACCACCGTTCCGATGCGCTCGTAGGGCGGATACGGCGTGCGCATGGCTTGTTCCAGGTCGGCCACGTACTCCGGCAGCGTGTTCATGGACGGGTGGACGGTGGCCTGGTTGGTGTTGCGGTAGCCCAGGTCGCTCATGCGCAGCGAGGTGGCGTGGGGCCCGTGCCGGGTCCAGGGATCCAGCTCGGGGAGACCGGGGTCCCTGCCCCCGAGGAAAGTCTTGCACAAGGCGGGAGAGGCGCCGAACAGGTACAGCACGAGCCAGCCGTAGCGCCGGAAATTCCGGAGGAGGGCGAAGTACATGCGGTTGCGGAAGGCCTGGTCTTCCCCCGCCTCTCCCTCGACTTCGCCGAGGGCCTGCCAGAACCGCCCGGAGAAGGAGTAGTTGTAATGCACGCCGGAGATGGTCTGCATCACCCGGCCGTAGCGGTAGCCCAGGCCCAGGCGGTAGATGTGCTTCATCCGGCCGACGTTGGAGTCGCCGTAGCGGGCCACCGGCACGCTGTCGTCGCCGCTGACCAGGCAGGGCATGCTGGCGGACCACAGCAGTTCGTCGTCCGGCAGGCGGGGATAGGTAAACTCGTGGACGTCGCAGAGGAACTGCAGGGCTTCCCAGCAGGTATCCACCGGCGGCGTGACGAATTCCAGCAGGCACTCGGCATAATCCGTGGTGATCCAGGGATGGGTCAGTGCCGCCCCCAGGGCCGTCGGATGGGATTCCCGGGACATGTGCCCGGCTGGCGTCACCCGGAGAGACTCCTTCTCGATGCCCCGGGCCCCTCCCTCGAGGCAGTGGCCGTCGATGGCTACGAGCTTTTCCAGCCGGTCCTGAAGCAGTTGGAACATCAGTTCTCCCCGTCCCTGCCGGCGGCGGCGTGCCGGGCGGCGGGCGGCAGTTTATCCGACCCGCGGACCACGCGTATCCGCACCGGGCCCCGGAACTCTGCCGGGTCCACGGGGCGCCCCCGCTGCAGGATCTCCACCTGTCCCCGGGCGGCCAGGCGGCGGGCCGCGCGGCGGGCCGGCTCCATGAGCCTGCGCCAGTCCGCCGTGTCCACCATGCGGGCCGCCTCGCTGGGGCACAGGCTGCTCCGGGGACCGCGGCGGGTGGCGATGTCCATGACGGCTGCCTCCAGTGCCGCATCCTCCGCCGTTCGGCCGCCTCGCCGGCAGGCCCGGGAGCAGTAGCGGACATCGTCCCAGTTCCGGGCCCAGCGCCTCCGCCAGGCAAACCGCCGGCCGCAGGCGGCGCAGGTCTTGGCGTCGGGCGGATTCACGGCGTGATCCAGGCGTGCTGCCAGGCGCCGTCGTCCCAGCGGAAGCGCGCCCGCCGGTGGCCCCGGCTGTCCAGGGCCAGCCAGTCCAGCTCGGTCAGATCGCAGGCCAGCACCGCGAAATGGACCCGCCCCGGCGCACTCTCTGCCTCCGACGGCCTGCGATCCAGCAGCGACTCCGGCAGGCCCGAACCCGGTGCATCCAGCGCCGAGCCCGGCCCGCCGGCGGACAGGTAGCAGCGGCGGCTGCCGGGCTGGCTGGCCTCCCACTGGGCCTGCGCCAGATCGTCATCGGCGTGGAGGGTCACCGGACCCCGGGCGCGGAGCTGAACGCGCTCTTCCGGGTCGTAGAATATCCAGGCCGCCGCTGACTGCCGGCCGAGCTGTTCTACCTTCCGGGAGCGAAGGTCCGTGTGGCAGCAGATCCGGCGCAGCCCGGGCTCCGCCCGCCGGAGTACGACGGTGCGTGCGTCGGGACCGCCACCATCCGCCGTGGCCAGCGCCGCCGTGTGGAAAGCGTGGCTCGCGGAGGCAACGCCGGCCTCCAGCCGGCGCCAGATCTCGTTCAGCAGCGCCTCCGGGTCCTCTGGGAATCGGGCATCGGTCATGACGGATCCTCCGGCTGGCAGTCAGGGCACAGGTAGAGACGGCGACCGGCCACGATCAGCCGCCGCACGGGACCGCCACAGGCCGGGCAGGGAGCGTCTTCGCGTCCGAATACGAAATGCCGCCACCGGCGCCGCGGCAGTCCCGCCGCCCGTCCCGCAGCGGCGGCCGACCTGCTGTTGGTCACGCCACCTGTCCGGTAGGAGCGGCGCGGCAGGCTGACAACCGCCTTCGCAAGGCCAGTGAGGGCGGTGTCGTCCAGGTCCGACGGGCGCAGGGCGGGATGCAGCCGCGCCACCCACAGGATCTCGCTGCGAAGGTAATTCCCAAGGCCGGCGGCGAAAGACTGGTCCAGCAGCAGCCCGCCCAGGCGGCGCCGGGCAAACGGCATCGAAAGGGCACGGTCGCGGACCGTCCGGGCAGTGGTAGTGGCGTGCAGCGGATCCGGTCCCAGCCGGGCCAGTCGCGGGAACCCGTCGACCTCCCCGTCTTTCAGCACCGCGATGTCGGATGCGCTGTACAGCAGGGCCGATCGGTCGGAGCCGTGCAGCGCCAGGCGCAGCTGCCGGGCGGTCTCGGGCAGGCGTCCGCGGCGGGCGATCTGCCAGCGGCCGTAGAGCTGGTTGTGGCTGTAAACGGTGAAGCCGCCGCCGAACCGCAGGAGCGTGGCCTTGCCGTGTGTAGCCACCGACTCCAGCCGTCGGCCGCTCAGCGCATCGTTCCAGGGGGCCAGGGCCTCCTGGCCGAAACGCACCTCGTGAATGCGCTCGCCTTCCAGGGCGCGGGCGATGCGGTCTGCGCTCCTGCGGACTTCGGGGCCTTCCGGCAAGACAGGTCGTCTCCGGCGCCCGCTAGAAGCGGATGCGCCCCGTCAGCATGTCCCGGAACATCACGAAGTCGCCCATGAGGCTGTACAGGGGATACCGGAAGGTGGCGGGTCTGTTCTTTTCGAAAGCGAAGTGGCCGATCCAGGCGAAACCGTAACCCACTACGGGCACCAGCAGCAGGCCCGCCCAGTTTGCGCTCATCAGCGCCCAGAGGGCCGTACCGATCACCAGGCACGTGCCGACGAAGTGAAGCCGCCGGCAGTTACGGTCGCTGTGCTCGGACAGGTAGTAGGGATAAAACTCGCTGAAGCTGGTAAATCGCTCCGACATGGTCTCTCCTGACGTCCCGCGGGCTCCGGCTGAAATGTGACATATGACGCAGACGCCGGAGCCGCCGGCTTCCTATCGTGTCGCCCAGGGCCATGCGCGCCCGAAAGGACACACAATGGCGGCTACAGACTCCGGACACAATGACGGCCAGGTGCAGCTTCCCCAGCGACCCGGCGAAAGCCCCGCTGTGTCCGATCCTCCTTTCGTGCCGCCGGCGGTGTCCGATTCTATCGAAGCCGGGACCATGGCCGAGCCGCTGAGCAGCGACGGCGGTGCGCCAGCGGACCTGCTGGCGGCTGGACTGGCCATCGCACTGGTGGCCTGCCTGCTGCTCGTGTTCCGCGCCAAAAACCTTGCGTCGATGCTGCGGACGACCCGGCAGGAGCGCAACACCGCCGTGTCCGAGCGCGACGCCCTGCGCCAGTCCCTGGCCGGGCTGGAAGCCGCCGGCCGGGAACAGGCAGCCAGGGGGAAGCGGCTCTCGGCCCAGGTCCGCGCCCTGCAGCGGGACCGGCAGAACCTGCTCGAGAGTCGCGCCCGGCTCGCCGCCCGGGCCGAGCATGACGATCTGACAGGCCTGTTGCATCGGCGCGCTTTCGAGGCCGCTCTAGGGAGGGAGTTGCGCCGGGCGCTCAGGGAAGAGCAGGCGCTCCTGGTCATGGCCTGGACGGTGGACGAGCCGGAAGCGCTGGCCGTGGACCCGGACAAGAGCGACAGGATGATCCAGCAGGTGGCCACCGCCCTCTCCGCAGCCTGCCGCCGGGGCGGGGACCAGGTGGCCCGGCTCGCAGAGACGGCATTTGCCGCGGCCCTGCCGGGCACCGACGCCCGGGGCGCGATGCGGATATTCGAAACCGCCCGACAGGCTCTCGACGGGCACAAGCCAGCCCTCGCTCTCAGCGCCGGGCTGGTGGAGGTGGACGCGGCCGGCGGGGCGGAGCCCGACGACATTCTCAACGCCCTGGACGCAGCCTGCGGCGAAGCGAAGCGCAGGGGCGGGAACCAGCTCGTCCGGGTTCGCATACAGCGAAACGAACCCCAGCGGGCAGCGGGATGAACCCGGCGGGCCGGGCGCCGCAGAACCTCCTCATGCTGGAACCGGAAGCGGTTCACGCGGACGCGGCCAGCCGCGTGTGCCGCCAGCACGGCCTGAACGCGTCGGTGGCCGAGGACTTCACGGGGTTCGCGCGGGCCTGGCGCGACGACACGGATATCGTGATCCTGTCCCTGGCGGTTTCCTGCAGCGACGGGGTGGACGCCATCCGTTTCCTGTCCCACCGGCGCGCCGCGGCGGGCCTTATCATCACCAGCGATGCCGATCCCCGGATCCTGAACGCAGCGGGACGCCTGGCACGAGCCCGGCGCCTGCGGGTCCTGGGCACCCTCGCCAGGCCCTGCGTGGACCGGGAACTGGAGGCGCTCCTCACTCGCAATGACCACGGACCGGGACCGGAGGAGGAGCCGGACCCCATCCAGCTGGCCAGGGAGGACCTGCGTCGGTGTCTCAGCGAGGGACTGGTGAGCGTCTACTTCCAGCCCAAGATCGACCTGGACACCCTGAGCTTCGTGGCCGTCGAGGCCCTGGTGAGGATCGACCACCCCAGGCGCGGCCTGCTGCGGCCGGACGCCTTCCTGGCGATGGCCGAAGCGTCGGGGATGGTGGGCGAGCTGACCGAGGCCGTGGCCCGGGAGGCATTCTCCTGGGCTGCCCGGTGGCGCCAGGCCGGGATGGATATCAGCGTGGCAGTAAACGTCTCTCCCCTGCTGCTCGCAGACCCGCAGCTGCCGGAGACGCTGGCCAGCTGGGCGGCGGAACTGGACCTGGAGACCGAGCGGGTGATTCTCGAGGTCACCGAGACCTGGATGGCGGAAGACGGGGTTGCCGCGCTGGAGACGCTGACGAGGCTGCGGCTGGCCGGATTCCAGCTGGCGGTGGACGACTTCGGCACCGGCTATTCCACCATGGCCCAGCTCAACGAGATCCCCTACAGCGAGATGAAGCTGGACAAGTCCTTCATCCGGAACGCCGCCTCGGACCCGGAGAGCCGGGCCATCGTGGAGGCCAGCATCGAGCTGGGCCACAAGCTCGGCATGCGGGTGGTGGCCGAGGGCATCGAGCGCCAGGAGGACTGGGACCTCATCGCCGAGCTCGGCTGCGACGAGGGGCAGGGCTACTTCCTGGCCCGGCCCATGCGCCCCGAGGCTCTCGAGCAGTGGCTGGCGCGCTGGGAGGCCTCCCTGGGCAGGGGTACCTAGTCCGCCGGCCCGGCCTGGGGCGGGATTGCAAGCTCCCAGCGCCTTGCGTGCTCGAAGATCAGGCGGGTCTCGATGTGGGCCACCTCCGGCTGCTCCGTGAACGCCGAGAGGGTGATCTCCCGCAGGTGATCGGCGTCCCGGGCGGCGACATGTACCAGGAAGTCGTCAGCGCCAGTGACGTGGTAAAGGGCCACGACCTCGGCACGCTCCAGGACCGCTGCGCGGAAGGCGTCCACGCTGTCCCGGGAGTGCTGCCGCAGTCGGATGGCCACCATGGCCTGCAGGCCGACGCCCAGCAGGGCGGGGTCCACCTCCGCGTGGAACCCCCTGAGGACCCCCCGGGCCCGCAGCTTGAGCACCCGCTCGTGGCAGCTGGAGGGCGCGAGCCCCACCCGGTCCGCCAGGGCCTTGTTGCTGATCCGGGCATTCTTCGTCAGCAGCGCCAGGATTTCGCGGTCGGTTCGGTCAATCTTCACTGAAATGGGCTATCTCCGAATAAATGCCGGCGATGGGCAATGTTTGCCTAACAAAGTCTACCATCCTGCCTGTTGAGCGAATGCTAACCAGGAGGCAGCCATGCGCAGGTCGACCCTTGCAGTTCACGCGGGAAGAGAGGATTTCCGTCGTCTGAAAGTCCACGCGCCCCCGCTGGACCTTTCCACCACCTACCCGCTCGAAGACCTCGCCGGGGGCACCGCATGCCTCGATGCGGCCGTCGAGGGCCGGCGTCCCGGCGACAACCCGGTGTACTGCCGGCTCGAGAACCCCACCGTGGCGCGGTTTGAAGAGGCCATGGCGGCCATGGAGGGTGCGGAGTCCGCCGTGGCCTTCAGCTCCGGGATGGCGGCACTGACGGCCTGCCTGCTGGCCGCCTCGCAGCGCGGAAGGCATGTGGTGGCGGTTCGTCCCCTTTACGGCACCAGCGACCACCTGCTCGCCAGCGGCCTGCTCGGGCTTGACGTGACGTGGTCTGAACCGGCGGCGATTGCCGGTGCGATACGGCCCGACACCGGGCTCGTCATCATCGAAACGCCCGCGAATCCGACGCTGTCTCTCGTCGACATCGCCGACGTCGCCCGCCAGGCGGCAGGGGTCCCGGTGGCCGTAGACTCGACCTTCGCGACGCCGGTGCTCCAGCAGCCGCTGGCGCTGGGCGCCACCTACAGCCTGCACAGCGCGACCAAGTTCCTGGGCGGCCACGGCGACGTCGCAGGCGGAGTGGTCGCCTGCAGCGAGGCCGACGCTCGTCCCCTGCGACAGGTGCGGTTGGCCACCGGGGGCCTGATGCATCCCCTGGCCGGGTACCTCCTGCACCGGGGCCTGCCCACCCTGGCGATCCGGGTGGAGCGCGCCCAGGCCGGGGCCGCCCGCCTCGCCGAGCTGCTGTTTGACCACCCCGGCGTCAACGAGGTCCTGTTCCCGGGCTTCCGGGGTCGCCAGTCGGACCTGCTCGGCCGACAGATGGCCGGTCCCGGCGCCGTGCTGTCCTTCCGCGTCGCCGGTGGACGCGGCGCGGCGGAGGAAGTGCTGGAACGCCTTCGTCTCATCACCCCGGCGGTCAGCCTGGGCTCCGTGGATACCCTGATCCAGCACCCGGCGGGGCTGACCCACCGGGTGGTTGACGACGACGCGCGCCTGGCCAGCGGGATCGACGAGGGCCTCCTGCGGCTGTCCGTCGGGCTGGAAGACCCCCGGGACCTCTGGGACGACCTGGCCGGTGCCCTCGATGCGGCCGGCGCTGCCACCCGGGCGGCCTGAGGGTTGACATTTGCGCCAAACTGACTTACTAGTAAGTTAACTGCCAGGAGAAACCATGCCGCCCCGGACCGACACACGCGAGAGAATCCTCTCCACCGCCGACCTGCTGATGCGGCAGAAAGGCTTCAACGGCTTCAGCTACCAGGACATCGCAAAGCCGCTGGGGATCCGGAATGCCGCCGTGCACTACCACTTCCCCACCAAGGCGGACCTGGCCGCCGAACTGGTGGAGAACGTGCGGCGCATGCTCCACGACCGTACGGACGACTTCATGGCCCGGGGCGGCGACGCCCGGGGCCAGCTGGAGGCGTTCATCGCCTTCACCATGAACGAGTGCGCCTGCGATCACACGGTCTGCCCGGTGGGGGCCATCGCCGCAGACTTCTTCTCCCTGCCGGAGCCGGTGCAGGCGGCGGGCAAACGGCTCGTCGACGACCTCGTGGCCTGGATGACCCGCGTCTGCGAGGTCGGCCGGGAGCAGGGCCAGTTCCGCTTCGACGGGCCTGCCGTGGCCAAGGCCGAGGAGATTCTTACCGCATTGCAGGGGGCCCGCCAGATGACCCGGTTCCGGGGCCCGGCAATGCTGCGCAATGTTGCCAACCAGATTCGGCGGGACCTGGGCCTGCCCGCCGCCCGCGACTGAGTGTTTTTTTGCCCGCGTTACTTACTTACTAGTCAGTTAATAATTCGATCACCTCGAGGAGAACCGTCATGTTTGTCGTTGACCAGGTCCAGAACCGCCCCCGACAAGCCGCCGCCGCAACCCAGGAGATGCGCCTGCCTTCCCTGCCTGTCTCCACGGCCGGCGTTGCCCCCGTGCTCGCGTGGCTGGCTGCAGGGGTGCTGGCCACCGCAGCCCTTCGCCTCGCCGGTCCTGCCGGGGAGCTGGCACTCCAGGCCCTGGCCGGCACGGCGGCGCTGGTCTACCTGGGCACGGCGGTGATCTCCGGCCGACCCGGTGTCGCGCTGCTCGACCTGGCCACGGCCGCGCTGGTCGTCGGGCTTGCAGCAGGCACCGCCGTGAACGCCAGCACCGTCATGATGGTGCACGTGCTGTGGGGCATCCTTCGGGGACCGATGGCGCCCGCGGGCTCCGGAAGAACATTCACCAGTGCCTGGAGCCTGTTCTTCGCCGCCGTGGCCCTGCTGGCCGGCCTCAGTGCGTAGGACCGGCCGCGGCTGACACCCGGACCTCGACCCGGGCGTCAGCCGTGGCCGAGCTCCTCGTCCATGATCTCCTCCCGGGTGGCGCCGTTGCGCAGGGCGGCCCGTGCATGGAACGCGATACACGGGTCGCAGCGCTCGGACACGGAGATGGCCAGGGCAATGATTTCCTTGATCTTCGGGTCCAGGTGGCGCCCGTCTTCCGCCGCCACCTCGCCGTGGAGCATGTTGAAGCCCTCGAACGTCGCGGGCCGGGCCTTCTTGAACTTGGCGTTGGCGGCGGTGATGCGCTTGCGCATCTGGTCGTAGTATTTCTCGGACATGCTGGAAAGCCTCCCTGTGAGCGGCGAAACGGATCGACGATGGTCGTCAGGATACCCGGGCGGCGCCGGCGGACTGTCGGCGTCGGCGCGGCTCCCGGACAAAAAGAAAGGCGCCGCATGATGATCCGAAGATCGCGGCGCCCAAGGGGGGAGTCGTTGAAGCTGCCTGCGGCTAGGCGCTGGCGGCCATAGAAACCTGTTCCATTTCGTAGCCGATCACTTCCCGGGTATCCGGGTCTCGAATCGGCCGGCCGGGACGGAAGCGGGCGAACGTCCGGCAGAGTTTCCTCGCTTCCGGCCCGATATTTTCGATGGCCATCCGGCCGTCTGCAAGGCGGACGAGGACCTGGGCCTTCTTGGCCCTGCCCTCCGGGCCTTCGCCCGGCAGAAGTCCGATTACCTGCTTTTCGTCACTCACGCCTGCACATCCTTGGTGAATCAGCGTCGGCAAGTACATTGCAGAAGCCGTGCCAACCGCGCTTATTCCATATAAATCAGTCAATTGCCTATTCGTGCGGGAACGATACGGGTGACGCTGCGCGTCAGTTTCTGACGCAATCCAACGCGGCGCGCCGCCATTGCGCGACCGAGACGCCACCCACCGGCGGATGTCTATAATCACGACCTGCCCGAGCCGCCGGTGATCCTGCCATGCGCATCCTTTTCAGAACGTTGCTGCTGCTTGCCGCCGCCGCCCTGACCTGGGCCTGCGCCACCTCGCCCACGGGCCGCGGACAGATCCTCTACATGTCCGAGGGAGACATGGCGGACATGGGAGAACAGGCGTTCGCACAGATCAAGGCGGAGAACCGGATCTCGCGGGATCCCCAGGCGAACCAGATCATCCGCTGCGTGGCCAACCGCATCATTTCCACCCTGCCCGGCAAGCAGAAGCTGGGTTGGGAGGTTGTCGTGTTCGACGACAACATGGTCAACGCCTTCGCGCTGCCGGGCAACAAGATCGGCGTCTACGAGGGCATCTTCCGGGTCGCCCGTAACCAGGACCAGCTGGCCACGGTCATCGGCCACGAGGTGGCCCATGTCATGGCCCGCCACGCCAACGAGCGCGTTTCCACGTCCAGCCTGGCCTCCAGCGCCACCCAGATCCTGGCGGCCGGCGCCACGTCCGCCGTGAACGCCCAGGCCATCGGGCTTCTCGGCGCGGGCGTCCAGTACGGCGTGCTCATGCCCTTCAACCGCACCCAGGAGAGCGAGGCCGACGTGCTGGGACTGAAATACATGGCCGAGGCAGGGTTCGATCCGGACCAGAGCATCCCGCTGTGGGAGAACATGGAGCGGGTCCAGGGCGGCGAAGCCCCGCCGGAGTTCCTGTCCACTCACCCCTCCGGCGAGACGCGGATGAAGACGCTGAAGAAGGAGCTGCCCGAGGCGCAGAAGCTCGCCGCAGAGGCCCGGGCGTCAGGGCGGATCCCGGACTGCGGATTCTAGGGCGCCCGGAATCTCGACCGTCACTGCAGCGTTGCACCGCCCGCCACAGCAGCCGCCAGCCCGCCGTCCTGCTGCGGGGAAGGCCGGCCCGTGAGCAAGCTCTGTCCCAAGGTCATCCTGGAAGGCACCCGGCTCTCCGGCAAGACCGACCTGGCCTTCGCCCTGAACGAGCACCCGAAGCTGGTGGGCGCCCGGAAGTACCGCTACCACTCGCCGGTCATCTCCGCCGAGTGGTGCGGATTCAGCAACCAGCCCTGGGGGCGTGGCCTTATCAACTACGAGCCTGAAGAGCGGGACCGGGCCATGGAGACCTACGCCACGTGGATGCGGCTGTTCGAGCTGCTGCGCTATTACTCGTGGATTATCGACCGCTTCCACTTGTCCACCCGGGCCTGGCAGATTGGCCACGGGCGGGAAGATCCCGACTTCGGATGGCTCGAAGAGCGGCTGGCGGCGGTGGGTTTCCGCATCGTGCTGTGCCTGCGGCGCCCGGAGACGTTCGAGGCGGCCCGGGCCGAGCGGCTGAAAGTCTCGGGCAACCCCTCCCAGTACGACGACCTGCAGCCCTTCATCGACGAGCAGGCACTGCTGCAGCGGCTCGCCGCAGACAGCCGGCTGCCGGTGCTGGAACTGGACGTCAGCGGCGGCGATGTGGCCCGGTCGGCGGACGAAGTCGCCGGCTGGCTGGAATCCTCCGGCGGGCTGTACGCGGACTACTGACCGCAGGCCGGCGCAAGTCCCCGGTCGTCAGTCCGAACCGCAGTGCCCCGTGAGAAAAACGGCCGGGGCGAGCCCGGCCGTCAGCATCGTCTCAAGAGTGCCAGGGCTGCTACCAGCAGTCACCGCCGGGAGTGGAGGTTCGCTGGCCGGCCTGGTTCAGGACGATGGTCGCGCACTGGGTATCTTCCGTCTGTCCGTTCAGCGGCGTGGCCGTCAGCGTATAGGTCGTGGCCGTCTCGTCGGACAGGGTAATAGTGTATAGGGCGCCACCGGCGTCCGCGGCCGCGGGCCGGCCCGCCCGGTCCACGACAAAACTGCTGGCTCCCGGATATCCCAAGTCAGTCATGTCGTCCGCATAGGTCTTGCGGTCTGTAAAGAACTGCTCCTGCCTGTCGGCCACCTGCACCAGCATGCTCTTGGCTACCGCCCGGTTGGACCGGACCACGTAGTCGCGATACTGCGGGAAGGCAATCGCTGCAAGGATCGCGATCATCACCACCACGATCAGCAGCTCGATGAGCGTGAAGCCCGCACTGGAACGCCTGAACTTGTTCATTTCGTCACCCGTATGGCCTGAGCCCGGTCAAAGACTCTAGTCAATCGGATCCTCCTCCAGATGCCAGAAAGTGCGCCACCGTGCCGTGACCGGCACCGGCTCGACATCAAGATCGGGCCGCAGAATCCGGTTCGGGGGCAGGGCAACGACCTCCGCGGGGATGCCGCCAGACTTCAGATCGTCATACCACTTGTCATCCGCCAGGGGCGTGTCGTCCCAGGGATCGATGGGGCCATCCCGCAGCGGATTGGCGTTGAACAACGAAACGCGGTAGACGCGCCCCGACCCCTCGGCCGGGCCACACACCGGCTCATCGTCGGTGCTGGCACCCGGTGGCACATAGGTGGTGAAGAAGATAACGTTGCTGATGGTCAGTGGCGTGGCCAGGCCTTTCTCGCCCACCGAACCGAGCCGGAGCTTCCACCCCCGATCCGTGTCGTCCGGCACGGCAGCTACCGTGTCGATGAGCTTGAGGTCGCTCATGCCGATCTCGCTTCCGGCGATCAACGGGGACGACAGGGGACTAATTGCTGCATCCCGCAGCATAAATGCGTAATTCGCCACGGAGGTCTCCAGGGGCGCTGCGCGGTCCCCGGACGTAATAATGACCGCATCGAACTCGTTCCAGATCACCTCGCCCGTGTCGCTTCGGAAGGCCCCCGCCTGCACCACGTCCGGCTTGTGGAAGAAGCGCCTGTCCGCGACATCCGACGATCCGTGCCGGCCAAGGTTTGCCAGCAGAGACACCGGCCACGTCCAGTCGGTCGCATCTGTTGTCCCGTCGGTCGGGCGCGGGATGTCGACCCGCCAGACCTTGCCACCGAGGTCGCCCACGTAGAGCCGGTCGAGCACATTGTCTCCGTTCGTATCCACAGCCGATACAGCCGAGGCAATGCTGTCGACCATGCCCGAGTGATCGATCTTCTTGATCAGCTCGCCGGTCTCGGCATTGACCATGTAGATGGCGCTGCCGAGCGCATCGGCCGGCGGCGTGGCTTCTTCATCGTCGTAGCGCCGGTCGTAGCCGCCGCCGAAAATGGCGACCACTTCCAGGATGCCATCGCCGTTCAGGTCAACGGTGCCGATGGTCGGCTCACCGAAGGTAAGGCCGAGGTCCGCAAATGGCGAGCTGTCAGCCACCTCGTCGGCATCGATACTCCAAAGCAGCTTCGGAGCAGTGGGAGTGGAAACATCGAGCCCGTAGTAGGCGCGTCCGCCGCGGCGCAGGCCGAAGAACACGGCTGCGGACTCGCCGTCCGAGGCCTCGATGAGGCCGTCCCGGTCATTCGTGCCCGCTTCCAGAGTGCCGTCGCCGTTCTTGTCGTCGACCCAGGCCACCGGGGTTCCGTCCACGCCATATACGGTAGTCTCAGCGTAGTGCTCAGGACCCGGGGCGCCGTCCAGGAAGATCCGCCCTGTGCTTCGCATGGCCGCCTTCGGCGCAAAAGCCCAGGCTTCCTGTCCCAGGTGCAGATCCAGGTCGCGGTAATCCGCCTCCGTCAGCTCAGATGCCGCCGCTGTATCCCGGATGAACCGGAACAGTCCGTCGTTGGTGCCCACTGCAATGTAGGTGAGCGGATTCTCGCGGCTGTGACCGCCGAGGGCGCCATAGTTCACCGGCAGCGGGCGGGAATGCATGACGGAGGCCATCATCCAGTCCATTGTGCAGCCGCCGTCGGAATCCTTCTTGGAGGGGATGGGACAGTTGGGGTTGTAGCCACGTACGAAATTGATGAGATCCTGCGTTGACGCCTCATCAGGTGTCGCCGAATGATCCGCCGCAAAGAGCGGTGCCAGCTCCGTCGCCACCGAGGTCGTCGGCTGCAATTCCATCAGGCCCGAACTGCCAGCGCTGGCGCCGTCAAAGTAGACGGTGCGCGGAGACGTGGTGGCCAACGGGGACTTTTGCGGGAAATTCGGCGTGCGGTGCGCCGCTCCACCCCGGTTGACCGACCGGCCGTCGTATCCGGCGACGTCGAACTCGTCCGGGTCCCGCTCGGTGTCCTGGACGTCGTCGGCATTCCAGTTGGTCCAGAACGTCAGGCGGTTCCGCTCGATGCGGCCGTCCGCGGCAATGGCGCGGTCACCGTAAGCGTCAATGAGCTCGATGGTCTCGTCCGCCGTATCCAGCCCGGGAAGCTTGAGCTTCTTGACGTTGCCCCACCAGTACCGGTTCAGAGGCTGGATGACGTCGATGGTGTCAGTCGTGGGCTGGAAAAGGGCCAGGAACACGTCGCCCCGCAGCTGCGCCCGGTCAAAGGAGTTCACTGGAAGCGCGGCGGCGGTAAAGGTTGTGCTGACCGAGAGAATCTGGCTGAAAATGTTCTGTAGTTCAGCGACGAGCTTCTCGGGGTCGTAAGACAGGCCGCGCCCATATCCGGTACCGCCCGCCTGGGCGTAGGCATCGAGCTTTCGTGCGCCGGTCGGACCCGAAAGGAACCGCTCGTCGCCAAGGAAGTAGGAGATGACCCTCTGCTCGCCTGCGAACCCGCCTGAATCGGTTTCCTTGGACAGGTCCGTCCGGTTCAGCCATTCAATCATCTCCTCGAACTCACCCCTCTCGGGCAGCCCGATGTCCTCCAGAATCTCCGGATCCGAATCAGCATCCTGCTGGCTCACCTGGAACAGGAAGTTGATGGTATAGAGCTGCGCGCAGTCACCCAGCACCAGCGACCCCTGGTAGTCCCGGTCGCTGAACTTGAGTCCCTCGCCCTCGGAATCCGCGGGGGCCTTGAGCGCCGTCGGATCGGGAGCGAAGCCGTCTATTTCATCGAGGATCCCTGCCGCACCCGTCTTGCCCAGGTCCATCAGGCGGTCGATTTCCGCCTGCCAGCGTTGCGAATGGGAAAAATCGTTAACGATATTGTCGCTGTTGGAGGCGCAATCGACGGTTCCTCCCGTTTCGGTCGTGCACTCCCGCGTGGTCAGATTTCCGTCGTAGCTGGTGAACCCGTTCCAGCCGTTGTAGACCTGTGCATCCCTCAGATAGCGAGACAGCTCGAAGAACAGCTCCCGGCCCTGGTAGGTATGGCTGTAGTTGCTGTAGGCGGTGTCCTGCGGAGGCGGGATGCTCTTCAGCAGGGCGTCAAAAGCGTCCTTCACCGGGTCGCTGGCCCCCTCGGTGGTGTCAACCGTCAGCAGTCGGAAGCCCATGGCCACGTAGCCGCCGTTGGCGCACCTGGCTTCCTCCTTTCCCTCGCAATTGTTGATGTTCTCGTGATTGAGCATGAGGCCGATGTTGATATCCGTGATAGGCGCCAGGACCACTCGCAGCGCCGCGCGCAGAAGCTGGAAGAACGTGACCGAAGCCGGCCGCGCGGGCACGACGTCCGGGTCGGTGGACTCGACGACACCCAGTTCCGGCAGCATGCCTGCCTCGTTGAACAGCTCGTAGCAGCCAGACCAGTCGGATTCGTTGCACACCTGGGAGTT
>JARRON010000027.1:0-29136 GCA_037383845.1 Gammaproteobacteria bacterium
CTCCTCGGCCAGCAGGGAAGCGCCGTAAACTTCCGAGACCCGCAGCGCCCCCTGGGCCTGGTGAATGAGTTCCACGCAGTCCGCGAGCCGTGCCGACTGCTCGGGTCGCTCGACAAAATCCTCCAGGGCCAACCTGGCCTCGCCCAGGGTGTTGGAGAGTTCCTGGCTGACCCAGGCCAGCGGCTGTGAAATCAGCTCCGCCATTCGCTAGGTCCGGTCGCTCCCCCTGCCCGTGCCGTCCGCGGCTTCCGGAAGCCGGAAGCCGGCCGCCGAACCGCGCAGCTGGGTGGCCAGCTCCGCCAGCTTGCCGATGGAAGCGGACGTGGCACCCGTGGCTTCCGCGGTCTGGGCGCTCACCTCCCGGAGGACGTTCATGTTGCGTGTGATGTCCGCTGCGGCCGTGGCCTGGTCCTTTGCCGTGCGGGAGATGTTCTGTACCAGCCCGGCGATCTGGTTGGAGACGCTTTCGATCTCGTCCAGGGCTGCACCGGCGTTCTCCGCCAGGAGCGCTCCGCCCACCACGTCGGTGGTGCTGCGCTCCATGGAGATGACCGCCTCGTTGGTGTCGGACTGGATGGTGTTCACGAGCACCTCGATCTGCCGGGTCGCGTTGGCGGCCCGCTCCGCAAGACGCTGGACCTCGTCGGCCACGACGGCGAAGCCCCTGCCTGACTCGCCTGCCATGGAGGCCTGGATAGAAGCGTTGAGGGCGAGGATGTTGGTCTGCTCCGCGATATCGTTGATCAGCTCCACGATATTGCCGATCTCCTGGGAGCTCTCACCGAGCCGCTTGATGCGCTTGGAGGTGTCCTGGATGGTTTCGCGAATGGTGTTCATGCCCTCGATGGTGCGGCGGACCGCTTCCCCGCCCTTGTGGGCGACGTCCACGGAGTGGCGGGCCACGTCCGCGCCCCGCTCCGCGTCCCCGGAAACCGCTTCGATAGACGCGGCCATCCTGGCGATGGACTCGGTGGCGTCCGCGACCTGCTTGGACTGGGTCTCGCTGGCCGAGGCCAGGTGGCTCGCCGTGGCCTGGGTCTGCTTGGCCGCCCCATCCACCTTGATGGAGGTCTCGTTGATGGTGGTGACCAGCTCCCTCAGCGCCTCGATGGCATAGTTGATGGAGTCGGCGATGGCGCCGGTGATGTCCTCCGTCACCGTGGCCTGCACGGTGAGATCGCCGTCCGCGAGGCTGCCGAGTTCGTCCAGCAGCCGCAGGATGGCCTGCTGGTTACGCTCGTTCTGGCGGGCGTTGCGCTCCGCCAGCCGTCGGGTGTCCTCGCCCCGCATGTGACTCACCAAGAGGACCACCGCCAGGACCAGCGCCGCCAGGGCCAGCAGCAGGGGCAGCCGCAGGTCGTCCAGGGCCAGGGGCCCCAGGGTGCCCGGAGCCGGCATGCCGCCCTCGGTGGCGTTCATGAGCCGGTCACCGGCGCGACGGGCATCCGCCGCCGCCAGCCGCGCAGCCACCATCCCGTCCGAGGCGGCCACCAGCGCCATGACCTGGCCCCGGTAGCGACCGTGCTCCTGTTCCAGCGCGGCCAGGGCATCAGCCCGCCCGGCGGGGCTCAGCGGCGCAAGGCCCAGCGTGGCGTCCCGCCCCAGCAGCCCGAGCACCACCTGGCTCATGAGCGCCTCGGCGGCATCCAGGCGCCGCAGCACCGCCTCGGGGTCGCCGAGGCCAGCCAGGAAAGCTTCGGCCGCCGCCACCGATTCGGCCGCGGCCCGGGCCGCCGCCTGGGCCGCCGGATCGCCGGCCAGCGCCTCCACGGACGCTGCCAGGGACGGGGCGACCTGCCGCAGGGCGTCGCCGGCCGACTGGGCGATGAGGACCTGTTCGGACTGGTCGGCCACGCGGCCGGCGGCATCCGCCAGCTGCCTTCCGGTATCGGCCACGGCGCCGCCGAAGGGGCCCGCGGCCACGGCAACGCCGTCCGCATCCCGGCGCAGGATATCGAAAGCCTCCCGGCTGCCCGCCACCGCCTCCGTGGCAAGTCGCGGCAGCCGCTGGCTGGCCACCTGCAGCTCCACCAGGGACTCCGCAACCTCGGCCCGCCCGGCGGCGTCCTGCCGCGCGAACCACAGGAAGGCCGCTGCCAGCAGCAGGACGACGACCAGCAACACGCCGAGCATCGACAGCAGCGCTATGCCTCGCGAACTACGATTCATTCTTTTTCATTCCCCTGGATCGAAACTTTTCGCGGCGGTCATCCCTCGCCCGCCGCCTGCAGAAAGGACGGGCTGTCCGTCAGGCTCTCGAGACTGAACACGGGCCAGGTCTCATCAGCCTGGCGGAAAGCACCGTCGAGGTAGCCCTCGCAGCGCAGCTCTACGTCGGGCCGCACCTCGGTCCGGCCCGCAGCGTCGAAGCGGCGGAAGCCCAGCACCTCGTCCACCAGCAGGCCCGCTCCCAGGTCCCGGTGATTGATCACCACGATGCGGCTGTCCCGGCCGGGCCGCGTCGGCGGACCGCCCAGGAAGGCTTTCAGGTCGACTACCGTCAGCAGGTTACCGCGCACGTTGGCCAGCCCGGCGACCCAGGGCTTCGCCCCGGGGACGCGGGTCAGCACCGGCGGACAGGACATGACCTCCCGCACCTCGCCCCGGGAGGCCAGGAAGCGGTCCCCGCCGATGCGGAAGCCGATGCCCACCCACTCGTTGTCAGCCGACCCGCTGCCGTCCCGTCCCACGGACTGGCGGGCCCGCCGTTCCATCTCCCGCAGGAGCTGATACGGCTGATGCCGCAGGTTGGCCAGGGGCAGCTCAGCGGCCACGCCGGACCTCCCCCGGCGTTTCCGGGCGTTGCCGTTGGCAACTCATGTCAGCCCGACAGCGCCGCACGCACCTTCTCAACCAGCTGGGCCTCGGTCACGGGCTTGACCAGGTAATCCACGGCACCCTGGCGCATGCCCCATATCTTGTCCGTTTCCTCCCCCTTGGTGGTCACCATGACCACCGGGATGGAGGCCGTGGCCGGATCCTTCCCGAGCTCCCGGGTGGCCTGGAAGCCGTTGAGGCCGGGCATGACCACGTCCATCAGCACCACGTCAGGCTTCAGCTGACGGGTCTTTTCGATGCCTTCGGTGCCGTCGGCGGCAGCTTCCGTGGAGAAGCCGTGCTTCTCCAGGTAGCCCCGCATGACGTGAACTTCCGTCGGCGAATCGTCAACGATGAGTACCAGCGCCATGATTTCCTTCGTTCAGGTAACGGAGCAGTGGCTAGGCCTTCACGTGGCTTTCGATGGCTGACAGCAGCTCGTCCCGGGTGAAGGGCTTGGTCAGGTACTGCTCGGAGCCCACGATCCGGCCCCGGGCACGGTCGAAGAGGCCGTCCTTGCTTGAAAGCATGATGACCGGCGTGCCCCGGAAGACCTTGTTGTGCTTGATGAGGGCACAGGTCTGGTAGCCGTCAAGGCGCGGCATCATGATGTCCACGAAGATCACGTCAGGGTGGTGGTCTGCCACCTTGGACAGGGCGTCGAACCCGTCCACCGCGGTGAATACCTCGCAGCCCTCCTTGCTCAGAAGGGTCTCAGCGGTGCGGCGGATGGTCTTGCTGTCGTCCACGACCAGCACCTTGAGGCCTTTCAGCCCGTGGGCCTGTTCATCCTCCACGTGATTCGCACTCCCCGACAAACCCTTGAAAATCGGGCGGGACGGAAGCCCCGCCATTGACCTTGGCCTTTTAACATATCCGCAGTCGCCGTGACCATGCGGCGGTCACGGTATGGCCGTTGGTATCATTGAATTCCGCCGTCCGGGCTGTGGCGGCACCGACTATTCCCTTCACGGACCTCCGCCATGAGCAAAGCAAGTATACGACTCGGTGTGGTGATGGACCCCATCGAGCGCATCAAGCCGGCCAAGGACACTACCCTCGCGATGCTCCTCGAAGCGCAGCGCCGGGGCTATGAGCTCCACTACATGAACCAGGCGGACCTTTTCGTCCTGGGGGGACGGCTGCACAGCCGCACCCGCCCGCTTGCCGTGGAAGACGACCCCCAGCGGTGGTTCCGGCTCGGCGACCCCGTGGAGGCGAGTCCCACGGACCTCGACGTCATCCTGATGCGGAAGGACCCGCCTTTCGACATGGAATACGTCTACACGACCTATCTTCTCGAGCGGGCCGAGGAGCACGGGGTGCTGGTGGTCAACCGGTGCGCGGCCCTCAGGGACGTCAGCGAGAAGGCCTACACCATGTGGTTCCCGGAACTGACGCCTCCGACCCTGATCAGCCGCTCCATGGAAGACATGCGCCGCTTCCTGGCCGAGCAGCAGCGGGTGGTGGTCAAGCCCCTGGACGGCATGGGAGGACGGTCCATCTTCGTGCTGAAGTCCGGCGACCCCAACACGGGGGTCATCCTGGAGACCATTACCGAAGAGGGGAGCCGCTACGCCATGGCCCAGCGCTACGTGCCGGAAATCGTCTCCGGCGGCGACAAGCGCATCCTCATCATCGACGGGGCGCCCTACCCCCATGCCCTGGCCCGGATTCCCGCCGAAGGCGAAAGCCGCGGAAATCTGGCTGCCGGGGCCCGCGGGGAAGGCCGCGACCTCACGCCCCGGGACCGGGAAATCGCCGAGCGCGTCGGCCGCGTGCTCAGGGACAAGGGCATTATCTTCGCGGGCCTGGACGTCATCGGCGACTACCTCACGGAGATCAACGTCACCAGTCCGACCGGGGTCCGGGAGCTCGAACGCGCCTACGGCGACAACATCTGCGCGGGGCTGTTCGACGCCATAGAGCGCCGCCTGGAGACGGCGTGACGCGGCCGTTGGTCCACCCGGCCAGGCTGATCCTTGTCCTTGCGGCGCTGGTCGCGACCGCCTGCGCGCCGGATCCCGGAGAGACCCGGGTCCGATTCATGGCGATGGGCACGCTGGTGGACATCACCGTCTTCGGCGCGGAGCCGGAAACCGCCGAGGCCGCCGCGGCCAGCGCGGAGTCCCTGTTCCACCGGCTTCAGGCCGAGTGGGACCCCTGGGGCGAAGGGGCCCTCGGACAACTGAACCAGGACCTGTCCTCCCGGGGGCGGGCCATGGCGGGTCCCGACCTGTACGCGCTGCTGGAAGCCGCCGCCGAGCTGTCTGCCGAAACCCGGGGCCGGTTCGACCCGACGGTGGGCAGCCTGGTCCGGCTATGGGGCTTTTCCCGGGACGAGGCGGCCCGGCAGTCGCCGCCGGAGGCGGACGAAGTCGCCGAAGCCGCGGCTACCGTGCGTCCCCTGGCGGACCTGCTGGCAGGCCCGGGGGAACTGCGCGCGCCGCCGGGCACCCGGCTGGACCTGGGAGGCTTCGCCAAGGGCGTCGCCGTCCAGCGGGCCACGGACCTGCTGCTTGCGGAGGGACTGGAGAACGTGCTGGTCAACGCCGGCGGCGATCTCCGGGCGGTGGGCCGCCACGGGGACCGGCCCTGGCGCGTCGGCGTGCGCCAGCCCAGGGGCAACGGGGTGCTGGCGGTCATCGAGACCGCCGGCGACGAGTCCGTTTTCACTTCCGGTGACTACGAGCGGTTCTTCCTCTACGAGGGCACCCGATACCACCACATCCTGGATCCCCGCAGCGGCTGGCCGGCCCGCGGTCTCGCTTCGGTGACCGTGGTCCATGGGGACGCCGGCGTGGCCGACGCCGCAGCCACGGCCCTGTTCGTCGCCGGTGAAGAAGACTGGCCCGCCACGGCGGCCGCCATGGGCATCTCGCTGGCCATGGTGGTGACCGACAGCGGCGTGGTGGAGATGACCCCCGGCATGAAGGCCCGGCTGCGTTTCCCTCCGGAGGTCTCCCCGGAAACCCGGATCCGGAAGCTGCCGTGATGAAGCCCGGGGACGTCGCCGTGGTGGCGCTGGCGGCCGCCGTTGTCGCGGCGTCCTGGGTCATCTTCTGGGGTCCCGCCGCCGCCGGCGAACGGGCGCATATCGTGGTCACCGGGGGCGAAAGCCTGGACCTCTCCCTGGCCGGGGACCGGGACCTTGAGGTGGAGGGCCTTATCGGCACCAGCGTCATCCGCATCCGGGACGGGCGGGTCCGCTTTGTTGACTCGCCCTGCGTGGCCCGCTACTGCGTCCACGCCGGATGGCTGGAGTCCGCCGGCGACGTGGCCGCGTGCCTGCCGAACGGCGTGGTCGTGGAAGTCACGGGCCGGCGGGAATCCTACGATGCACTCAGCTTCTGAGCCGGCAGACCCGGACCGGCTGGTGGCGGGCTTCGCGGCCCTGGCCATCGCCATCCACATCCTGGAGGCCGCGTTTCCCAGCCCCCTGCCGGGAGTCAAGCCCGGCCTGGCCAACGTGGTGACGGTGGTGGTGCTGGTCCGTTACGGGTGGAGCACCGCAGCCTGGGTCGCCGGGCTCCGGGTCCTTGCCGGCAGCCTGCTGCTGGGCACGTTCCTGAGCCCGACGTTCGTCATGAGCGCCAGCGGAGCAGCCGCTGCCCTCGCCGTCCTGGGCCTGGCCTGGGCCCTGGCCGGCAGCCACCTGGGAGCGGTCGGCTACAGCGTGCTGGCGGCCCTGGCCCACATGGGCACCCAGGTTGCCGTGGCGCGGGCCCTGTTCATCCCCCACGACGCTATCCTGAAACTGCTGCCCTTCCTGCTGACCGCGGCCTGGGTCTTCGGTATCGTCAGCGGGGTGATCGCGGCATCCGTCCTCGACATCCTGGCCCGCCGCGCCGACCGCGGCGAGGCGACCCCGTGAGCGCCGCGCGCTCTGACCGCTGGCCCGGCACGGGGGACCGGCTGGCCTATGCCCTGTTCCTCGCCGCCGTCGCCCACGCAGTAGTCATTCTCGGCGTGGCCTTCGACGGTCCCGATCCGTCCGCTCCCGAGCAGGTGCCCACGCTGGAGGTGACCCTGCTGAACCAGCCTTCCCCGGACGAGGTCGCGCCCCCGGACCCCGACTACCTGGCCCAGGCCAACCAGCAGGGCGCCGGCAATACCGAGGAGCAGGTGACGCCGGAGTTCGCCGACCGGCCGCCGGCGCCCCGCCCGGAGGAGGTGCTGGAGCGTGGACTGGAGCTTTCCTTCACCGCCATGGCCCTGCCCCGGCCGCAGGACTCGGACCGGCTGCTGACCCCGGAATCCAGCCTGGCAGTGAGCCGGCGGCAGCCTGGCGAGCAGTCCAGCCGCCCGGCCCGGGCACCGCCCGAGGGAGGCGTCCTCCGGGTCACCGGCGACGGTCGCCGGGAATATTTCATCGCCGTCAACACCCGGGAGAGCCGTTTCGCCGAGTACCTGGCGGGCTGGAAGGCCCGCATGGAACGTCTGGGCACGGTGAACTTCCCCAACGCGGCACGGCGGGCCGGGCTCGCCGGCCAGCCCGTTCTGGAGGTGGCGCTGGCCGCCGACGGCCGGCTCGAGGAGGTCCGCATCGTGCGCAGTTCCGGGGAGCCGGCCCTGGACCGGGCCGCCACGGAACTGGTGCGACTGGGCAGTCCCTTCGATCCTTTTCCGCCGGAGGTCCGGGCCAGCTACGACGTGCTCCGGTTTGCCTACGAGTGGCGTTTCATCGACGGCCGGCTGTCCGGTTCCAGCGTCTATGCCCCGGACCGTCCCTGACCCGAAGCGCTTGAGGCGCCGGCGACGGACCCGGATACTAGATACCGGCCCCGCGCGCGAGGGCGCCAGGAGTTTCCATGAGCCAGGCCAGTGACCTTACCGGCCAGTTCCTGATCGCCATGCCCGCCATGGGCGATCCGAACTTCGATCACACGGTCAGCTTCATCTGCGAGCACAGCGACCAGGGCGCCCTTGGCATCGTGGTGAACCGGCCCACGGACATGACGCTGGGGGAAGTGCTCGGACAGATGCAGCTGGACCTCTCCGACGCGGATATTGCCGGACAGCCGGTTCTGCAGGGCGGCCCCGTGCAGCCCGAGCGCGGCTTCGTGATCCACGAGTCAGATGCCCGGTACGACTCCACGCTGGAGCTGGACAGCGGCATCCGGGTGACCACCTCCCGGGACATCCTGGAAGCCCTTGCCCGGGGGGAGGGCCCGCCCCGGGTGCAGCTCGCGCTCGGCTACGCCGGCTGGGGCGCCGGACAGCTGGAGGACGAAATGGCCGCCAACGCCTGGCTGACCGTTCCCGCCACCGCCGAGCTCATCTTCTCCACCCCCTACGAGCGTCGCTGGGAATCCGCGGCCCGACTCCTCGGCATCGACATCCGGGCCATCGGGCCCGAGGCGGGGCACGCCTGACCGGTCCCGCCGAGACCGTCCTCGCCTTCGACTACGGCCGGCGCAGAATCGGCGTCGCCGTGGCCAACACCCTCACCCGCAGCGCCCAGCCCCTGGCCACCATGGACCGCGGCCGGGGCGGGCCTGACTGGGATGCCATCGGCGCCCTGGTCAAGGAATGGGCACCCGGCCGCCTGGTGGTCGGCGTGCCCTATAATGCCGACGGCTCCGAGACCGGGCTGGGCAGGGAAGCCGCGCGCTTCGCCCGCCGGCTCTCGGGACGGTTCGGACTTCCCGTGGACACGCTCGACGAACGGCTCTCGTCAGCAGAAGCTGAGGATCGGCTCCGGGAGGCCAGGAGCACCGGCGTGCGGCGCCGCCGGGTGGACAAGCAGGACGTGGATCGCGCCGCCGCCGCGGTGATCCTGCAAAGCTGGCTGGAAAACCATGACTGACTCCGTCTCCCAGTTCGACTCGCGCGGCGGTCTTCGCCACCTGGTGACCCTGAAGGACATGCCCCGGGACATCCTGGTGGCCCTTCTGGACCGGGCCGAGGCGCTGCTGACCCCCTTCGGCGACCTGCCGGCGCGGAGCGGCGTCCTGGCCGGCCGGACGGTGGCCAACCTGTTCTTCGAGCCCAGCACCCGCACCCGAGCCTCCTTCGAGCTCGCGGCACGGCGCCTCGGGGCGGACGTGCTCAGCCTGGACGTCGGCACCTCTTCCCGGGCCAAGGGGGAGAGCCTCGTGGACACCATCTGGACCCTGCAGGCCATGCAGGTGGACGTCTTCGTGGTTCGGGACGCCCAGTCCGGCGTGCCCGCGTACATCTGTGAGCACGTCGCTCCCCACGTGTGTGTGCTGAATGCCGGCGAGTCCCATCTCAACCATCCGACCCAGGGCCTGCTGGATACCCTCACGATACGGCGGCACAAGCCTCGGCTGGACGAAATCGTGGTGACGATCCTCGGCGACATCGAGCATTCCCGCGTTGCCCGGTCCGCCCACCACGCCCTCTCGACCCTGGGCGTGGGCGAACTGCGCCTGGTCGCGCCGGCGGCGCTGGCGCCGGACCCGGCAGAGTTCCCGGGAGCCGTCATGATGGATTCCGCGGACGAGGGCGTGCGGGACGCGGACGTGGTCATGGCTCTCAGGATCCAGCGGGAGCGGCTTGAGAAGGACGCGGGGCCGGATCCCGAGGCCTTCCACCGGGAGTTCGGGCTGACCGAAGAACGCCTGGGCCTGGCGCGGCCCGACGCCATCGTGATGCATCCCGGCCCCATGAACCGGGGCGTGGAAATCGCCAGTTCCGTGGCCGACTGCCCCCGGTCTGTCATTACCGAGCAGGTAACCCACGGGGTGGCGGTTCGCATGGCCGTGATGGAAACCGTCATGCGGAACATGCACGGCTGATGCCGCCGGGCCCCCAGGGCCCGTTGATATACTTGCCGCCGCCCTGCCAAGGACCCCGGCATGAACGACAAGCCCCATCGCGGAACCGTTTTCCTGGAAGACGCCGAGGTGCTGGACGTCCAGTCCTGGCCCGGTCAGCAGTTCATCATGCGCCTGCGCGCGCCGAAGTGCGCTTCCCGGGCGCGGCCGGGCAGCTTCGCCCACGTGACCTGCGATCCCGGCCTGCCCATGCGCCGGCCCCTGTCGCTGATGCGGGCCGACCCGGCCACCGGGGTCATCGAATTCCTGTTCAAGATCGTGGGCGAGGGCCTTGCCCTGCTCGCCCGGCGCCGGCCGGGAGAATCCGTGAGCGTCCTGGGGCCCATCGGACGGCCCTTTGCGCCCAGCCCGGGCCGCTCCCGCCCCCTCCTGATTGGCGGAGGCGTGGGGATCCCGCCCATGGTGTTTCTGGCCGAAGCGATGGCCGGCCAGTCGTCGGACCGGCTGGAGCCGCTGGTGCTGATGGGCTCCGAGATCCCTTTCCCTTTCGACGTCACTCCGTCCCGGCTGCCGGTGGCCGGCGTGCCGCCCGAGGCCGGCGGCGCCATGCCGCTGATGGAATCACTTGGCGTTCCGTCCCGGCTCGCCAGTGCGGCGAGCCTGGAGGGGACCTTCCCCGGCTTCGTCACGGACCTGGCCCTGCACTGGCTGCGGTCCCTGTCCGCCGGGGCGCTCCGCCAGGTTGAGGTCTTCGCCTGCGGACCGACGCCGATGCTGGCGGCCTGCGCCAGACTTGCCCGTGAGTTCGGCCTGCCCTGCCAGGTGTCCCTGGAGGAGTACATGGCCTGCGCGGTGGGAGGATGTGCCGGCTGCACGGTCCAGGTGATGACCGCGGGCGGGCCGGCGATGAAGCGAGTCTGCGTGGACGGTCCCGTTTTCGACGCCGGGGCCGTGTTCCCACCGGCGGCCTGACCGGCGGGTGCGATGCTCCCGGCCCGCAGGTAAGGCCGGCGGAATGCAGACCGCGGGACGTCAGAGAGCCGGAACCCCGCGGGACGGACAAGCGCGTCCCGGTCAGCCGAAGTTGATGCGAGCCTCCAGGTCGACGCTCGAATCGGCGTAGGCCAGGGCGTCTTCGAGGGTGATCCGGCCTTCCTTGTACAGGCGATACAGGGCCATGTCGAAGCTCTGGATGCCTTCCTGGGTGGTCTCCCGCAGTGCCGTCTTGATCCCGCCGACGTCGCCCTTGAGCATGAGCTCCGCCACGTAGGGGGTGTTCATCATGACCTCCACGGCAGCCACCCGGCGGCCGTCCTGTCCGGGCACCAGCCGCTGGGCGATGACCGCCGTGAGGTAGTGGGACAGGTCCATGAAGATCTGCGGGTGCTGCTGCTGCGGAAACATGTTGATGATCCGGTCCAGCGTCTCCGCCGCGTTGTTGGCGTGCAGCGTACCCAGGGCAAGGTGGCCGGTCCCGGAGAGGGTAATGGCCGCCTCCATGGTTTCCTTGTCCCGGATCTCGCCGATCAGAAGGACATCGGGCGCCGCCCGCATGGCGCTCTTGAGCGCCCGCGCGTATGAATGGGTGTCCAGGCCAAGTTCCCGCTGATTGACGATGGACTTCTTGTTCGGGTGGAGGAACTCAATGGGATCCTCCACCGTGATGATGTGGTCGCTGCAGTTTTCGTTGCGGTGATTGATCATGCCCGCCAGGGTGGTGGACTTGCCGGAGCCCGTCGCACCCACCATCAGAACCATGCCCCGCTTGCGCATGGCCAGTTCCTTGAGCACCGGCGGCAGGCCCAGCTCGTCCAGCACGGGCATGTCCAGGGTGATGTACCGCAGCACCAGGGCCAGGTTGCCCCTCTGGTAGAAAGCATTGGCCCGGAACCGGCCCAGCCCCGTCTCGCTGATGGCGAAGTCCAGCTCCAGCTCCTTGTCCAGCTGCTCCCGCTGCTGCTGGGTCATCACCGTGCGGACAATCTGGTTGACCGTCTCCAGGGTCAGGATCTCCTTGCCCACCGGGATGATGCGCCCCTCGATCTTTATCTTGATGGGCGCGTTGGGCGTGAAGAACAGGTCCGAGGCCTGTTTCTCCACCATGAGCTTCAGGTAGGGCCGGAGGTTGAACAGCGCCGGCCGCTCGGGTGCGGTGACCTCTTCCGGTGCTCCCATGTCCTCAGGCCTCCTTGCCGTAGTGCTGTGCCTTGGCCTCGTCGGCCAGCCGCAGGCTTTCCGCGCCGTCGTCCCGGGACTTGAAGTCCCGCTTGCTCTCCAGCTTGATGCGCAGACGAAGCTCATTGCGGGAATCGGCGTTTCTCAGGGCGTCCTCGTAGGAGATCTTGCCGTCCTCGAACAGGTCGAACAGGGCCTGGTCGAACGTCTTCATGCCCAGGCGGTTGGACCGGGACATGACTTCCTTGAGCTGGTGCACCTCGCCCTTGAAGATCAGGTCGGAGATCAGCGGCGAGGCCAGCATGATTTCCATCGCCGCAATCCGTCCCTTGCCCTCGGAGCGGGGCAGCAGCCGCTGGGCCACGATGCCCTTGACGTTCAGTGAAAGGTCCATCAGCAGCTGATCCCGCTTTTCTTCCGGGAAGAAGTTGATGATGCGGTCCAGGGCCTGGTTGGCGCTGTTGGCATGCAGCGTGGCCAGGCACAGGTGACCGGTCTCGGCGAACTGGATGCCGTATTCCATGGTGTCCCGGTCCCGGATCTCGCCGATCAGGATGACGTCCGGCGCCTGCCGCAGGGTGTTCTTCAGGGCCACGCCCCAGGAATCGGTGTCCATGCCCACTTCCCGCTGCGTGACAACGCAGTGCCTGTGGGTGTGCACGTACTCCACCGGGTCCTCGATGGTGATGATGTGCCCGCGGGAATTCTCGTTCCGGTAGCCGATCATGGCCGCCAGGGTCGTGGACTTACCGCTGCCGGTGCCGCCGACGATGATGACCAGGCCGCGCTTGGTCATGGCCACGTCCTTCAGCACGGGCGGCAGCTCCAGCTCCTCGAAGGTCGGGATCTTCGTGTTGATGGTCCGGAACACGGCGCCGGCGTGGCCCTGCTGGATGAAAGCGCTGACGCGGAAACGGCCGATCCTCGGCGGCGCAATGGCGAAGTTGCACTCCTTGGTGGCGTCGAACTCCTTCGTCTGCCGGTCGTTCATGATCGAGCGCACGAGGGCGGCGCTCTGCTGCGGGGTCAGGGCCTGGTCGTTGACCGCCTTGACCCGCCCGTCCACCTTGATGGCCGGGGGAAAGCCGGAGGTGAGGAAGAGGTCGGACCCCTTCACCTCGACGAGCTTGCCGAGCAGATCGTGAATGAACCTGATTGCCTGATCGCGTTCCATAGTCAGCTACCTGGCGCCGCTGCCGGCGACCCTGGGAGAACGGTCTAGAAGCCTTCCTTGTTCTGCGCCTTGTAACGGGCTTCCTCGCGGGTGACGAGGCCCTTGCGCAGCAGGTCGGAGAGGCACTGGTCGAGTGTCTGCATGCCGGCCGCCTGGCCGGTCTGGATGGCGGAATACATCTGGGCGATCTTGCCCTCGCGGATGAGATTCCGGATGGCCGCGGTGCCGATCATGATCTCGTGGGCAGCGATCCGCCCGCCGCCGATGCGCTTGAGAAGCGTCTGGCTGATGACGGCGCGAAGCGACTCCGAGAGCATGGACCGCACCATCTCCTTCTCGCCGGCAGGAAACACGTCAACCACCCGGTCGATGGTCTTCGCCGCGGAACTGGTGTGCAGCGTTCCGAACACCAGGTGGCCGGTTTCCGCCGCCGTCAGCGCCAGCCGGATCGTCTCAAGGTCGCGCATCTCGCCCACCAGGATCACGTCCGGGTCCTCGCGCAGCGCGGAGCGCAGGGCCTCGTTGAAGCCCAGGGTGTCCCGGTGCACTTCCCGCTGGTTGATCAGGGACTTCTTGCTCTCGTGGACGAACTCGATGGGGTCCTCGATGGTGAGGATGTGGTCCGGGCGGTTGTTGTTCACGTGGTCGATCATCGCCGCCAGGGTCGTGGACTTGCCCGAACCCGTGGGCCCGGTGACCAGCACGATGCCCCGCGGATACATGGAGATGTCCTTGAAGATCTTCGGCGCCTCGAGATCATCCAGCGTCATGATCCTGGACGGGATGGTCCGGAAGACCGCGCCGGCGCCCCGGTGCTGGTTGAAGGCGTTGACCCGGAACCTCGCAAGGTCGGGGATCTCGAACGAAAAGTCAGTCTCGAAGAACTCTTCATAGTCCTTCCGCTGCTTGTCGTTCATGATGTCGTATACCATGCTGTGCACTTCCTTGTGCGTCAGCGCCGGCATATTGACGCGCTTAACGTCGCCGTCGATGCGGATGATCGGCGGCACTCCCGACGACAGGTGCAGGTCGGAAGCGTTGTTCTTCACCGAGAAGCGGAGCAGCTGTTCGATGTCTACGGCCATCGGGGCGTCCCTTTTTGCTGCCCCGGCGCCTCGATCCTCTGGCTGGGGGGCAAGATTGAGGCGAAGTATACATAACGCCCATTCGCCCCAAATATGACCGGTTTCTCAGAATGCTACGTGCGCCGGCACACGTATTTCCTCAAGCAGGAGCGCGCGCGTTGAGCGGCTTCGCCGGGCGGCTGGCGGCCGTGCGCCGGAGGATCGAGAACGCGGCCCGGGCGGCGGCACGGGAGCCTGGCGCCATCACCGTCATCGGCGTAACCAAGCGCCAGCCCGCGTCGGCCGTTACCGAGGCGCTGGCCGGCGGCCTGGCGGATTTCGGCGAGAACTTCGTGCAGGAAGCCCTGGAGAAAATGGCCGCCGTGGACGATCCGCGGGCGCGCTGGCATTTCATCGGCGGCATCCAGTCGAACAAGACCCGGTCCATTGCCGAGAACTTCGCCTGGGTGCACAGCATCGACCGACTGAAGATCGCCCGCCGGCTCTCTGACCAGCGGCCGGACTCCCTGCCCCCGCTGAACGTGTGCCTGCAGGTCCACCTCGGAGGCGAGGACACGAAGTCCGGCGCACCGCCGGCGGACATCCCCGCCCTGGCCGCAGCCGTGTCGGAGCTGCCGCGCCTGGATCTGCGCGGACTGATGGCCGTGCCGCCGCCGGAAACGGACCCTGTTCTGCAGCGTGCCTGGTTCGCCAGGCTCCGGGAACTGCTGGAGGTGCTGCGCGCCGCCGGCATCGACGCAGACGTGCTGTCCATGGGCATGTCCGCCGACCTGGAGGCGGCAGTCGCAGAGGGCGCGACCCACGTCCGGATCGGGACGGCGCTGTTCGGGCCACGCTCGTGAGGCTGGCCGGCATGTGCCGGCATCGCTATCCTTGCCCCACGCGGGCGGAACACCATGACGGACACGCAGCAAGACATTCACATCGGCTTCATCGGCGGCGGCAACATGGCCAGAAGCCTGGCGGGCGGGCTGATCGCCGACGGCCTCCCGGCTTCCGCCATCAGTATCGCTGAGCCCGACGCCGCCCGCCGGGAATCACTGGCCGAGCGCTTCGGCGTCCGGGTCACCTCCGACAACGACGACGTGGCCCGGGCCTCCGACGTCATCGTCCTGGCGGTCAAGCCCCAGGTGCTGGCCGAGGTGGCTTCCGCCCTCGCCCCGTCCCTTGAGGGCAGAGCACCCCTGGTGGTGTCCATCGCCGCCGGCGTACGAAGCGCGGACGTGGCCCGGTGGCTCGGCGGCGGCCTGCCCGTGGTCCGCGCCATGCCGAATACCCCGGCGCTGCTGGGCTGCGGCGCCACTGCTCTGTTTGCCGCGAAGACCGTCAGCGACAGCCACCGGGAACAGGCGGAGCGCATCCTGAGAGCCGCGGGCGCGGTGACCTGGGTGGAGGATGAAGCGCTCATGGACCCCGTGACCGCCCTCTCGGGAAGCGGACCGGCATATTTTTTCCTGCTCATGGAGAGCATGGCCGACGCCGGCGCGGCCCTGGGCCTGTCCCGGGACCAGTCGCGCCTGCTGGTACTGGAAACCGCACTCGGTGCGGCGAGGATGGCGATGGAAAGCGATGAAGACATCCCTGCCCTTCGCCGGGGCGTGACCTCGCCGGGCGGCACCACGGAGGCCGCGCTTCAGACCCTGGAGGCCGGCGGGTTCCGGGAACTGGTCAGGCAGGCGGTGGAAGCCGCCACGGACCGGTCCCGGGAGCTGGCCCGACAGCTGGGCGGAGATTGAACCGATGGAAGCTGCGCTTTTCTTCATCGTCAAGACGCTGCTGGAGCTCTACCTGCTCACCTTTCTGCTGCGCTTCCTGCTGCAGTGGGTGCGGGCCGATTTCCACAACCCTCTCTCGCAGTTCATCGTCCGCGTGACCAATCCGGTGGTGCGTCCGCTCCGGCGGGTGATCCCGAGCTGGCGGGGCCTGGACATGGCCAGCCTTGTCGCCCTGCTCGTCCTGCAGCTGATCGTGACCGCCGGGATCATGTATTTCGCCGGTCACAGGATGGACTCGCTGGCACTGATGCAGTTCGCGCTCATGCGCACGGCAGTGCTGGTCATCCGCTTCTACTTCTTCGCGATCCTGGTCTACGCGATCCTGAGCTGGGTCAGCCCGGGACAGTGGAACCCGCTGACCGGCCTGCTGGCCAGCCTCACCGAACCGGTTCTTGCCCCGGTGCGCAGGTTCATCCCCCCCATCGGCGGCCTGGACCTGTCGCCGCTCTTCGTTCTCATCGGGCTGCAGGCTTTACTTCTCCTGTTCCCGCTCCCCGGATACCTGTCCTGATGCAGGCCTGCCAGTGGGAGGCCCAGGACCGGCTGATCTGCAGGTTCCGGGTGCAGCCCCGCGCCTCCCGCGAAGGGCTCGCCGGCGTGGTCGGGGACCGCCTGAAACTGAAGGTCCACGCGCCGCCGGTGGACGGCGCAGCCAACGCCGCGGTGGTCCGCTGGGCGGCCAGGGCGTTCTCCGTCAGCCGCGCCCAGGTGGAGATCATTCGGGGGCTTTCGGCCCGGGACAAGACGTTGAGAATCGTCTCACCCTGCAAAATACCTGACGAAATCGCTGCACACATTGCACCCACGGGTGCTGCATGAGCTATATTTACGCAGATTGAAATCCGCCCTCGCCCGGAGATCGCATTTGACGAGCTTCAAACAGTTCCTGAGCGCCTGGTTAGTCGCAGCCCTTTGCGTCACCGCGACGGGGTGCGGACCAGGCCCCGCGAACCCGGAGAGCGCCCCGCCGGCCCGGGAGATCACCCGGGAAAACTTCGAAGATTTCGGCGACTACGTCGTTCACTTCAATGCCCAGTCCACATCCGTGCTGCCGCCGGAGGTGGCCAGGGCTTACGGAATCCAGCGCAGCAGCAACCGGGCGATGCTCAACATCAGCGTCCTCAGGAAGGCGCCCGGCTCCCCCGGCGAGCCCACTGCGGCGGCCGTGGACGTGGACGCCAGCAACCTGACCGGGCAGCTCAAGGACCTGACGCTGCGCGAGATCAAGGAAGGGGAAGCCATTTACTACATCGGCGAGTTCCCGGTGGCGAACCGGGAAACCCTGATATTCGATATCTCCGTGCGTCCGGAAGGGGTCAATGAACCTTTCCGGGTGCGCTTTCGGCAACAGTTCTACACGGACTGAGGCAAACCCGGGGCGTGGGAAACGGGGGCAGCCATGGGATGATCGCCGCGAGGACCGGCGAATCGTCCCTGTCGTCGTAATCTCGCCCGATTCAACACCCGCTCAAAACGACAGGAGCAACAGATGGCCACGAAGAAGAAGGCTGCCGTCAAGGCCAAGCCACCCACCAAAAGCGAGATCATTACGCAGATCGCCGACAAGACCGGGCTGACGAAGAAGGACGTAGGGGCCGTCTTCGACGAGCTTAATGCTTCTATCAAGCGCTCCCTGCGCAAGTCCGGCGAGTTCACCATGCCCGGACTGGTGAAGATGCGCGTGGTGAAGAAGCCCGCCACCAAGTCCCGTCCCGGCGTGAACCCGTTCACGGGCGAGGCCATCACCATCAAGGCCAAGCCGGCCCGCAAGGCTGTCAAGGTCACGGCCCTCAAGGGCCTCAAGGACATGGCCTGATCCGAAACGGGGCCCGGCGCGTCCCCGGGATGCGCCGGGCCCGGACCCGGACCTAGTCCTCCTCCCGCTCCACCCGGGAAATCACCGAAGCGCGGATTCCCGCGTACTCAGCCCGCCGCAGGTGCAGCAGGTCGGCCAGCTTGGAAAGCAGGTGCTGCTCGTGCTTGTCGAAGCGGCCGTCGGCGGCCGCCACGGCCCCCACCAGCTCCACGACCCTGCGCCGCTCCTCCGGCGAAAGCGTCTCGTTCATCACGCTGGTGAAGTCGTAGAGCGACACGGAACCGGCCACCGCCTCGTCGGCCCTGGACAACAACTCGTCCGCAGCGGAACCTTCCATGGCGAAATGCGCGGTGAGGAGCTCATGGGCCAGCCGCATCTCCGCCGTGGCCTCCTCCCGGTCCGCCCGCGCCATTTCCAGCAGCAGCGCCGCCGTGGCCAGCCGCAGATCATGACCGCCCTCCGCGGTCTCGGCGGTGCCCGCCAGCGCATCCTCGAGTATGTCCCTGAGCTTGCCGATCATGCCGGCTCCTCCTGCCTGCAGGCTTCCCAGAATCCGCGCACCGTATCCTGGAGCACGTTCAGCCGCCCGTGGAAAAAGTGGGTGGTTTCCGGAACGACTTCCAGCCGCGGCGCGGGCGCCAGCCGGGCCACCCATTCCCGCACCGCCGATGCATCCACGAGTTCGTCGTCCGCACCGTGGATCACCAGCCACGGGCAGGTCGGCGTGCGGACCTCCTCCACCGGAAACCGGCGTACCGGGGGTGCGACCGTCACCAGCGCCGCAGGTTCCGCCGTGGGGGCTGCGTTCAGGGCCACGTAGCTGCCGAAAGAAAAACCGCCGAGCCACAGGCGACGGTCCGGCCACTGCTGGTGCGCCCATTCCACCACCGCCAGGGCATCATCGGTTTCGCCCCGACCTTCGTCCCATGCGCCACCGGAGTCGGCCACCCCACGAAAGTTGAAGCGGACCGCGGGCACGCGCAGGCGGTTGGCCGCCCGGGCCAGGGCGTGAACGACCTTGTTGTTCATGGTCCCGTGATAAAGGGGATGAGGATGACACAGGACCGCCACCTCGTCGGCGGGCTCCCCGGGATCCTCCACCAGCCCCTGCAGGGGTCCGGCAGGCCCGGGAATGACGACCTCCACCGGCCGGGGCGGCCGGAACGCGGATCCGGACCGGCTCACGCGGACTTGCCTGCTGCGGCCGCAGCCTGGCGTTCAGGCTCCCGGGGCGGAGCAAAGTAAACCACCACGTCGCCCCGCTCGGGCTCCATCTCGGAGTCCGCCGCGAGCAGTATCACCCGGTTCCCCTCGTCCCGGACCACGGCCAGCTGCAGGGCCCGGGACGGGAGGTCTCCCAGGAAGTCGCTGTAGCTGTAGCTGTCCGTGAGCCGGGTCCTGGAGAACTCCCAGCCCTCGACGGTGCGCTGCCACAGGTACTCGTATTCCGCTGCCTTGTCGAAAGCCATGCGGCCGCGCAGCCCCCCGGCGACGCCCCGGGGATCGGCTTCCTTCTCCTCGCCCATGGGCAGCTGGAAGACCTTCTCGCGGCCGATTTCCGGTGCCAGGGCCGTGCATACCAGGGCGTTGTAGGCGTCGTTGTCCGTGCCGGCCAGCACCGTTTGCACGTGGGCGACTTCCACGGATTCCTCCGCGAAGTCGGAAAGGATCTCACCATAGAACACCTTGAGGCCGGCCAGCCGGGCGGCGCGCAGGTTGTGCCAGGACCGGTCGGCGACGATGACCTTGGCCCCCAGACCGTGAAGGGCACGGCCGAAGTCAACGCTCCAGGGCGATGCGCCCACCAGCAGCACGCCGTCCCGGGTGGGTGACGACAACCCAAGGCGCCGCGACAGCCAGCCCAGGGAGAACCCGTGGGCGATGACCGTGGCGAAGATCACCGCGAATACGAGAGGCAGGAGCCGCTCGCCTTCCGGATAGCCGGAAGCGACAAGTCCGGGGCCCATCACGCCGGCGGTGGCGGCGGCGACGATGCCGCGCGGGGCGATCCAGCCCAGCAGGAACCGGTCCTGCCAGGCCATGCCTGCACCCATGGTGGCGACCCAGACCGTAACCGGCCTGGCGACGAACATGATCACCAGCACCAGCAGCACGCCACGGAGTTCCAGGCCCTCGAAACTGCCCGGCCGGAGACCGGCGGTGAGCACCACGAACACCAGGGACACCAGCACCACGGTGATGTACTCCTTGAACCGGCGCATGTCCTCCAGGCCGGGGAGGTTCATGTTGCCCACCACGATCCCCATGATGGTGACCGCCAGCAGGCCGGCTTCCGGCTGCACGGTGTTGGTCAGCTCGTATACCAGCAGGACGAGCGTCAGCAGCACCGGCGACTTCAGAAACTCGGGCACCCAGCCCGCCAGGAACGCCCGGGAGGCCAGCCAGCCGACGCCGCCACCGAGGACCGCTGCAGCCGCAACGCCGGAGACCAGGTTCACCAGGATCCGGGCCGGGTCCACGTCCGAGGCCGAAAACACGAAGTACTGGAAGACCAGGACGGCCAGCAGCGCACCGATGGGGTCGTTGACGATGCCTTCCCACTTCAGGTACGACGCCGTGCGCCGGTTGAGCGCCGCCTGCCGCAGCAGGGGCATGATGACCGTGGGCCCGGTCACCACCATGATGGCGCCGAACACCAGGGCCACGGGCCAGCCCAGGCCGCCCACGTAGTGAGCCGCGACGGCGCAGATCAGCCAGGCCAGGGGTGCGCCCACGTAAACCAGCCGGCGCACGCCCGCCGCGGCCACCTTCAGCTCCGCCCGCTCCAGCGACAGCCCCCCTTCGAACAGGATGACCGCCACGCCCAGGGCGACGAATACCCGGGCCACCTCCCCGTTCATCATTTCCGGATCCAGGAACATGCCCGGGGTCAGCGGTCCGGCGATCAGGCCGGCGGCCGCCAGCAGCACGATGGCCGGCATACGGGTTCGCCACGCCACCCACTGGGCGGCAACGCCCAGGGCCAGCAGGCCGACGACCATCATGGCCTCATGATGTCCCATCATGGAGGCGCCTCCCGCGCCGTGGTGCAAACGTACAGTTTAGCGAGTCCCGGGGGACCGCCGACACCGGCGGTGAAGGCGGGGGGGCCGTTTGCGTACAATGGCCGCAGTTTTTCCCGTTTCGGATGACGCCCTTGAGCAACCCCACCATCGATCTGGAAAGTCGTTACTGCGCGCATAACTACCATCCCCTGCCGGTGGTGCTTGTCCGCGGAGAGGGCCCCTGGGTGTGGGACGACCAGGGCCGGCGGTTCCTGGACATGATGAGCGCCTATTCGGCCGTCAGCCACGGTCACGCCCATCCCCGTATCGTCCGGGCCCTCGTGGACCAGGCCCGGCAGCTGAATATCGTCTCGCGGGCGTTCCATTCGGACCGGCTGGCGGCATTCCTGCAGCAGGCCTGCCGGATGACGGGGCAGGACATGGCCCTGCCCATGAACACGGGAGCCGAGGCGGTAGAGACGGCCATGAAGGCCGCACGCAAATGGGCCTACACGGTGAAGGGCGTGCCGGCGGACCAGGCCGGAATCATCGGCTGCGAAGGCAACTTCCACGGCCGCACCATTGCCATCTGCGGACTGTCCAGCGAGTCCCAGTACCGGGAGGGGTTCGGCCCGTTCCCGCCTGGGCTGTCCACCGTGCCCTACGGCGACGCAGACGCCCTGGAAGCGGCCATCACGCCGAATACGGCGGCCTTCCTGGTGGAACCCATCCAGGGCGAGGGCGGCATCGTGATCCCGCCTGACGGCTACCTGGCGCGCTGCGCGGAGATCTGTCGCGAACACGACGTCCTGCTCATTGCCGACGAGATCCAGACGGGCCTGGGGCGAACCGGCCGGCTCCTGGCCTGCGACCACGAAGACGTCCGGCCCGACGGCCTGATCCTCGGCAAGGCCCTCGGCGGCGGCGTGCTGCCGGTGTCCATGTTCCTTGCACGGCGCGAGGTGATGGAGGTCTTCCGCCCCGGCGACCACGGGAGCACCTTCGGCGGCAATCCCCTGGGGGCGGCAGTGGGGCTCGAAGCCCTCAAGATCATCGAGGACGAGGACCTGGCCGGCCAGAGCGCCGAGAAGGGCGCATGGCTCCGGGAGGCCCTCGCCCGTATCCACAGCCCCCTGGTGAAGGAGGTTCGCGGCCGAGGCCTGTTCGTGGGCGTGGAAATCGACCCCGCCCGCGCCCGCGCCCGGGACGTGGTTGAACGCCTCATGGAACGGGGCATCCTCAGCAAGGAAACCCACGAGACCGTGGTGCGGCTCGCCCCGCCCCTGGGCATCCCCATGGAGCTCCTGCGCTGGGCCGTCGGCGAGCTCGCGGATGTGCTGGCCGGGATGGCAGAGCCGGCCACGACCTCATGAACCAAAGGAGACCTGACGTATGAAAATTTCCGTAGGCGGCATCCCCGACGGCGCCGCGATTCCCGCCAAGTTCGCCTTCGGCGTCCCCGACGCCGACAGCCACGTGCAGCTGGGCGAGAACCTGAACCCGGAGCTGTCCTGGAGCGACCTGCCGGAGGGCACCCGGTCGGTCGTCATCATTTGCGTGGACCCGGACGCGCCCACGAAGCCCGACGACGTGAACAAGGAAGGCCGCGTCGTGCCCGCAGACCTGCCCCGGGCGAACTTCTATCACTGGGTGATGGTGGACGTGCCGCCGGAACTCGGAAAGATCGGCGAGGGCGAATGCAGCCGCGGTGTCACGCCCAGGGGCAAGCAGTCCGCCGAGGGCCCCGGCGGTGCCCGCCAGGGCCGGAACGACTATACCGGCTGGTTCGAAGGCGACGCGGACATGGAGGGCATCTACCTGGGCTACGACGGGCCCTGCCCGCCGTGGAACGATGCCATCCCGCACCGCTACCGTTTCACCGTCTACGCCACGGACCTGGAAGCCTGCCCCGTCAAGGGCGCATTCACCGGCGGGGAAGTGGAAACCGCCATCACCGGCCACATCCTGGCGAAGGCAGAGGTGACCGGGCTTTACTCCCTCAACCCGGACGTGCCGGCGGCCTGACCGGGCTCCTCGGAGGCAGCCGGCAGACTGAAGCGCACGACCTCCGTGAGCTTTCCGCCCCGGGGGTCGGGCGCCCAGCGCCGGCTGCGCACCGCCTCCAGCGCCTGGTCCTCGTAGACGCCGGCGGGCATGGCATTCACCACCTCGGCATTCTGCACCCGCCCGGCCTCGTCCACCTCGAACTCCACCTGGACGAAGCCCCCGGATTCCCTGGGCGGGATCTCCAGCGCCGGGATCTCCGCCAGGGGCGGCAGCTCCGGGAGTTCCCTGGGGCCCTTTGCGCCGACCAGCTCCGCAACGTCCACCCGGGAGCTGCTGGAGAGAATCTCCACCGGGTGAGCCTCGATAGCATCCTCGTCTGGGCGGTCCAGGAGACCGAAGCCCCACAGCACCGCTGTCATGAGCACCACCACCACGACGGTGGCCGCCACGGCCGAGACGGCGAAACGCAGGGGCTTTGGCAGGATCGTCCTCACGGCCGACGGTAGACCTCGCCCTCCTTCATGACGAAGTCCACGGACTGAAGCACCGTCACATCCGCCAGCGGATCTCCCGGCACCGCCACTACGTCCGCCAGCATCCCGGGCTTCAGCGTGCCGACGCGGTCGTCGATGCCCAGGAAGCCCGCCGCCACCGAAGTGGCCGACTTGATGGCCTCCATGGGCGGCATGCCGGCCTCGACCATCAGCTCGAACTCCCGGGCATTGCTGCCGTGGGGCGCGACTCCGCAGTCAGTGCCGAAGACGATGTTGACGCCGGACTTGTAGGCCCGGGCGAAGGTCTCCTGGATCAGCGGACCGATGGTGGCGGCCTTGGGACGCACCACGTCCGGGAAGTAGCCGTCGATCTGCGCCTTCTCGGCAACAAAGCGGCCCGCCAGGATAGTAGGCACGTACCACGTGCCGTGTTCCTTCATCAGCCGGATGACTTCCTCGTCCATGTAGGTGCCGTGCTCTATGGACGTGACCCCGGCGCGGATCGCCCGCTTCATGCCTTCCGCCCCGTGGGCGTGGGCGGCAACCATGAAGCCGTAGTCCTTCGCCGTGGCCACGATGGCCTCCAGCTCAGCGTCCTGGAACTGCGGATTCAGGCCGCTCTTGGCCAGGCTCAGCACGCCGCCGGTGGCCGTGATCTTGATGAGATCGGCGCCGTCCTGGTAACGCTGCCGAACCGCCTCCATGGCCTCCGCGGGGCCGTTCACCACGCCTGCCTCCGGCCCCCCGGGCGGCCTGAGCGCGGGGGCGAAGCCGTTTGTCGGATCGGCGTGGCCGCCGGTGGTGGCAATCGACTTGCCGGAGGTGAAGATCCGTGGCCCGGGCAGCTTGCCCGCATTAATCGCATCCCTTAGCGCGATGGTCACGTTGTAGCGGTCGCCCACGTCGCGGACGGTGGTGAAACCCGCCTCCAGGGTGCGGCGGGCGTAGACCGCTGCATTGAGGGCGTACTCCGCCTCGCTGAGCTGATAGCGCTCCAGGTACGTGTCCGCGCTGCGCTCGTGTCGCAGGTGCGTGTGCATGTCCATCAGGCCGGGCAACACGGTGTGGCCGGACAGGTCGATCACCTCGTCGTCCGGCCCGGCCGCCGCGAAGCCGCGCCTGATGTCCGTGATGCGGTCGCCTTCCACGACGAGCGTACGCGCCTCGACCGCCCGGCCGGATACGCCGTCGATCACGCGGCCGGCGTGGATGAGCGTCGCCGCCGCTGCCGCATCGGCTACCAGGCCGGCAGCGACGGCAAGCGCGGCGCAGGCTGCCGCGTTACGCATCACTGGATTTCCAGCAGCTCGACGTCGAAGACCAGGGTCGCGCCGGGCGGGATCACGCTTCCCGCGCCGCGGTCCCCGTAGGCCAGCTGTGCCGGGATGACCAGCCGGCGCTTCCCGCCGACCTTCATGCCCGCCACGCCTGCGTCCCAGCCCTTGATGACCCGGCCGGCGCCGAGGGGAAACCGGAACGGCTGTCCCCGGTCGACGGAACTGTCGAACTTCTTTCCTTTGCTCTCCGGCTCGCCGGCATCATAGAGCCAGCCGGTGTAGTGCACGACCGCTATGCTGCCGGGCTCGATGGCGTCCCCGCTTCCCTCCTCGATCTCGATGATTTCCAGTTCCACGGGGGCTTCCTCCTGGGCGGATAGCAAAGGCACGAAAAGAAACGTCGCGGCGATGAATACGGCAAGTCGTCGCATGCAGGGTCTCCGGGATGGGAAAGCCCGGCAAGATAGAGTACGTGCAAACCCGGGCGCAACCCGGGCACCCCGGCTAGTCCGGGCCGGCCTGGTCGTCGTCGGAGCGGAAAGCCATGGAGGCCGAGTTGACGCAGAAGCGCAGGCCCGTGGGTTGCGGCCCGTCGGGGAAGACGTGGCCCAGGTGGGCATCACAGCGGGCGCAGCGCACCTCCTCCCGGATCATGCCGTGGCTGGTATCCCGGACGGTGCGCACCCGGTCCCCGGCCAGCGGCTGCCAGAAGCTCGGCCAGCCGGAGCCCGAGTCATACTTGTGGTCGGACCGGAACAGCTCCAGTCCGCAGCAGGCGCAAGCGAAGGTCCCGTCGTCCTTGCACTCCAGCAGGGCGCCGGTGAACGGCGGTTCCGTGCCCCCCTCGCGGGCGATCTGGTAGGTATGGGGATCGAGCTCGGCGCGCCATTCGGCGTCGCTCTTTTTGACCTTTTCCATGGGACGCGGCTCCCGGCTTTACAAACCGGGGAGGATAACGCCGCCAGCGGTGTCCTGCAGGATCAGTCCTTGGACCCGGACCGGCAGTTCCGGGCCAGCCCCGCCAGGTAGGGGTCCCGCTCCTGTTCCATTTCCCTGCGATTGTGCGCCGGGGGCTCGGGAGCACGGAACGGCTGGCGCCCCTGCCGGGCCAGGCTTGCCAGGTAGGGATCGTGATCGCCCTGCCAGGTAGGCTCGTCGTCCGCGGCGTCGGCCGGCATGTCTGCCGCGCCCGGTGGGGTCCGCCCGCCGCCCCTGGGTTTCCCGTTCAAGCCCAGAGACTCCCGGCCAGGCTGAACGCCAGTGCCGCCAGGCCCAGGGCCGCAGCTCCCAGCCAGGCGGTGAGGCGCGCCTCGGCGGAGGCCAGGCCGTGGCCGATGGCCAGCACCACGTCGTCGATATCGTCAAGCCACTGCAGAAAAACTTCCATTAGCGAAGTCCCTTCCCGTCGGGTGCTCCACCAATACACCCTCTGCGCCGGCCCATGGCGTGATCAAAGTCGCGATTCCGGCCTAGTACCAGGTGACGTCGACGATCTCGGCCCGGAAGAACTCGTACTCGTCGTCGGTACCGATTCCCCAGGAGCCGGCCACCTTCACAGGGACCGTGAAGTCGCCCATGGCCGCTTCTTCCTCGACAACGGCGCCGAAGGGACTCACGGAGATCCGCCCGTCGGTGGCCACCCGCCGGCGGACCAGGCTGACCTGCAGCAGCCGGCCGTCGGGGTCAACCAGCACGGACATGGGAGTGGAGGACCCCCGCGGCGTGACCACCGCCCGGCTGGGGTCACCGGGCGCCCAGACGGCCCCGCGCTGCGGCGTCAGCGCCGAGGGCAACCATATCAGCTCCACCAGCAGCCGACCCGCCGCTGAACGGGCCAGTTCCTCGCCGTGCTGCCGCACCGCCGGGATCCAGCCGCCGAGGGAGAACTCCGTGGCCGCATCGTCCCCCAGCAGCCAGTCCGCACCCTCCAGCGCGAGGCGCCCCAGCACCGCCAGCCGGGCCTCCCACAGGAAGCCACGGGCCGGGCAGATGCGCTCCCGGGCCTCGAAGGGAATCCAGTCACCGCCGGGGCTGAGACGAAGGGTTCCACTCATCCGCACGTCCGCCCAGCGGGCCAGGGGGACGCCGGGAGCGATGGAATGACGAAGGTAGGCCCGGGCCGGCTCGGGCAGGTGGCTCAGGGTGGCAGGCTCGAACCGGTCGGAGGTATCACCGGGCTCCGCGAGCACTTCGCGGATGCGCCGGACTCGCCTTCTCCTGGACCAGCGCAGCCGCGCGAGCCAGCCGACCAAACCGGCCAGCCCCACCAGCGCAAGCCATGGGAGCACGTTCATGGAGTGGATTCGCCCCGTTCCGTGGGGCCGTGATTATAAGTCGCCAGGAGGCGCGTCAGTCGGAAACCGATGGCTCCGCAGCGGCGCTGTCGGGCTCGGTTTCGTCGCCGTGTTCCGGCGGCGCCTTTGCTTTCGCTGCGGCCGCCCTCGCCCGGGCGACCCAGGCCCAGGCATCCAGCGTGGACTCGGCCGGCCGGCCGGTGTCCGGGTCTTCTTCCTGCTTGCGCACCAGTTCAGTACTCCCCCGAGCCGCGCAGCGGCTCTTTGTCAGGATTCACTGTCCCAGGCCGCCTTCACGCGGGCGGCCCATGCCTTGTAACCGCGCAGCGTGTAGATGGATTCTTCCCTGGCGCTTTCCGGCGTTACGATCCGCCTTCGCGGGACGACCCGGCGTCCGGCCACAGGCGGCAGGATGGGCAAACGGTTCTTCCGCGAACTCCGTTTGTTCTCCTCTCCGGCCATCGAGTTGTTCCTTTCGCTGCGACTGGACCGCAGCTTAGGGACCACAGCGCCAGGGGCACCGTGACAGGCTTCACACACGCCACCGGGTGCCGCAAGCCATGTGACAGGAGTGTGAACGGCATCACGGGTCAGCCGGCGGGCGCCGGCGGACCGGGTTCGATCCTGTAGCATGGGCGGTACTCGTAACCCGGCAGACGCATGCGCTGCTGGGCGACGAAGGCTTCCAGCAGCTGGTCCAGCAGGAACATGATCTCCGGGTCGCCGTGCAGCACGAAGGGCCCGTGCTTCTCGATGCGACGGATCCCCTCGTCCTTCACGTTGCCCGCCACGATGCCGGAGACCGCCCGCCGCAGGTTCGCCGCCAGCTCCCCCGCCGGCTGGTCCCGGCGCAGGTCCAGGGCGGCCATGGCCTCATGGGTGGCATCGAAGGCCTGCTGCAGCCTGCCGTCCACGGCCAGCCGCCAGTTGAAGAACCAGGCGTCACCGTGGACACGCCGGTACTCCCGGACCTGCGCAAGCCCTTCCCGCATGCACCGTGCGACCTCGGGCGGGTCGTCCAGGATGATGCGGTAGCGCGCCGCCGCCGCGTCGCCCAGGGTCCCACGCAGGAAGGCATCGAACTGTTCAAAGTATGCAGCCGATGACCCCGGGCCGGTGAATACGAGGGGGAACGGCAGGCCGTCGTTGTTCTCGTCCAGCAGCATGCCCAGCACGTAGAGCGCCTCCTCGGCGGTGCCGACGCCGCCGGGGAACACGATGATGCCGTGGCCGCACCGGACAAAAGCCTCCAGCCGCTTCTCGATGTCCGGCATGATGATCAGCTCGTTCACCAGCGGATTGGGGGCCTCGGCCGCAATGATGCCGGGCTCGCTGATGCCGACGTACCGGCCATCGCGGATGCGCTGCTTGGCGTGGGCCACAGCCGCGCCCTTCATGGGCCCCTTCATGGCGCCGGGTCCGCAGCCGGTGCAGACGTTCAGTCCCCGCAGGCCCAGCTGGTAGCCGACCGCCTTGGAGTAGTCGTATTCCTCCCGGCCGATGGCGTGGCCGCCCCAGCAGACCACCAGGTCGGGCGAGACCCGGGGGCGGAGTGCGCCGGCGTTGCGGAGGATGTGAAAGACCGCGTCGGTGATCCCCGCGGGCGTCTCCAGGTCGATCCTGCCCTCGATCTCCGTGCTGACGTAGACCACGTCCCTCAGGACCGAGAAAAGATGCTCCCGGATGCCGCGGATGAGCTCCCCGTCCACGAAGGCCGAGGCGGGAGCATTGGTGAGGCGAAGCTGGATCCCCCGCTCCACCCGCAGAAGTTCCACCTGGAAGTCCCGGAACTGGTCGAACACGGTGCGGGCATCGTCCATATCGCTGCCGGTATTCAGCACCGCCAGTGCACACTGCCTGAACCGCTCCTGCAGACCGCCCTGGCCGGCAGAACGCAGCTTCGCGACCTCTATCCGGGAAAGGATGTCCATGCTCCCGAGGGGGGAGACGGTCACCGGTTCGGGGAATTTCTCAACCATGGGTCACTCCTGGGCGCCGAGTGTGTTTTCCAGCGCCGCGGCAACGTCCAGCAGCAGGCCCTCGGCGCCGGGCGCGCTGACCAGCATAACCCCCGGCACGAGGCCGCTCCCGGGGCGCCTGAAACGGCGGGCCGGTACGGTCACCGCGGGCAGGTCGAGGTAGTTGCAGAAGGTCAGGGGAGCCACCACCGGGTTGAAGCCGGGCCGCAGCGTCAGCCGGTTCATCTTTCCGTGGGGGGGCGCCAGCGTGCCCAGGGTGGGCAGCAGGAGAACCCCGTCTTCCCCCAGCAGCATCCGGACCTCCCTGCGTGCCACCCGGATCCGCTGGACGGCGGTTTCCAGCCGGGAACGGCTGCGCCTGAGCATGGGGGCGACGGTCAGCAACTGCAGCAGTCCTTCGTACACCGCGGGCCGGCCCGCGACGCGCCGGGCCCATTCCCCGGCCACCGAGAACGGCTGCCCACCTGCATCGGTCAGGGCCTGCCTGAGCAGCGG
>JARRON010000028.1:0-5999 GCA_037383845.1 Gammaproteobacteria bacterium
ACCGCCCGGCGCCGGGCGGCGGCCAGCCTGGCAGCCGTGACCGGATCCAGGTCGTCGGCCGCGGCGCGGAAGCGATGCCGCAGCGATTCCTCGAACCGGGTGTCGCTGGGTTCGTTCACCGGTAGTCCTCCAGTTCCTCTCTCAACACGGCCAGCGCCCTGAAGTAGTGAGTCTTGACGCTGCCCTCCGAGCACCCCATGGCCCGCGCCGTGGTTCGCACGTCCAGGCCCTCCAGGCACCGCAGCATGAAAGCTTCCTGCTGGCGGGGCGGAAGCCGTTCCAGGGCCAGGCCCAGCGCCTCCATGGCATCGCTGGCTTCAGCCGCCGCGTCCGGCTCCTCCGCCGGGTGCCCGGCGACACGGTCGAGGGGGTCCGGCGAGCGGCCGTCGTCCGCCAGGGACGCCGTATGCCGGAGCCTGACCGCCCGGCGCCGATGGCCGTCCCGGATCCGGTTGACCAGCACCTTGAAGAACAGGGGCTTCCACTGCTGCTCCGGCCGGTTTCCGTAGCGCCGGGCAAAACGAAACATCGCGTCCTGTACTGCATCCAGTGCCTCCTCCGGGTCGCCCGTCGCCAGGCGCGCCATCCCGAGGGCACGACGCTCCACGTCCGCCAGGAAACGCTCAAGGGCTGCGGTGTCGGTGGCCAGTCCGGTCTCCTTGCCTTGCCCCTCGTCCCGCCGGGGAACTGTCATTGCGCCTCGAAGGCTCAAAGGTTAAAACGGCGCGGCCCGGAATCCGTTGACCGGCCTCCGAGGGGCAGTTATGCACATGCCCCGATTTTAATCGGACTTCGGCCACCTCGTTGCACATTCGCCCGAAACAAAGGGTCATAACTTATTGTTTCGTCACGCAATAAAAATATGGCGATTTTTTGACCAATCCAGGGCCGCGCCTTGTGCAGTGCGGATCAACCCGGAATTACTACAGTTCTTCAACAGATTTATCCACAGGTTCTGTGGACAAACGGGGGCCGTTTCCGCGTGCGCAGCCTGAGAGTGGCCATCGACGCTCCCCTGCGTCACCTCTTCGACTATCTGCCGCCGGCGGAGGGACCGGAGCCGGAGGCGGGTATGCGGGTCCGGGTCCCCTTCGGCCGGCGCCGCGTCACTGGCCTGGTGATCGGGACGGGAGACGGGGGCGGCCTGGCGCCGGAGAAGCTTCGGCAGGTGCAGGAGGTGCTCGACCAGGCGCCCCTGCTCCCTCCCGACGTGCTCGCCCTCCTTCGATGGGCCTGGGGCTACTACCACCATCCGCCGGGCGAGGTGGTGGCGGCGGCGCTGCCCGCCGCCCTCCGTGCCGGCGCCCCCCTGCCGGAACCTCCGTCCGTCGTCCGGGGCGCCGGCGCGCCACCGGAGGCCCTTGCGCGCCGCGCCCCGAAACAGGCCGCTCTCCTGGAGTGGCTGCTGGAGGGGCCGCGCCGCACCGACGATCCGGACTGGCCGGACGGATGGCGACCCGTGCTGCGGCGGCTGCAGGCCCGGGGGCTGGTGGACGTCAGGGCGGAGGCGCCCCCGGACCGCTGGGACGTCCCCGCCGGCGGGCCGGAACTTTCCGCCGCCCAGTCGGCGGCGGTGGACGCGGTCGCGGAAGACGAGAACCGGTTCGCGGTGCACCTGCTGTTCGGCGTCACTGGCAGCGGCAAGACCGAGGTTTACCTGGCGGCCGTGGCCCGTGCCCTGCGCGCCGGCCGGCAGGCCCTGGTGCTCGTTCCCGAGATCGCGCTCACGCCCCAGCTGGTCCAGCGCTTTCGGAGCCGACTCTCCGCCCCCGTGGCTGTGCTGCACTCCGGGCTGGCTGCCGGCGAGCGGCTCCGTGCCTGGGCAGACGCTGCCTCCGGCCGGGCAGCGGTGGTCATTGGCACCCGCTCCGCGGTCTTCACGCCCCTGGCCCGGCCCGGCCTCTTTGTCGTGGACGAAGAGCACGATCCTTCCCTGCGACAGCAGGAAGGTTTTCATTACTCCGCCCGGGACGTTGCGGTCATGCGGGCCAGCCGCGCCGGCGTGCCGGTAGTCCTGGGCTCGGCCACCCCTTCCCTGGAGAGCCTGAACAACGCCCTGGAGGGTCGGTACCGGATACTCCGCCTGCCGACCCGGGCGGGCCAGGCCCGGCCGCCCCGTCTCCGCCTGGTGGACCTCCGCCGCCACCCTGCCAGGGATGGCCTTTCCGGGCCGTTGCTGACCGCCATGGACACCCACCTCGGCGCCGGCGGGCAGGTCATGCTGTTCCTGAACCGCCGGGGCTACGCTCCCGCGCTGTTCTGCTCCCACTGCGGCTGGGTGGCCGGGTGCCTCAACTGCGACGCCCGCATGACCTACCACCGGGGGGCGGGCCGGCTACGCTGTCACCACTGCGGAGCGGAGGACGCGGTGCCCGCGACCTGCCCCGAGTGCTGTGCAGACCTGCGTCCCGTGGGCGAGGGCACCCAGCGGCTGGAGGAAACCCTTGCCCGGCGGTTTCCCGGGGCGGCCCTGGCCCGGATCGACCGCGACAGTACAAGGAATCGCGGCTCGGTGGCTCGCATCCTGGACGACGTGCGCGCCGGCCGCACCCGTATCCTCGTCGGCACGCAGATGATGGCCAAGGGACATGACTTCCCGGGCGTCACCCTGGTGGGGGTGGTCAACGCCGACCAGGGCTTGTTCGGCACGGACTTCCGCGCCGGTGAGCGCCTCGCCCAGACCCTGGTGCAGGTGGCCGGGCGGGCGGGACGGGCCGACCGGCCCGGGGAAGTCCTGATCCAGACCGCTTACCCGGAGCACCCGCTGCTCCAGCGGCTGCTGGAAGAGGGCTACGAGGGTTTCGCCACCGGCGCCCTCGAGGAACGCCGGGAGGCGGGCTGGCCGCCCTTTTCCCACCTGGCCCTGCTCCGGGCGGACGCGTCGAAGCCGGGCCGGGCCATGGATTTCCTGAGCAATGTTCGGGACGCCGCGGGTCCCTGCCAGGGGGTCACGATCCTGGGACCGGCACCAGCCCCCATGGAGCGGCGGGGAGGACGATGGCGGGCCCAGCTGCTCCTCCAGGCTCGCAGCCGCCAGGCGCTTCACGCTGCCATCGTCACCCAGGCCCGGGCGGCGGAGGAAGCCGGCAGCACGGGCCGCGTCCGCTGGTCCCTGGAAATCGATCCCCAGGAACTCTTCTAGCCCCCGGCCGTTTCGGGGCGCTTCCCCGGGCGTTAAAATGCGCGCCCGCTCCCGCTACTGCCGGACATTCCAGACTTGAAAGACGACATCCAAGCCCTGATGGCGCAGGCCCTGAAGGCGCTGGGCGACGCCCTGCCAGCCGATGCCGCCGACAGCATACGCATCGAGCGGGCCCGGGACCCCCGCCACGGGGACTTCGCCAGCAACGCCGCCCTGCTGCTGGCGAAGCCCGCCGGCGCGAAGCCCCGGGACCTTGCCGAACGCATCGTTGCCGCCCTGCCGGCGTCGGACCTCGTGGCGAGCGTCTCCATCGCCGGCCCCGGGTTCATCAACTTCAGCCTGGCGCCGGCGGCTTTCGAGCGGGAGATCGAGCGCATCCTGGCCGCGGGCGACGCCTACGGTCGTTCCGACTCGGGCAGAGGCCGCCCGGTCATCGTCGAATTCGTGTCGGCCAACCCCACCGGCCCCCTGCACGTCGGTCACGGCCGCCACGCGGCCTACGGGGATTCCGTGGCCAACCTGCTGGCAGCCACCGGGCACCGGGTGCACCGCGAGTACTACGTCAACGACGCCGGCCGCCAGATGGACATCCTCGCGGCCAGCGTGTGGCTTCGGTACCTGGAAGCCCTGGGCGAGGACGTATCCTTTCCTTCCAACGGCTACCGGGGCGCGTATGTCGCGCCAATCGCCCGGCGCCTGCTGGACGAGCAGGGGGACCGCCTCCGCCGGCCGGCCGCGGAGGTCTTCGCGGACCTTCCCGCGGACGCCCCCGAGGGCGACAGGGACGAGCACGTGGACGCGGTGGTCCGGCGAATGCGCTCGCTGCTCGGGGAATCGGACTACCGGCAGGTGCACGCCCTTGGACTTGAGGAAATCCTGGCGGACATCCGGGACGACCTGGCGGAGTTCAGGGTGCACTTCGACCAGTGGTTCTCCGAGCGCAGCCTGACGGACGAGGGCCTGGTCACCCACTGCATCGACCGGCTGAAGTCCGACGGCCTGGCCTACGAGCGCGACAACGCCCTGTGGTTCCGAGCGACGGAGTTCGGCGACGAGAAGGACAGGGTCGTGGTTCGAGACAACGGCCAGACGACCTATATCGCGTCCGACATCGCTTATCACCTGGGCAAGCGTCAGCGCGGCTTCGATCAGCTGCTGGATATCCTCGGCGCGGACCACCACGGTTACGTGGCAAGGGTCAGGGCCGGCCTGGAGGCCATGGGCGAGCCGGGTGACAGCCTGGAGGTGCGCCTGGTGCAGTTCGCGGTCCTGTACCGCGGCGGCGAGAAAGTGCAGATGTCCACCCGCTCGGGGGAATTCGTCACCCTGCGGGAGCTTCGTCACGAGGTGGGCAACGACGCCGCGCGCCTGTTCTACGTCCTCCGGTCCAACGACCAGCACCTGGACTTCGACCTGGAGCTGGCGAAGTCCCGCTCGAACGAAAATCCCGTCTACTACATCCAGTACGCCCACGCACGGGTGGTGAGCGTCTTCCGCCAGCTGGAAGAAAAAGGCTGGCGCTGGTCTCCCGAAGACGCCACGGGCGGCCTGTCGGTGCTCACCGAGGATCACGAGCGCAGGCTCATGGCGACCCTCGGCCGTTACCCGGAAGTGCTGGAAACGGCGGCAGCCAACCGGGCGCCGCAGAATATCGTCTACTTCCTGCGCGAGGTCGCCCAGGATTTCCACACCTGGTACAACGCCCACACTTTCCTGGTGGAGGACAGCCGTCTGCGGAACGCGCGCCTGGCGCTTGCCGCCGCCGCCCGCCAGGTGCTTGCCAACGGCCTCGCCCTGGTAGGGGTCAGCGCGCCCGAAAGCATGTAGCCATGGCCAGGGACTACAAGCCCCGCTCCCGCCGTCGAAAGCAGGCAACTCCCGGCTGGGTCTGGCTTCTGTCAGGTCTCGCCCTGGGACTGGCGGTGGCCCTGGGCGTGCATTTGCATCACCTGGGAAAGGAGGGCTCAGCGAACGCGCCGGTGGCGAAGCGCGGCGCCCAGCCGGCCTCGGCGCGCCAGGAAGAAGCCGGGGCGATCCAGGCGGAGGAGGAAGGCGGCTTCGACTTCTACACCATGCTGCCGGACCTGGAAGTGGTCGTGCCGGACGAGGAGCCGGCCCCGGCGCGGTCGGACAGCGCCCGCGCGCCGGAGACGAGCATGCCGCCGGGAAGGTACTGGCTGCAGGCCGGCTCGTTCCGGAGTCATGCCGATGCAGACCGCCGCAAGGCGGAGCTCGCCCTGCTGGGATTCGCCTCCGATATCCAGGCCGTATCCCTGAAAGGCCAGACCTGGCACCGGGTCAGGATCGGCCCGCTGGAGTCCGCCCCGGCAGCGGAGGACGCCCGGCGCCGCCTGGCCGAGAACGGGATCGGTTCCCTCGCCGTCCGCGAGAAGAACTAGGTAGCGGCCCTAGTCCTCGCCGCCCACCTGCCTGAAATCAATGCCGAGGGACCTCAGCTTGCGGTAAAGATGGGTCCGCTCCATCCCGACCCGCTTTGCAAGCTGACCCACCTTGCCCTCGCACAGCTGCAGCTGCTGGCGAAGATAGGCCCGCTCGAAATGCTCCCTGGCTTCCCGCAGGGGCAGGGCCAGAAGGTCCTGCTTGACCAGGGGCTCATCGTCCCGGCTCTGCCCCGTCAGCAGTTCCTCGACTTCGGCCAGGCCGATTTCCTCGTCTCCCCCCATGATGAGCAGTCGCTTCACCACGTTGCGCAGTTCGCGGACATTTCCCGGCCACGGGTAATTGCGCAGGCGGTTCTGGCTGGCCACGCTGAAGCGCCGATAGGGAAGCTCCTCCTCGTCGACAAGCCGGTCCACGTAGTAGCGGAGCAGTTCCGGCACGTCCTCCGGGTATTCCC
>JARRON010000028.1:6065-53625 GCA_037383845.1 Gammaproteobacteria bacterium
CAGCACCACCACCGACAGGTGGGTAAGGAGTTCCCGTCGGAAATCGTCGCCCTCGCTCATGCGTTCGAAGCCCGGCGGCGCCGAGCTGATGAAACGGCTGTCCAGGGACACCGGTTCCCGACCACCAACCGGCGTGAATCGCCTTGCTTCCAGCACGCCGTGCAGCAGCCGCTGGGCGCCGACGCCCAGGTCCGCGAGTTCGTTGATAAAAAGGGTGCCGCCGCGGGCGCGCTCCAGGACACCGGGCTCCAGCTTCCCTTCGCTGTTCAGCCGGCCCAGGAGCTGCACCTCCGCACTCGCGTCGGTGATCTGGCCAGCGACCAGGGGAACGAAAGGCCCCGCAGCCCACGGGCTCAGGGAGTGGATATGGCGGGCGAACGTTTCGCGGCCGGTTCCCGACTCTCCGGTGACCAGAACCGGAGTGTCGTGGGCGGCGATCCGGCGCGACTGTTCCCGCAGGTCTTTCATTCGGCGGCTGCGGCCCACCGGCGCAACTACCGGCGGCCCCACGTGCCTGCCCGGCCTGGTCTGGGCGCGCCCGGATTCCAGCGCCTGCTCCACGGTGCGCAGCAGCTTGGACAGGGAAACCGGTTTCTCGACGAAGTCGAACGCCCCCAGGCGGGTGGCCTCCACCGCGGTTTCCACCGTGCCGTGGCCGGACATCATCACCACCGGGCAGGCGTGGCCGCGGTCCTTCTCCAGCCACTCCCGGAGCAGGGAAATGCCGTCCGTATCGGGCATCCAGATGTCCAGCAGCACCAGGTCCGGCCGGGCGCTCTGCCACTCCTGCCTTGCCTCTTCGGCATTGGCGGCGGACACCACTGCGTAGCCTTCCTCGGAGAGAATCTCCTCCATGAGGCTGCGGATATCGGCCTCGTCATCCACCACAAGGATGCGGGCGGTACTCATGCGCGCTCCCTCCTGAATTCGGCACTGCGGGCCTCCCGGCGCAGCAGCAGGCTGCGGGCTTCCTCGTTAACGGGCAGGGTCACCGTCAGCACGGCGCCTCCTTCCGGCCGGTTGGCCGCATCGATCCAGCCGCCGTGCTCTTCCACCAGCTTTTTCACGATAGCCAGGCCGAGGCCTGTCCCCTTGGGCTTGCTCGTCACGTAGGGATCGAAGACGCGGTCGATCGCGTCCTCGCCGAAGCCGGGGCCGTCGTCTTCCACGGTGAGATGGACCACCCGGGCATCCCGGTCCTGGCCCGCCCGGGTGCTCACCGTGACATGGCCGCCGGCCTGGCCTTCCAGGGCCTCGATGGCGTTTCGAATGAGGTTGTGGAGCACCTGCCGGAGGCGACCGGCGTCGGCCTCGATTTCCTCCACCGTCGGGTCAAGGTCCACCTGCAGCTCCACCGCGATTTCCCGGACCCTGTAGAGATCTGCGATCTCGGCGGCCAGCCTGTTCAGGTCAACGCGCCCCATCTCCATGTCCGGCGCCCGGGCGTAGTCGCTGAAGGCGTTCACCATCTCCTTCATGGCCTCCACCTGGTGGACGATGGTGCGCGTCGCCCTCTCGAGAAGCTGACCGTCCTCCTCGGACATCTGGCCCAGGAACCGTCGCCGGAGCCGCTCGGCCGAAAGCTGGATGGGGGTCAGCGGATTCTTGATCTCGTGCGCCAGCCGCCTGGCCACCTCGCCCCAGGCGGCGTCCCGCTGGGCCTGCATGAGTGCAGTGATATCGTCGAACACCACCACGAATCCCGCCGGCGAATCACCCTCCCCGGGCAGGCCGGAGCATGCGCACATGAGGATCCGTCGCCCGACCTCGCCGCGCAGGACGATCTGCTCGCGCCATTCATAATCACCCGCTTCCAGGTGGGCCCGGCCCACCTCCACGAACTGTTCAAGCAGGGGCCTGCCCCGGGCCACGTCCACCAGCGGCCGCCCGATGAACTCTTCCAGTTCGACGCCCAGGATGGCGCTGGCGGCCTGGTTGGCTGTGCGGACACGCAGGTCCGTTTCCAGCGACACGACGCCGGTGGACAGCCTGCCCAGAATAACTTCCAGGTAGGCGCGCTGGCTCTCAACGGCCTGGCGGCTGCGCCGGGCCAGCTCCCTCGCTTCGGACAGCCGCGTGATCATGTCGTTGAAGCTGCGCACGAGGAAGCCCATCTCGTCCCGGGCGGGCGCCTCCAGCCGGGTGTCGAAATCTCCCTTCGCCACCGCCCGGGTGCCTGCCACCAGGGACTCGATGGGCGCGGTCAGCCTGCGGGCGAAAAAGAATGCGCCCCATACGGCCATGAGCAGTGACAGCAGCAGGGCCAGGGTCAGGGTCAGGGTCAGGCTCCGGATGAACGGCGCCCGCAGATAGGAAAGTTCCCGGTACTGCGCGTAGGCGGACTGCACCGAGTCGGCGAGTACGGCGAGACGGGCAGGCACGGCAAAGAACGCCTGCAGCAGCCGGATCTCTTCCAGTGGCGTGCGGCCGGGGATCACCGCAGCGGTGCGGATCACGTAGCCCTCGCCGGACGGGTCAATGCTGACGAATGGTCGTCCCTGGCGAACCTGGAGCAACACCTCGTCCGACGGGCCCCGGGGAAGCTCGGTCAGGGCCCGCTCCGTGGACAGGGCGATGATGCGGGAGCCCTGTCCTACCACTGTGACCTCCGATGCGCCGCTTTCCCGCCGCAGCTCGCTCAGCCGCCGCGGCAGATCGTCGTCCGGGTAACCCGACAGGGAGGCAGCCATCTGCCGGGCCTCCTCCAGCGCCTCACCCATGCGTGTTTCCAGCGTGGCCCGGCTCAACTCCAGGGCATCGTTCAGCCCGTCCTCCACGTTGACGTCGAACCAGGTGTCGATGCCGCGGCTGATGAACTGGACCGAGAAGTAGTAGACGAGTCCCAGGGGAAGTACGACCAGGCCCACGAATATCGCCACCATCCGGGAGGCCAGCCGCGTGCCGGGCGTGTTCCGCCGATAGCCGCGAACCAGCCGGACCAGGTTGGCGATGATCAGTCCCAGCAGGATCACGGCGCCCGCGGCATTGAACAGGAAGATCCAGTTGTAGAAGCGGCCGAAGCGGTCGGCGTTCTCCACCGTCGAGGCGAGGAAGATGAGCGCGGCGGTGAGCATGCCCAGGCCGAGCACCGCGAGCGCCGTTGCGGCCCATCGTCTCAGCGCTGAAGAGGCCACCGCTCCCACTCGCTTTCCAGCTGCCAGTCGTTCCAGAGGAAGCTGATCAGCGCCAGCGGGCCGCCAAGCTGCTTCATGTCCATCTCGGCCTTCAGGCCGACGTCGTACTGCTCGTCGTCGTCCAGCAGGGCGTCATCAAGCACCGGCAGCTGCCGGACCTCGCTCAGCGCTCGCAGGGCAGCATCCAGGGTGGCGAAGGTCCTCTGCTGACCACTGTTGAGGTTTCGGAGGATGAAGCGCTGGGTCAGCGCGTGGTACTGAAGCTCGTAGCGCTGCTCCAGCTCGGCCACGTCCGGGTCCCACAGGAACCGCCGCCGCTCCGACACGGCCACGCGGAGGATGACGTCCAGCGTCACGCCGCTGTCCAGCGCTTCCCTGGCCGCCTCGCTGGGACTCCACGCGACGTCCGCGTCCAGGTACCACACGCCGTCCCGGAGGCTCATGGAGGCCTTGAGCACCTGAACGAAACCCGCCGCCTCGGCGCGGGGCACCAGGGCCACCGCCAGCACGAGGGCGACAAGTATTGCTGCCGTACGGCGCAGCGCGGGGGAGCCGTTATGCCTGGAATGCTGCATGATCCTGGGTCCGCTTCTCCAGGCAAGCATAATAAAAGCCGTCCACGCCCGCGTCCCCGGGCAGGAGCTGGCGGCCCGGACCGGAGTCCCGGCCCCAGGAGGCGGCGGACAGATCGACGGCCCGCGCCCGGGGCTGCCGGCCCAGGAATCCGGCGACCTGGCGGGCATTCTCCGCCTTGAAGACCGAGCAGGTTGCGTAGACCAGCCGCCCCGCCGGGGCGAGCAGCGGCCAGAGGGCATCAAGCATTTCCGCCTGAACAGCGGCCATGGCATCGACGTCCCCGGGCCTGCGCAGGAGCCTGATGTCCGGATGTCGTCGCACCACCCCGCTCCCGGTGCAGGGGGCGTCCACCAGGATCCGCTGGAACGGCTCCCCGTCCCACCAGGTCTCCGGGTGGCGCGCGTCGCCGGCCGCCACCACGGCGCTGAGGTCCAGCCGGGCCAGGTTGTCAGTCACCCGTTCCAGCCGTTCCGCATTCGCGTCCAGAGCCAGCAGCCGGGCCTCGGGGCAGCGTTCCAGGAGGTGACAGGTCTTGCCGCCCGGGGCCGCGCAGGCGTCCAGGATCCGCATGCCCGGCTGCGGGTCCACCAGTCCGGCAGCGAGCTGGGCCGCTCCGTCCTGGACCGACACATCCCCGTCCTCAAAACCCGGCAGTGCGGCCACGTCCACCGGCGCCGACAGCATCAGGGCCTCCGGGGCCGGGCACCAGGCCTGGGCGGCCACCCCTGTTGCCTCCTCCAGCCGCCGACGGTAGTCGTCCCGGGTGCTCCGGCGCCGGTTCACGCGGACCCACATGGGCGCCCGCTGGTTGGCTGCCGCCACGATTGCCTCCCAGCAGCGGGGCCAGTCGGCCGCAAGGGCGTCCAGCCACCACCGCGGATGGGCATGGACCACTTCCGGCTGGCGGGCCACCCGCGCCTTGAGGCTGTCGCCCTCCCTGAGCCAGCGCCGGAGACAGCCGTTGACCAGTCCCGCCAGGCGCGGCTGCCCCAGCCGGCGTGTCGCCTCCACGGTCTCCGCCACCGCGGCGTGGTCCGGGACGCGGGTTTCCTCCAGCTGGAAAAGCCCGACCAGGAGCAGACCGTGCACGTCCGCCGCCGCGGGCTTGAGCCGCCGGGTCAGCAGCAGGTCCAGATACGCCTCCAGCCTCGGATGCCAGCGCACGGTGCCGTAGACGAGGTTGGCGGCCAGCGACCGGTCGCCACCGGCCAGTGCGTCCAGGCGATCCGGCAGAGCCTGCTCCAGGGAACGGCCGCGGGCAGCAACATCCGCCACAGCCCGGGCCGCGGCCGCGCGAATGTCCGGGCCCGTGGTCATTCCCGGCCCAGGGTCTCGCCGGCGAGGGGCCGACTGTTCAGAAAGGCCCGGGCGCCCATCAACCGGCTGCCGGGCGGCTGGAGTTCCAGGACACGCACGGATCCGGCGCCGGCGGCGACGTCGATACCTTCGGGACCGGTGCGCCAGACGTTCCCCGGTGCGACCTCCGCGGGGCGCTCGGCGAGAGACTCGGCGCGATGGAGCTTCAGTCTCAGCGCACCCCAGGGGGTCCAGGCGCCCGGGCGGGGGCTGAAGGCCCGGATGCGCCGGGCAATGGCATCAGCCTCGCCGGACCAGTCGATCCGGCCCTCCTCCGGCGTCAGCTTGGCGGCATAGGTGGCCCGGCTGTCGTCCTGGGGTTCGGACACCGCCGTGCCGTCCAGGACGGCCGGCAGCGCCTCCACGAGGGCTTCGGCGCAGAGGGTGGCCAGCCTCAGTCTGAGCTCCCCGGCGGTCTCCCGGGGGCCGATGGCAGTGCGGCGCACGAGGTACACCGGTCCCGTGTCCAGGCCCGCCTCCATCTTCATCACGGAGACGCCGGTCTCCTCGTCTCCGGCGAGGATGGCCCGCGACACAGGGGCGGCGCCCCGCCAGCGGGGCAGCAGGGAAGCATGGCCGTTGATGCAGCCGGCCACCGGAATGGACAACACCTCGGGCGGAAGAATCAGGCCGTAATCCACCACCACCAGGGCATCCGGCGCCAGCTGCGAGAGGAAATCCCGTGCCGCCGGATTCCTGAAGCTCTCCGGCGTGGACACGGCAATCCCCAGGGCCTCCGCGGCCGAGCGAACCGGTGTCGGCGTCAGGCGCCGGCGGCGCCCGGCGGGACGGTCAGGCTGGGTGAGAACGGCGGTCAGCTCCCAGGGGCCCGCGGCGAGGGCCCGAAGGGTGGGGACAGCGAAATCCGAGCTGCCCGCGAAAGCGAGGCGGGGCATCCGCTCCGCCCCTGCGCTCAGATTGCCGGGACGCGGGCGGGACTCTCGACCGGTCTCTGGCGGCGCTCCTTCTCCAGGCGCTTTCGGATCCTCTGCCGCTTCAGGTCCGAGAGGTAGTCCACGAAGAGCTTGCCTTCCAGGTGATCCATCTCGTGCTGTACGCACACGGCCAGGAGACCTTCCAGCTCCGTCTCGAAGGGTTCACCGTCCGTGCCCAGGGCCCGGACCCGGATCCAGTCGGCGCGGCTGACGCTCTCGTAGACGCCGGGGACGGACAGGCAGCCCTCCTCCATGGTCTCCACGCCCCGCTGCTCGAGGATTTCGGGATTGATGAAAACGTGCGGTGCGTCCTTTTCTTCCGAAACGTCGGCCACCAGCATGCGCTTGTGTACATTGACCTGTGTTGCAGCCAGGCCGATGCCCGGCGCTGCGTACATGGTCTCGAGCATGTCCGAGGCAAGCTGACGGATCTCGTCAGTAACCTCGGCGACAGGCTCGGCCCGGGTGCGCAGTCTGGGGTCGGGGTACTCGAGTATTTTCAGTATGGCCATGACAAGATCTCGTCTTCCTCGCGTATTACGCGACAAAGTGCGGCTAACGGTATGACATTTCAAGTCCGCCGTGCTAACGTCCCGCACAGGCTGCGGTGGCGGGAATCCCCGGGTAAGGGGCACGGGTCTTTGGTTAAACGAGAGTATACCAACCCCTTTGCCGCCCACTCTCTCCCCAGGACACTACGGAGTTAGGCCGGCCATGTCCAAGCGCATCCCCGCCTTAAGAATCAAGACCCTGCTGGTTTCGGCTGCCGCGGCGCTCATCGCGGCGGGCTGCGCCAGCCAGCCGGAGCCGGTGGCCCCGCCACCGGAGCCCGAAGTGATTCAGCCACCGGCCACGGCCCGCTCTCCTGCGCCGCCCGCGGTGGCGACGACGGCCCCGGTGGTCAGCGAGACCTACGCCAGCCAGTCCGGCAGCACCTCCGGCGTGGTGCTCAATCCGCGCCATCCGACACGCTACGTGGTCAGGAAGGGTGACACCCTGTGGGACATCTCGGCGATGTTCCTGCGGGATCCGTGGTACTGGCCTGAAATCTGGTACGTGAACCCGCAGGTGGCCAATCCCCACCTGATCTATCCCGGCGACGTGCTGCGCCTGGTCTACATGGACGGGCGGCCCCAGGTCATACTCGAGAGGGGCGGCGCGGTGCGGATGTCCCCGCGGGTCCGGCGGGAGCCCCTGGCGGACGCCATTCCCACCATCCCCTACGACAGGATTGCCGCATTCCTCGGCCGTCCGACAGTGCTGGACGCGGACTCGGTCAAGGACGCTCCGTACATTCTCACCGACCGCCGGGAACACCTGATCCACGGCGCCAACAGCGAAGTCTACGTCCGCGGCGACACCTTCGACCGGAACCAGCTTTACAACGTGTTCTCCATCGAGGACGAGCTTGTGGACCCGGATGACGGCGACCTGCTGGGCTACATGGCCGTGTGGGTCGGGGAGGGTTCGGTGGTGCGCGATGGTGATCCGGCCACCATGTACCTTTCCATGACGGCCCGGGAGGCGCTCAACGGCGACAAGGTCCTCCCGGTGGAAGACGACTTCCCGCTGTACTTCCAGCCCAGCGCCCCGGCCGGCGACGTCGAGGGCCAGATCATCTCCGTGGTCGATGGGGTGTCTGTCCTGGGCCAGTACCACGTGGTGGCCCTGAACCGCGGATCCGCCGACGGCCTGGCTCCCGGGAACGTCCTCAGCATCTGGCAGGCCGGCCGTGAAGTGGAAGACCGCTTCGGAGGCGGAAAGGTGGAGCTGCCGGAGGAATATTCGGGCCTTATGATGGTTTTCCGGACCTTTGACGACATGAGCTACGGCATTATTGTCCGGAGCACCAGCGAAATCCGGATACTGGACAAGGTCCGAAACCCCTAGCGGCGTGACGCAGCAGACAAGACCTCATCCCGACGCCGGCGCACGCCGGCGTCGCTTTTTGCGGTGGCGCCGGGAGCCTGGCCTGGCTTGACGAGCAGCCCGGGCGCAGCCTGCTGGCGTGGGATGACCCGGACTACCCGCCGCTGCTGCGGACCGTGCCGGACGCCCCGGTGGCCCTGTTCCTGGAAGGCGACCGTGACGTCCTCGGTCTGCCTCACTTCGCCGTGGTGGGCAGCCGCAATCCCACCCCCCAGGGCAGCGAGAATGCCCGCGCTTTCGCGCGACACCTGGCCCGCCACGGGCTGGTCATATGCAGCGGGCTTGCCGCCGGCATCGACGCGGCCGCCCACGCCGGCGCCCTGGATGCGCAGATGCCGACGACCGCCGTACTCGGCTGCGGCCCGGACCAGGTCTACCCGGCGGCGAACGCCCCCATGGCGGAGTTCATCCGCTCCGAGGGTCTTCTGGTGTCCGAGTTCCTGCCGGGCACGCCGCCCCGCAGGGAGAATTTCCCGAGGCGCAACCGCATCATCAGCGGCCTTTCGGTGGGGGTGCTGGTGGTCGAGGCCGCCCGGCGCAGCGGGTCCCTGATCACCGCCCGGCTGGCCGGGGACTTCGGCCGCGAAGTCTTCGCCATTCCGGGCAGCATTCACAATCCCATGGCGCGGGGCTGCCACCAGTTGCTGCGCCAGGGCGCGGTCCTGGTCGAAACGGCCGCCGACATATTCACCGAGATCGCCGGCAGGGTGCACCTGGAGAGCCGCCCTGCCCCCGGAGCCGATGCGCCAACGGCACGCCGGGCCACAGAAATCCCGCCCGACGGGGACTATGTCAAGTTGCTCGAGGCGCTGGGACACGACCCGGCAGACGCCGATTCCCTGGTCGCCCGCACCGGTTTGACGGCTGCGGAGCTTTCCTCCATGCTCCTGATACTGGAACTCCAGGGAGTCGTGGAGTCCTTGCCTGGCGGACAATACGTCCGCATGCCCGAGAGGTCCTGATATGCCCGAAAGCGTTCTCGACGTTTTGATGTACCTGTTCGAGACCTCGGGAGACGACGACACGGGGAATCCGGACCGGGACGAGCTTCGGCTGGAACTCGAGCGGGCCGGGTTTCGGAACCGTTCCATCGAGCGGGCCCTCGACTGGCTGGACGGCCTGGCCCTGCGGCGGGAGACGGACACCGAGGATGCGCCGACGGAGCGCTCGATCCGCGTCTTCAACCACGAGGAATGTATCCGTCTCGGCGCAGAAGGCCGTGGCTACCTCATGTACCTGGAGCAGACCGGCATCCTGTCGCCCACGCACCGGGAGCTGGTGCTGGACCGCCTCATGGCCCTGGATGCCGACGAGATCGAGGTGGAAGACATCAAGTGGGTCGTCCTCATGGTGCTGTTCAGCCAGCCCGGCGAGGAGGCCGCCTACGCCCGCATGGAGGACCTGGTGTTCGAGGAGCGTGCTGCCCTCGCCCACTGAACGGGTCCCGGACAACAACCCAGACAACGTGGGCCGTGGCGGGAGCCACGGCCCGTTTTTTCAGGAAAAACCGCTAAAGAACAGAATGAGCAAGAACCTGGTCATCGTCGAGTCGCCCGCCAAGGCCAAGACTATCGAGAAGTATCTTGGCCCGGATTTCCATGTGCTTGCGTCCTACGGCCACGTCCGGGACCTGGTGCCCAAGGAAGGCGCGGTGGATCCGGACTCCGACTTCGCCATGAAGTACGAGGAGATTGACCGCAACCGGCGGCACGTCGAGGCCATCGCGAAGGCCCTGAAGAAAGCCGACGCCCTCTACCTCGCCACTGACCCGGACAGGGAAGGAGAGGCGATCAGCTGGCACGTGTGCGAGCTCATGCGGAAGCGCGGCCTCCTCGAGGACAAGCCTGTCCACCGGATCATCTTCCACGAGATCACCAAGAAGGCGGTGAAGGACGCCCTCGAGCACCCCCGGGAGATCGCCTCGGAGCTCGTGAACGCCCAGCAGGCGCGGCGGGCCCTGGACTACCTGGTGGGCTTCAACCTCTCGCCGCTGCTGTGGAAGAAGGTCCGTCCGGGCCTTTCCGCCGGCAGGGTGCAGAGCGCTGCCCTGCGGATGATCGTGGAGCGGGAACTGGAGATCGAGCGCTTCCGGCCCACGGAATACTGGAGCCTGACCGCCCGCCTCGAAAAGGACGGCCAGGACTTCACCGCAAGGCTCGCCGAGTACGACGGCCGGAAGATCGACGACAAGCTCGAGAAGTTCTTCATCGGCAGCGAGGGCCAGGCCCGTGAAGCGGAACAGGCGCTTCTCGAGGCCGCGGACGGGAAGCTGCAGGTGGAGAAGGTTGAGAGGAAGAAGCGCCGGCAGAATCCGGCCCCGCCTTTCACCACTTCGACGCTCCAGCAGGAGGCCGCGCGCAAGCTCGGCTTCACGGCCAAGCGCACCATGCAGGTGGCCCAGCGACTCTACGAGGGCGTGGACTTCGGCCAGGGCGCCACGGGGCTCATCACGTACATGCGAACGGACTCGGTGGCCCTTGCCTCGGACGCGGTCCGGGAGATCCGCGAACTCGTGGGCCAGCGCTTCGGCAGCAAGTCCCTGCCCGACTCCCCCCGGGCCTACCGGACGAAGTCCAAGAACGCCCAGGAAGCCCACGAGGCCATTCGCCCCACCTCTGCCTCGCTGCACCCGGACGACCTGGCCGGCCGGCTGGACCGCGACCAGCACCGGCTGTACGAGTTGATCTGGAAGCGCACCGTCGCCTGCCAGATGGCCAGTGCCGTTTTCGACACGGTATCCCTGGCCCTGGTGCCCGCCGCCCGGCCCGACGCCGGACACCGTTTCCGGGCCTCCGGCTCGATCCTGGTGGAGCCGGGCTACATCGCCGTGTACCAGGAAGGCAGGGACGACGCCGAGGACGAGCAGGACCGACGGCTGCCGCCGGTGGAGGAAGGGGAGGCCCTCGCCATGCAGGCCCTGGACGCCGAGCAGCACTTCACCAAGCCGCCGCCCCGCTACAGCGAGGCAAGCCTGGTCAAGGCGCTGGAGGAATACGGCATCGGCCGGCCGTCCACCTATGCCTCGATCATTTCCACCCTGCAGGACCGCCAGTACGTGGACATGGATCGGCGCCGGTTCATACCCACGGACGTGGGGCGCATCGTCAGCGCGTTCCTGACCAACCACTTCACGCGCTACGTGGACTACGGGTTCACCGCCTCGCTGGAGGACGAGCTGGATGCCATCTCGCGGGGAGAAAAGGACTGGCACAAGACCCTGGACAGGTTCTGGTCGCCGTTCCGCGACCTCGTGGAGGACAAGGACAAGTCGGTCCGCAAGAGCGACGTCGTGCCCAACCGGGAACTCGGCAAGGATCCGGCGACGGGCAAGCCCGTCATTGCCAAGATGGGCAAGTACGGCCCCTACATCCAGATCGGCACTGCAGAGGATGACGAGAAGCCCCGGTTCGCGGGCGTTCCCCCGGGCAAGTCCATGCATTCCATCGGCCTGGAGGAAGCCCTGGAGCTGTTCAAGCTGCCCCGGGAGCTTGGCGAGACGCCCGGGGGCGAGCCCGTCCTGGTGAACATCGGACGTTTCGGTCCGTTCGTGAAATACGGCGACAAGTACGCGTCCCTGAAGAAGGACGACGATCCTTACACCATCGAGCTGGACCGGGCACTGGAAATCGTCCGCGAGAAAGAAGCGTCCGAGGCGAAGCGCCTGATCCGGGAGTTCCCGGAGGAAGGCATCCGCATTCTCAAGGGTCGGTTCGGGCCCTACGTCACCGACACGAAGCGGCGGCGCGCCGCCGTTCCCAAGGGCGAAGACCCGGCGGCGCTGACCCTGGAGGCCGCCCGGAAGCTGCTGGACGAGGCGCCCTCGAAGAAGAAGGCCAGGAAGAAAGCTGCCGGCAAGAAGAAAACGACGGCGAAGAAAAAGACCGCCTCGAAAAAGAAGAAGACCACTGCCCGGAAGAAGGCCCCGGCCCGGAAGGCCGGCGCCGCCGACAGCAGCGGCTGACCCGCAACCCGCCTACGGGAGGTCCGTGCCGTGAGCGAGCCCGCCCTTTCCCCCTCCCTCCCCCGGCTGCGGCGCGCCGCCGGGGTCATCGAAGCCGGCGGCGTAGTGGCCTATCCGACGGAAGGCGTATGGGGCCTCGGCTGCGACCCCCTGGACCTGGACGCGTTCGCCCGGATCCTGGTGGCGAAGGCGCGACCGGCACAGATGGGCGTCATCCTGCTGGCCGCCGATCGGGCCCAGCTGGATTCCTGGATCGAACCTCCCGACACGGAACTGGAAAGCCGCCTGGCCGAGACCTGGCCGGGGCCCGTGACCTGGATCCTGCCCGCCCGCCCCTGGGTGCCTTTCTGGGTCACCGGCGGACGCGACACGCTGGCCGCCCGGGTCAGCGCCCATCCCGTGGCCTCCGCATTGAGCCGCGCCTCGGGCACGCCCATCGTTTCCACCAGTGCCAACCGGTCCGGCAAGCCGCCGGCGCGCAGCGCCATCCAGGTCCGGAGATGGCTCGGAGACCACGTGGACTTCATCCTGGGCGGCCCGACCGGTAGCCTTTCCGGCCCGACACCGATCTACGACGGGCGGACGGGCCGCATGATCCGCGGCCACACGACGGGAGCGCAGTCCAGATGACCACCGGAAAGGCCGACATCCGGGCCGTGGAGGAATGGCTCCGCGGCACTCACGACAGGATCACGGAGGGACTCGAGTCCCTCGACGGCGAGGCCCGGTTCCGGAGGGACACGTGGGACCGCCCGGAGGGCGGCGGGGGCGACAGCCGCGTGATCGAGGAAGGCGCCCTGTTCGAGAAGGGCGGGATCAACTTCTCCGCCGTCCACGGAGAGCGCCTGCCGGCGTCCGCGACGGCCCGCCGGCCCGAACTGGCCGGTCGCAGCTTCCGCGCCACCGGCGTGTCCATGGTGCTCCACCCCCGCAATCCCTATGTGCCCACCACCCACGCGAACTGGCGCTTCTTCGTCGCCGAGAAGCCGGGCGAAGCGCCGGTATGGTGGTTCGGGGGAGGCTTCGATCTCACTCCCTACTATCCCTTCGAAGAGGACGCGATTCACTGGCACCGGAACGCCCGTAACGCCTGCGCGCCTTTCGGCGACGACATTTATCCGCGCTTCAAGAAATGGTGCGACGAGTACTTCTATCTCAAGCACCGCAACGAAACCCGGGGCGTCGGGGGGCTTTTCTACGATGACCTCAACGACTGGGGCTTCGATCGCTGCTTCGAGTTCAGCCGGACGGTGGCAGACCATTTTCTGCCCGGCTACCAGCCCGTCGTCGAACGCCGGTGCCACATGCCCTGGGGAGAGCGGGAACGAGAGTTCCAGCTCTACCGGCGGGGCCGGTACGTGGAATTCAACCTGGTCTACGACCGGGGAACGATCTTCGGCCTGCAGTCCGGCGGGCGCATCGAGTCCATCCTGATGTCCCTGCCCCCGCTGGTGCGCTGGAAGTACGACTGGCAGCCCGAGGCCAGCAGCCCCGAGGCAAAGCTGTACGATGAATTCCTCAAGCCCAGGGACTGGCTGGGAGTCGAAGCCTCGTGAGCCCCGTGCCCCGTTTCCACCTGGCGTTCCCGGTCCACGACCTTGAAGCAGCCCGGGCCTTCTATGCAGGAATCCTGGGCTGCGCCACCGGCCGGGAGTCGGATCGCTGGATCGACTTCGATTTCGAGGGCCATCAGATTACGGCCCACCTGTGCCGGGAAAATGGTGCCGGAGAGTTCAACCCGGTGGACGGCGACCGGGTCCCGGTGCGGCACTTCGGCCTCATCCTGCCACGGGCCGCCTGGGAGGCCCTGGCGGCCCGGCTGGCCGAAGCCGGGGTAGAGTTCATTATCGAGCCCAGGGTCCGCTTTCGGGGACGGCCCGGCGAACAGGCCACCATGTTCGTTCGGGACCCTTCCGGAAACGCTCTGGAATTCAAGTCCTTTGCCGAGGAAGCCGCCATCTTCGCGCGGGATCCCGGCGTCGAGTAACAGTGGAGGCCGCCATGGCCTGGATTCGACAGACAGACGAAGGCAAGGCCCAGGGCGATCTGGCCCGCGCCTACGAAAAGATCCGCGGGCAGCGCGGCCACGTCTCGGACATATTCCGTGCGGAAAGCCTGCGCCCCGCCGCCCTCGAGGCCCACCTCGCCCTGCGGGGCGCGATCATGGATGCCGACACCGGCTTGTCGGCCCTCGAGCGGGAAGCCGTCGCGGTTGCCGTCTCGGCGGAGAACAAGTGCGTCTACGGTATCGCCCGCCATTCCGAGAGCCTGGTCAGCGCCGACGAGCATGCCGACACCATCCTGGCCATCCGGGAGGGCCGGCACTCGGAGCTTCCGGAAAGGCTCGCGGCCATCCTGGATCATGCACGCCGACTGACCCGGGCGCCGGCGGCGGTGGCCGAGTCGGACATTCAGCTCCTGCGTGATGCGGGACTCTCGGACGAGGAAGTGCTGGATTTGAGCCTGGTGGTGGCCTACGCCAATTTCGCGAACCGTATCATCCTGGGCCTGGGCGTCGAATAAGCTCCCGGCGGAACGGCCCGGGCGCGGCACGGGTCAGGCCGCTGCCAGGGCCGCCACGCCCAGCCAGACGTCAGTCACCGCCAGGACCAGCAGAACAAGCCAGGTGGCCAGGGTCCCGAAGAAGCGACCCCTGCTGATTCCGCTCCTGGCCGACAGGCCCAGGGCGTGCGCCACCCGGGCCGCTACGAAGACGGCGCCGGATGCGTGCAAAAGCCAGACCGGCGCGCCCGAAAGTTCCGCCAGGCCGAGCAGGATGAGGACCAGCGGCGCATATTCCGTGAAGTTGCCGTGCACCCGGATGGCCCGTTCCAGAGCCGCATCACCCCCCGACCCCAGCCCGACCTGTGCGCGGCGGCGGTTGGTGACGACAAGCCAGGCCAGCGAGAGCGCGAGCAGCCCGAGCAGGCCAGCGTAGAAAGTCGTGATCAGGGGCATCGGCGATGAACCTGCGGCGGCGGGGAATCACACGTTATCCCAACGCAGCCTGTGCGGGCCATAGCGGACCACGGTCGGAGGTGTCCGGGCTGCCCGGACCTCCGCCGGACGGCGCCCGGCTCCCTGCGTAAACTCCGGCAACGCTTCAGTCGTTTCGAGGCCGCCGGCAATCACCGCAGAACCAACCAGGACAACCCAGGGGACTCCTGCTGTAAAGCTTTCGAGAATCCGGGCCTGTCAGCCTCCCAGGCGGCAACCGCGCTAAAGAGGGGCGCGGAGAAGCTCGGTGACCGGCAGACTTTCGGTCACGGCATGGCCGACCCCCGCTCGGCCTTCGGCGAGAGGTAAAGCCACTGGTGACAGCAATGAAGGCCCGGCCCCGCCGGGCTTTCTTTTCTTGGTCGGCTGAACCTAGCCCCGCGGGGAGTCTCCTACCTCGCGGTGCCGGAAACAGGACACGAGATGGTCGTTGACGAGCCCCGTGGCCTGGAGATGGGCATAGACGATAGTGGTGCCCACGAACCTGAATCCCCGGGCCTTCAGGTCGCGGCTGATGACGTCGGACAGGGGCGTGGAGGCCGGCACCTGCTCCTGCCTGCGCCAGCGGTTCACCACGGGCTTCCCGTCGACGAAGTCCCAGAGGTAGTCGGAGAAGGCGCCGAAGGCGTCCCGGACGTCCAGGAACCGGCGGGCGTTGTTGATCGCCGCTTCGATCTTCAGCCTGTTCCTCACGATGCCCGCATCATTCATCAGCCGCGCGATGCTCCGGGCGTTGAACCGGGCCACTTTCCCGGGATCGAAACCGGCGAAGGCCCGGCGATAGCCCTCGCGCTTGTGAAGAATGGTCGACCATGACAGGCCGGCCTGGGCGGACTCGAGGACGAGGAACTCGAACTGGGTGGCGTCGTCCCGGGCCGGCACGGCCCACTCCGTGTCGTGGTAGGCCAGGTACGCGTCGCTGATGCCAAGGCTCCAGGGACAACGGCCCGGATCGTCGCGAACGGTCTGCGTCACGCCGGTTCCTCCCTGTGTTTCATGTCCGGTGGTGGCACCGGGTTCCTGGTGGTACGGCCGCGCGCTCCGGAGGACAGACAAAAAGGGTCCGCAGCCAGCCGCCGCGGACCCTTCCCGTCGAGCATGAAAAGTGAGCTCAGCGCAGGTCAGACGGAAGCGCCATCAGTTGCCGCCGCCGCACTTGCCCTCACCGCACTTGCCTTCGCCTTTCTTGTCGCCTTCCTTCTCGCCGCCGCACTTGCCTTCACCGCACTTGCCTTCGCCTTTCTTGTCGCCTTCCTTCTCGCCGCCGCACTTGCCCTCACCACACTTGCCTTCGCCGTGGTGGGCGGAGGCCATGTAGCCGGTGGACAGTTCAGAGACCGCGAACGGGCTGGAGTCCGGCTTTGCCTGGGCCACGGAAACGCCGGCCAGGGAGCCGGCCAGAGCGATACCTGCAGCCAGGGCGACGGGCTTCATAGTCTTCTCGGACATGTCGTAACTCTCCTCTATCTTCTCTCTCAAGGGTTTAGCGCAAGCCGTCGCGGCCTGCGTTTCCGCACGCGGGCTTCCTGCCCGCGCTCAGACTCTCCACCGCAGGGCAGCGACGAGAGCGTCCCGGATGGTTTCCAGGGACTCCTCGGGCTCGCCCACCACGGCGATGCTGCCCCCGATCTCCAGGGGCACAAGCGTTCCCACGAATCCGTCCTCGCGGATCGGTGCCGGGGTGCTGATGTTCTCTTCAGGCAGCAGGAGGACGGTCACCGGCCCCCGCCGCCCCTGCACCACGAAGTGCGCCACCATCTCGCCCCGGAACGGGCACAGCTTCACGTAGGTGACCGTTCCGACGGGCCGGACGAACTCCGCGCCGGCCTGGCGCAACACCTGTTCCAGGTCAGCGCCGTTCACGGGATTCCGGGCGGGCGCCAGCGCTTCCGGTTCGTGATGCACATGCGCTATCACCGCCTCCGGCAGGCTCGCCGGCTCCCGGAGGCCGAACCACAGCGCGGTCGCGAGGACCAGCGAGGCGGCAAGCCCGAACTGCACCCAGTGCCGGTGGCCCCGGGGCCGACGGGTCGCGGGAGCCTGTCGCGGCAGTTGCGCGGCGCGGGCAAGCAGCGCCTCGAACGCGGCGGCGTCGGCAGCGATGCGGGCCCGTTCTGCCCTGTCGGTCGGGTCTGGCTTTCCCATCTTTCTCAGTCCTGCTCAGCGGCGGCCTCGTCGCCCTCGACAAACATCGTCTTCAGCTTCTCCCGTGCCCTGTGCAGTCGCGTCAGCACCGCCCCCGGCTTCATGTCCATGACCTGCCCGATCTCCTCGGCGCTGTAGCCCATCAGGACCTGCAGCATCAGTGGCTCCCGATAGTTGTCATCCAGCCGGAAGATCGCCTGTCGAAGCTCCGTCACCATCGGGTCCTCCCCGGGGTCGGCCAGCTGCTGGAGATCCAGCGGGTCTGTTGCTTCATCGCGGCGCTTCTCCCGTGCCCTCAGGAACTCCCGGCGAACGATGGTGACCATCCACTGGCGAGCCCTGTTGTCGTCATCCAGCCCGGCGAATCCGCGCCAGGCCCTGAGCAGCGCCTCCTGGAGGACGTCATCCGCCAGGTGGGGATCGCGGCACAGCCATAACGAATAGCTGTACAGCTCCTGCCTCAGATCGCCGATCAGCCGGTTGAACCGACGGCGTTCGGCCAACCCGGCGCGTTTTCCGCTCATGGACACAAGACCCGTGACATGGGTCGTTTATTACATCCATACGTAGACCACCGCTGGCAAGAGGTCCGGGCTTCGGGAGAAAATCGCGGCCTGATCATTTTCGCGGAGACGCCCGATGACCCTCCCGACCCAGGGACGATATCCCGCCACCCGGATGCGCCGCCTGCGCCGCCACGAATTCACCCGCCGACTGGTGCGGGAATCCGTCCTGACGGCCGACGACCTGATCTATCCCGTGTTCGTGCTCGAGGGCGAAGGCCGGCGGGAGCCCGTGGGCTCCATGCCCGGCGTGGAGCGGTTGTCCGTGGACCTGCTGGTCGAGCAGGCCGGCACATGGCAATCCCTGGGGATCCCCGCCATCGCCCTGTTTCCCGTCACCGATCCGGCCGCGAAGACCGAGGACGGCAGAGAAGCCTGGAATCCCGACGGCCTGGCCCAGCGGGCGGTCCGGGCACTTAAGGGCGCCCTGCCCGATCTTGGCGTCATCACCGACGTCGCCCTGGATCCTTTCACCACCCACGGACAGGACGGGATCATCGACGAAACCGGCTACGTGCTGAACGACGTCACCGTGGAAGCCCTGGTGAAGCAGGCGGCTTCCCACGCGGAGGCCGGCGCGGACCTGGTGGCGCCTTCGGACATGATGGACGGCCGCGTCGGGAGGATCCGCGAGGCCCTGGAGGCCGGCGGGCACGTCAATACCGGCATCCTGGCTTATTCCGCCAAGTACGCCTCCAGCTTCTACGGACCCTTCCGTGACGCCGTGGGGTCCGCCGGCAACCTTGCCGGCGGCAACAAGTACTCCTACCAGATGGATCCCGGCAACAGCGACGAGGCCGTGCGGGAGGTGGCCCTGGATATCGCCGAGGGCGCCGACGCCTTCATGGTCAAGCCGGGGATGCCTTACCTGGACATCGTGCGGCGCGTGAAGACAGAACTCGGCGTTCCCACCTTCGTGTACCAGGTCAGCGGCGAGTACGCCATGCTCAAGGCGGCCGCCGCCAACGGCTGGCTCGATGAGCGCCCGGTGGTGCTGGAGGCGCTTCTGTCCATGAAGCGGGCGGGCGCCGACGGCATCCTGACCTATTTCGCGCCGGTGGTGGCCCGCTGGCTGAAGGAAGGCTGAGCTTGACCGACCGGTACGCCCTCTTCGGCCACCCGGTAAGTCACAGTCCTTCACCCTGGGTGCACGGCCGGTTCGCCGAGCTCACCGGACAGGACATGATCTACACCGCCCGGGATGTCGCTCCGGGCGAGTTCGATAGCGCCCTGTCCGAGTTCCTGGCGGACGGCGGCCTCGGACTGAACATCACCCTGCCCCACAAACTCGACGCCTACCGGGCCGCCGACAGCCTCACGGTCCGTGCCCGGCGGGCCGGTGCGGTGAACACGCTTGCCGTGCAGGCCGGCCGGCTTCTCGGCGACAACACCGACGGCGCCGGCCTGGTGGCGGACCTGGAGGGGAACCTGGGCCGCCCGCTGTCGGACAAGCGGATATTGCTGGTCGGCGCCGGAGGCGCCGCGCGGGGCGCACTGCCGGCGTTGCTGGACCGGCATCCGCAGCGACTGGCGGTGGCCAACCGGACGGTGGGGAAGGCCCGGGAGCTGGCCCGGCAGTGGGACGGCGAAATCACCGTGGACGGCACTGGGCTGGGCGAAGCCCACGGCCCCTGGGACGTGGTCATCAATGCCACCTCCGCCAGCCTGGACGACGAAGCCCCGGCGCTGCCGCCGGACAGCGTGGGGCCTTCCACCTTCTGCTACGACATGGTCTACGGGTCCCGGCCCACGGCCTTCCTGGACTGGGCCGCCCGGCGGGGAGCGGCGGGCATCGCTGACGGCACGGGGATGCTGGTGGAGCAGGCGGCCGAGTCGTTTGTCCTGTGGCGGGGGATTCGCCCGCCAACGGACGAAGTGCTCAGGGAGCTTCGCCAGCGCCTCGCCGGGAAATGACCGGGGAGCCGCCGGCCAGGTAACGATCCTTCAGCCGTACGTAGTGGGCGGCGGAATACCTGAGCATTTCCAGGTCTTCCGGTCCCAGTTCCCGGACCCGGGCGGCCGGCCTCCCCCGGTACAGGCCTCCTGCCCGGAGGCGCTTGCCCGGCGGCACCAGGCTGCCGGCGGCCAGGAAGACCTCCGCTTCCAGCACCGCACCGTCCATTACCGTGCAGCTCATCCCCACGAGGCAGCGGTCCCCCACGGTGCACGCGTGGAGGGTGACCCGGTGGCCGACGGTGACGTCGTCGCCGATGACCAGGGGCAGGCCGCCCGGCGAGTAGGGCCCGTCGTGGGTGACATGCAGGACGGAGGCATCCTGAATGTTGGAACGGTCGCCGATGCGGATCTCGTTGACGTCGCCCCGGGCCACGGCCATGGGCCAGACCGAGGCGTCATCACCCAGCGTGACACTGCCGATGACAAGGCCCGCGGGATCCACGTAGGCCCGGCGCCCCAGCTGCGGCTGATGCCCGTCATAGCTTCTTACGGTCAAGATGGCGGTCCTTTCAGGGTCACCAGTTCCTCGGCGCTGGTGGGATGGATGGCCACCGTGTCGTCCAGGTCCTGCTTGGTGGCGCCCATTCGGATGGCCACGGCGAAGCCCTGGAGCATTTCGTCGGCGCCGTCACCAATCACGTGGCATCCCACCACGCGTTCGGCCTCGCCCACGGCCACCAGCTTGACCTCCGCCGGCACCTTTCGCTCGTTCATGGCGTAGTACATCGGCGTGAATCGGGAACGGTAGATCCGGACCTCGTCGCCGTAGCGGGCATGGGCCTCCACCTCGGACAGGCCCACCGTCCCGATGGGGGGATGGGAGAAGATCACCGTGGGCACACAGTCGTAGTCCAGGTGCCGGTCCGGCTGGTTGTTGAACAGCCGGTCCGCAAGCCTGCGCCCGGCGGCGATGGCGACCGGAGTCAGGGCAACACGCCCGGTGACGTCACCTACGGCATAGATGCGTTCCACGTTGGTGTTCTGGAAATCGTCCGTCGGGATGAATCCGTCCTCGTCCAGGCGCAGCCCGGCGCGTTCCGTCTTCAGCTCTCCGGTCCGCGGCAGGCGGCCGATGGCCCAGATGATGGCGTCGAATCCCCCGAAGCGACGGGCGTCCTCGGTCTCGATGTACAGACCGTCGTCGCCCTCGCCCGCGCCGATGGGCACGGCGCTCGTGGCCAGCCGGATGCCGTCCCGCCGCATCTGGTCCATGAGGGCTTCCCGGAGCATGGGATCGAAGCTGCGCAGAACACCGTCCCGGCGGGCCAGGATGGAGACCTCCGAGCCGAGTGCCCGGAACACCCCGGCCAGCTCCACCGCCACGTAGCCGCTGCCCACGAGGACGACTCGTTCCGGCCGCTGCTCCATGGCGAAGAAACCATCGGAGGTAGTTCCCAGTTCAACCCCCGGGATCTCGGGGAGCTCCGGACGCCCGCCGGTCGCGACGATAACGTGATCGGCGCGGAAGACCCTTTCTCCCACGCGAACCTCGCCCGGGCTTTCGAAGCTCGCCGTGCCTTTGATCACCGTGATGCGCCGCTTGTCCAGGTTGGACTGGTAGATACCGTTCAGCCGGCGGATGTAGGCATCGCGGCGGGACTTGAGCGCCTGCCAGTCATGGCGGACGCCTTCGACGGTGAAACCGTAGCCTTCCGCATCGTCGAAACCGTGCGCGAGAGCCGCTGCGTTGTACATCACTTTTTTCGGGACGCAGCCCACGTTAACGCAGGTGCCGCCCAGGGGGCCGTCCTCGGCCAGCGCCACGCGGGCGCCATGGTCAGCGGCGCGCTGTGCGGCGGCCAGGCCGCCGCTGCCGCCACCGATGACGAACAGATCGAAATGATTGCTGTCGGACATGTTGCCAGCCGGCTTTTCCGGCGTGTCAGTTTAGCTCAAGGGAGCCGCGTGACGCTGTGCTAACATCCCGCGCCCCCTGCAGAAAGCGCCCGATTCCAGCCCCATGACCGAGACCTACAACCCTCTGCTCGACCTCTCAGGACTGCCCCGCTTCAGCGCCATCCGCGCCGAGCACGTGGAGCCGGCGGTACGCCAGGTCATCGAAGAGAACCTGGCGCAGCTGGAGACCGTGCTCTCCCGCGCCCGGCCGCCGCGCTGGGACAACCTGGTCGCGCCGCTGGAAGCCATGGACCACCGGCTTGCCCGGGTATGGGCGCCGGTGGGCCACCTCAACGCCGTGGTCAACAGCGAGGCCCTGCGGCAGGCGTACAACCGGTGCCTGCCCCTGTTGTCGGATTACGCCACCGAGCTCGGCCAGCACGAGGGGCTGTTCCGTGCCTACGGGGCGGTGCTGGAGAACGAGGGGGAGTCACTGCATCCCGGGCAGCGCAAGATCATCACGGATGCCCTGCGGGATTTCCGGCTGGCCGGCGTCGCCCTGCCCGCGGCCCAGAAGTCCCGGTTCAAGGCCATCATGCAGGAGCTGTCGGGCCTGCAAGCGAAGTTCGAGGAGAATCTCCTTGACGCCACCCATGCCTGGTCGATGCATCTGGAAAACGATACCAGGCTCGACGGCCTTCCCGAGGGTGCGAAACGCCGGGCGCAGGAGACGGCGCGCAGCCGCGGCCTCGAGGGCTGGGTGCTCACCCTGGACTTCCCGTGCTACCACGCGGTGATGAGCCATGCCCGGGACCGGGACCTCCGCCGGCAGATGTACGAAGCCTGGGTGACCCGGGCTTCCGACGCCGGGCCCCAGGCCGGCCAGTGGGACAACGGCCCGGTCATGGCGGACATCCTCAGGCTTCGCCGGGAGGCAGCCGACATACTGGGCTTCTCCAGCTACGCCGACCTTTCCCTGGCCACGAAGATGGCTCCCTCGGTGGACGAGGTGCGCATCTTCCTCGAGGACCTCGCCAGGCGCAGCCGGACCGCGGCCGCCCGGGAGCTGGACGAGCTCAGGTCTTTCGCCGGATGCGAGCTCCACGCCTGGGACATGGCTTTCTGGTCGGAGCGGCTCCGGGAGAGCGCTTTCGAAGTCTCGGACGAGGAACTCAGGCCCTATTTCCCGGTAGAAGCGGTGATGTCCGGGATGTTCGCCATGGTCGGCGAGCTGTTCGGCATCCGCATCCGGCCCGGCGACGCGGTGGACACCTGGCATTCCCAGGTTCGCTTCTACCGGGTGGAGGATGCGGACGGCAGCGCGCTGGGCGGCTTCTACACCGACCTCTACGCCAGGGAGCAGAAGCGCGGCGGCGCCTGGATGGACGAGTGCGTGGGCCGCGCCAGGATCGACGGGCACCTGGACCTGCCGGTGGCTTTTCTGGTGTGTAACTTCATGCCGCCGGTGCAGGACCGGCCGGCAACGCTCACCCACGATGACGTGGTCACCCTTTTCCACGAGTTTGGCCACTGCCTCCACCACATGCTCACCCGGGTGGAGTGGCCAAGCGCGTCCGGGATCAACGGCGTTGCCTGGGACGCCGTGGAGTTGCCCAGCCAGTTCCTCGAGAACTTTGCCTGGGAACCCGACGTGCTGCGGGGTCTCTCCGCCCACGTCGGCACCGGTGACAGTCTGCCCGAAGACGTTCTCCGGCGCCTGGTCTCCAGCAGGAACTTCCAGTCCGGCATGCAGATGCTGCGCCAGCTGGAATTCGCCCTGTTCGACATCCGGCTCCATTCCCGCGAGAGCGTGGACGCGGCGGCGGTCGTCGAGGAACTCGACGCGGTCCGGCGGGAGGTGGCCGTGGTGAGCTACCCGGACTTCAACCGGTTCGCCCACGGCTTCTCCCATATCTTCGGCGGGGGCTACGCCGCCGGCTATTACAGCTACAAGTGGGCCGAACTGCTCTCCGCGGACGCCTTCGACGCTTTCGCCGATGCCGGGGCCCTGGACCCGGAAACCGGCCGCCGGTTCCGCCGCTGCATCCTGGAGGTCGGCGGCAGCGTGGAAGCCATGGACGCTTTCGTGGCCTTCCGCGGCCGGGCGCCGAAGCCCGACGCCCTGCTGAAGCAGGCCGGCATCCTGCCCGAGACGGCGCCGGCGGCGTGAGCAGGATGCGCATCGCCAGCTGGAACGTGAATTCCCTCCGGGTGCGGCTGCCTCATGTCCTGGACTGGCTTGCCGAACACAAGCCGGACGTGCTGGGCATCCAGGAGACCAAGCTTCCGGACGACGCCTTTCCTTCGGAGGCCCTGGCCGAGGCCGGCTACCAGGCCGTCTACACCGGCCAGAAAACCTACAACGGAGTTGCGCTGCTCTCCCGGTCGCCGGCCCGGGACGTGGTCCGCGACCTGGAAGACTACGAGGATCCGCAGCGGCGGGTTGTGGGCGGCACCGTCAACGGCGTGCGGGTATTGAACCTGTATGTCCCCAACGGCCAGGCGGTGGGCTCCGACAAGTACGAGTACAAGCTCGGCTGGCTGGGCGCCCTGCGGAAGCACCTGGCCGCGGAACTGGCGGGACATTCCCGGCTGGTCGTGATGGGCGATTTCAACATCGCCCCCGAGGACCGGGACGTCCACGATCCTGAGGAGTGGCGGGACAAGATCCTGTGCAGCGGCCCGGAGCGGGAAGCGCTGGGCCGCCTGCTGGAGCTTGAACTGGTGGACACCTTCCGGCTGTTCGATCAGCCCGAGGCCGTTTTCAGCTGGTGGGACTACCGGGCAGCGGGCTTCCGCCGCAACCGGGGCCTGCGCATCGACCTGCTGCTGGCCAGCGCAGCCATGGCGGAATGCTGCATCGCCTCCGCCGTGGACGTGGCGCCCCGCAGGCTGGAACGGCCTTCCGACCATGCGCCGGTGTTTGCGGACTTCGAACTGCCCGGCGACTGATCCCGGCCCGGGACGATGTGACTCCACTCACAGAACCGGTGCGCCGTCGTGGCGTGCCGGACACGGCTTGCCTACACTGCTTCGACCATGGAAACGACCGCCCAGGTGCTGACGCTGCGCCATCGGCGAAGCGATCACGACATCACCAACTCGGTGCTGGTATCTCACTGGCAGCCGGTGTGGGAGGCCGTGCACGACCGCTTCGTCCGCGTGTTTCCGGGCGTGAACTTCCGGATGCTCCGACGCGCCTTCGAGGACTTCGACAGGCTGTTCCGGGGGCGGATGCCGGGGTACCTGGGCTGCGACACCGTCTACCACGACATCCAGCACAGCCTGGACATGACCCTGGCCATGGCCCGGCTCATCGAGGGCCACGAACGCACCGTCCCGGCGGCGGACCAGCTTGGCTCGACCAGGGCCATGCTGGGCATCATTACGGCCCTGTTCCACGACGCCGGCTACATCCGGCGCTCCGAGGACGAGGGACATAGAAACGGTGCCGAGTTCACCCGGTATCACGTGACACGCAGCGCCCAGTTCCTGGACAGGTATCTCCAGGACTGCGGTCTGGGCCCGGCCTCGCCCATCGCCCGGCAAATGGTCCACTACACCGGCTATGAGGTCCGGATGGACCAGATCCACATCGCCCACGACAAGGACAGAAAGCTGGGCCACCTCATCGGCACCGCCGACCTCCTCGCCCAGATGGCGGATCGCTGCTACCTGGAGAAGTGCCGGGACCGGCTCTACCCGGAGTTCGTCCTCGGCGGCGTGGCGGCCTGGCGGGAGCCCTCCGGGGAAGTCGTCGTGAAATACCGGTCCGGGCTGGACCTGCTGCGGCAGACGCCGGCCTTCTACCGGGAGGTGTTCCAGCCCCGCCTGGAGAACGCCTTCGGGGGCCTGTACCGGCTCATGGACGTCGTGTTCGACGGGCGTAATCCCTACATGGTGGCCATCGAGCGGAACCTGTTCTACCTGGAGAAGGTGCTTCAGGGAGAACGCTGGCCGCTGCTGCGTCGCAGGCCTCCCTGCGAACTGGCCGAGGCCGATGCCCTGGAAAGGATCCGCCGGATGGTCGCCGAACGCCTGAAGAACCTGCGCACGGACGCCGCCCCCGTGCACTGAACGGCACGGGGCTCCCGTGTTCCACTACTTCTTCTGCTTTTTCCTGCCCTTGCGCCCCCGGGCGGCGTCGGCCAGTTCCGTCAGGGGCGCCGTGACGGTCTCCGGCAGCCCCGGATCGTAGGTCGGCGCGGAGCCGGCAACGGCAAGCTGCAGCAACTGCTGGGCCAGCAGCCCGGCTCGCCGGGCCAGCCCGGCCTCGAATGCCACGAGCTGCTCCGGCGACGCCTCCGGCCCCGGCGCTTCGGACAGGCAGAATGCGAGGCTTTCCGGGAGCCAGGTGCCGAACCGGGCCAACAGCTCCGAGTGCATGTCGCGGGCGAACTCGGCCTGCCGCAGCTGCTGGATGTACACGTCGCTCCTGGCAGTGGTCTCCGTCAGCCAGCCGGCGTAGTCGCCGGGCGCTCCGGTGCGGGACTCTGCCCGTGTCTTGCGCAACAGCGCGCGGAGCTTCTCCCCGAGGCTGGAAGCTCCGTCGATCTCCAGGGAGGCCAGCCACCGGGCGTCATCCGCGGACAGGCGAAGGCTGACGGGCACGGAGGGCTCGGCCATGAATACTCCTGAATACGGGAACCCCTATAGCGTAAACGGCGAAGGCTCTCTTGTATACACGCGCCAGGGACAGTGGCTGACGCGTGATACGGCATCCTCGCTGAATCAGGAGCTTGCGTCGTGCTCTGGACTGCTTTCGGGATCGTCCGGGTGCCGGATCGCGCCAGTCTGCAGGGCCGCCCGGGCCGGCCACAGCTGGGCATAGTGGCCGCGGTAAGGGCTGACCAGCGTCGCTCCCGCGGCCTCCGGGCCCGGCGGCCGGTGGCTGTATACAAGCACGTAGTCCTCCGGATGGGCCCGGGCCCAGGCGGCGAGTTCCCCGGGTGTCTCGAACCACACGATCGGCTGCCGCAGCCGGCCGGCGAAATGATACTGGCCGTGGTACCTGCCCAGCTGGGCAACGGCGTGACCCCGGGCGTGGGCTGCGGCGATCGTTTTGCCCATGGCGCCGGTGCGCTCCAGGTCGGTGACGGGACGGGCCCAGGCGGCAACGGCCAGGAGGACGACCACCAGGCACCCGCCCAGGACGGCGGCGGACCGGTGCCGGATGTAATGGACGAGGACCACAACGGCGCCGGCGGCGAGGGGCACGACGCCCCAGCCGGACCGGATTGCGCTGCAGACATCAGCAGGGGCCCGGCCGTCACAGAGCTTGGGACCCGCCACCAGCAGGCCGGCGACGGCCGCCAGGAACAGTGCCGGCAGCCAGGCATCCAGCGCTCGTTCAGCTGGTTTACCCGGGGCCACCGACAGCGCCATGGCGATGGAGAAAGCCGGCAGGAGGGGAATCAGGTAGTGGGGCTGCTTGGCCCCCGCAGCGGACAGAACCAGGAGGCCGCCGCCGATCCAGACGGCCAGGTAACGCCAGGGCCGCAGGCCGCCTGGAGCATCCGGTCGGCCTCGCGCGCGGATCAGCCGGCGCCAGCCTCCAGGCCGCAGAATCCAGGGCATCAGCACCAGCAGCAGTACGGGCCCGTACCACCACCAGGGCCTGCCGTGGCGGGCGTGGTCCCCGATCCTGCGGGCGGTCTGACCGAAAAGCAGCTTGTTCCCGTAGGCCTCGCCGCCGGCCGCCGCCGCCGACAGGGCCCAGCCCAGGCTGATGGCCAGCGCAAGGGCGAGCGCGATGCCCACGCCGGCCCACCAGCGGCCGGGGCGCGGGCCCGATGCCGGTCGCCACCAGGCCCACGCGAGCCAGGCCGGCAGCACATGGACAAGCACGACGGGGCCCTTGAACAGCACTCCGGCGCCCAGGGCTGCGCCGGCGGCCAGCATCCAGGCCAGCGGACCTCCGCAGGCAAACGCCAGCCCCGCGCCGTGCGCCGCCAGGACGCTGGTCGCCATCGGCAGGTCGTACTCCACCTGCGCGCCCCACCACGTCCACAGGGGCAGGCTGACCAGGATAACGGGCGCCAGTCGGTGGGCGGCCCCGGGGGCTCCGGGGACGAGGCGGCGCGAGATGCTCCAGGTCAGGCCGATGGCTGCGGTGCCCAGCGCTGCCGGCACGAGGCGGGTGACCGTCTCGCTGACCCCGAACACCGCCCAGGCGGCGTTCAGGATCCAGGCAAGCAGCGGCGGCTTTTCCGAGTAGGGCTGCCCGTTGAGGTGAGGAACGAGCCAGTGGCTCCCGGTGTGCATCTCCCAGGCCACCGCCACGGCCCGGGTCTCGTCCAGGGGCAGCATCGGGCGTAGCAGCATGAAGCCGACCGTGGCCAGCAGCCAGAGGGCGACCGCCCCGAGTGGCCAGGCGTTGTCGCCGCTGGAGAGCCGGAAACGATCCAAGAATGCCGCCATGCGAAAGCCAGCCGTGAAGTCTGGCCCGGCGGGCTTAATCTGCCCTTACGAAGCCCGCCGGGCGCCTAGATGACGTCGCCCAGCGAAATCCCGACGCCGATGCGGTTGGTGTATTCGTTGTAGTAGATCAGCCCGTCTCCGTAGCCGCTGAACCACTGGCAGTAAAGCCTTAGCCCGCCCCAGACGGGATAGCTGTAGGTGAGCTCAACAGAGCCCCTGTTCTCGCCGCCGCCCTTGAGATTGTTGCGCACGTTGGTGAAGAAGCGGTGATCCCCCGGCGCCCAGGCAACGCTGTAATCGGCATAGCCGAGCCAGCGCTCGATGTTCGGGTTGTCATCATCTTCTTCATCCTCGGGGAAACGGTACCAGGGCTTCACCCGGAAGGACACGTTCCCCTTCTCGAACAGGAAAGAGGCAAACAGGCGATTCCAGCTGCGGGACAGCGGCTCGTCCCTGCCGTTGGACTGGTGGGACAGTCCGATGGTGTTCAGGGTGTTCCGGAACCCCAGGATCTCCCAGTCGTTCTCGAACCTGACGAAAAACTCCGGCTCGTAATTCGTTTCCCGGAAGGGCGCGGACACGTCACTGGCGTAGACCTGCCACCAGGAGCGGGCGGTGAACGCGAAATACGCGTCGCCGTTGCCCCTCAGCATGCCGTACCAGATGGGCACCTTCATGCTGAGCTGAAATATGGCCTCGTACTCCTTGAACTTCGCCGATTCCCCCTCGCCTATTTCCGCGTAAAGATCGGGGTAGAACCGGGAGTCGAAACTGGTGTTGTAGGAATAGGGAATGATGAAGTTCGGGCGGTGGGGAAGGAGCGTCCATGGGCGGCCCTCCACGGAGCGTTCCTGCTCCAGGCGCCGGGTCACCACGGGCGTGCCTTCTTCGACAAGAACCGGTATCTGCTCCGGCTCGCCCACCCGCGCCGTCTCCTGAAGCCGGCAGTATTCCCTGATTTCGCCAACGCTCACGCTGTCGGGCGCCGTCAGGATCTCTTCGGCCATGCAGGCTTCCAGGCCAGACTCCGGCCCCTGGGCGGAAGCCAGCTGCAGGGGCACGACGGCCATGAGCGCCGGAAGCCATCCCGCCGGCCGGAGACGAGCGCTCCCCGTGGTCCGGGTCGCCGTCGGGCCCGGAGGCTCCGGGGCGGTTTTGCGCCTGGAAGCCGTGGGCAGCCTGCGCCACGCCCAGGCCGCACACGTCCGTCGGACGTCGCCGGCTCCGCGTCTCACGTGAATATGCCTCCCGAGGCCCTTTCCGAACGGGGGCGCAATGCTACACCGGAGCAGCGCCTCGCCTCCATGCTCCCCGGCCCGTGATGTTCGGTTCCGGGGAGACGCGGGCGGGAGCCCTATTCCACCGTCACGGACTTGGCCAGGTTCCTTGGCTGGTCGACGTCCGTGCCCTTCAGCACGGCCACGTGGTAGGCCAGCAGCTGCAGAGGTACCGTGTAGACGACAGCCGCAATGAGCCGGTCCGCGTGGGGCATGTCGATGACCTTGATGCCTTCCTCGGGCTGGATCCCGGTATCACGGTCGGCGAAGACGTAGAGCTGCCCCCCTCGGGCGCGAACGACCTGCATGTTCGACTTCAGCTTGTCCAGGAGCTCGTTGTTGGGGGCCACCACGATGACGGGCATGTCCTCGTCGATCAGCGCCAGGGGGCCGTGCTTGAGCTCGCCGGCGGCGTAGGCCTCCGCGTGGATGTAGGAGATCTCCTTGAGCTTCAGGGCGCCTTCCATGGCCACGGGCCACATTGGGCCCCGGCCCAGGAAAAGGGTGTGGTGCTTCTCGGCGAAGTCCTCCGCCAGTTCCCGCAGGCCGTCGTTCATGTGCAGGGCCTCTTCCACGGCCGCCGCGGCGTGCAGCACGTGCGGAACCAGCTCAGCTTCCCGCGCCTCGGTCATGTCCCGCTGGCGGGCGAGCATCAGGGTCACCAGCAGCATGGACAGAAGCTGGGTAGTGAACGCCTTGGTGCTGGCCACCCCGATCTCGGGGCCGGCCTGGGTCATCATCACCAGGTCGGATTCCCGCACCATGGAGCTGTGGGCGCTGTTGCAGATGGTCAGCGAGCCCAGGTATCCCGCCTGCTTTGCGATCCGGAGCGCCTCCAGGGTGTCCGCGGTTTCGCCGGACTGGGACAGGGTCAGAAAGAGCGTGTTGGGAGGCACGACGACCTGCCGGTAGCGGTACTCGCTGGCGATCTCGACCTGGCAGGTGATGCCGGCGATGGATTCCAGCCAGTATTTCCCGACACAGCCGGCGTGGTAGCTGGTCCCGCAGGCGACGATGTGTACGTGCTCCACGCGGGCGAGCATCTCGGCGGCCTGTGGCCCCAGGGAGTCGGTCACGACACGGTTGTTCTCTATGCGCCCGTACAGCGTGTTCGCCAGCGCGCTGGGCTGCTCGAAGATCTCCTTCAGCATGAAATGCCGGTAAGGACCCTTCTCCGCCGAATCGCTTGTCCACTGGGTCTCGTGGACCTTCCGCTCTACCGGATCCCCGTCCACGGTGAAGATCTTCACGCCCTCCCGGGTGATCTCCGCCAGGTCGCCCTGTTCCAGGTAAATGAAGCGCTGGGTCACCGGAAGCAGGGCCGGCACGCCGGAAGCCACGAAGTTCTCGCCGATTCCCAGGCCGATGACGAGTGGGCTGGCGACCCGGCTGACCACGATCCGGTCCGGGTCGTGGGCGTCGAAGACAAGGAGCGCGAAGGCGCCCGTGAAACGCGCCACGGCCCGGCGTACCGCCTCCGGCAGGTCGAGGCCCTGCTTGAGGAAGTCGTGTACCAGGTGCGCCGCCACCTCAGTATCGGTCTCGGACTTGAACTCGTAGCCCTTCGCCTCGAGTTCCGCCTTGATCTCCGCGTAGTTCTCGATAATGCCGTTGTGAATCACCGCGACACGGTCGCCGGACAGGTGCGGGTGGGCGTTGGCCTCGGTCACGCCTCCGTGGGTGGCCCAGCGGGTATGGGCGACGCCCAGCTGTCCCTCCAGGGGGCTCGCCTTCAGCCTGGCATCCAGTTCGGCCACCTTGCCGACGGTCCGGCACAGGCCGATGGTCTGGTCGGCCTGGAGCACGGCGACACCGGCGGAGTCATAGCCGCGGTACTCGAGCCTCCGCAGCCCCTCCACCAGTATCGGCACGATGTTGCGCTCGCCAATGGCGCCTACGATTCCGCACATTCGGAGATTCCCGTTAAGTTTCGCCCTTACAGGTCACTGCGCCGGAGCTTGCCCCAGCCGGCCGCCAGGAGGCGGTGACCTGCGTCTCAGTCCGTTTTCTTCACCGGGCGCTTCCAGCCCTTCACCGTCACCTGCCGACCGCGGGCCACGGTCAGCTGGCCCGGCGGCGCTTCCCTGGAGATGGTGGAGCCGGCGGCGATGGTCGCCCCCTCTCCCACCGTCACCGGCGCCACCAGCGCGGTGTTGGAGCCGATGAACGCGCCATCGCCGATGACGGTGCGATGCTTGTTGGCGCCGTCGTAGTTGCAGGTGATGGTGCCGGCGCCCACGTTGACCCCCTGCCCGACCTCGGCGTCGCCGACGTAGCTGAGGTGATTGACCTTGCTGCCCTGGCCGATCCGGCTCTTCTTGGTCTCGACGAAGTTGCCGACCTTGACGCCTTCCCCCAGCACGGTGGCCGGGCGGATACGCGCGAAAGGACCCCCCTCGCAGCCGGGCCCGATGTCCGCACCGTCGATCATGGTGTTGGGAAGGATACGGCAGCCCGGCCCGATGCGGCTGTCCCGGATCCACGCATTGGGGCCCACGCTGACGTCGTCTCCCAGTTCCACCTTGCCCTCGAATACGGCGTTCACGTCGATGAACACATCGCGCCCGCAGGACAGCCGCCCGCGGACGTCGATCCGCCCCGGATCCGCCAGGGTGACCCCGCCTGCCATGAGGTCTTCAGCGACATGCAGCCGGAGGGCGGCTTCCAGCATGGCAAGCTGGGCCCGGTCGTTGATGCCCAGTACCTCGGTGACGGACGGGGCGGCCCTGGCCTGTACCGGCACACCCTCCGCCACCGCCCTGGCAACCACGTCGGTCAGGTAGTACTCGCCCTGTGCGTTGTCGTTGGACAGCCCCGACAGCCAGTGCCGCAATCGGCCCGCGGGTGCCGCCAGGATGCCGGTGTTGACCTCGCGGATTTCCAGTTCGCCGGCCGAGGCGTCCTTCTGCTCGACGATCCGGTGCACCCGCCCGTCGCCGTCCCGCACGATGCGTCCGTAGCCTGCCGGCGTATCCAGGATCACCGAAAGCAGCGCCAGCTGCCCGGCGGCCGCCGCCTCCACCAGGGGCTGCAGGGTTGCGGGCTCGATCAGCGGCACGTCCCCGTACAGCACCAGCACGACAGCGTCGTCCGGCACGCCGGGCATGGCCTGTGCGACCGCGTGTCCCGTGCCGAGCTGCTCCGCCTGCAGGACCCAGTCCACCGGCGCGCCGGGAAAGGCCGCAGGCACCGCGTCACCCCCGTGGCCGTAGACCACGTGGGTGGCGTGCGCGCCCAGCCCGTCGGCTCTCTCAAGCACGTGGGCCAGGAGCGGACGTCCGGCCAGCGGCTGCAGGACTTTGGGGCGCGCCGATTTCATGCGGGTGCCCTGGCCGGCCGCGAGGATGATGACGTGTAGCTCCATGTCCTTCAGGGGATCCGTTCGCGAATGGCGCGCAGATGATAGCGCGGCGCGCACAGGACCGCAGGACGCAGGTCACACGCCGCTGTCAGACGTGATCGGTGAGCCCGCGCTCGCCTTCCTGCCGCGCGCAGTGGGCGCCACAGTAGAACGTTCCTTCGGCCTCGACGCCATGGCCGACGATCCTGACGCCGCAGCGCTCACAGATCGGAGCCATCCGGTGGATGGCGCATTCGAAGCAGTCACAGGTGTGGGTGACGCCCGCTGCGACCACCTGGAAGGCCATCTCGTAGTCGTTGCCGCAGACTTCGCACCTGGCCATGAGGACTCTCCCCGGCGCAGCAGCGCCGCTTGCCGTGCCGGGCCCGGACCCGTGCAGGCGGCCGGGCCACCTGTCAACAAGCGTAGCCGTCGCCGGCTGAGCGGGACGGCGGCGGGCCACCGCGGGTGTCAGGGGTGGAGGCGCGCCATACACACCGCGTCCGCGAAAGCGCCGTCGCGAAAAGCGTAGTCCCTGTGGAGGCCCTCCCGCTGGAAGCCCGCCTTTTCATACAACGCGATGGCGGCGGCGTTGTCCGCGTACACGGTCAGCTCCAGCCGACGCAGGTTGAGCCAGTTGTCAGCCAGATCCACCAGGGCCTCCAGCAGTGCGCGTCCGACGCCCCGCCGATAGGACCCGGGATCTACCACCAGACCTACCTCGGCGGCGTGGCGGCGCCTGAGCGCAGCCGGGTCGAAGTGGAGGGAGCCCATCCCCAGGAGTTGGTTTCCCGACTCGGCCAGCAGGTGGAGATTTCCCGGACCCGCCTGCTCGATGCGGCCCCGCCAGAAACCCTCCTCGGGATAGGGCATAGCGAGGGTGCCGCGGACCGAGGCTTTCGATGAAAACAGCGCCTTCAGGGCGGCGGCGTCACCGGGCTCGGCGCGGCGGATCCGGATGTCCATGGGGCCTCCTCGGGCAGGGGTGCGGTCCGTCGGTTGCCCCCGGCAGGACCTTCAGTATCCCAGGCTAACCTGGTGCGGCGGCGACGAACAGTCAACGCATGGCCGCGAGCGCCAGCGCCTCACTGTGGAAAGTGTTTTGTATACTCCATGCATATAGGCGCAATAAGCCGTTAACTCAGATGCTTAGACCGAATGACGGGAGGCGCCGACGGGCCGCGCAGCCAGGAAATGCCGGGGGCGACCGCCCCGGGACGTCAGGATCCCGCGAGGCGGATTCCGAGGGCGTCCGGCTCCCGTCCGGTCTGCCACAGATCCACGATCTCCCATCGAGACGTGTCGATGACTGCCACCTCGTTCGCGCCGCTGATGGCCACGTATGCCCGGCTGCCGTCGGGATGCACGAACACGCCGATGGGCAGGGCGGAATCGCCCAGGAGCGTCGGCTGGTACTTCGCCTCCGGATCGGCAATTTCCAGGGTCCGCACCGTTGTCCTCGACGCGGCGTCAAAGACCGACAGGGTGGCCGCCCGGGCGTTCGTGACAAGGGCGTGGGTTCCGTCGGGGGTGAAGGCAATCCGGATGGGGAAGCCGGGCGACGGCAGGGTGGCCAGCACCTCCAGCGTCCGGGCATCGGCGACGGTCACGGTGTCGTCTCCCCGGTTGGTGACCCAGACCTCCCGGCCGTCCGGCGTGACAGCCACACCCTCGGCGCCTTTCCCGGTGCGGAGGACCCCGGTGATCTTCCCGGAGGACAGGTCCACTTTCTCCAGCGTGCCCGCGGAGATGTTGGTCACGAAGGCGGTCCCGCCCTGCGGGCTCACGGCGACCATGTGGGCGACGCCCTCGCCGACATCGATCGTCTTCAGGACCTGATCCTGCGCCGGGTCCACCAGCGCGATACGGTTGCTTCCCTCGGTGGTCACCACCAGGGTTCCGTCGGCCCGGAAGACCACGCCGTGGGGCCGGGTGTTCTCACCGAGGCTGACGGTCCTGACGGCGCCGCCGCCGGCCCAGTCGATCACCGTCAGGCTGTTTCCCTCGGTTTCCCGGTCACCGTAGTTGGTCACCACCGCCAGGCGACCGTCGGGCGATACCGCCACTTCATGGGGACCCGTGCCCGTCTCGAAGGACGCGGTCTTCTCACCGGTGGCAAGATCCAGCGCCCACAGGGTGTGCGCGCTCTTGTTTCCCACCAGCAGGACGTCGCCGTAAGCCGGGAGCATCGCGGCCAGGGCGAGAAAAGCCATGAAATATCGCTTCATTCTTACTGCCTCCCGGGCGGCCGCCGGCGGACCGCCCTCTTATGAATCCGACCCCGGACTAACGGACGATCCGCAGCATTTCGCAGGCGCCACGCTGGAACTCGTAGGGCACGCGGCGCACCTGCAGGGTGAACCCGTCCTCTGCCAGCCGCTCGGTGGCTTCCCCCAGCGCCGGCGACAGCTCCCCCTCCAGGGTGACCAGGGGGAACACCCGCACTTCCCTGGCCACACGCAGCATCTCCCGCAGGGCCGCCACATGAAAGTCCGCCGACAACCTGTCGGCGTACAGGAACAGAAAGTGGGACGACAGAGCCAGGTCGAAGCTGTCGGCCTCCATCGGCAGCTCCGGCAGCTCCGCCGCCAGATACCGGCCCTCTGCCCTGCCGGCCACGTAGTCTTCGAGGAAGGCCTGCATCGACGACATCCGCAGGTCCCGCAGCGCCTCCAGGGAGGGGACCGCGTCCCAGATATACGCGTCCTGCTGCCGCCGCACCTGTGCCAGCACCGTGTCGAAACCGCTCTCGATCCGCTTCCGGAGAGCGTCGGGGCTGACGGCATAAACCGGGTCCACGGACACCGCTTTGCCGCCCCGGGCCGTCAGGCCGACGTTGAAGGCCGCCGGCCCGTCCCCGCAGCCGAGGATCCGGCCGGCCAGGTCGACCTCTGTAAGGTCGAACATGGCGACGTACTCGTCGAAGGAACGCCCCCACGGGACGATGTCATCGACCCAGAATCCCAAGCCGTGTTCCCCCTGCTGTCTTCACAGTAAGACCACGAGGTCGAAGAGACCCGCGCGGCGGCTGAAGGTTCATTCTCACCCGGCGGGTCCCGGGGTCACAACCGGCGACGCTCCTACAGGATGCGATCGCCGGCCTGGTGCCTGATGCGAATCAGTCGCGGCGTTCTGCGCCCCGCGGGACACAACGCATCTCGTCAGCCCCGAATCCCCACCGGACGGTGGCCGTGCCCTGGTGCTCCCAGAACAGTTCGTTTCGACCAAGCTGGTCGTCGCTGATTCTGATCTCGCCGTCGGGCAGCAGGTTCACCGCAACTTCTTCCTCCGTGAACCACAGCTGCCGGAACTCCTTGTCGCAAAACGGCGGGCCTGGTCGTTGAAGCGGGGCGACCCGGATCGCTGGACTGGGAATAGCTCACAAGGCCGAAGTGCCAGCTGGTGCCGCAGGCGATGCGCCAGCCGTCACCGGGTGTCGCCGACAGTCCGGCTTTGCCCGGGACGGGTTGATCCGCGGCAGGGGCGTGTTCTCGGCACCGGGGGAACTCGAGGTGCGCACGGCCTGGCGCCAGCCAGTACGACCGCGGTGCCGCCCGGCGGCGCGCCACCAGTGGGCGGGCACGACCTCGTCCCCGCCGAAAGCGGTGACCCGAGGGCTTCGCAGAACGCCCGCGACCCGGCGATGCCCCTGACGCCCAGGCTGACCGAGAACGCACCAGGCTCCATATCACTCCCTTCCTGCGTGGATCGGCAAGCCGGACACCCGCCGGGCCCGCATCCTGTCGGGCAGCGATGACCACGCGTGTTGGCTGGGGCCTGTGCCGCTTCCCAAGGCCACACGGCTCCTTACCGCCGTCCATCCCTCAGCAAGGCGGCGAGATGACCCGCCACGACGTCGGGTGCCTGCAGATGTAGCCAGTGCCCGTAGTCGGTCAGGTGGACGGCCTCGACCCCGAACCGGTCCGCGATGCGGGCGGGGATGTACGGGTCCTGGTCACCCCAAACGACCCGGGCCGGGATGTTTTCGAGCGCGGCGAGCAACCGGTCCTCCCAGGGGTCGAAGACCTCTGCGGGCCTCGCATGGGAACGGTACCAGCGCAGCACAGTGGCTTTCATGGTCCGGTGCATCCGGTCATAGGCCGCATCGACGACCTCCAGCGGGACGCCGGGCGCCTGAAGCGCCATCTCCCGCCTGAGGAGCCAGCGGGAGGTCAGGAGCATCGCCAGCTCGCCAAGCAGCGGCGTCTGCCAGATCCTCGCCCAGCTATGCCAGGCGTAGTCCCGGTGAAAGACGGTGTTGAGGATAAAGACCGAGCGGACCTTCTCCGGGTAGCAGGCCACCCAGGGAAGCAGCCACGGCCCGCCGAAGTCGTGGACGATAACGTGAACGGGCGTGTCGATCCCCGCTGCACCGAGGAACTCGTCCCAGAACCGGGCCATGGTCTCGGGACTGGCCTCGACCTCCGACGGCAGCGGTTGCGAGTCACCGAAGCCGGGGAAATCGGGCGCAATCAGCCGGTATCCCTCGCTGAGTTCCGCGAAGAGCGGCTCCCACGAATGGCGCGAATCCGGGTTGCCGTGCATGCAGAAAATGGGCTCCCCCTGGCCCCGGTCGGTGTAGGCGACAGTCGTGCCCAGCGCGGTGACCTTCTTTGTCATGCAAGCCCCCCTTACACGTTCCCCTCGGCGCTCGCCGGAGCCGCGGCGACGATCACGGTGCGCGCGGATACTGCGGCAGCCCGTCACAGATATCGTAGTAGTCACCCTTCTCGGCGACGAAGACGTGCAGCTCGGTGTGGGTGCCCGTCGCCCCGTCGAACGCTCCCATGGAGATGCCGATCCAGTCCTTCGCCGGCGGGTCGAAGAACAGGGAGGCGCCGCAGACCGAACAGAAGCCCCGGCGTACCTGCTCCGAGGCGTGATACCAGCTGATGTGCTCAGCGCCCGTGATCTCCACGGCACCCCGGGGCACGTCGGTGCCGACCGAGTAATGTCCGGAGAACTTCCGGCACTGCACGCAGTGGCAGGCGTCCGGGGGCTTCAGTTCACACGCGACGCTGAACCTGACGGCCCCGCAAAGACAGGCTCCGTGTTTCATGCCATCTGTCCTCCCCCACCGTGCGGCATCGACCACCGCGCCGTATCACTGCTGTTGCTGGAGCGCCTGCAAGACGGCGGCCATGCGTTCCTGGACGAGGTTGATCGCTCTGAGCGGACGCAGCATAACCTTGAACTCGACGACCTCGCCGGCGTCGTTCCACCTGATGAGGTCCACGCCGTTGACCAGCGTCCCGTCGAGCGTGGTCTCGAATTCGAGTACGGCGTCGTGGGCGCCGACGATCTCCCGGACATACCGGAAGGTCTCGTTGAAGAGCACCTGGAACGCGGCGGTCAGGTAAAACATGGTGAGCGCCCGCCCCGCCTGGGGCTTGTGCACGACGGGCGAGTAGAACACGGCATCCTCGGCCAGCCACGCGGCCAGGTCTTTCGGCTCGCGGCGAGCGAGGATGTCGTGCCACCGGTCGACAGGGTGCTCGTTCAATCAGGTTCCCTCCCGTGCGGACGCTCGCATCGCTTACCGTGGATTCGCCGCCGTAGCCGGGACCGCGGCGTAGGCTGTCTGGACCGCCTCGGCGCCATAGCGCCGCTCCAGGCGGCGGACGACGAAGTGGCCGCGGGCCACGTCCTGGAAATGGTCGATGAACAGCACATTGATGACCGCGCCACCCGCCGCGCCCACAACCGGGACGGCCTGGGCCGCCGCCTTCTCCGTCACCGGGATGCTGAAGCGCGCGGCAATCTGCCCGACCAGCCTGACCAGTGCTGGCGCCGTCTCCCTGGTCGTCCCGGAGCTGGCGACGTAGCTGGCCGCCTCGCCGACCGCCCTCGCCAGTGCCGCGCGCACGGCGAAGTAGCCGGCCTCCGCCGCATCGTCCCTCCGGCTCGCGCCGCCCAGAGCGAACACCTCGAGGCACGCAACGCGGGTCTCCACGTCACCCAGGTTTTCGCCTTCGCTGCGCGCGATATCAGCGATGGAGCGGAGCATGATGGCCGTGGATATGGGCATCTCGGCCGCAAGAGCCGGCAGGCCGAACGCGCCTCCGGCCGCCCCGGAGAGGGCCGCGGCCGCCTTGTGAGCAAGGTTGGAAGAGCTGCGAGAGCCGTCGCCGAGGGTAGAAAGCGCGACCGTCAGCGCGGCCCTGAGGGACATCTCGGAGATGGCATAGATCTCGTCCCTGGCCCCGGCCGGCAGGAGAACCATGCCTTTCTCTATCGGCTGGGCGAGGACATTGGAGAACCGCGCGGCGATGCTGGGGTTCTCGAGCAGCCGCCTGGCTTGACGGAGCTCTTCGGTGTGTTCGGGGCTGAGCTTCATGGTGTGTCCCGGGACTCTCTCGGCCGACTTTACACCCCGGGGCCGGCGGGACGTCAGTCCCCGCCTGCACGGGGCGTGCCCGGAAAATCTTTCTGCGGGCAGTCAGACGTGCTGGTCGATCAGGACCGGATTGCCGTCGGGGTCGAGCATGGTGATGTAGGCGGGACCCTGCGTGTCAGGGTCCGCTTCCTCCATCAGTGCGAGACCCTGATCTTTCAGCCGGGCCTGGATTTCCCGCACATCCGCGTAGTCGGGCAGTTCCTTCGCGTCGCCGTCCCAGCCGGGATTGAATGTGAGCATGTTCTTCTCGAACATCCCCTGGAAAAGCCCGATAGTCGCCGGTCCATTCTTCATGATGAGCCAGTGCTGCTCCTGGTTGCCGCCGAAGACAGTGAAGCCGAGCTTCTCGTAGAAGGCCCTGGAAACCGCCAGGTCCTTCACGGCAAGACTGATTGAAAATGCTCCGAGTTCCATCGTGATTCTCCCCCTTCGTCGTAACCTGCCGGAGCGGGCTGCCCGCCAGGAAGCACCGGCAGCCGACCGGCCATGGTTCGAAATCGTACCTCACCCCGACGCCACCATTGGGAACCGGCGCGATGCACTTGGTGCTCGCAGTGGACTAGACCGACTCGCTCTCAAAATTCCCATGAATACGAAAAACATCGCTGCGACGCAGTAAGGCAGCAGTCCATCGAACGAAAGGTCGAGGACCTGCCGATCGGCGGACTCAGCCGGGTTCCTCAGGGGCATGGCTTTCAGCGCCGATTTCGTCCGGATTCCTTCGCAGGGCGCCGAGACAATATCTGGCCGGGCGTCCAGTCACTCCCATGCTCCATTGACGCCCGTGCTCCGGTGTCCTGATTTGCACCGCGAGCGGCGTTTCGACGCGCGCAGAAAGCCCCGGAATACTTCGCGAGCCTCTCCCGCTCCTCCGGGGCGCAGAAAGCAAAAGCCCCGGTCTCCCGGGGCTTTTCAACTACAGCGTCTGGACTGATACGGCGTGCTACTTGCCGGCGTTCTTCTTGATCTTCTCCAGCAGTGCGAGCTGAGCGGCGGCCTGGGCCAGCTCCGCCTGGGCCGTCGCCACGTCCTTGGCGCTCTCCCGGTTCTCCAGGAGTTCCTCGGCGCGCCGGCGGGCCTGCTCGGCGGCGGCCTCGTCCAGGTCCTTGGCCCGCAGGGCGGTGTCGGCCAGCACCGTCACGTTCTTGGGCTGAATCTCGATGATGCCGCCGGATACGTAAAAGAAGAGCTCCTCCCCGTCCGGCGTCTGGACCCGGACGCCGCCGGGACGCAGCGCAGTGAGCAGAGGCGCATGGTTGGGCGCGACGCCCATCTCTCCCAACAGCGCCGGCGCAAAGAGCATGGCCGCGTCGCCGCGGAAGATCTCGCCCTCGGCGCTGACGATGTCGACGTGGATGGTATTCATTGAGCTCTCCGCTGGCGTGGGCCTCGATGCCTACTGCAGCTTCTTGGCCTTCTCGACCGCTTCCTCGATCGCGCCGACCATGTAGAAGGCCTGCTCGGGAATGTGGTCATACTCGCCGTCCACGATGCCCCGGAAGCCCCGGATGGTGTCCTTCAGCGACACGTACTTGCCCTCGGAGCCGGTGAAGGCCTCGGCCACGAAGAAGGGCTGAGAGAGGTACCGCTGCACCTTCCGGGCCCGGGTAACCACCAGCTTGTCTTCTTCAGACAGCTCGTCCATACCCAGAATGGCAATGATGTCCTGCAGCTCCTTGTAGCGCTGCAGAGTTGCCTGCACGGCACGTGCGCACTCGTAGTGCTCGTTGCCGATGATGTTGGGATCGAGCAGCCGCGAGGTGGAATCCAGCGGATCCACGGCCGGGTAGATGCCGAGCTCGGCGATCTGCCGGGACAGCACCAGCGTCGCGTCCAGGTGGGCGAAGGTGGTCGCGGGCGACGGGTCGGTAAGGTCGTCGGCCGGGACGTAGACGGCCTGGAAAGAGGTGATCGAGCCGGTGCGCGTGGAGGTAATGCGCTCCTGCAACTCACCCATCTCCAGAGCCAGGGTGGGCTGATATCCCACCGCCGAGGGCATGCGGCCCAGCAGCGCGGATACCTCGGTGCCGGCCAGGGTGTACCGGTAGATGTTGTCGATGAACATCAGCACGTCGCGGCCCTCGTCGCGGAAGTACTCCGCGATGGTGAGCCCCGTGAGGGCTACCCGGAGGCGGTTGCCCGGCGGCTCGTTCATCTGGCCGTAGACCAGGGCCACCTTGTCGAGGACGTCCGATTCCTTCATCTCGTGATAGAAATCGTTGCCTTCCCGGGTCCGCTCGCCCACGCCGGCGAACACGGAATAGCCGGAATGCTCGATGGCGATGTTGCGGATGAGCTCCATGAGCGTGACAGTCTTGCCGACGCCGGCGCCGCCGAACAGGCCGACCTTGCCGCCCTTGGCGATGGGCATGATGAGGTCGATCACCTTGATGCCCGTCTCCAGGATCTCTACCGCCGGGGCCTGGTCCTCGTAGGCGGGGGGATCCCTGTGGATGGGCCAGCGGGTTTCAGCCTTCACCGGGCCGGCCTCGTCCACCGGATCACCGAGCACGTCCATGATCCGGCCCAGCGTGCCCGTGCCCACCGGGACCTGGATAAACTCGCCGGTCGCCGTCACGTCGAGACCACGCTTCAGGCCCTCGGAGGCGCCCATGGCGATACAGCGGACGACGCCGTCACCCAGCTGCTGCTGGACCTCCAGCGTCAGGCCCGTCTCCTTGATCTTCAGGGCTTCGTAGACCTTCGGCAGCGTCTCCCGCGGGAACTCGACGTCCACCACGGCGCCGATGACCTGAACAATCTTGCCGGTGCTCATCTGTAAAGTTTCCTCTGTACGTTCTTTCTCGGTGACGTCCGGGCGTCAGACCGCCGCAGCGCCGCCGACAATTTCTGCCAGCTCCTGGGTGATCGCTGCCTGCCGGGCCTTGTTGTAGGCCAGCTGCAGGTTGTCGATCAGCTTGCCCGCGTTATCCGTGGCGCTCTTCATCGCCACCATGCGGGCGGCCATCTCGCAGGCCACGTTCTCGACCGCAGAGCGGTACACCTGTGACTCGATGTAGCGGGACAGCACGCCGTCCAGCAGCTCGGTGGAGCTGGGCTCGTAGATGTAATCCCAGTGGGACTGAAGTTCGTCCTCGTCCGGGGTCTCCGCCGGCAGCAGGGTCGTCAGCGTGGGACGCTGGCTCATGGTGTTGACGAACACGTTGTGAGCCAGGATCAGCCGGTCGAAGTGGCCGTCCCGGTAGCCGTTGAGCATCACGTTGACGGCGCCGATAAGATCCCGCATGTGAGGGACGTCGCCCAGGTCCTGTACCGTGGCCACCACGTTGACATTAAGGCGGCGGAAGAACTGGGCGGCCTTCCGGCCCACCAGCGAGAGCTCCACCTCCACGCCCTTTTGCTGCCACTCCCGGACGTCCCGCAGCAGGCTCCGGAACAGGTTGACGTTGAGGCCTCCGCAGAGGCCCCGGTCCGTCGAGATCACCAGGTAGCCGACCCGCTTGACCTCGGTGCGCTCCTCCATGAACGGATGGCGGTATTCCGGGTGCGCCTTGCGCAGGTGCCCGATCACGGTGCGAATCTGCTCCGCGTACGGGCGCGAGGCCTCCATGCGATCCTGGGCCTTCCGCATCTTGCTGGCCGCAACCATCTCCATGGCCTTGGTGATCTTGGCCGTGTTGCGGATGGACTTGATCTGTGTCCGGATTTCCTTGGCGTTAGCCATGGGAACTCCTGAGTGGTTGCTGGGCCGTTAGTAGCTGCCGGTGGCGACGAACTCTTCCACCGCCTTTCTCATTTCGCCCGAAATTTCGTCGTTCCAGTCGCCGGTGGAATTGACCTTCTCCATGAGATCCGCATGACTGGAGCTCATGAAGCCGTGCAAAGCGCGCTCGAAGTCGCCGATCTTCTCGATCTCGACCTTGTCCAGGTAGCCCTCGTTCACGGCGAACAGCGACACCGCCATCTCCGCGACGGACATGGGGGAGTACTGGGGCTGCTTGAGCAGCTCCGTGACCCGCTCGCCCCGGGCGAGCTGCTTACGGGTGGCCTCGTCCAGGTCCGAGGCGAACTGGGCGAACGCCGCCAGCTCGCGGTACTGGGCCAGCGCCAGGCGGATGCCACCGCCCAGCTTCTTGATAATCTTCGTCTGGGCGGCGCCGCCCACGCGGGACACCGACAGGCCGGCGTTGATGGCCGGCCGGATACCGGCGTTAAACAGGTCCGTCTCCAGGTAGATCTGGCCGTCGGTGATGGAAATCACGTTGGTCGGAACGAACGCCGAGACGTCGCCGGCCTGGGTCTCGATGATGGGCAGTGCCGTCAGCGACCCGGTCTTCCCCTTCACCTTGCCGTCGGTCATCTTCTCCACGTACTCGGCGTTGACGCGGGCGGCCCGCTCCAGCAGCCGGGAGTGGAGATAGAAGACATCGCCAGGATAGGCCTCGCGTCCCGGCGGGCGCTTCAGCAGCAGGGAGACCTGGCGGTAGGCCCAGGCCTGCTTGGTCAGGTCATCGTAGATGATCAGGGCGTCTTCACCCTTGTCCCGGAAGTACTCGCCCATGGCGCAGCCCGCGTAGGGCGCAACGTACTGCAGGGCGGCGGACTCGGCAGCAGGCGCGGCCACGATGATGGTGTGATCCAGGGCGCCGAATTCCTCCAGCTTGCGGACCACGCCGGCGATGGACGACTGCTTCTGGCCCACGGCGACGTAGATACACTTCACGCCGGTGTCGCGCTGGTTGATGATCGTGTCCACGGCGACGGCGGTCTTGCCGGTCTGGCGGTCGCCGATGATGAGCTCACGCTGGCCCCGGCCGATTGGCACCATGGAGTCCACAGACTTGAGGCCGGTCTGCACGGGCTGGCTGACGGACTGGCGGGTGATGACGCCCGGGGCGACCTTCTCGATGGCCGAGGTCAGCTCCGTCTCGATGGGACCCTTGCCATCCAGTGGCACGCCCAGGGGATTGACGACGCGGCCGAGCAGACTTTCACCCACGGGGACCTCGAGGATGCGGCCGGTGGTCTTGACCGTGTCGCCCTCGGAGATGTGCAGGTAGTCGCCCAGCACCACGGCGCCCACTGAGTCCTGCTCCAGGTTCAGGGCCAGCCCGAAGGTATCGCCGGGGAACTCAAGCATTTCGCCGTAGGCGGCGTCCTCCAGTCCGTGGATGCGCACGATGCCGTCGGTCACCGAGACCACGGTCCCAACGTGCCGCGCCTCCGTGGCGGACTGGAAATTCTTGATGCGTTCCTTGATCAGGTCGCTGATTTCGGATGCCTTGATGGACATGTCGGTGAATCCTTTAGTGCGTTACGGCGCCGGACAGGCGCTGCAGGCGTCCGCGGACTGAGCCGTCGATGACAAGGTCGCCGGCCCGGACGACGGCGCCGCCGATCAGGCTGGAATCGGTCTCCAGGTGAAGCCGGACATCCCGGCCCAGGCGCTGGCGGAGACTGGCGGCGAAGCGGCCTCTCTGGTCGTCGTCCAGCGGCACGGCCGAGGTAATGGTGACGTCGACGACGTTCTCGGCTTCTGCCTTGAGCTCCTCGAACTCGGCGGCGATTTCGGGCACGTACGCGACGCGGCCGTTCTCTGCCAGCAGCTTGATGAAGTTTGCTCCCTGCTCGCCCGCGGCATCGCCGCAAAGCTCGATGAGCAAGTCCCCGAGGTCATGGCGCGAGATTGCCGGGTTGCCGATAAGCTCGTGGATGCGCTCGTCGGCGACCACGAGTTTCGCCCGCTCCAGGAAGTCGGACCAGGCAGACAGCGTGTCGCTGTCCCGGGCGATCTCGAAGACGGCCCTGGCGTAGGGTCTTGCGACTGTTGTCTTTTCCGCCATGACTCAGGTCCCTCTGGCCGGCTAGAGCTGGCTGGCCAGCTTGTCGAGGAGCTCCCGGTGCGAACCCGGATCGATCTCTTTCTCGAGGATCTCCTGGGCGCCCGCCAGGGCGATGGCGGCAACCTCGCCGCGCAGGGACTCGCGAACGCGATGGGTCTCCTGCTCGATCTCGGCCTGGGCCTGCGCAAGCATGCGCTCGCCCTGCTGCCGGGCCTCCTCCCGGGCTTCGTCAACGATCTCGCTGCCGCGGCGCTCCGCCTGCTCGATGATCTGGGAAGCCTGCTGGCGGGCCTCGCGAAGGCGCTCCGCCACCTGGGCGTCCGCCTCCTCGAGTGCCTTCTGGCCACGCTCGGCGGCGGCCAGGCCATCGGCGATCTTGGCCCGCCGCTCCTCCATGGCCTTCATGACCGGCGGCCAGACGAACTTCTTCGTGAACCAGATGAAGACCAGGAAGGTCAGCATCTGGCCGACGAGCGTCAGATTGATGCCCACGGTTGAAGTCTCCCTAAGCTAGGTGGGAAGGGTCTTCCAAGGCCTTGAGCCCCGGGAGCCGTCAGCCCCCCAGCGCGGCCAGGAGCGGGTTCGCGAACAGCAGCAGGGCCGCGAAGGCAACACCGATAATGGCCAGGGCGTCCAGCAGGCCGGCAACGATGAACATCCGCGTCTGCAGCATGGCGGCCATCTCGGGCTGGCGGGCGGCGCCCTCCAGGAACTTTCCGCCGAGCAGGCCGAAACCGATGCCCGTGCCGAGGGCCGCGAAGGCGAAGATCAGCCCGACGGCGAGCGCGGTCCAGGACTGAACTTGTGCAATCAGAGCTTCCATGGTCTCAAATCTCCGTAGGAGGCAGGTTCTACAGGGGTGAAATCAGTGCTTCTCGTAGGCCAGCGACAGGTAGACGATGGTCAGCGTCATGAAAATGAACGCCTGCAGCGGGATTACGAGAATGTGGAAGATCGCCCAGGCCGATCCCGGGACCCACTGGGCCCAGAAAGGCAGCATGGCGATCAGGATAAAAATCATCTCGGCGGCGTAAAGGTTGCCGAAGAGCCGGAGGGCCAGCGACACGGGCTTGGCGATGAGCTCAACCGTGTTGAGGATCAGGTTGAACGGGATCAGCAGCACGTTCTTTCCGAACGGATGGAACAGCAGTTCCTTGGTGAAGCCGCCGACGCCCTTGCCCTTGATGCTGTAAATGATGATCAGCGCGAGCACGGTCAGTGACAGGCCGAAGGTGGCGTTCATGTCCGCGGAGGGGACGACCCTCAGGTAGTCGATGCCCACGGCCGCCGCCAGATTGGGCAGCAGGTCCACCGGGATGAGGTCCATCAGGTTCCAGAACAGGACCCAGACAAAAATGGTCAGCGCCAGCGGCGCCACAAACTCCCGGGGTCCGTGGAAAGCCTCTTTCACCGAGTTATCGATGAAGTCCAGCGTGACCTCGACGAAATTCTGCAGTCCTCCGGGGACCCCGGAGGTCACGCGGCGGGCCGCGAAAACAAAGATGCCGAGGAAGATCAGCCCGGTGAGCCAGGAGAAGAACAGGGTGTCCCAGTGCACCGTCATGAAGCCCTCTCCGGTGGAAAGGTGCTCCAGGTGATGCTGAACGTATTCCGTCGGTGACTTGCCTGCCATAGCCGTCATCCACCAAAGCCCGCCGGGTCACGCCGGGTGAACAAAAGCGCCAGCCAGTTCACCAGGAGTGTTGCCACGAAGGTCATCACCAGCGGGACGTACACGTGGCTCAAAAAAATAGCTGCGGCCGAAAACAGCACCACAGCCATCACGATTTTCATGGCCTCCGCCCGAACGAAGGCTGAGAGCATTGCCTGCGCGCCGGCCTCCGGCCCGACCGAGAAAGTCCTCAGGGCGGTCCAGGCCGTCAGCACCAGGCTGATGCCACCCCCCACAAAAGCACCCATCGCGGCGTCTGCGCCGCCTGCGAACAGGGCCAGCAGTGCTGCTGCGGCAGTGACCGCCGCCTGCCCGGCGAGAATTTTTCCGGGCACTGACCTGACCAGTCTCGACATGCCGGCCGTCCGGCCTGGATAGGGCTCGTGGAAGCCGAGGGAGTATAAAGGCTTTTCGCAGGTGCGGCAATTTGCACGGTCCCCCGCAGCCCGGCCTCCTCACCTGCCGCCAGCCGCGCGAAGGGGAGGCTGCCGCCGGTCCCTGACCTCCGCCCGACTCCGCGGGAGAAAGCGGGCATCGGGAGCGGCGCGCCGGGGAACGGACGCTTGCTCCCCTCATCCCCTCACCCCTGCCCCTCTCCCCAGCGGGGAGAGGGGAACGCCAGGGATACGCCGGCGTGGACCGGGAGGCCTCGAGCAAGCCGCCAGGCTCGGCCGCAGCCGCCCCATCCCGGCCCCCGTCCCCGGCAGTTCGGCGGGCAGCGACCACCGTACGCCGGGGAGACGGGCTGCGGGTCTGGGAAACGCCCGCCCGCCCCGCGCAAGACCGCGAGAGACCGCCACCCCGCACCCCCGCCCCTCACCCCGGCGGGGAGAGGGGACCGCAAGCGGCCCCCGGCTGGATCGGGAGGCCTGCAACACGCCGCCGGGATCGGAGGCAGCCGCTTTCTGCCGGGGCTCAGGCGCGGAAAAACACAGGAATGATGGACGACCCGACAGGCCGTCAACCGGCTGGCCCACGTATAAGGCCCGCCCACGGAAATCAGGCCGTGCTCCGGCGGGCCGCAGACCCCGCGCACGGAGCGCCGCCAGCGCCCACCCGCACAGGCCAGCCATCTCCCTCCTCCCCGTCCGAGCGGAGAAGGGCGTGAGGGGTGCCAACCGCTCGCCCGCAGGCCGCAGACGCCGCGCACCGAGCGCCGCCGACGCCCACCTGCACAGGCCAGCCATCTCCCCCCTCCCCGTCCGAGCGAAGAAGGGGGTGAGGGGTGCCAACCGCTCGCCCGCAGGCCGCAGACGCCGCGC
>JARRON010000029.1:0-29501 GCA_037383845.1 Gammaproteobacteria bacterium
GACTGCCAGGCCGCCACGCCCTCACCTGGACTGCTCTTCCCTCGGGGCTCAGGGGCGGCTGTCACGCCCACAGGTCGCGGCGGACGAGCAAGGGGGGCACAGGCCGGGAACCCCTTGCCCTATGGGCTCCACTCCGGCCGACAGGGGTCAGAAGCATCCTGTCCCCGTCACGGCGGATCCGAACTGGGCAAGAAGATGTCCCTGCCGAAATCCGGGCCCTTCCGGTCGACCGGAGCCGACGCCCCGGCCAGTCGGCCGTCAGTCAGCTCCGCCAGCGCTGGATCGCCGACAGCTGCCCCCGGGTGGACGAATCCCCGCCCTCGTAGCTCTCCGGGTCCGCCACCGCACCGGCCAGGTCCTTCGCGAGCTTCTTGCCCAGTTCGACGCCCCACTGGTCGAAGGCATTGATCCCCCAGATGACGCTCTCGGTGAACACCTTGTGCTCGTAAAGGGCCAGCAGCTTGCCCAGGGTCTCCGGATCCAGCCTTGGGAACAGGATGGTGGTGCTGGGCCGGTTGCCGGGATGCACCTTGTGGGGAACGAGGTCCTCCGCCCTCAGCCCCGGCCCCTCTTCCTCGGAGGGAGGGGGGAGCAGAGACGCCTTGAGCTCGGACTCCGAGACACCGTGGGCCAGCGCCTGGGCCTGGGCGAGCATGTTGGCCAGGGCAAGATCCTGCTGGGCCTGGGTCATCCCCGAGCCCGTCACCGGCGCCAGGAAGTCCACGGACACGGCACGGGTTCCCTGGTGCAGAAGCTGGTAGAAACTGTGCTGGGCGTTGGAGCCGGGCTCGCCCCACAGGACCGGCTCGGTGGGCACCCCGATCTTCTTCCCGTCCCGGCGCACCCGCTTGCCGTTGGACTCCATATGCAGCTGTTGCAGGTAGGCGGGCAGGCGGGCGAGGCGGTTGTCATAGGGAAGGACCGCGTGGCTTTCGCAGCCGAGGAAGTCCGTGTTCCAGACCGACAGCAGCCCCAGGAGAACGGGCAGGTTGTCCTCCAGGGGCGCGTCCCGGAAGTGCCGGTCCATGGCCCGGGCGCCGGCCAGCAGGGCCCGGAAGTTGTCCATCCCTACCCCGAGGGCGATGGACAGGCCGACGGCGGACCACAGTGAATACCTGCCGCCTACCCAGTCCCAGAACCCGAACCGCAGGTGGGGCGAGATGCCGAACTCGTCCATCGCCTCGTGGTTCGTGGACACGCCCACGAAGTGGGTGCCGACCGCCTCTTCGCCCATCCGGCCGACGAACCAGGCGCGGGCCGCCCGGGCGTTGGTGAGAGTTTCCAGGGTCGTGAACGTCTTGGAGCAGACCACGAACAGTGTCTTGGACGGATCGATCTGGTCCAGGACGTCGCCGAGCTGGGTGCCGTCGATGTTAGACACGCAGTGAACCCGCACGTCCGGCACGCGGTAGTTGGCCAGGGCTTCCACGACCATGGCTACCCCCAAGTCGGAGCCGCCGATGCCGATATTCACCACGTCGGTGAACCTTCCCCCGGTCCCGTGGGCCGCATACTGGCCGGAATGAACCGCGCGCACGAAGGCGTCCATCCGGTCCAGGACCTCGTGGACCGCCGCCGTCGCGTCCATTTCGCCGACGGTGTAGGGATCGTCCCGGTCCGAGCGCAGGGCCACGTGCAGCACGGCGCGCCCTTCCGTGTTGTTGATGGGCTCACCGGCGAACATCCGCTCTCGCATGGCCTCCAGCCGGGCCTCTCTGGCCAGCCGGACGAGCTGGCGCATGGTCTTACGCGTGACCCGGTTACTGGAATAGTCCAGCAGGAGGCTATCGGCCTCGACGGAGAATTTACCGAATCGCTCCGGGTCACGTCCCGGAGATGCCGGTCGCGGATGTCGCTCTTCGCGTGGTCTTTCAGCGCCTTCCAGGCCTTGAGTCCCTTCGGCCAGCTGCCGGGCTTCATCTTCATGACGTTTCTCCCTTTCCTCGGCCGGACAGTCCGGTTCTGCCGAGCATGTCGGTCAGGCGTTACGGTAATACGACATGTACCAGTCGACGAACCGCGCCACGCCCTCCTCCACCGGCGTGGCAGGCCGGTAGCCCACGTCCTCTACCAGGGCGTCCACGTCCGCCCAGGTGTCGGGGACGTCGCCCGGCTGCATCGGCAGGAGCTCCTTCTCAGCTTTCTTTCCAAGGCACTCCTCCAGGACCGCGATGTAGTGCATCAGCTCGACCGGGCCCTGATTGCCGATGTTGTATATCCGGTAGGGTGCGAAGCTCGTCCCCGGGTCCGGGTCGTCGCTGTCCCACTCCGGGTTGGGGCTGGCGACCCGGTCCATGGCCCGGATGATGCCTTCGACAATGTCGTCTATGTAGGTGAAATCACGGCGATGGTGGCCGAAATTGAAGACCTGGATGGGCTTGTCTTCCAGGATGGCCTTGGTGAACTTGAACAGGGCCATGTCCGGACGGCCCCAGGGCCCGTAGACGGTGAAGAAGCGAAGCCCCGTCGTCGGCAGCTGGTAAAGGGCCGAGTAGGTGTGGGCCATCAGCTCGTTGGCCTTCTTGGTGGCAGCGTAGAAGGACAGGGGATGGTCCACGTTCTGGTGGACCGAGAACGGCATCTTCGTGTTAGCGCCGTAGACCGAGCTCGTGGACGCGTAGACCAGGTGCTCGACACCTCCGTGCCGACAGCCCTCCAGCACATTGGTGTGTCCCACGAGGTTGCTGTCCACGTAGGCCAGCGGGTTCTCGATGGAGTAGCGCACGCCCGCCTGGGCACCCAGGTGCACCACCCGGTCAAACTTCTCGTCCCGGAACAGCTGCTGCATGCCTGGCCCGTCCGCCAGGTCCAGCTTCACGAACCGCCAGCCAGCGGCGTCCTCCAGGTGAGTCAGCCGGGCCCGCTTGAGATTCGGGTCGTAATACTCGTTGAGATTGTCCAGGCCGACGACCTCGTCGCCCCGCTCCAGCAGCTTGCGAGCGGTGCTGAACCCGATAAAGCCGGCGGCGCCGGTCACGAGGATTTTCATTGTTCTGTTCCTAGTATTGTTGATCTCTGCTTACAACGCCCGCCTGACTCCCCGCCGTGCGCTCCCGCCAGTCCCATGTGCCCTGCCCGACGCTCAAAGCCGACCGTCCACCGCATCCGCCGGAAGAATGTACTTCACGTCATAGATCACGGCATTCTCCCGTCCGAGCCGGCGTATGGCCTCCGCGCCCATGTCCACGAACTGCCGGTGGGCCACGGCGATCACCACGGCGTCGTACTGGCCCTGGGCCGGCTCCGCGACAGGATGGATGTGATATTCCTCGCGGACCTCCGGCACGTCCACCCAGGGATCGTGAACGTCCACTTCGACCCCCAGGGACTCGAACTCACGGACCAGGTCCACGACCTTGGTGTTGCGAATGTCGGGGCAGTTTTCCTTGAACGTCAGGCCCATGACCAGGATCCGGCTGCCCCTTACCGGGATACGCCTCCGGATCATGAGTTTGATCACCTGGCCTGCGACGAAAATTCCCATGTTGTCGTTAATCCGGCGCCCGGCCAGGATCATCTCCGGGTGGTAACCGATTTCCTGGCTCTTGTGGGTCAGGTAGTAGGGATCCACGCCGATGCAGTGGCCCCCGACCAGTCCCGGCCGGAAGGGCAGGAAGTTCCACTTGGTGCCGGCGGCCTCCAGCACCTCCAGGGTATCGATCCCAAGCCGCGTGAAGATCATCGCCAGCTCGTTGATGAGCGCGATGTTCACGTCCCGCTGGGTGTTCTCGATGACCTTCGCTGCCTCCGCTACCTTGATGCTGGACGCACGGTGCGTGCCGGCGGTGATGACCGCCCGGTAGAGCTCGTCTACCAGGTCCGCCGCCTCGGGTGTGGAACCGGCCGTCACCTTGAGAATATTCTCAACCCGATGGTCCTTGTCGCCGGGGTTGATTCGCTCCGGACTGTACCCTGCGAAGAAATCCTGGTTGAACTTCAGGCCCGAGTGCCCCTCCAGGATGGGGACGCAGACCTCCTCCGTGGCGCCGGGATACACCGTGGACTCGTAGACCACCACGTCGCCGGGCTTGAGCAGCCCACCCACGGTCCGGCTGGCGGCCTTCAGCGGCCCCAGGTCCGGGTTCTTGGCGCGATTGATGGGGGTCGGCACCGTGACCACGTAGATATTGCAGTCGGCCAGGGCCCCCGCATCGTCGGAGTACGCCAGGTGGCTGGCCGAAGCAAGCTCGGCGGCCGAGACCTCCAGGGTCTCGTCACGCCCTTCCCGGAGCCCGGCCACCCGCTCGGCGTTCACGTCGAAGCCCACCGTGGGGAACTTCCGGCCGAAGGCCACCGCCAGGGGCAGACCGACGTAGCCCAGGCCGATAATCCCGATCCGGACCTGGTCCAGAGACGGCAGATTCTTCATTCCAGTTTTTCGCTCCTCGGCTGGCATACCGGCAGGCGCGCCGGCTGACGGGTCAGGCCTCACGGCATCCGGGAAAGTCACCGCAACTCGCGGATTCTACTTTGGGTGGGTCAGCGCCCACAAAGGACGCAGGTCACAGGCGGCGCTGCCGGTGCCCCGGGGCTGTCCGGATTCCGCGTCCCCGGCCGCGGGCAGAGGAATTTGGCAACGGCCGGGCTCCACGGACGGCGGCGGCGTTGGTGAGAAGGGGGCAGTGCCGCTATCATCCGGAACCGGAAGTCCGAACGCCCGCAAGAACAACTCTCAAGCTGACCGGGGGAGCTTCTGGACAACAAGCCGACCCAATACCTCCTGCTCGGCCTCGGCCTGGCCGCGGTGTGGTTCCTGTTGTCCGGTCACACTGAACCGCTGCTGCTGGGCCTCGGCGCTGCATCGGTCGTCCTGTGCGTATGGCTGGCCTGGCGCATGGACGTGACCGACCAGGAGAGCCATCCGGTGCTGGCCGGCCTGCGCTACGTGAGTTTCTGGCCGTGGATGGCCTGGGAGATCTGCAAGGCCAATCTGGACGTGGCCCGGCGCATCCTGTCCCCGTCCATGCCCATCAGCCCGACCTGGTTCCAGGTGCGGGCAAGCCAGAAGACGGTGCTGGGCCGGGTTGTCTACGCCAACGGCATCACGCTCACGCCGGGGACCGTCACTATCGACGTCCGGGGCGACCGGTTCGAGGTCCACGCCCTGTCCGCGGAAACCGCCGAAGACCTGCAGACCGGCCGGATGGACGCACGGGTCAGTCGCGCGGAGGGCTCAGCCTGAATGTTCACCGCCGCGATTATTGCCATCCTGGTGACCATGGCTCTGGCCATCGCCCGGGCCCTCCTGGGCCCTACCGTCTATGACCGCATTCTCGCGGTAAACGTCTTCGGCACCAAGACGGTGCTTTTGATTTCCGCCGTGGCCTTCCTGGACGACCGTCCGGACATGCTGGACATCGCCCTGGTCTACGCCCTGATCAACTTCATCGGCGTGATCGCCGTGCTGAAGTACTTCGAGTACGGCGAACTGGGCCACCCGGGCAGGAGCGAGGACTGATGGACCTGGCTCTGGACGTCATCAGCTGGGTCCTGATCGTGGTGGGCGGGACATTCGGCATCATCGGCGGCATCGGGCTGCTGCGTTTTCCGGACTTCTTCACCCGGATCCACGCGGCAGGCATGACCGACACCATGTGCGCGCCCATGATCATCGCCGGGCTCATGCTCCAGTCCGGCTTCACGCTGATTACCGTGAAGCTACTGTTTCTGGTGATCTTCCTCTTCCTCACAACGCCCACGGCGTCCCACGCCCTGGCCAAGGCCGCCCTGCACGGCGGCGAGAAGCCCATCCTCAGCCACGGCCAGACCGACGCTGAGGAGGAATCTGAAGGCGGAGGCACGCCGCCGTGATCGCCGCGGTCGACATCATCCTGTTCTCGTTCCTGGCACTCATCGCCATCGCCATCCTGCGCATGCGGGACCTGTTCGGCGTTGCCATGCTGTTCAGCCTGTTCAGCCTGCTGTCGGCCGGGCTTTTCACCATCATGGACGCCGCCGACGTGGCGTTCACGGAAGCCGCCGTGGGCGCGGGCATCTCCACCATCCTGTTCCTGGCGACGCTGACACGCACCGCCAGGGAATGCGAGCCTGAATCCCGCCGGAACCCCCTGGTGCCCCTGCTGGTGGTCTGGATCACCGGCGCCGCCCTGGTCTACGGGACCGATGACCTTCCCGCCCTGGGAGACCCCGACGCGCCCATCCATCGCCACGTGGCGGACCGCTACCTGCAGCAGTCAGGCGAGGAGATCGGCATCCCCAACGTGGTGACCTCCGTCCTGGCCAGCTACCGGGGCTATGACACCCTCGGCGAGACCACGGTCATTTTCACCGCCGGGGTCGGAGTGCTGGCACTGCTGGGCGCCACCGCCGGCATGATGCGGCGCCGAGACGAAAAAGACGAAGAGGACGAGGAAGAAGACCAGGCATGAAGCATCACGTGGTCCTTCGGGTCATCGCCAAGATGGTCATCCCGGTGATCATGCTCTTCGCCCTTTACGTGCAGTTCCACGGGGACTACAGCCCCGGCGGCGGCTTCCAGGCCGGGGTGATCTTCGCCGCCGCCATCATCCTGTATTCCCTGGTCCTGGGACTGGACGCGGCACAGCGGGCCGTCTCGCCCCGCGTGCTGCGCGTCCTGGCGGCCAGCGGCGTGCTGCTCTACGGCGGTGTCGGGCTGACCACGATCGCCCTGGGGGGCAACTTCCTGGACTACAACGTGCTGTCCCATGACCCGGTCCACGGCCAGCACCTGGGCATCCTGCTGGTGGAAATGGGGGTGGGCATGACGGTGGCCTCGACCATGCTGCTCATCTACTTCGCGTTCGCCGGCCGGCCCGAGGAGCGCGCCCCGTGAAGTTCCTGAGCCTCTACAACTACGAGATCGCGATCCTGCTGGCCATGATCGGCTTCTACATCGTGATCTCCCAGAGCAACCTGGTGAAGAAAGTTGCCGGGCTGAACATCTTCCAGGTGTCGGTGTTCATGCTGTACATCAGCATGGGCGTGGTCACCGGCGGCACCGTCCCCATCCTCGTGAAAGAGGCGGTGGTCTACTCCAACCCCCTGCCCCACGTCCTGATACTCACGGCCATCGTCGTGGGCGTTGCCACGACCGCCGTGGCGCTGGCCCTGATCGTGAGAATCCGCGAGGCCTACGGGACCATCGAGGAAGACGAGATCCACGCCCAGGACGAGTCGTTTTGAGCGAATTTCTCGAAGCGCTTCGCCCCCACCTGCCCGTACTGGCAGTGGTGGTACCGCTGCTTTCCGCGCCCCTGTGCCTCCTCCTGGGCCGGCGGGCCTGGATACTCGCCTCCGTCGCGGCGCTGGCCGCTTTCTTCGTCGCCATCAGCCTGCTCGGCGAGGTCATGGCCCAGGGGGTTATCTCCTATGCTCTCGGCGGCTGGGCCGCGCCGTGGGGCATCGAGTACCGCGTCGACGCGGCCAGCGGCTTCGTCCTCCTGATCGTCACCGGCATGGCCGCTGTCACCCTGCCCTGGTCCGTCCGGAGCGTGGCGGACGAGATCCCCGCGGAGAAGATCGGCCATTTCTATACCCTGCTGATGCTGTGTTTCGCCGGGCTTTCGGGCATTACCGTCACCGGGGACGCCTTCAACGTTTTCGTATTCCTGGAAATCTCTTCCCTGTCCACCTACGTCCTCATCAGCATGGGCAGGGATCGCCGGGCGCTGACCGCTTCCTTCCAGTACCTGATCATGGGGACCATCGGCGGTACGTTCCTGCTGATCGGCGTCGGCCTGCTGTACGTCATCACGGGCACGCTGAACATGGCAGACCTGGCCAGCCGGCTGCCCAACGTCACCCAGCTCCGCACGGAACACACGGCGTTTGCGTTCATCGTCGTGGGCATCGGCCTGAAGCTGGCCATGTTCCCCCTGCACCTGTGGCTGCCGAACGCCTACGCCTACGCCCCCAGCGCGGCCACCGTCTTCATTGCGGCCACCTCCACGAAGGTGGCCGTGTACGCCCTCGTGCGGTTCATCTTCTCGGTCTTCGGGGAGGGAGTGGCTTATCAGGACCTGCCGTTCGGCAAGATTGCCATGGTGCTGGCCATTGCCGGCATGCTCAGCGCATCCGCGGTGGCCATCTTCCAGCGGGACATCAAGCGGATGCTCGCCTATTCCAGCGTGGCCCAGATCGGCTACATCGTTCTGGGCATCTCCCTGGACACGGTGGCCGGCCTGACGGCCAGCCTCCTGCACCTGTTCAACCATGCGCTGATGAAAGGCGCGCTGTTCATGGCCATGGGCTGTTTCTTCTACCGGATCGGATCGGTGGCCATCGACGACCTGTCCGGGATCGGCCGGCGCATGCCCTGGACCTTTGCGGCCATGGTGCTGGCAGGACTGTCGCTCATCGGCGTGCCGTTGACCACCGGGTTCGTGAGCAAGTGGTACCTGGTACAGGCGCTGCTGGGCGAGGGATTATGGCCCCTCGCGGTGTTCGTGCTGGCGGCGTCGGTGCTGGCGGTGGTGTACGTCTGGCGGGTGGTGGAAGCCGCCTGGTTCCGTGAGCCCGGGACAGACACCATCGAGGCCCGGGAGGCACCGCTGTCCCTGCTCCTGCCGCTGTGGCTGCTGGTGCTGGCGAACCTCTGGTTCGGCGTCAACACCCGCCTCACCGTGGGCGTGGCCGAACAGGCGGCCCGCAGCCTGATAAGGTTCGCCGGATGAGGCCGGAGACCGCCCTGCAGTTGGCGGTGTTCCTGCCCGCCCTGGCGGCAGTCCCCATCGTGCTGGCCGGGCGCTGGCCCAACCTCCGGGAGACCGTCACCCTGCTGGCCGCCGGCGCCACCTGCCTTCTCGTGGTCAGCCTTCTTCCCGGAGTGCTCGCCGGGGACCGGCCCACGGTGGTTCTGACCGAGATGTTCCCGGGGCTGCCCCTGGTCTTCTCCCTGGAGCCGCTGGGCATGATTTTCGCCCTGGTAGCCAGTTTCCTGTGGATCGTGACCACGGTCTATGCGGTCGGCTACATGCGGTCCCACGGGGAACACGACCAGACCCGCTTCTACGCAGCGTTCGCGGTGTCCATCGCCGCGGCCCTGGCGGTGGCCTTCGCCGGGAACCTCATCACGCTCTTCGTCGCCTACGAGGTCCTGTCCCTGGCCACCTATCCCCTGGTGACCCACGCCGGGACGCCGGAGGCGAAGCGGGCCGGACGGGTCTACCTGGGTATCCTGATGAGTACCTCCATCGGCCTGCAGCTTCTGGCGATCGTCTGGACCTGGACGCTCACCGGCTCGGTGGATTTCACTGACGGAGGAATCCTGGCGGGCCGGGCCGACGGCCCGATCGCCGCCGCTCTCCTGGCGCTCTACGTGTTCGGCATTGCCAAGGCCGCGGTCATGCCCTTCCACCGCTGGCTGCCGGCGGCCATGGTCGCGCCCACACCGGTCAGCGCCCTGCTTCACGCAGTGGCGGTCGTGAAATCCGGCGTTTTCGCCATCCTCAAGATCTGTGTCTACATCTTCGGGCTCGATTTTCTCGCGGGGCTGTCCGCCGCGGACTGGCTGCTGGGCGTGGCCACCTTCACTATCCTGGCCGCCTCGGTGGTGGCCATCACCCGGGACAACCTGAAAGCGAGGCTGGCCTACTCCACCATCAGCCAGCTGTCCTACATCGTCGCAGGTGCGCTGCTGGCCACCAGTCTCGCGGTCACGGGCGCGGCCATGCACATCGCCATGCACGCCTTCGGCAAGATCACGCTGTTCTTCTGCGCCGGCGCCTTCCTGGTGGCGGCCCACCGTTCCAGGGTCAGCCAGCTGGACGGGCTGGGGCGACACATGCCCTGGACCATGGCCGCCTTCCTGGTCGGCAGCCTGTCGATCATCGGTCTGCCGCCGGCCGGAGGCACCTGGAGCAAGTTCTTCCTGATGCTGGGCGCCCTTGAGGCGGACAAGCTCTGGATCGCCGGCGTCCTGGTCGCGAGCTCCCTGATGAACATCTGGTACCTGCTCGAAATCCCTGTCCGGGGCTTTTTCGTCACTGCGAAGGAAGAAATCCACGCCGGCGAGGCCCCGTGGCCCATGCTTCTGGCCATGGTGGTCACGAGCCTGGGCTGTCTGGCGCTGTTCCTGTGGCCGGACACCCTTTATCGACTGGCCGCGGACATCGCCGGCGGCGCCGCCGACTGGAGGATCCTGAAGTGAAGGACCCGAATTCCGAGAACAAGGGCTGGCTGGACAGGAAGGAGAACGTGGAACGCCTGTGGCGCGCACTGGTGTTCGTCTGCGTGATCCTCCTGGCCCTGGATTTCCTGTCTCTGGCGGAAATCTGGCACAAGCACGTCAGCTTTTTCCTCGAAGGACTGCTTGGCTTTTATCCCCTGTGGGGATTCACCGGCATCGTGCTTCTCATCGTGCTGGCGAAGAAGCTGCGCAAGCTGGTGATGCGACGTGAGAACTACTATGAGCGGCCTGAGTAGTCTCCCGCCCTTCGTCGTCTTCCTCGCTGCCGGTCTCCTGGCCGCAGTCACCCGGGGCGTCCTTCGTTCCGCCATCATGCTGGCGGCGCCCTTCGTCGCCGCCTGGCTGCTGTGGAACACCACGCCGGGCCTCCACCTGGAAACAAGCCTGTTCGGCCTGCCGCTGGCGCTTTACGAGGTGGACTCGCTTTCCATGCTCTTCGGTTGGCTGTTCTGCCTGGGCAGCCTCATCGCCATCCTGTATGCCCTCCACGTGAGGGACACCCTGCAACACGTCGCCGCCATGCTCTATGCCGGCAGCGCCCTGGGCGCGGTCTTCGCCGGCGATCTCATCACGCTGTTCCTGTTCTGGGAGGGCCTGGCGCTCAGCTCCGTGTTCCTGATCTGGGCCCGGCGCACGCCGGCGGCCAACGCCGCCGGCATCCGCTACCTGCTGCTGCAGGTCCTTTCGGGCATGTTGCTGCTCGTGGGCATCGTCATCCACATCGTGGAGACGGGGCAGGCGGACTTTACGGCCCTTCGGCTGGACGCCGCGGGGGCCTGGTTCATCTTCATCGGGCTCGGGCTGAAAGCCGGATTCCCGGTGCTGCACACCTGGCTGACGGACGCTTACCCCGAGGCCACGGAGACGGGCACGGTGTTCCTGTGCATGTTCACCACGAAGGTGGCCGTCTACACGCTGGCCCGGGGCTTCCCGGGCGCCGAGCCGCTGGTCTACATCGGCGTGGCCATGACCTTCTTCCCCATCTTCTTCGCCGTGATCGAGAACGACCTGCGGCGGGTGCTGTCCTACAGCATGATCAACCAGCTGGGGTTCATGGTGTGCGGCATCGGGCTGGGCTCAAGCCTGGCCATGAACGGTGCCGTCGCCCACGCCTTCAACGACGTACTCTTCAAGGGCCTGCTTTTCATGGCCATGGGCGCGGTCATGTACGTGACCGGCCGTACCCGGGCGTCCGACCTGGGCGGCCTGTACAAGAAAATGCCGGTCACCACCGTGCTGTGCATCATCGGTGCCCTGTCCATTTCGGCAGTGCCGCTGTTCTCCGCGTTCGTCAGCAAGAGCATGATCATGACCGCTGCCCTGGAGCAGGAGCGCACGGTGGTCTGGCTGTTCCTGCTGTTCGCCTCGGTGGGCGTACTCGAGCACGCGGGTATAAAGATCCCGTTCTTCGCCTTCTTCGCCCACGACCAGGGCATTGATGCTCGCGAGCCCCCGCTGAACATGCGGCTGGCCATGACGGTCTCGGCGGTCCTCTGCGTGGCGATTGGCTGCTATCCGGCGATGCTGTACCAGCTCCTGCCCTACCCGGTGGACTACTCCCCCTACGACCTCACCCATGTCATCGTGCAGCTGCAGCTGCTGACATTCGGCGCGCTGGCGGTGTTCTGGATGATGCGCACGGGCGCCTATCCCGCGGAGGTCCGGGCCATCAACCTGGATGCGGACTGGCTGTGGCGGCGGCTGATCCCCTCCGTCGTGGGCGCCATCATCAACGGCCTCCAGCCGGTGTTCCGCGGCGGACGTGCTTTCGCATCCCGCCAGATGAGCCGGGCCGACGACTTCCTGCGACGGCACCACGGCGCCAGCGGGACCCTGGCCCGCACCTGGCCTACCGGAAGCATGGTCCTCTGGGTGGCCCTGCTGCTGGCCGTGTTCATCGTCGCCTACTACATCTGAGACCGGCCGGTGCCGCGCCGAGGCAGGCCGGTGCTCAGCCCGGCAGGCGGGCGGTGAAGCTCGTGACCAGCGCCGCCACCGCGTCGGCGGCTTCCAGGGGCACGAGGTGGCCTGCGCCGGGTATCTCGTGAAGTTCCGCCTTCGGCTGGATCTTGCGCCAGCGGTGCAGCCCGGCTGCCGAAAGCGTGTCGGAGTGAGCTCCCCGGATCCCCAGAGTGGGGACCTCCACCCTGCCGAGCCGTCGCCACACGTACGGCGCGAGGCGGTAGACCTGGGCCTCCCATTCGGGCGAGTAGGCCAGCCGGACGCCGTTCCCGTCGGGTTCCAGGGCGTGCGCCACGTAGTCCGCCAGGGCCTGATCCGTCAAGCCCGCGAAGACTTTCTTGGGTCGGTAATAGGCGAAGGCCTCCGCCGCATCGGCGAAGCGCCGCCGCCGACGCATCGCCGAGCGGACGATGGGCACGCGGTCCCGGGCGAACCGGGGTGCTGCGTTGAACAGCAGGGCGGTGGCCGGCTCGAGGAACACCGGATCGATGAGCACCAGGGCCTGGAACAGCTCCGGCCGGCGGACTGCGGCGAACATGCTCGCCGTCGCTCCCAGTGAATGCCCTGCGGCCACGACCGGGGCCCGGCCGGAGCCCTCGAGGAAGGCAATCAGGTCATCGGCGATGCGATCCCAGTGCCGGAGCTCGGATTCCGGCCGGCCGCGGGACCAGAGGGGCCGGTGGCCGACGGCGAACACCCGGTGCCCGTTCGCCAGTCGCTCCAGCAGGGACCGGTAAGCCCCCGGGGGAAAGCCGTTGGCGTGGGCGAAATGAAGCTCCGGGCCACGGCCCCCGAAGTCCAGCCACGGCACCCCCCGGGCATCCCGGTGCTTCCGGGCTTTCAGTGCCCCAGTTGTCTCCACAGGCATCGTCCGCCGCTGGCCGCCTCCAGTCGGTCGAGGGCGGCCTCGTGTGCCGCCGTCTCCTCAGGGCTGGCGCGGCGTACCACGAGTTCCAGACCCTGGCGGTCGATACGGCCGGCGGCGGCCGCGCCGGTGTCGTGGCTGTGGCTCTCCGCGGCCAGGACCAGCTCCGCCTGGCCGCCGGTCATTGCGAGGTAGACGTCCGCCAGCAGCTGGGCGTCCAGAAGGGCTCCGTGGAGGTCCCGTCCGGAGTTGTCCACTTCGTAGCGCTTGCACAGGGCATCCAGGCTCACGCGCTGGCCCGGGTGAAGCTCGCGAGCCAGCATCAGCGTGTCGAGGACACCGCACAGGCTGCGAATGGCGGGCCCGGGTGGGTCCAGCCGCGCCAGCTCTGCGTCCAGGAAGCCGAGGTCGAACTCGGCGTTGTGAATGATGAGCTCGGCGTCCCGGACGAAGTCGAAGAAATCCTCCACGATCTCCGGGAAGCGGGGCTTGTCCGAGAGAAACGCGGTGGAGAGCCCGTGCACGTCCTCGGCCGCCCGGTCGATCTCCCGCTCCGGGTTCAGGTACTGGTGGAACGTCCGCGCCGTGGGCCGCCGGTTGACGAGCTCAACGCAGCCGATCTCGATGATCCGATGCCCCTCGGCAGGCTCCAGCCCGGTGGTCTCCGTGTCCAGGACGATCTGTCGGGTCGTACTCATAGTCTCATTGCCTCGGGCCGCGCCCGCCTATTGTCCTGTTTCGTCCGACCGAATGCACCGGTGCACGCCTCCACGCCCACCGTCACCCCTGCCCCCTCTCACCCGGAGGGAGAAGGGAACCACGGGCCGGCGGCACCGCCTGGTGGCGCTGGCCAGGCGATCCAGCAGGTGCGGAGAGTCCTCACCCCTTCCCCCGGGGGAGAACGGCCGGGGATGAGGGGCGATGACTGCCCGGCAACCGCCACCTCAGGCAGCCAGCAGCTCGTCGATGGCCTCGTTGGCCAGGGCGTCGGCGCGCTCGTTCTCGGGATGCCCGCTGTGGCCTTTCACCCAGTGCCACTGGACGTCATGGCGGGCGGCGGCAGCGTCCAGTTCGAGCCACAGGTCCTGGTTCTTGACAGGTTTTTTCCCGGACGTTCGCCAGCCGTTGCGCTTCCAGCCGGCAAGCCACTGGGTGATCCCTAGACGCAGGTACTGGGAGTCGGTGTAGAGCTCCACCCGGCACGGCCGCTTCAGGGCCTCCAGGGCGCGGATAGCCGCCGTCAGTTCCATTCGATTGTTGGTCGTCAGGGCCTCGCCGCCCTTGAGGAGTTTCTCCCGGTCGGCGTGCCTGAGTATGGCGCCCCAGCCGCCAGGACCGGGATTTCCCCGGCACGCGCCGTCGGTATAGGCCTCCACCCGGGTCACAGCCCGTTCCGGGTCGTGGGCTCGATCAGGCCGCCCACCCTGGCCGGTTTCCGCCACAGGCTCCGGGCCGAGGTGATCACGTGGACCCGCTTCACGGCTACCAGCAGATAGGCGCCGTGGTAGCCCGGCAGGAAGGAGACCATCCGGCCAAGGCGCGAGCTGGGGAAGGCCGGGAGAAAACGCCGCACCTCGGTGACATCGAAATTCAGCAGCGACAGCCAGTCCCGAAGGCGGCGCTCCGGTACCAGCCGCTTGACCGCCGGCGGCCAGGCGCCGCGGGTGAGAAGCCGGCGCATGCCGGCGAAGCTGAACGGGTCGAAGCCGAGGACGAACAGGCGACCGCCGCCGGTAAGCACGCGCTCGGACTCCCGCAGCACCTGGTGCGGGTCCCGGGACCGCTCGAGGGTATGGGGGAGCAAGACCGCATCCACGGTGTGCCCGGCCACCGGTAGCTGGTGGTCCTCGGCCAGGAAAGACACTCCGGCCGCATGGCCTTCGGCGCAGACGGCCCGACGCCCCGTGCCTGCCAGCTGGCTGAAGGCATCCGCAGGTCCCCAGGCGCCCACCTGCAGGAACTGGGCGCCGAACACGCGGCGCAGCGCATCGGCGGCGACCTCCTTCTCCGCTTCGGCAAGCCTCTGCCCCTGGGGGGTGGCGAGCCACTCGGAAAGATCCATGGGATAGACCGGCATAGGCCGAAAGCTTAACCGCTCCCCGCGGTCGCGGAAACGTTCCGCGGGCGCCGAAGTGTGCTGCAGCGCACAGACTCCGAGGTTCCGCAGCGCCGCCCGGACCCGTAGACTAGGACGATGCTCCGCGTGACACCGGTCCGGGCATTCCGTGACAACTACATCTGGCTGATCCACGGCCGGCGGTCCGACTGCGTCGCCGTCGTGGACCCTGGCGATGCGTCCCCGGTGGAAGCCGCCGTGGCCGAAGCGGGCCTGACCATCGAGGCCATCCTGATCACCCATCACCACCCGGACCACGCCGGCGGTATCGGGCGGCTTACCGCTGACAGGCAGGTACCCGTGTTCGGGCCCGCGCAGGAGCGCATCGCCGGCGTCACCCGCCGCGTGGCCGGCGGCGACCGGGTCGAGATCCCGGCGCTGGATCTCGGTTTCGAAGTCCTCGACGTTCCCGGTCACACTGCGGGGCACATTGCCTACTACGGCCATGGCGCACTGTTCTGCGGCGATACCCTTTTCAGCGCGGGCTGCGGCCGACTTTTCGAAGGCACCCCGGAGCAGATGCTGGCATCGCTCGAGCGGCTGGCTGCCCTGCCGGGTGACACCCGGGTCTACTGCGCCCACGAGTACACCCTTGCCAACCTGGCTTTTGCCCAGGCCGTGGAGCCGGCCAACCGCGCCCTGGCGGACTACGCCGAGGAGGCCCGTCGGCTCCGCCGGGCCGACCAGCCCACCCTTCCCTCCACCCTGGCTCTCGAGCGGGAGGTCAATCCGTTCCTTCGCTGGGATGAGCCCGCCGTGCGGGCCGCTGCGGAGTCCCGCAGCCCGGGCGCGTCCGAGTCGGCTGTCGGAGTGTTCGCCGCCATCCGGCGGTGGAAGGATCAGTTCTAGGCCCACGCGCCACGGAGGCTGCCGTTGTTGCCCGATACGACGATCATCAATCGAACGGTGGTACTGCTGGGCCTCTGCGCCGCGCTGGCCGCCTGCGCGTTGCCTCGCGGAATACCGGAGCCGGCCCCGGCGGCCACGGCGGACGTTCCGGTTGCCGCTCCGACGCTGGCCGAGCCGGCCCCGGAGCCGGTGACGACGGCCATCACGGTGGCCACAGAGGCGCTGACCGATTTTTACGCCCTGCCGGAGGCCCCGCCGGACCTGCTGCGCGGCCTGGCGGAAGAATTCAGCATGAAACGGCAGCCCGAGCAGGCCCGGGTTGCCGCCGAAGCGCGCTGGTACGCAAAACACCCGGCCTACCTGGAGCGGGTCTTCACCCGGGCCCGCCCCTACCTGCCTCACATCGCGGCCGAGGTCCGGGCGCGCGGCATGCCCACCGAACTTGCGCTGCTGCCGGTGGTGGAGAGCGCGTTCGATCCCTTCGCCTACTCCCACGGCCGCGCGGCAGGCCTGTGGCAGATCATCCCGGGCACGGGCCGGCGCTTCGGCCTGAAGCAGAACTGGTGGTACGACGGGCGGCGGGACGTGGTGGAATCCACTCGCGCGGCGCTGGACTACCTGGAGTACCTGGCGAACCGGTACGACGGGGACTGGCAGCTGGCAGTGGCGGCCTACAACTCCGGCGAAGGCAACGTGGACCGGGCGATCCGCCGCAACCGGGCTGCCGGCAGGCCGACCGACTTCTGGCACCTCAGGCTTCCGCGGGAGACGCGAGCCTACGTTCCCCGGCTGATGGGCCTGTCCGAGGTCGTCCGCGCTCCCGAGGCCTTCGGCGTGACGCTACCGGAGCTGCCCGACACGCCCTATTTCGCCGAGGTGGCCCTGGACGGGCAGGTGGACCTGGCGCTGGCCGCCGAACTGGCGGGCCTGGAGGTGGAGGAACTCTATTCGCTGAACCCGGGCTTTAATCGCTGGGCGACGGACCCGGACGGCCCGCATCGGCTCCAGGTTCCCGTGGAGTCCGCCCCTGTGCTGGCCGAGGCGCTGGCGTCGGTGCCGGAAAGCGAGCGTGTGAGGTGGGAGCGGCACCGGGTGGCACAGGGGGATACCCTGAGCGAGCTCGCCCGGACCTATCGCACCACCCCGGCCGTGATCCGGGAGGTCAACGGGCTGTCGGGCAACGTGATCAGGGCCGGAAGCTGGCTCATGGTGCCCACGGCGACCCGGAGCCTCGGTGACTACAGCCTGAGCGCCGGCAACCGCCTGGCAGCCAAGCAGAACCGGGAACGTCCCGGACGCAGCAAGCGGACGCACACCGTGCGCTCCGGTGAGTCCCTGTGGACCATCTCCCGTCGCTACGGCGTCGGTGTCCGGGAGCTCGCCGCCTGGAACGGCATGGCCCCCGGGGACACCCTGTCAGTGGGCCGGGAGCTTGTGATCTGGAGCCGCAGCAGCGCACCTGCGGCGACGACCCTGGCCGACGACACGCGTGTCCGGAAGGTGCGCTATACCGTGCGGCGGGGCGATTCCCTGTCCCGCATCGCCACCAACTTCCGGGTCACGGTGACCCAGCTCAAGGACTGGAACAACCTGCACGACCAGCGATACCTTCAGCCCGGTCAGCGCCTGGTGATGTACGTGGATATCACTGCCCAGTCGGGCGGCTGACCGCGGGCTGTTGCGGCTCGCGCAACGGAAACGAGGAGAACGTCCCATGGGATTCCTGAACGGCAAGCGCGCCCTGGTCGTCGGCCTGGCCAGCGAGCGGTCCATCGCCTGGGGTATCGCCCAGGCCTTCAAGCGCGAGGGTGCGGAGCTGGCCTACACGTACCAGACGGAGAAACTCAGGCCCCGGGTGGAGAAAATGGCGGAGGCGCTGGGCGGCGGCTTCACCTGCCCCATGGACGTCGCCGAGGACGGCCAGATCGACGCCGCATTCGAGCGACTGGGCGACCACTGGGACAGCCTGGACGTCATCGTCCACAGCGTGGGGTTCGCGCCCCGGGACCAGCTGTCCGGGCGCTTCGTCGACTCTGTCACCCGGGAGGGCTACGGCATCGCCCACGACATCAGCGCGTACAGCTTCGCGGCCCTGGCCAAGGCCGGTCTGCCCATGATGCAGGGGCGCGCGGGCGCGCTTCTCACCCTGACATACCTGGGCGCGGTCCGCGCTGTGCCCAACTACAACGTGATGGGTCCGGCGAAGGCCAGCCTGGAGTCCATCGTCCGCTTCCTGGCCGCTGACCTGGGCGCCGACGGCATCCGGGTCAACGGCATCAGCGCCGGCCCCATCAAGACCCTGGCGGCGGCAGGTATCGGGGGTTTCCGGAAGATTCTCGGCCACGTCGAGACCATGGCACCGCTGAAACGCAACGTCACCATCGAGGACGTAGGCAACGCCGCGGCTTTCCTGTGTTCCGACCTGGCGGCGGGCATCACGGGGGAGATCCTGTACGTGGACGGCGGTTACAGCCACGTGGGCATGGTGCTGCCCGACGAAAAATCCGACGCTGCGGACTGAAGCCGGACGACGGCCCCTGCTAGGCCCGGGCGACACCCCCGCCTTCAGAAAGGTCGTTCTCCAGCAGCCCTTCTTCCCCCTGCAGCTTTGCCACCACCAGGGCGCAGGTCGTGTCGCCCAGCACGTTCACCGCCGTGCGCGTCATATCCAGGATCCTGTCGAAAACGAACAGCACACCCACCGCTTCCACCGGCAGGCCCACGGCGCTCAGGATGATGGCAATGGCCACCAGGGAAGCCGACGGGATGCCCGCCACGCCCACCGAGGTCACCAGCGCGGTGATGACGATCACGAACTGGGTGGCGAAGGAGAGCTCCAGCCCGTAGGCCTGGGCGATAAATATCGCGGCCACGCACTCGTAAAGGGCCGTGCCGTCCATGTTCACCGTCGCGCCCAGGGGCAACACGAAGCTGGAGGTCTTGTTGGACACGCCGGCCCGTCGCTCCAGGCAGTCGATGGTGATGGGCAGGGTGGCCGAGGACGAGGCGGTCGAGAACGCTGTCAGCAGAGCCGGCGCCACCGCCCGGTAGTGTTTCACCGGGCTCAGGCCGGTGACCGTGCGTATGAGCAGGGGGATGGTTACCAGCGCGTGCAGCGCAAGCGCCGCCAGCACCGTCAGGCTGAACACCAGCAGCGGCCCGGCTGCGTCGAAACCTGTCTCCGCCACCGTGCCCGCTACCAGGCCGAACACACCGATGGGCGCGAAACTCATGACCCACTCCGTGATCTTCATCATCGTGGCGAACAGCGCATCCCAGAACCGGAACAGCGCCTCGGTGTGCTCGTGTCCCACCTTGGTCATGAAGTAGCCGAAGACGATGCTGAAAAAGATCAGCCCCAGCATCTGGCCGTTGGCCGCAGCGGAGATGATGTTGGGCGGCACCATGCTCAGGAACATGTCGGCAAGCTGAGCGCCGCCGCTGCCCGCGCCGACGTTGGCTTCCACGGCCGCCGTGCTCGCATCGAGAGCGAGCAGATCCCTGGCCGGCTTGCCGTCCACGATCCCCGGCTGTATGAGGTTGACGAGCAGCAGGCCTACCAGGATGGCCAGCAGGCTTGTGGTCAGGTAATAGAGGACCGTCTTGCCGCCCAGCTTGCCGAGCTGGCCGGAACCCCCCAGACTCGCCACGCCGACGATGATGGACGAGACGATCAGCGGCACGATGAGCATCTTCAGCGCGTTGATGAACAACGTTCCGATGAAGTCGTAGACGCTGTAAAAGGTGACCCCGAGGACGGCGCCGTCCGTGCCGCTCAGCCAGCCCGCCGCCACACCGGCGACGATGGCGATGAAGATCTGCCAGTGGAGCTGGAGCTTGCGCATGGTCGCCCTTCGGGGAGCCAATAAGTTCGGCGCATGTTATCGGATTGAACCGTATGCTCCCACCGCGCCCGAAAAAGGGCGCCCCTCATCCCAACCCTTCTCCCCGAGGGAGAGAGGGGCTTTCCTGGTGCGCGCCGCAGGAGAACAGGCAGCGACGCCTCGCCCGGCCCTGGCAGTCACTGCAGGTCTCCCCTGGGCGCGGGAGAGCGCATGGTGCGGATCAGCGCGTGACGACGTTCTGCCGCACCCTCGTCGCGTTGAGTGCGTCCCCTGTCGACGGATACAGGCGGGAGGGAGGACCTGCTCCTCTCATCCCAACCCTTGTCTCCGAGGGGGAAAAGAGCTTCGTTCCGGCGCCAGGGCAAAGCTCCCGGCCGGGCTGGCCTGATGCCCGGGTAGAACGCCGGTTGTCGGAAGAGGCCACGACGGCCGGAGAAAGCCCCGACGCGCAGATAGCCCCTGGCCGCCGGGTCGGGGGCTGGATCGCCCGATGCGACCGGGCCGAGCTGGGTGTCCCGTTAGAGGCTGGGTCTCCCCGGTACGACCGAATCGCCCGGACAGAGCCGGGACGCCCGAGTGGATCCGGATATCCCGTTGGAGCCTGGGGCTCCCCATACAGCCGGCACGCCCCAGAGCGAAGCCTGGATATCGAGTGGACCCCGTGTGTCCGGGTCCAGGCTCGCCACCCGGGTCACGCCGGCGCGCACGGGTAACGCCGGAGACTCGACCTCCCTCGCCGGCAGGCTACTCCAGCGCCTGCTGGAACACGCTGACGTCCGCCTGGTTCCGAAGATGTTCCAGGTAGGCGTTGAGCTCCTCGCCCGCCTGCGCCTGAATGAGCTCCTGGCGCAGCTGGTTGCGGTCGGTCTCGGACAGCGCATCGATCTGCCCCGGCCGGGCCGCCATGACACGCACCACGAAGATGCCGTTGGCCCCGTCGGCCGTGGCTGCCGTCGGGCTGTCACCCGGGCGAGCCGCCTGGAAAGCCGCGCGCACCACCGCCGGAGGCACCGAATCATCGTCACGCTTCACCGAGACCCCCGACACGAAGTCAGCGCCGGCGCCCTCGGCCACCTCCGACAAGGGCGTGCCGGCCGCCAGGGCGGACTCGGCTTCCGCAGCCTGCTCCCGGGTTGCCTCGAGGGCTTTCTCCCGCCGCAGCTGCGACTCGATGGTGTCGGCGACTTCCTCAAGGGGGCGCTGCTCGGCCGGGTAGTATTCGCGGACCCGGACGACCACGGCGCGACCGTCCTCGACCTCGATGAGCTCGCTGTTTTCACGCGACTCGAGCACGGACTCACTCCATATCGCGTCCTGGACGCGCGGCTGGGATGCAATACTGGTGCCGCCACCACCCCGGGTGACCCCGTCGGCGGTTCGAATCTCCAGCCCGAGGGCCTCCGCCGCGGGATCGAGAGTACCGGGATTCTCGAAGGTCAGCCGGGCCAGGTCCTCGGCCATCTCGAAGAAACGATCCTCGGCGCGACGCCTGGACAGTTCCTGGGCCAGCTGGTCACGGACCTCGTCAAGGGTCTGGGTATGGCCTTCCTCGATCTCGTCGACGCGGATGAGGTGGAACCCGAACTCGGAACGCACCGGGTCACTTACCGTTCCCGTCTGCCGAATGGCGAAAAGGGCCTCGTCGAAAGCCGGCACCATCATGCCGCGCTCCACCCAGCCCAGGTCCCCGCCCTGTCGGGCCGAACCGGGGTCGTCGGAGGCCTCTTCGGCCACCGCCGCGAAATCCTCGCCGCCCTCGATGCGCGCCTTCAGGGCTTCAGCCCTCGCGCGGGCCGCGGCCTCGTCCGTCTCCTCATCCACCCGGACCAGGATGTGTGAAGCCTTGCGGCGCTCCGGGGCGGAGAACCTCTGGGGCTCCCGCGCCTTCTCAGCCTCGTAGAAAGCGGCGATGTCTTCATCGGAAAGCTGGACGTCACCGGCCAGGTCTGCCAGTTCCAGGTCGAGATAGGCGATGTCCACCTTCTCGGGGGTCATCCACTGCTCCCGGGTGCTCTCATACCGGGCACGGATATCGTCCTCGGTGACCTCGACCTGGTCCAGGAAGCGCTCGGTGGAGAGAGACAGCCATTCCACGTCCCGTTCCTCTTCGCGAAGCGCCACCCGGCGTTCGAGCTCTGCGTCGGTCACGAACGTGGACCTTGCGATGCCGTCCTGCAGCTGCTGAATTTCCAGCAGGCGCCGCTGGTCCTCCTCGAAGGCGGTGGGAGAATAGCCGGCGCCGGCCAGCGCGGCCCGGTAGGCATCGCGGTTGAACTGGCCGCCCACCTGGAAGGCCGGGACAGTCCTGATGTGGGCCGCCAGGGCCTCGTCGCCAATGCGGTAGCCGGCGTCGTCCACCCGCTGCTCCAGCAGCGTGCGGCGGACGAACTGCTCGATCACGCCACGGCGCAGCTCCTGCTGGATTTCCTCTGGCACGTCCTGGGCGAACGACTGCTGGAATCGGGAGAGCTGGTCCTGGTAGGCCCGTCGCACCGGCTCCACCGGCACCTCGTCGCCATTGACGGTGGCGGCCACGCTCGGCGGCGTGAAACTGAAGTCGATGCCCCAGACGGCAAATACGACGGCGAGCAGCGCGAGGATGATGCCGGCTACCCAGCCTGTAATCTTCTCTCGGATTTTCTGCAGCATGGGGCGTCAAGCTCTCCTGAACGCGGGCTTTCCTGGCCCGAAATGGAAAGGGCGCCACACAAGGGCGCCCTTTCGGTATTGGCGGAGCGGACGGGACTCGAACCCGCGACCCCCGGCGTGACAGGCCGGTATTCTAACCGACTGAACTACCGCTCCAGTTGTCAACCTGGTGGGTGCTGAAGGGATCGAACCTTCGACCTTCGCCTTGTAAGGGCGACGCTCTCCCAGCTGAGCTAAGCACCCCGCTCCCCGGGAGGGCGCGCTAGTTTACTGCGTCCTTCAGGGCTTTGCCAGCCTTGAAGCCAGGCGCCTTGCTGGCGGGAATGTGGATCGTCTCACCGGTCTTCGGGTTGCGGCCGCTGCGGGCAGCCCGGTCCTTCACGGTGAAGGTTCCGAAGCCGACGATAGAGACCTGGTCACCCTTCTTCAGGGCCCGGGTGATGCTGTCGACGACGGCGTCCACGGCCTTCGTCGCGTCGGTCTTGGAAATATCAGCGGCCGCGGCGACGGCCTCGATCAGTTCACCCTTGTTCATGAAAATACCTTCGCGTGTTCTTGAGGTAAGGAAAGCGTCGGGCCGCGCGGGCCCCCTTAACTGACAATTGCTCCGCTGTCCGGACGCCCAGGCGTCGCCCTTTGGCGGGCCCCTAAAGTGATCGGCCCGCCGTTCGGGCGGGCCGAAACACAAGACGTCGGCGAGGTGAAAATGTATACCAGTGCCCCGGGGTGGCGTCAATCGAAACCGGCCCCCAGCGGCGTTCCTAGTGCGCGTGGACGGGCTTGCCCGGCTCCTTGGATTCCGCCGAGGGCGTCTCGTCCGGCTTCACCTCGCCGGCCTTCACGTCCTCCCTCGGCTCGGGCATCCGGACCAGGGCGATCTCCAGCACCTGGTCTATCCATTTCACTGGATGAATGTCGAGCTTGCTCTTGATGTTCTTGGGGATATCCGCGAGGTCCTTTTCGTTTTCCTCGGGGATCAGCACCGTCCGGATGCCGCCCCGGTGGGCCGCAAGCAGCTTCTCCTTCAGGCCACCGATGGGCAGCACTTCACCTCGCAGCGTGATCTCGCCGGTCATGGCCACGTCGGAGCGCACCGGGATCTCGGTGAGTGCGGAAACCAGGGCGGTGCACATGCCGATTCCCGCACTGGGACCGTCCTTGGGCGTGGCGCCCTCGGGCACGTGGATGTGGATGTCCCGCTTCTGGTGGAAGTCCGGGTCGATCCCCATGACGGCCGCCCGGCTGCGAACGACGGTCAGCGCCGCCTGGATGGACTCGGTCATCACCTCGCCCAGCTGGCCGGTGTGGATGAGCTTGCCCTTGCCAGGGATCGTGGCCGCTTCGATGGTGAGCAGCTCGCCGCCGACTTCCGTCCAGGCAAGGCCGGTCACCTGGCCAACGCGGTCCGTCTCCTCGGCCCGGCCGAAGCGGAAGCGCTTCACGCCCAGGTACTTCTGAAGACTCGCCGGACGCACGGTGATCTTCTTGCGGCCGGACTTCAGCACCAGCTCCTTGACCACCTTGCGGCAGATGCGGGCGATCTCCCGCTCCAGGTTCCGCACGCCCGCCTCGCGGGTGTAGTGGCGGATCACGTCGCGGATGGCCGCCTGGGTGATGACCAGCTCGCCTTCCTTCAGACCATTGCCTTTCATCTGCTTGGGCACCAGATACTTGAGGGCGATATTGGTCTTCTCGTCCTCGGTGTAGCCGGGCAACCGGATGACCTCCATCCGGTCCAGCAGCGGAGCGGGGATGTTCAGGCTGTTGGCCGTGCAGATGAACATCGTCTCCGACAGGTCGAAGTCCACTTCAAGATAGTGATCGTTGAAGCTCGAGTTCTGCTCCGGATCCAGCACTTCCAGCAGCGCCGACGACGGGTCACCGCGGAAGTCCATGGACATCTTGTCCACCTCGTCCAGCAGGAACAGCGGGTTGCGTACTTCCGTGCGGGCCATGTTCTGGATGATCTTGCCCGGCATGGAGCCTATGTAGGTGCGGCGATGGCCGCGGATCTCGGCCTCGTCGCGCACGCCACCCAGGCTCATGCGCACGAACTTGCGGTTCGTGGCCCGGGCGATGCTCTTGCCGAGGGACGTCTTGCCGACGCCCGGGGGCCCCACCAGGCAAAGGATGGGACCCTTCTGCTTCTTCACGCGCTGCTGGACGGCCAGGTACTCGACGATGCGTTCCTTGACCTTCTCAAGCCCGTAGTGGTCCTCGTCCAGGACTTCCTGCGCGCGCTTCAGATCCTTGAGGACACGGGTGCGCTTCTTCCACGGCGCCTTCAGCAGCCAGTCGATGTAGTTACGCACCACCGTGGCTTCGGCGGACATCGGGGACATCATCTTCAGCTTGCCCAGCTCGGAGGTGGCCTTCTCCTTCGCCTCCTCGGGCATCCCCGCCTCTTCGATCTTCTTCTCCAGATCGGCGATCTCGTTGGACTCCTCGTTGATCTCGCCCAGTTCCTTCTGGATCGCCTTCATCTGCTCGTTGAGGTAGTACTCCCGCTGGCTCTTTTCCATCTGCTGCTTGACGCGGCCGCGGACGCGCTTCTCGATCTGCAGCACGTCGATCTCGCCCTCGATCAGGGCAAGCACCAGCTCGAGCCGGGAGCGCAGTTCCGCCAGCTCCAGCACCCGCTGCTTGTCGGACAGGCGCAGGGACATGTGGGCCGCCACGGTGTCGGCGAGGCGGCCGGCATCCTCGATGCCTGCCAGGGAAGTCAGGATCTCCGGCGGGACCTTCTTCGAGAGCTTCACGTAGTTCTCGAAGTTGGACACGACGGAGCGGACCAGGACCTCGATCTCCCGGTCGTCCGCGCCGGCGCTCTCCTCCAGCGCCTCGATGTCCGCGGCGAAAAACTCTCCTTCCCGGGCGTTGTTCAACGACACCCGCTGTCCGCCCTCCACCAGCACCTTCACGGTGCCGTCAGGGAGCTTCAGCAACTGGAGAATGGTGGCCAGGGTGCCGACCTCGTAGATGTCGCCCACGGACGGCTCGTCCACGTCGGCCTGCTTCTGGGCGACCAGCACGATCTGCTTGCCGATCTGCATGGCATGGTCCAGCGCCTTGATCGAGCGCTCCCGCCCGACGAACAGGGGGATGACCATGTGGGGGTAAACGACCACGTCCCTCAGGGGCAGCACGGGCGCGCCCTGGTCGGGGACCTGGGGCTGATCTTCGGCGATCCTGGTGTCTTCTTCGGCCAAGGTGGGGAGATCCTCGTTTAAATGGTACGTAAGCCGCGCGCAATCCGCCCGGCTTCCGTCACTAATATGGGGGCGCCGAGCGGCGCTTCAAGAGACGTTTCGTCCCGGCAGCGCCGGTGGAGTCAGTAGGCCGACCCGGTGGGACGCTGCTCTTCCTCGAGAGAGTCCTCGGACTCGTACATGATATAGGGCTTGTTCTCGCCTGCGACGACGGACTCGTCCACCACGACCTTGGAGACGTTCTCCATGCCGGGCAGGTCGTACATGGTGTCCAGCAGGACGTGCTCGAGGATGGTCCGCAGGCCACGGGCGCCCGTCTTGCGCTGCATGGCCCGCCGGGCCACGGCGCGCAGGGCGTCTTCCCGGAATTCCAGCTCGGCACCCTCCATGTCGAAGAGCCGCCGGTACTGCTTGGTAAGGGCATTCTTCGGCTCCACCAGGATCTGGACAAGGGCGTCCTCGTCCAGTTCCTCGAGGGTGGCCACCACCGGCAGCCGGCCGACGAATTCCGGTATCAGCCCGAACTTGATGAGGTCCTCCGGCTCCACCTCGTGGAAGAGCTGGCTGGGGGACTTCTGGTCCGACTCGCCCTTGACCTCGGCGGCGAAGCCGATGCCGCTGCGGGCGGAGCGGTTCATGATGATCTTTTCCAGCCCCGCGAACGCGCCGCCGCAGATGAACAGGATGTTCCTCGTATCCACCTGCAGGAACTCCTGCTGGGGATGCTTGCGGCCGCCCTGGGGCGGCACGGAGGCCACCGTGCCCTCGATGAGCTTCAGCAGGGCCTGCTGAACGCCCTCGCCGGACACGTCGCGGGTGATGGAGGGGTTGTCCGACTTACGCGAGATCTTGTCGATCTCGTCGATGTAGACGATACCTGTCTGGGCCTTCTCCACGTCGTAGTCGCACTTCTGGAGAAGCTTCTGGATGATGTTCTCCACGTCCTCGCCCACGTAGCCGGCCTCGGTCAGGGTCGTGGCGTCGGCGATGGTGAACGGGACGTTGAGCAGCCGGGCGAGGGTCTCCGCCAGCAGGGTCTTCCCGCAGCCGGTGGGGCCGATGAGGAGGATGTTGCTCTTGGCCAGCTCCACCTCGTCGGTACGACCGCGCTCGCCGGCGCGGCTGTCCAGGCGCTTGTAGTGGTTGTAGACAGCGACCGAGAGGACCTTCTTGGCCGATTCCTGGCCGATCACGAACTGGTCCAGGACGTTCTTGATCTCGTGGGGGCGCGGAAGCTTGCTTCCGCCGCCCTCGGCCTTGTCCTCCAGCTCCTCCCGGATGATGTCGTTGCACAGCTCGACGCATTCGTCGCAGATGAACACCGACGGACCGGCGATGAGCTTCCGGACCTCGTGCTGCGACTTGCCGCAGAAAGAGCAGTACAGCAGCTTGCCGTCTTCGTGCTTTCCGCGGGAATCGTCAGCCATTCGGGGACCTCGTATAAAACTGCGGCGCGCTGCCGGAGACCGCCTTTGGCGGCAGACGCTTATATATCACGCTCCCGCGACCGGCTGCAAAGCGGTCGTCCGCAGAAGCGACGGTCGCCGGGCCGTTCAGTCGTTGGACGGCGCGCCCTCGCCCCGGCGGCTCAGGACCTTGTCCACGAGACCGTAATCCACGGCCTCTTCGCCGCCCATGAAGAAATCCCGGTCCGTGTCCTGGGCCACCTTCTCCTTGGGCCGCCCCGTGTGGTGGGCGAGGATCTCGTTCAGCCGGTCCCGGACCTTCAGCACTTCCCGCGCGTGGATATCGATGTCGGCCGCCTGGCCCTGGAAGCCTCCCAGGGGCTGGTGGATCATGATCCGGGAATGGGGCAGACAGTAGCGCTTGCCCTTCGCCCCTCCCGCCAGGAGGATCGCCCCCATGCTGGCGGCCTGGCCGACGCAGATGGTCGAGACGTCCGGCTTGATGAACTGCATGGTGTCGTAGATCGACAGGCCGGCCGTGACCACCCCGCCGGGCGAGTTGATATAGATGTGGATGTCCTTCTCGGGGTTCTCGGACTCCAGGAACAGCAGCTGGGCAACCACCAGGTTGGCCATGTGGTCCTCCACGGGTCCGACGACGAACACCACCCGCTCCTTCAGCAGCCGGGAATAGATGTCGTAAGCCCGCTCGCCCCGGGCGGTCTGCTCCACCACCATGGGCACCAGGTTCAGCGCCTTAGTCGTCATGATCTTGGTTTCTCCGTGTCCGGCGAAATGCGCCGTGCCTCGGTCGATTATCTCTCAGAATGGGGCCACGCCTGCTTACCGCCTAAGAGGCCGTGCCTCTTTTGGCCCCAAGAGGCCTGGCCCCTCAGGCCGATGGACTATTCCGGCTTCATCAGCTCCTCGAAGGAGATCGGCTTGTCCTTGATCTTCGCCCGCTCCAGCAGCCAGTCCACGACCTGCTCCTCGATAACGGAGGTCTCGAGCTGGCCCATAAGGTCCCGGTTGCCCATGTAGGCCCGGATGATTTCCTCCGGGTTCGGATAGCCGACGGCGAGCTGCTCCAGCCGCTGACGCAGCCGGTCCTGGTCGAGCTGGATGTCCGCGCTGCGACGCAGTTCACCGATGATCAGCCCAAGGGAGACCCTGCGCCGGGCGTGGTCCTCGAAGGGTTCCCGCGGCGGCAGCTCCGTGTCCGGGGTGACCTCGCCGCCCATGCGGCGGATCATGTCCTCGCGCATGGCCTGGATTTCCTGCTCTACCAGGACGCCGGGCAGCTCCACCTCGTTGGCCTCGAGCAGACCCTCGAAGATCTGCTTCTTCAGAATTTCCCGGACCCGGTCCGCCATCTCCCGGCCCATGTTCTCCTCGACCTCGGCGCGGAGCTTCTCGATGCCGCCTTCCTCGACGCCGAAGCTCCTGGCGAACTCCTCGTCCATCTCGGGGAGGTGCTCTTCCTCTACGCGCTTGACGGTGACTGCGAACTCGGCGGACTTGCCGGCCACCTCCTCGGCACCGTAGTCCTCGGGAAACTTGACGGTAATGGTCTTCTCATCGCCGGGGGCCATTCCGGAGATGCCTTTTTCGAAGTCCTCCAGCATGCGGCCGCCGCCAAGCTCAATGGCCACGTCCTTGCCGCGGCCCCCTTCGAAAGGCTCGCCGTCTATCGTGCCCTCGAAATCCACCGTTACCTTGTCGCCGTCGCCCGCGGGCCGTTCCACGGCGTGCCAGTGGGAGCGCTGCTTGCGGATCTTCTCCATCATCGCGTCGACGTCAGACGCCTCGATCTCCGCCACCGGGCGCTCCAGCTTGAGTCCCTCGTGACCGGTCAGCTCGATCTCCGGCAGCACCTCGAAGGTCGCCGTGAACGCCAGGTCCGAGCCGGCGGCATTCTGCTCGGTCTCGATCCTGGGGCCTCCCACGGGCCTGAGCTTCTGCTCCGAGACCGCCTCGAACCAGCTCTGCTGCACGACCTCGCTGACGACCTCGTTGCGGACGTCATCGCCGAAACGCTGCCGGGCCACTTTCATGGGCACCTTGCCCGGCCGGAAGCCCTTGAGCTTCGCGCTCCTGGCCACCTGCCTCAGCCGCTTCTCGACCTCGGTATCGATGCGCTCGGCGGGCACCTCTACCCTCATACGGCGCTCCAGGCCGCCGGTGGACTCCACGGAAACCGTCACTGTCTTGTATCCCTCTGCTCGTAAATGCTGAAAGCGCCGCGGTCCGGCCGCGGCGCCTGGCGGCGGGCATCACCCGCCGGGTGTCGGTGGAACAACTGGTGCGAAAGGAGAGACTCGAACTCTCACGGGGGATCAGCCCCACCGGGACCTAAACCCGGCGCGTCTACCAGTTCCGCCACTTTCGCGTCACGGCAGCCGGAGGTCGCCACCGCCGGCCAGCGAACGTCT
>JARRON010000030.1:0-30839 GCA_037383845.1 Gammaproteobacteria bacterium
CGCGGTTACGCGTCCAAGCTGCTGATAAATCCGGATTTCTTTGGGTTCTGGAAGTAGGGGGTGCATGCGTCTGTATTCCTTCCGGGTGCTTGACCGTCACCGCGCAAACCGGGAACATGACGCTCCAACAACAATTATTGCGCAGTCCGGCGCGACGATCCTAGCAGGACACCTCGTAATATTCACGCTATGCGATTGCCCCGGCCAGGTTCGACGTCGGGGCCTGCAACGATGGACCAATCATGACCAAGTTCAATCCCTTTGACGACATCGACCCGGTAGAGACCAATGAATGGCTGGAGTCGATCGACTCGGTTCTCACGCATCACGGCCCGGAACGTGCCCACTTCCTGTTGAACCGGATGATCGACTTTGCGCGGCGTTCCGGCGCCTACCTGCCGTACTCGCCGAACACGGCCTACGTGAACACGATTGCGCCGGGCCGGCAGCCCGAGTACCCGGGCGACCGCACGCTCGAGCGCCGGATCGAGGCGTATATCCGCTGGAACGCGATGGCGATGGCGATGGTCGTGCGGGCGAACCGCAAGAGCGCCGAGTACGGCGGGCACCTGTCAAGCTATGCATCCTCGGCGACGATGTACGAAGTCGGTTTCAATCATTTCTGGCGCGGCGGCAATTCCGGTCATAACGGCGACATGGTGTTCGTGCAGGGTCATTCGTCACCCGGTATCTATGCCCGCGCATTCCTCGAAGGGCGTCTCGGCGAGGAGCAGCTCGCGCGCTTCCGCCACGAGGTCGGCGGTGGTGGGCTGTCGTCGTATCCGCATCCGTGGCTGATGCCGGATTTCTGGCAGTTCCCGACCGTGTCGATGGGCCTCGGCCCGATGATGGCCATTTACCAGGCGCGCTTCATGCGCTACATGGAACACCGAGGCCTGACGGAGCCCACCGACCGCAAGGTATGGGCGTTCCTCGGCGACGGCGAGATGGACGAGCCCGAGTCCATGGGGGAGATTTCCCTGCCGGTCCGGGAGGAACTCGACAACCTGGTGTTCGTCATCAACTGCAACCTGCAGCGGCTGGACGGACCGGTGCGCGGCAACGGCAAGATCATCCAGGAGCTGGAGGCCACCTTCCAGGGCGCCGGCTGGAAGGTGATCAAGGTCCTGTGGGGCAGCCGCTGGGATCCGCTGCTGGCCCGCGACCGCAAGGGCCTGCTGCGGCAGCGCATGGAAGAGTGCGTGGACGGCGAGTACCAGAACTTCAAGTCGAAGGACGGCGCCTATGTCCGCGAGCACTTCTTCGGCAAGTACGACGAGCTCCGGGCGATGGTGGCGGACATGTCCGACGAGGACATCTGGCACCTCAACCGGGGTGGGCACGACCCGGTGAAGGTCTACGCTGCCTACAGGGAGGCGGTGGAGACCGAGGGCCGTCCCGTGGTGATCCTCGCCAAGACCATCAAGGGGTACGGCATGGGCGAGGCCGGGGAGGGCCGGATGATCGCCCACCAGCAGAAAAAGCTGGACCGGGAGGACCTCATCGCCTTTCGGGATCGTTTCAACATACCGATCTCCGACGACGAGCTGGATGAGGTTCCCTTCTACAAGCCGGATCCGAAGAGCGAGGAGATCCAGTACCTGCTGGAGCGCCGGGAGAAGCTCGGAGGCTTCCTGCCCCGACGGATTTCCAAGGCCGAGTCCCTGAAGATCCCGGCCATAGGGGACCTGTTCAAGTCCCAGCTGGAAGGCTCCGGCGACCGGGAAATTTCCACCACCATGGCCATGGTACGCATGCTGACGGCACTGGCGAGAAACAAGGCCATCGGCAAGCACGTGGTGCCCATCGTCCCGGACGAGGCCCGCACTTTCGGCATGGAGGGCATGTTCCGCCAGTTCGGGATCTACTCCCACGTGGGACAGCTCTATACGCCCCAGGACGCGGACACCCTCATGTTCTACAAGGAAGACCAGTCCGGACAGATCCTGCAGCTGGGCATCAACGAGGCCGGGGCCCTGTGCGCCTGGACCGCTGCCGGTACCGCCTATGCGAATCACGGGGTCAACATGATCCCGTTCTACCTGTTCTATTCCATGTTCGGTTTCCAGCGGGTCGGTGATTTCGTCTGGGCCGCGGGGGACATGCAGACCCGGGGCTTCCTGATCGGCGGCACTGCGGGGCGCACGACCCTGGCCGGCGAGGGACTGCAGCACCAGGACGGCCACAGCCACCTGCTGGCCTCGACCGTGCCCAACTGCCGGGCCTATGACCCGGCCTACGCCTACGAACTGGCGGTGATTGTGCACCAGGGCCTGAAGCAGATGTTCGACGACCAGGACCGGGTCTTCTATTACGTCACCTGCATGAACGAAAACTATGCCCATCCGGCCATGCCGGAGGGAGCGGAGACCGGCATCCTCAAGGGCCTGTACGAGATCCGCAGCGGTGAGGGCAAGGACGGACAGCCCCGGGTGCAGCTTCTTGGCTCGGGCACCATCCTCAGGGAGGTACTCGCCGCCGCCGAGATGCTGGAGTCCGAGCATGGCGTGGCGGCGGACGTGTGGAGCGCCACGAGCTTTAACGAACTGCGGCGGGATGCCATGTCGGTGGAGCGACGCAATCGCCTCCACGCTTCCGGCAAGCCGGACGCAAGCTACGTGGAGCAGTGCTTCGAGGGGCGCAGCGGCCCCTTCGTCGCCGCCACGGACTACATGGCGATCGTGCCCGACCAGATCCGGCGCTGGGTGCCCGGGCGCTATGTCACGCTGGGTACGGACGGCTACGGGCGCAGCGACGGCCGGCAGGCTCTCCGCAGCCATTTCGAGGTGGACAGGCGACACGTGGTGGTGGCTGGCCTCAGCGCCCTGGCTGAAGACGGCGTTATCGACAGCAGCCAGGTGGCCGACGCCATACGCGGCTACGACATCGACCCCGACAAGCCGGATCCCGTGGACCTGTGAGGAGGTTGCGGTGAGCGATACCCGGCAGGTCCGCGTTCCGGACATCGGCGATTTCACCGACGTGGAGGTCATCGAAGTCCACGTCAGCGAAGGCGACACCGTCGCCGAAGAAGATCCCCTTATCACGCTGGAAACGGACAAGGCTTCCATAGGTGTCCGAGGGCGACGTAATCGTGGAGGTGGAGACCGACAGCGGAGGCGCGGGGGAATCGGCCACTCCCGACAGCGATGGCGACGAGGGCGCGTCAGGGTCGGGCTCTGCAGTCGCCAGCGCCGGTAAGGACGACGCCGGAGGGGCATCCAACGGCAACGAGGGGGCCACCGGGGGCGGGCGCCGGGAAGTCCACGTGCCGGATATCGGCGACTTCGATGCCGTGGAGATCATAGAAATCCACGTCTCCGAGGGCGACACCGTGGAGCGGGAGGATCCGCTGATCACCCTGGAGAGCGACAAGGCCGCCATGGACGTGCCGTCTCCCGAGGCCGGGCGGGTCGCCAGCCTCGCGGTGGGCCAGGGTGACAAGGTGTCCGAGGGCGACCTCATTCTTGTGCTGGAGGGCGGAGGCGCCGCCGCGGCGGGTGGCACCACGGACCAGGCTGACGCGACGGGGAAAAAGGCCGGCGAGAAAGGCACCCCGGCGCGGGACACGGCCCGCCCGGCGGGCTCCGCCGGACAGGAGGCCGACGCGAGCCAGGGGGGCGCGGAAGCGCAGGACAAGGCGGATACGGCCGTGCCCGGCGTGGGCGAGTCCGGTTTCAGCAAGGCCCACGCGGGCCCGTCTGTGCGCAAGCTGGCCCGGGAGCTGGGCGTGGACCTGGAGCAGGTCGAGGGCAGCGGGCGCAAGGGGCGTATCACCCACGAGGACGTCAAGGCCTGGGTGAAGAAGGCCATCACCCGGGGGGAATCCGGGCGACCCCAGGAGGCCGGGACCGGGCTGCCCGCGGTACCGGAGGTGGACTTCACGAAGTTCGGCGAAACGGAACTCCGGCCCCTGTCCCGTGTGCAGAAGATCGCCGGGCCCCGTCTGCACGCCAGCTGGGTGAACCTGCCCCATGTCACCCAGTTCGACGAGGCTGACATCACCGAGATGGAGCGTGCCCGCAAGGACCTCAAGGCGGATGCGGAGAAGGAGGGGGCTCGGCTGACGCCGCTGCCCTTCGTGATGCGGGCCTGCGTGAAAGCCCTGCAGGCCTTCCCGGAGTTCAATGCCTCGCTCCATCCGGACGGCGAGCGGCTGGTGGTGAAGAAGTACTACAACCTCGGGTTCGCGGTGGACACGCCGGGCGGCCTCGTGGTGCCGGTGATCCGGGATGTGGAGGGCAAGAGCCTGTTCAGGGTGGCCCGTGAGCTGGGCGATCTCTCCGAGAAGGGTCGCGCCGGGAAGCTGTCCGCCGCGGAGCTGCAGGGTGGATGTTTCACGGTGTCCAGCCTGGGCAGCATCGGCGGGACGGCTTTCACGCCCATTATCAACGCGCCGGAAGTGGCCATCCTCGGCGTCTCCCGGGCCCGGATGCAGCCCGTCTGGAACGGCGAGGACTTCGAGCCCCGGCTGATGCTGCCGCTGTCGCTGTCCTACGACCACCGGGTCATCGACGGCGCCGCGGCGGTACGGTTCACCCGCTTCCTCGCGGAGATCCTCGCTGACGTGGACAGGCTGCTCGCGTGAGCCCGGCGCAAGAAGTCCGGGTCCCGGACATCGGTGATTTCACCGACGTGGAGATCATCGAGGTTCACGTCAGCGAAGGCGACACCATCGCCGGGGACGACTCCCTCATCACGCTGGAGACAGACAAGGCCTCCATGGACGTGCCCGCGCCGTTCCCCGGCAGGATCTCGGAGCTCAGGGTGAGCGTGGGCGACCGGGTCTCGGAGGGTGACGTCATCGCCCTCGTCGCGGCGTCCGGGGAAAAGGCCGGTGCTGGCGGCTCGGACGCCGGCGAGGACCCTGGGCAAGCCGACGCCGCAGGCACCGGCAAAGACGCGCGGTCGCCGGATCCGTCGCGCTCGGGCACGACAGGCCGGAAGGCTGACGTGGAGGCGGACCTGCTCGTGCTGGGCGCCGGTCCGGGGGGCTACACGGCGGCATTCCGGGCCGCCGACCTGGGCCGGGACGTCACCCTCGTGGAGCGCTGGGACAGCCTCGGCGGGGTGTGCCTGAACGTCGGCTGCATCCCGTCCAAGGCGCTGCTGCACGCGGCGGCCGTTATCGAGGAAGCCGCTCACATGTCCGAGCACGGCATCGTCTTCGGCAAGCCCACCGTCGAACTGGATCCGCTCCGGTCCTGGAAGGACGGCGTGGTCGGCAAGCTCACCAAGGGGCTCGCCGGCATGGCGAAGCAGAGAAAGGTCCGGGTGCTGCACGGCGAGGCGAAGTTCCTGGACGATCACCACCTGGAGCTGGCGGATTCGGACAGCCGGCGCGTGGTGCGCTTCGGGCAGTGCATCATTGCGGCCGGGTCCGAGCCGCTGAGCCTGCCGGGCCTGCCGGAGGACCCGCGCATCATGGACTCCACCCGCGCGCTCGCCCTGGAAGAGCTGCCCGGGAGCCTCCTCGTGGTGGGCGGCGGCATCATCGGCCTGGAGATGGCCTGCGTTTACGACGCTCTCGGCACCGGCGTCAGCGTCGTGGAACTCACCGACGGGCTCATGCCCGGATGCGATCGCGACCTGCTCAGGCCGCTCGAAAAGCGCATAGAGAAACGCTACCGGGCCATCATGACCGGGACGAAAGTCACTGGCATGGAGGCGAAAAAGCGGGGGATCGAGGTCAGCTTCGAAGGCGACGGCGCACCGGACAAGCCCGTGACCTACGATCGGGTCCTGGTGGCGGTAGGCCGTCGCCCCAACGGCGAGGCGATCAACGCGGCGGCGGCAGGCGTGAAGGTCGAGAAGGGCTTCATCCCCGTTGACCGGCAGATGCGCACGAACGTTGAGCATATATTCGCCATCGGCGACATCGTCGGGCAGCCCATGCTGGCCCACAAGGCCACCCACGAAGGCAAGGTCGCGGCAGAAGTCGCTTCCGGTGAAAAGCGGGCCTTCGACGCCCGGGTGATTCCGTCAGTGGCCTACACGGACCCCGAGGTGGCCTGGGCCGGCCTGACCGAGGAACAGGCGAAGAAGGACGGCATCGAGTACGAGAAGGGCGTCTTCCCCTGGGCTGCCAGCGGGCGGTCCCTGGCCATCGGGCGGGACGAGGGCGTCACCAGGCTGCTCTTCGAGCCCGGCACCGGGAGGGTCATCGGTGCCGGCATCGTCGGCACCAGCGCCGGCGACCTGATTTCCGAAGCCGCGCTGGCCATCGAGATGGGCTGCGATGCCGCCGATATCGGCCTCACGATTCATCCGCACCCGACATTGTCGGAGACCGTGGCCATGGCCGCGGAGGCGTTCGAAGGCACGCTCACCGACCTCTACATCCCCCGCAAGCGTCAGCGATAGCCAGCGCGTCGCGCGGAGCGGGCCCGGGTTGCGGGATCCGTTGGCCGTGGGGCGAGCCAGGACTCTGCCGGGTCGAATGTCAGCGATGTGCTTTGCGACCGGCCGCCGCGAGGCGGTCCGGACGCTGCGGTTCACTGTTGCCAGGCGCCGGGCGGAAGGTTCGGCCGGCCCGGCCTCGTCCATGTCGACAGGTGGCGCTTCCTGCCCCATGATGGTTGCCCGGAGGGCCCATGAGACTTGTCGCTCTGGCCGTGGTGCTGACAACAATCCTGGTGAGCGGCTGTGGGCGACAGTCCAACAGCCTGCACCTGCTCTGCAAAGGGTTCGCCGAGAGCCAGGGTGACGGCGCCTCGGGTGAACACGGCCTCGAGATCCGCCTGGACACCGCCAGCGGGGAAGTCTTCTACCTGCGCGAAAAGGAGCCGGAACGGCCCAATCGCGAGCCGCGCATCGCGAACGTCTCAGTGCAGCTCTCTGACGCCGAAATCCGGATCGTGACGCAACACCCGGAGCGCAGCTACCGCATCAGCCGGAGCGACGGATCGTACTCCGGCAACGCACCCGCCGGTGAAACGCCGGAAATGACGTTCTCCGGCCGGTGTTTCTCGCCCCGGGGCGACGCCTTTTGAGCCGCCAGGCCCGTCGCGCCGGAAGACAGCTTGAGCCCGCATGACGCCCCTGGCGCCGGCGGTCAGTCTGCCGGGCGAATGTTCCGGTTGTTCCGGAACAGATTGTCCGGATCCCATCGCTTTTTGAGCTGCGCCAGCTTCGCGTAATTTCCCCGGTATGCCGCCGGAAGCCGCTCCAACTCGTCTTCGGCAAGCATGTTCACGTAGCAGCCGCCCTCGGCGAAGGGAGCCAGCCTGCCGTACAGCTCGCGGGCCCAGCCCATGATCGCCTCGTCCTCCGCCGGATCGGCCCAGCCCGGGAAGATGTGCAGGGCATCGGCAACGTGTCGGTGAGGATAGGCGGTCGCCTCCGGAGCAATGCGGCTCGGGGCGCCGCCCTGTCCGCCCATGTACACCGTCGTGAAGGGCCCCGGGAAGGGCTCAAGATGATTGACCAGGGTGTCGATGAACTCGTCGGAGACTTCGTTCAGCTGAAGATACCGGGAATACCAGCGGTTGCCCTTGCCCATCGCGTCGTCGAAGGCCTGCTGGAGCCCCGTGTACGGCACCGGCCCCACCGAGTCCACCAGAGGCGTGCCCTGTTGCCGGAACGGGGCCAGGTGAGGTTCGGCTTCCTCCGGCGGTCCGGCGTAGGCCACCACGAAATCCAGCACCACCTTGCCGTGGAGAGTCTCGGGAAAATCCGGCAGCGGGGGAATCCGCAGGAAGAAGGCGTAAACGCCGAGCTCGTCGGGTGCGGTCTTCATGAAATCCCGGTACCACCGCAGCAGCTCCCCGGCGCGCTCGACGGGATACAGCACCTGGCCGGCAAGGATCTCGGGCCCGACCGGATGCAGGCGATACTCGAAACGCGTGACGATGCCGAAATTCCCGCTGCCGCCGCGAAGGGCCCAGAACAGCTCGGGGTTGTCATGGCTGCTGGCCCGCACCACCTCGCCCGTCGCCGTGACGACCTCGGCGGCCAGCAGGTTATCCGCGGCCAGGCCGAACTTCCGGGTGAGCCAGCCTGCGCCGCCTCCCAGGGTAAAGCCGGCGATGCCGACCGTGGACACCGTCCCGCCCGGCGTGGCGAGCCCCTCGGCCTGTGTGGCCGCGTCCACGTCAGCCCAGGTGGCACCGCCTTCCGCGGTGGCCCTCCGGTTCTGCGCATCCACGACCACGGCCTTCATGGGGCTCAGGTCCACCAGCAGGCTGTCCTCGCCCACGGTGTTGCCCGCGTAATCATGGCCACCGCCCTTCACCGACAAGGGCAGGCGGTGCTGCCGTGCAAAGTTGACCGCCCTGACGACGTCGGCGGCGCGGCTGCAGCGGATCACCACGGCGGGACGGTAGTCGAACCGTCCGTTCCAGACCGCCCGGGCCGCGTCGTACCCGGTGCTGTCCGGCAGGAGCACGTGGCCGGCCACCTCCGAGCTCAGTGCTTCGATGCCTGCCTGCGGTATGGCGCTGTCCTGACCCATCGACGACCTCCGGAAGCCGGATATTGCGGGAGGGCTGGTCGGGGACCCGCACCTCCGTTGTTGTCACACAACCTAACGATGTTCCGGGACACTTTCCAACCGCCGTCGGTTTCCTTGCCGGGCGAGAGAAGGTCGGGGTGCGATTCATGGGCCCGTGCCAGGTGACCGAATCTCGACAGGGCAGCTCCCGTGCAGGCCGGGGCGGGGCAGGCCGCTGCGCCGGCCGTCGGTCCGGCCGGAGCCCGCTGGATCTGAGACCTGTGTCCCGACGCCCGCGGGGAACCTGTGCTATCTGTGAGCCTGGAACCGGGAGAATCTGTAATGATATCAGTGCCCTATTTCGGTCGAGGGTCCAGGCGCCACCACTGTTCGGGCTGTGGCAGTCCTCTTCGGGATCCGCTGCGGGAGGTCTGGTACTGCCGGGCGTGCCAGTCGCCGACCCGGGCAGGCCGCCGCGGGGCCGCCGCCCGGCGTCAGACCCGGACCTGAAGGTAACGCCCCGCGCGCATCCTGGTGCGGACCGGGTGCCCCGGCCGGGACGGAGTCCCTCCGCAAGGCATCCCGCGCCCCGGTCTGCAGAAGCGGCCCCGGCCGCGGGTCGGGGCCGCTGGCTGTTGCGCTGGACTGCGTCGTGGACGCCGCCCGCGCTATGGCAGATCGACGTAGGCCCGTTTGCCGAAGTGTTCCGGCAGCGTCATTGCAAACATGGGCTCGCCGTCGAAGGGGCTGACCGCCGGGTGGAAGACTTCCAGTGTGGCGGTAATGGTCTCTGAGTTGCAGTCGGCGCTGAGGACGATGGTGCCGCTCAGTTTGCCGACCCACACCGGGGTGCCGTCGGACGTGACGCCCATGCCGGTCATCGTGTACACGAAGCGATTACCACCGACCCGTTCCCAGGCGCCCCGCAGGGTGCTGATCCGTGCGGCATCGACGAAGGCGCCGCCCAGGGTGGCATCGAACGTCGGATATTCCAGGTTGTTGGTGCCGTGATTGGCGGCCCTGGCCTCCGCCGTGACCATCCAGCCTGTCAACACTGGATCATCGGGGCTCGTCACCCCGAACCACGTGCCGTCGAAAGTGCAGCCCTTGCCGGAGTCTCCGGCCAGCGCGATGCCCGGCGCGGCCAGCACAAGCATCAGGACGCCAGTACCGATACAGCGAATTACACCGGTTCTCATTTCAACCTCCTTGTCGCCCGCGCGACTCGTTGGTGTTGGATAGAGCCACGCCTGACCCGGCCGGGCGGCCCGGGTCTGCTTCCCTGATTCTCAGCGTCCGGAGTGCATCCAGGCACCTGACGCAGGCGACGGGACGGGAAGGCCGTGCCAGGTGGGTAGGCCAAGTATAGGCGGCTGCCAGTCGCCTGCCGGCCGCCGGCGCGCATACGTGACAAACCCTGAATCCGCATGCTGCAGGGGCGGCTGTTCCCGCTTCGTCGCCGTCGTTTCGGCCGTGCCCGCCGCGATGGCCGCATGCCTGCCGCCACGAAACCTCGCCGCCAGGCGCAGTCGGCGCGTGACAGGCCAGGCCGGCATGCGCACGCGGACTGCGTGGAAAATACCCCGGCCCCGGTCTATATGTTCTGAAGGCAACGAAAAAGCAAAGCTGGCGTAAGCCAGCGGCGCAAAGCCATGGGTCCCGGCCGCGGCGTCGGGAGTCGCCAGTGGGGCAGGGATCGCCAGGCTGCCGAAGCCATCCGCGTTGGTCCGGACGGCCAACACACTGCTTCGACCGGACAGGGAGGCGCCGGCGAGCGATGGCCATGCTGCCCTCTTTCTGTTTCATTCCCGCCAGTTGTCCTGGCCGGAGAAAGCGGACACGTCCACCGTCTCCTGTCTCTGGGCCCAGGTCATATCCGTCGGACTGACAGGGGACCGTCGGCCCGGGTGCCGTATCCGCCTCGTGCCCGGCCGCGGCAGCTTCCGGCTGATGCCGGGAGCGACGTACGAGGTAACTGATCATGAACGCCAGAACATTCGCAAGGGGCGGGGTATCCCTGTGCCTGGCGGCCCTGCTGTGTGCAGGCGCCCTCTGGGCGTCGGCGAGCTACGCAGGAGACATGCCGATCTCGATCAAGTATTCAGGCACCGGTTTCGCTACCGCTGTAGACGTAAACGGGGACGGCGAGAACCTGAGCCTGACACTGGCTGAGGGACGCGGGACCTTTGGACGCACGGCGGTCAACATCACCTCCGAGTTCGTTGTGGACCCGGCGGTGGAATGCGAGGCCGGATACGTGCCGTACACGCTCTTCCAGTCAACGGCGATGATCATCGTGAACAATGGTGACCAGCTGTTCGGCTTCGGGGGCGGCGGCACTCTCTGCCTGAATCCGAACACGGGCTATTACTACGGTGATGCCTACGGTGTCTATTACGGCGGCACGGGCCGCTTCGCCACCGCCGTGGGAGAGTACACCTCGGACTACACCGGCTACGTCATCGAGCCCTTTATCGGCACCAACTTCCGCTCGATCCAGGGGACTCTCGAAGGAACGCTCAGCAAGTAAGTCGTTTGCCAGGACCTGGTGCCGCAGTAGATGCACCACCTCGGGTTGGCGGCCACACCTCTGAGGCACGAGAGCGGCAACGAGTTCCGGGAGGTCCGTTTCACGGGCTTCCCGGGACGGACCGGGGCCCAGCCTGGCGCCGAAGGGAGCATCCTGGCGGGGTCGCCGGCGATCGGCGAGCTGCCGTAGCCCGCCCGCAAGTCACGCAGCGGCTCAGGCAGGCCGCCGGTTCAGTTCGTCTACCTGCTCGTTCAGCGTCCAGTAGTCGTAGAGCACGCCCAGCAGCAGCAGGCCGCCGGTGAGGAGCCACAGCAGCCCGGTGAGCCACTTCCCCATGTAGAAGCGATGGATGCCGAACACGCCCAGGAACGTCAGCAGGATCCAGCTGACGTTGTAGCTGGTGGGACCGTCCACGTACTGCCGACTGGCTGCCCGGTCCATGGAGGGGATCAGGAAAAGGTCGATAATCCAGCCGACGAAAAGCAGGCCCAGCGTGAAAAACCATATGGTCCCGGTGACGGGACGGCCGTAGTAGAAGCGGTGGGAGCCCATGAATCCGAAGATCCAGAGCAGGTAGGCGATGAGTTTGCTGTGGGTCTGCATGAGTGCTCGTATCCGGTCAGGCTTTCGTCAACCATAGCGCAATACGACCGGGCGGGCCGAGTGCGCCGGCGTGAGCACGCTTCTGCACCCATGGCAGCCGGGATATGGCAAAGTGACCCGGTGATTCGCCGCAAGAAGGCGCCCGACCATGGCGACCATCCCGGTCTGGTTCAAGCTCCTCTACACCCTCGGCGTACTGGTGATCGTCGCGATCTACTGGGTGCGGCACTCGCCCGTGAATTTCCTGTGGTTCTCGGACATCGCCCTGATCGGCGCCGTTCCCGCGATGTGGCTGGACAACGCCTTCCTGGCCAGCACGCTGAACGTGGCGGTCCTGATTCCCGAGCTGCTGTGGAACGTGGACTATGCGGGGCGGCTCATACTGCGTCGCCGGATCACCGGCCTGACGGAATACATGTTCGACCCGAAGCTTCCCCTCTGGCTGCGGACCCTTTCCCTGTTCCACGTACCGCTGCCGTTCGTCCTGCTCTGGATGGTATACGCCTACGGCTACGTGGACAGCGGGCTGCCGGGCGCCATCGTTCTGGCGCTGGTCGTGCTGCCCTTGAGCTATGCGATCGGGCCCAGGGAGAAGAACATCAACTGGGTGCTGGGCCCTGCACGTATACAGACCCGTTTTCATCCACTGCTTTACCTCGCCCTGCTCACGCTGGGATTCGTCGCCGTGATCTTCGTGCCCACCCATTTCCTGCTGACAGCACTGTTCGCCTGAATCCGGTGGACTAGTCGGGGAGATCCGTGGCCCGGGCTCCGGCACTGGCGTTGGTCGTGAACTTGTGAGCTCCCCACCGCAGCAGGAAGACGGCGATGGCCAGCACGAGCACCGACAGCGTGGCGACCACTACCCGGATCTCGCTCAGTTCTTCAAAGCTGACCAGAGTCCGCGTGATCACCGTAATGGCGATGTAGAGAAGGAACTCCACCGGCAGTTGCTCCGTATGGAAGTAGATGCCGACCATGGCCCCGAGCTCGATGTAAATGAACAGCAGCAGGATGTCGTGAAGGCTGGCATGGCCTGCCTTGATGAGCTCGAGATAGAAGGCAACGGCCGACCAGAAGATGGTTGCGCCGATCACGAACAGACCCAGCAGGTGGAAAAATCGCACCAGCCCGCTGCCGAAAGATTCCACGATTCTCTCCGTGCGGTTGCCTGCTTGCCTGAGCTTCTTTTCTACTGGCACGAGATCTTTTCCTCTCCTGAATGTGTGCCCAAGCCTAGCGGACTCGCTGTCAAGATGCAGGAGAGACGCGTCCCGCCCGGTCGGGCAGCTGGCGCATCCGGCAGCTTCCAGGCCCTTGCCGTGGCAGCGTGCTTGCGCCGCGTGTGGGCGCCTCTGGGCGGGACCAGCCGCGAGTGATGTGCCGGCGTAGCGGCGCAGATCAGGCACCTGGGGACCAGCCGGCGGAAGACGTGGCCTGGCCGGGCCTTTCGAGGTGAGATGGCGCATGCGCACCGGCACCACAAGCCCTGATGCACACCTGCAGCCCTTACCGGTAGCGCTGACCCTCGTATTCCAGCCAGCCGCCTGCGTGGCGGCCGGAGGGGTCATGGTGCGTCCAGTGAACGACGCCGCCTTTCGGGTTCCACTCGTATTCGCCGCGGAAGGCGACGTGATCCCCGGGGCGCAGGCGGTCCAGGCGCGGCGCCAGGTCGATGTTGTGGGCGATGAGTACCGTTCGGCCGGATTCCAGTCGCACGATGAAGCGCTGGTGGCGTGACCCGTCCCGGTCATCCGGCAGAAGCCGTTCAACCCGCCCCGTTGCCTCTACCCATACGTCGCTTTGCTGCGCCTCGAACGCCTGGTCGACAGGCGTGGGGGGCGGCGTGACCTGCCAGCGTGTGGCGACGGCGGTAAGGGCAAGCAGCACGGCGAGGACAAGGGCGGCCTTCGCGCTTCGGCGCCGGATCACGATGGCCCCCGTCAGGTGCCCAGCAGCTGCCGGTAAAGATCCAGGTGCGCCTCGACGGTCTCCCGGACGTGGAATGCGGAGGCGATACGCTCCCGGGCTCGCCGGCCCATCTCGAGTCGCTCCCCGGGGTGCTCCAGCATCCACGTGATGGCCTCGCCGATGGCTTTGGCGTCCCGCGGCGGCACGACGATGCCGGTCTCGCCGTGGAGGACAAGTTCGGCGGAGCCGCCGGTGTCGGTCACAATCGGCGGCACGCCGTAGACCATGGACTCGATCACGGTCTTCGGCAGTCCTTCGCGCTTGGTGGCGGCGAGCACGGTGGCCTGGGATGCAGCAGCGATGGCGGGCGCGTCCCGACGGTGGCCAAGCAGGTGAAAGTGCCCGGGCGCCGGGCTTTCGGATATCCGCTTCAGCACTCCCGGGTTGTCGTGACCGGCGCCGGCCAGCAGGTAGTGGACCGGCGCGCCCTCCGGCAGGTAGTGCGAGGATTCCACTACGTACTCGATACCTTTCCGGCGGCGGTAATTGGCCACCACGGCGACTGCGAAAGCGTCCGGCGGCAGCCCGAGAGCGGACAAATCCGCGGGCTCGACGTCGTACCAGCCCGGGTCATGGCCCTTGTAGATCGCCACCACGCTGTCGGGGTCGAGGCGCCGCCTGGCCAGGTCGGCAGCCGTGGCGCGGGATACGCAGACCACCCGGTCGATCCGCGGATTCAGGTGGGTCATCCAGGCGACCGGATCCCAGCGGTGAACGTTGCCGGTCTGGCCCCGGTAGGTGACAACCTTGACGTCCAGACCCCGGGCGGCCAGGAGACCGGTGCCGATGGCCTTGTTGTTGAACAGGTGGAGAATCTGGATGCCGTGGCTGCGGCAGTATTCGCGAACGAACCGGGCGCCGGCCACGTCGAACTTCTTCTTCGGCACGAAGGGCACGTGGTGGATCCCGGCGGCAGCCATCCTCTCGGCATACGGGGAATCGGCCTGGGTCATCACGTGCATGTCTACGCCCCGGGAGGCGAGGCCGAGAGCGATTTCGGCCTCGGGCCGGATGCTGTTGAGGGTATCCCCGTGGGAAGTGATCCAGAGGACTTTCATGGGTCAGGAGGCGTAGGGTCTCGACCCATGATACTGGATGGGAGGGTCAGTCGCCGGCGCCGGCGAGGAGCACGTCCCGCTGAAGCAGATCCTCCACAATATCGCGCCCGCCCCGGATCACGGCGTCCGGCTGAGGATGTCCGAGCTCGGCTGCGATCTGCGCCAGGCAGTCCCGTGCCGTGCGTTGTCCGTTGGCGTTCGACAGCAGCTCCAGGAGGCGGGCGGTTACGCGGTTGATCTCGAGAAAGCCCACGCGGTCCTGCCGGTCCCGGAAAACGACCAGGAAGGTGGGCTCCTCGGGCGGCTCGCCGGGTTGGAACTCCGGCGAAATCCGGTGCACCGGGAAACGGTAGGCCAGCGGCCAGGCGAGGGGAGACAGCCGCGGCCGGCACTCCGACAGGTCCTCGGGGACGGAGATGTCCGCAGCCTCGGCCCAGGGGTCTCTTTCGTCGATGGACAGCGCCAGTTCCACCCACTCGTAGTGGGCCAGCTCGGCGAGAAAAGGCGGGTCGTCCGCGGCCCGCTCCCGCTCGTTCTCAAGGTAGTCCAGGAACTCTTTCGGGAGCTCGAGGAAAAGCGGGGTCCGGGCCCGGTGTCGAACGAACCAGTCTCTGATCATGGCTGCCCAGGCGTCGGCGCCCAGTATCCGCTTCAGGACGGGAAAGCTCTGGGACAGCAGCTGGCTGACGTTGTTGAAGAACAGGTCCCGGTAGATGGCCATCCGCCGGTCCTCGATGTCTGCCGGGGCGGGACTGCCCTCCGGGTCCCGGATGTGGGCAGCGAACGCCCGCTGCGCCCGCAGGAAGCTGTCTTCCTCAGCCACTGGCCGCCCGGTCTTCCCCCGCATCCCGGTGCTGTGCCTGGAGCGTGCGAATGGTCTCCAGCTCCCGGGCCAGGCCGGACCACGAGGGGATATTGAAGTCTCGCTCCAGCAGGGTGGGCACGGGTCCCAGCCGCTGGTACGTCCAGTCCAGGAGCTCCCAGACGGGGTCGCTCACGTCGGCTCCGTGGGTGTCCACTCGGAGATCTTCCGCCTCCACGTAGTGCCCGGCGACATGCAGGTACACGACCCGGTCAGCTGGCATGGCGGCGATGAAGTCCCGCGGATCGTACTCGTGGTTGACGGCGTTCACGTAGACGTTGTTCACGTCCAGCAGGAGCCCGCAGTCGGCTTCCTCCAGCACGGCGCCGACGAACTCGGCTTCCTCCAGCTCCCGGCCCGGTGCGGGGGCGTAGTAGGACACGTTCTCCACGGCGATGGGCCGCTCCAGAATGTCCGCCGCACGCCTGATGCGTCCGCCCACGTGCCGCACCGCCTCGTCGGTGAACGGAATGGGCATGAGGTCGTAGAGATGACCCTCGTCGCCGGTGTAGGACAGATGCTCGGTGTAAAAGCGGATGCCGTGACGGTCGAGAAAATGCCGCACCCGGGCCAGGAAATGCTCGTCCAGGGGGGCCGGCCCGCCCAGTGACAGGGACAGGCCGTGGGTGACGAAGTCGTACCGGTCCGTGAACCAGGCGAATTTCTTGCCAAGGGCGCCGCCGACGCCGATCCAGTTTTCCGGCGCCACCTCCATGAAGTCCACCGTCTCCGGCGGGCTGGCCATGAAGTCGTCGAGCATGCTTCGCCGCAGCCCCAGTCCCACTCCGTTCACCGGGTAAGTCGCTGGCATGGTGTTCTCGAGTCTCCCCCGGGTCCGTCAATGCCGGACCCTTTCGGTTGCTGTCAGAAGTTGCGCCGGCCGGGAATGCCCTTGATCGCCTCGAGATAGGAGACCTCGTCCGGCGGCTGATTATTACGCTGGGCCCGCCACAGCGCCTCGCCCAGGACGTCCATCATCCGGTGCTCCGCCTCGTGCTGTCCCAGGATGCCGGCCAGCCGGCGATACTGGGCGGCGATGCCGGCGGGCCGGTCTGTGGCTACCTGCTCGCGGATAGACAGGTGCAGGCCCATGTGCATGAAGGGATTGGCCTGGCCGTCCTCCGGGGCCCACTCGGACTCGAGCGCGGTCTCGCCTGCCTCCAGCAGTGGCTGGTACTCGGGATGGTCACCGACCACGTCGCCGATCTGGGTTTCCAGGGGGTCCGCCGGCAGCCGCGCCCGCCGTTTCCGCCAGGCCTCCGCGAACATCCGGCGGAAGCCGCCCCGGTCGGAGGGCAGCAGCACCTCAGACCTCCTCCGACAGCGGCCGCGGCGGCGCTTCGCCGGGGGTTTTGTGCCGGTATTCGCACAGGTCGGAAATGATGCAGGCCGGGCAGTCCGGTTTGCGGGCCTTGCAGACATAGCGCCCGTGGAGGATCAGCCAGTGATGGGCATCCTTCAGGAACTCCTTCGGGACAACGCGCATCAGGCGGTCCTCCACCTGGCGGACGGTCTTGGCCGGAGCGATCCCGGTGCGGTTGGCCACGCGGAAGATGTGCGTGTCCACGGCCATGACGGGCTCGCCGAAAGCCGTGTTGAGGATGACATTGGCGGTCTTCCGGCCGACGCCGGGCAGGGCCTGCAGGGCGTCGCGGTCTGACGGCACCTGGCCGCCATGTGCCTCGAGCAGCATCCGGCAGGTCTGGATGATGTTCTTCGCCTTGGAATTGAACAGCCCGATGGAGCTGATGTACTCCTTCAGGCCGTCTTCTCCCAGGGACAGAATCGCCTCGGGGGTGTTGGCCACGGGAAACAGCCTGGCGGTGGCCTTGTTTACGCCCTTGTCGGTGGCCTGCGCCGAGAGAATCACGGCCACGAGGAGCTCGAAGGGGGTGGAGTAGTCGAGCTCCGTGGTCGGCGACGGGTTCGCCCCGCGGAGTCGCTCGAAGATCTCGCGCCGCTTGCTGCGGTTCATGGCCTCATGCCGGCTGGCCGGCGGTGTCTGTCCTGGTTGCCGGGGCCGCTTTCGGCCGGGCATCGATGACGTTCTTCAGGGCGACAAGCAGTCCCAGGCCGATGAAAGCCCCGGGAGGCAGCAGCGCCAGCAGGAAACCTCCGTCGGCGAAGGTCATCTCTACCGACGTGGCGGCCTCGCCGAACATCATGTGGGCGCCGGAAAGCAGCGTGCCCTGGCCGATCAGCTCTCGCGCGCCGCCGAGGACCACCAGCACCGCGGTGAATCCGGCCCCCATGGCCAGCCCGTCCAGGACCGCCATCGCCGGTCTCGCGCGGGAGGCGAAGGCCTCGGCGCGGCCGATGATGGCGCAGTTGGTGACGATGAGCGGAATGAAAATTCCGAGCACCCGGTACAGCTCGTGGAACCAGGCGTTCATGGCCAGTTCCACGGAGGTCACCAGGGAAGCGATCACCAGCACGAAAACCGGGATCCGGATCTCCTGGCGGACCACGTTCCGGATCAGGGAGACGACGAGGTTGGAGCCAACAAGCACGAGGGTGGTAGCGAGCCCCAGCCCCAGGCCATTGACCACGCTGGTGGTCACCGCCAGCAGGGGACACAGGCCCAGCAGCTGCACCAGGCCCGGATTGTTGCTCCACAGTCCGGCTTTGAGCACTTCGCCCGCAGACTGGTTCACGGGGTCGCGTCTCCTAGGGTGTCCTGCTCCGTCCCGGCCGGGGAGGCTGGCGCGGCGGAGGCCGAAAGCAGTTGGTCACGGTGAGCTTCAAAGTATAGCAACGCGTTCCTGACCGCCTTGACCACCGCCCGGGGGGTGATGGTGGCGCCGGTGAACTGGTCGAATGCCCCGCCGTCCCGCTTGACGGTCCAGTCTTCCTCCGGCGGTGCGCCAAGGGACCTGCCGGCGAAGTCCAGGATCCAGTCGCTTCGTTCCGCCTCGATCTTGTCCCCCAGTCCCGGTGTCTCCCGGTGGGATACGACGCGTACCCCCGAGACGGTCCCGTCCGGGAGGATGCCCACCAGCAGGCGGATGGGGCCGGAATAACCGTCCGGCGCGACCGGGCTGACGACTACCGCCACCGGCCTGCCGTCCTGCCACGCCCGATAGACCGGCACGGGATCCTCGGTGCCAAGCAGCTCCGGGTCCGTTACCTGCAGCGGCTCCCGGGCCAGGCCTTCGCTCCGCAGGGGCGGCGGCAGGACCTGCGCCAGCGACCGCAGCAGCACCGCCCGCTCATTGGCGGCGATGCGCTCGTGGGTACTCTGCCAGGTGTAGGCCACCATGGCGGCGCCCACCACGGCGAAGCCCGCCAGCAGGGCGGCAGCCGTCCCCATGCGCCGGGGCAGTTCAGCCGGCATGGCCGTAGGTCCTGGGTCGGGTGAAGTGGTCGATGGCCGGCACCGCCATGTTCATCAGCAGCACCGCGAAGGCCACCGCATCCGGGTATCCGCCCCATTCGCGGATGATGAACACCAGCACGCCGATCCCCGCGCCATAGACCAGCCGGCCTGCCGGGCTCGTCGCTGCCGACACCGGGTCGGTGGCGATGAAGAATGCCCCGAGCATCGCCGCGCCGCTGAACAGGTGGAAAGCCGGCGAAGGGTGGATGCCGGAGTCCAGCAGCCAGAACAGGGTGGCGGGCACGCACAGCCCGAGGATGAAGGCCACCGGAATGTGCCAGCGGATGACCCGGCGCCACAGCAGCCAGAGGCCGCCCGCCGCGACCCAGTTCGCCACCCACTCCCAGCCCTTCGCTCCCAGATCCCCGTAAAGCGGTCCCGACGTGGCTTCCTGGACGGTCCGCGCCAGGCCGACCTGGGTCTTCACGTCGTCCAGGGGAGTGGCGCCCGTGACGGCGTCCCACTCCATCCCGGCGGGCAGGCCGCCGGTCAGGGTCACCCGAAGCGTGTCCAGGAATCCCAGGCTCGCCGGTGCCAGGTCCAGGCCCTGGGGCGGCAGCCATCGGGTCAGCACCTCCGGGAAGGAGACGAGAAGCACCACGTAGCCGGCCATGGCGGGGTTGAAAGGGTTGTAGCCCAGGCCGCCGTAGACCTGCTTGGCGAATATGATGGCGAAGGCCGCCCCGGTGGCCGTGATCCACCAGGGCGTCAGCGGCGGCAGGGCGAAAGCCAGCAGGACGGCAGTGACCACCGCGCTCAGGTCCGCCAGGTGCAGGCCCACGGGCCGCTTGCGGAGCGCGAGAATGGCCGCCTCGCAGGCGACCGCGGTGGCCACCGCCACCGCCATGTTGAAGATCAGCCCTGGGCCGAAGTACCAGACCCAGGCGGCCGCCGCAGGCACCAGGGCCAGCAGGACCTCGCCCATGACGCGGGTCACGCTGGTGCGGGGCCGGACGTGGGGGGGCGAAGTCGCCTGGAACTGCATCAGGCGCTGTCTCCGCCGGTGTCCGCGTCCTCGCCGGACTTGCGCGCCCGGGCCTTCTTGAGGACGTCGTCGATGAGTTGCTGGCGCGCTTCCCTGTCCCCCTCGGTCTTCTTGAGTGCCCGGGTCTTTTCGTCGAGTTTCTTCCTGCGGGCAGCTTTATCCGCCTCCAGGCGGGCGTTGCGGGCTTCGAACCGCTGCCGGGCGACGTCCGAGCGCTCCCGGTCCCGCTCCCGGGCCCAGAGCTCGGTTTTGGCGTAACGGAAATACTGGGTCAGGGGCAGCTGGCTGGGGCAGGCCACGTCGCAGCACCCGCACTCGATGCAGTCGAAGAGGTGGTACTCGTCCAGGCGGTCCAGCTCGCCGGCCCGGGCGTGCCAGTACAGCTGCTGGGGCAGCAGCCGGGCCGGACAGGCGCCGGCGCACTCCCCGCAGCGGATGCAGGGCAGGGCGGGCTTGCGGGGACGGATCTCTTCCCCGGAGGCGACCACCACGCAGTTCATGGCCTTGGTGACCGGCACCGAATCGTCCGGCAGGGGAAAGCCCATCATGGCGCCGCCCATCAGCAGGTGCCGGGCCTGTTCCGTGTAGCCGCCGGCAGCGGCGATGAGATCCGCCACCGCGGTGCCCAGCCGGACCTCCACGTTGCGCGGTGAGGCCACGCCTGCGCCGGTGACGGTGACCACGCGCGAAATGAGGGGCTCGCCGGCCAGCACCGCCCGTCCCACCGCCGCCGCGGTACCCACGTTATGGCACAGGTAGCCGATGTCGGGAGGGACGCCGCCGGCGGGCACTTCTTCTCCGGTGAGGACCTTGATGAGCTGCCGCTCGCCGCCCTCCGGATACAGCGCCGGCACCGACACCACCTGGATACGGTCTTCTCCGAGTCGCTTTCGGGCCTCTTCCATGGCCGCCGCCGCCTCGGGCATGTCTGCCTCCACGGCGACGGCGCACTGCTCGATCTCCAGCGTGTGCATCAGCACCTGGGCGCCGGCGATGATTTCCTCCGGCCGCTGGCGCATGAGCATGTCGTCGCAGCAGATATAAGGCTCGCATTCGGCGCCGTTGAGTATGAGGAGCTTAAGCCCGGCCCCGGCGCCCAGCTTCACGGCCGTCGGGAAGGCAGCACCGCCCAGCCCGACGACGCCCGCTGCGCGGACGCGGGCTCTCAAGTCCGGCGCGCTCATGCTGGCGTAGTTCGGCATGGGCTCGTAGCCGTCCCATCGCTGGTCCGCACCGTCGGTCTCGATGACGATGCACGGCGCGGACAGGCCGCTGGGGTGGGGCACGGGGTGGAGCCCGATCTCCACCACCTGGCCGGAACTGGACGCGTGGACCTTCGCGCCAACGTAACCCCTGGGCCGCGCTACCGGCTGGCCCCGCAGGACCCGGTCGCCCACCGCCACCACCGGCTCTGCCGGCTGGCCGATGTGCTGGGACAGCGGCAGGACCAGGCGGGACGGGACGGGCGCCACGGCGATAGGTTCGGTCGTGGCCCTGGAGGTTCGGGAATCCAGTTTGAGGCCGCCGTGGAACTTCCACAGCCGGGGCGTCTCCGCCACTGCGTCAGGCCTCCGAGGCCCGGGGGGTGGCGGCGGGCCTGGGCCACTTCCAGGTCCGGATGGTCACCGCCTCCGGGACCATGTCGATGCAGTCCACGGGACAGGGCTCGACGCAGAGCTCACACCCGGTGCACTCGGATTCGATCACCGTGTGCATCTGCTTGCCCGCGCCCAGGATGGCGTCCACCGGGCAGGCCTGGATGCAAAGCGTGCAGCCGATGCAAAGGTCCTCCCGGATGACGGCCACGGTCCGCGGTTTCTCCTCGCCCCGCTCCGGGTCCAGGGGCTTGGGTTCCCGGTCCAGCAGGTCCGCGAGGGAGTGGATGGTGGCCTCGCCGCCGGGGGGACAGCGGTTGATGTCCGCATCCCCGGCCGCGATGGCCTCGGCGTAGGGACGGCAGCCCGGGTAGCCGCACTGGCCGCACTGGGTCTGGGGAAGCAGCTGGTCGATCCGCTCCACCACCGGGTCTTCCTCCTGCCGGAAACGCACGGCGGCGAAGCCCAGGGCGAGGCCGAAGAAGGCGGCGAGCCCGGCGACAACGGAGACGGCGGCGATCATGGCGGTGGCCCTCCCTGCTAGCCCTTCACCAGGCCGGCGAAGCCGAGAAAGCCCAGTGACATGAGCCCGGCGGTGATCAGGGCCACGGCTGCGCCCCGGAAGGGCACCGGCACGTCCGCGGCGGCCACCCGTTCGCGGATTCCGGCGAACATGACCAGCACCAGCGAGAAGCCTGCCGCGGCGCCGAAGCCGTACACCAGGGATTCCATGAAGCCATGGCTCTCCTGGACGTTCAGCAGGGCCACGCCCAGTACCGCGCAGTTCGTGGTGATGAGCGGGAGGTAGATGCCCAGCACCTGGTACAGCAGCGGGCTGGTCTTGTGCACCACCATCTCGGTGAACTGGACGACGGCGGCGATGACCAGGATGAAGGCGATGGTGCGGAGATACTCCAGTCCCAGGGGTTCCAGCAGCCAGCTCTGCACCATCCAGCTGCACACGGCCGAAAGGGTGAGCACGAAGGTGGTGGCCAGGGCCATGCCGGCGGCCGTCTCCAGCTTGCGGGAGACGCCCATGAACGGGCACAGGCCGAGGAACTTCACCAGAACGAAGTTATTCACCAGCACCGTGCTGACCAGGATGAGTGCGAGTTCGGTCATGGAACGCGAAACAGGAGCCGTGATCGGTCTCAGGTGACCCGCATGCCAGGTTCGGCGCCGTCGTCCGGGGACAGCAGGAATATCCCCTCTCCGTCGCCGGAGGCCGCCAGGACCATGCCCTCTGACACCCCGAAGCGCATCTTCCGGGGCTTCAGGTTGGCTACCAGGACAGTCAGCCGGCCTGCCAGCGATTCGGGCTGGTAGGCGGAGCGGATTCCGGAAAAGACCTGGCGCCGGCCGTCGCCGAGGTCCAGGACGAGTTTGAGCAGCTTGTCCGCGCCGTCTACGAAATCCGCCTCGACGATCCTGGCGATGCGCAGGTCAACCTTCAGGAAATCTTCGATGGCGATCTCGGCGGGGAGTTCCTCGGAATCCATGTCCTTGCGTGTCTCCTCTCTCGGTGGTTTCGCTTCCAGGCTCTCCCGGGAGGCCTCCAGCACGGCGGCCACCGACCTGGGGTCCACCCGCTGGGCCAGCGGACTGAAGGGCCCGATCTCGTGGTCCAGGAGCGGCTCGGCGGCGTCTTCCCAGGACAGTGGCGGAATCCTGAGAAAGGCCTCCGCCCGGGCCGCGACGCCGGGAAGTACCGGTTTGAGGTACACCAGCAGGCTGCGGAAGGCGTTCAGGCCCTGGGTGCAGACCGCCACTACCTCCTCGGCATTGCCGGGGGTTTTCGCCATGGCCCAGGGCTTGTGGTGGTCGATGTACTGGTTGGCCCGGTCGGCCAGGGCCATGATCCGGCGCATGGCCTGGGAGAAGCGCCGCTCCTCGTAGAGCCTGGCGATTTCGGCGCCGGCCCCCTCGATCTCGGCCTGCAGGTCCGGATCCGCCAGGCTGGGCGCGAGGCGGCCGCCCCCGAGCCGGTGCACGAACCCGGCACAGCGACTGGCGATATTCACCAGCTTGCCCACGAGGTCCGAGTTAACCCGCTGCACGAAGTCGTCCAGGTTCAGGTCGATGTCCTCCGCGCCCGGGCCCAGCTTGGCCGCGTAGTAGTAGCGCAGGTGCTCCGGCTCCAGGTGCTCCAGCCACGTCCGCGCCTTGATGAACGTTCCCCGTGACTTGGACATCTTCTCGCCGTTCACGGTGAGGAAACCATGGGCGAAGACGCCGCTGGGCGTGCGGAAGCCTGCGCCGGCCAGCACGGCGGGCCAGAAGAGGGCGTGGAAATACACGATGTCCTTGCCGATGAAGTGGTACAGCTCCGTGTCCCCGCCGGGACGCCACCAGCGGTCGAAATCAAGGTCGCCGCGCCTGTCGCAAAGCTGCCGGAAGCTGGCGACGTAGCCCACGGGCGCGTCCATCCAGACGTAGAAATACTTGCCGGGGTGACCCGGGATCTCGAAGCCGAAATAGGGCGCGTCACGGCTGATATCCCAGTCCCGCAGTCCCGCTTCGAACCATTCCTGGAGCTTGCGTGCCACGCTTTCGTGGAGCCGGCCGGCGGCCATCCAGTCCCGCAGCATGGGCTCGAAATCACCGAGCCGGAAAAACAGGTGCTCGGATTTCCGCTGCACCGGCGTGGTTCCGGAGAGCACCGACACCGGGTTGACCAGCTCCCCCGGGGTATAGGTGGCGCCGCACGCTTCGCAGCTGTCGCCGTACTGGTCGTCCGCGCCGCAACGGGGGCAGGTGCCCCGGACGAAGCGGTCCGGCAGGAACATCTGCTCGGACTCGTCGAAGGCCTGGCTGATGGTGCGGCTCGCAATGTGTCCTGCGTCCTGGAGGGCGGCGAAGATGGCTTCCACCAGGACCCGGTTCTCCTCGGAATGGGTGGTGTGGTAGTTGTCGAACTCGATCAGGAAGTCCGCAAAGTCCCGCTGCTGCTCCTTGCCGACCCGCTCGATGAGCGCCTCCGGCGAGATGCCCTCCTGCCGGGCCCGGAGCATGATCGGGGTGCCGTGGGCGTCGCTGGCGCACACGTAGATGCACCGGTTGCCCCGCAGGCGCTGGAAGCGTACCCAGACGTCGGTCTGGATGTACTCCACCAGGTGGCCGAGGTGGATGGGCCCGTTCGCGTAGGGCAGGGCGCTCGTGACCAGGATGTTTCGGCTTGGGCTCATGGCATGGTCGTCCTGCCGCGCCGATCAGTCGGCGGGCAAAATGGCGGGCTGCGGGCACCGGGCGGAGAAGTCCGCCCGCCCGCCGGCCGAAACGAAAATTATGCCATAGCCTGCAAGGCGCTCAGGGTCCGGCCGGCGTCGGGCTCAGCGGACCTCGCCCTCCGCCGCCTTCCGGAACCGCTCCTTGTTGTCGGCCTTGTCCAGGGCTTCCCGGGCGGTGATCATGCGCCGGTCCAGCAGCTCCTGAAGGGCCGCATCCATGGTGCGCATCCCTACCGCCGCGCCGGACTGCATGGCGGTCTCGAGCTGGTCCAGCTTGCCCTGGCGAAGCAGGTTGGCCACCGCGGGCGTGTTGACCAGGATCTCCAGGGCCGGGACCCGCCCGCGACGGTCCTTGCGGCGGCAAAGCTGCTGGGAGATGACGCCCCGAAGCGACGTCGACAGCATGGTGCGGATGTGGGTCTGCTTCTCCGGCGGGAAGGCATGAACCACCCGGTCCACGGTGGCCGCCGCGCCGTTGGTGTGCAGCGTGCCCAGCACGAGGATCCCCATCTCCGCCGCCGTGATGGCGGTGCTCATGGTTTCCAGGTCCCTGAGTTCTCCGACCAGCACCGCGTCCGGGTCTTCCCTCAGCGCCGACTGCAGAGCCTCTGCGAAGCTCGGCGTGTGGGTGCCCACCTCCCGCTGGCTGATGAGGCAGCTGCGCCGCTGGTGCAGGAACTCTATGGGATCCTCGATGGTGACGATGTGGCCCTTCCGGCGGGCGTTGATCTCATCGATCATGGCGGCAAGGGTCGTGGACTTGCCGGAGCCGGTCTTGCCGGTGACAAGAATCATGCCCTGGCGCTGCTCGCACAGGCTGCGGAGCACGGAGGGCAGTCCCAGGTCGTCGATGGACTGGGCCCGGGAGGGGATGAGCCGCATGACTGCACCGAGCCCGCCCAGGTGCCGGAACACGTTGACCCGGAAGCGGGCCACCTCCGCGATGTCGTAGGCGAAGTCCGCCTGATCTTCCCGGTCCAGCGCTGCGGTCGCCGCCGGCGGCATGATGGCCGCCAGGTTACGGAAGAGGTCTTCGCCGTCCAGCCGGGTGGGCTCCAGGATTTCGAGGTCTCCGTGGACCCGGTAGCGCACCGGGTTGCCGGCGATCAGGTGCAGGTCCGAGCCGTCCTGGGCTGCCGTGGCCCGCAGCAGCCGGTCGATGAATCCGCTCGTTGGCTGGCTGCCGTTGCTCATTCGGCGATGTCCAGTCTCGGCACGATGCCGGTGTCGGTGACGAAGCGGGCGAACTGCTTCTTGTCCAGGGCGAAGCGGTAGGCGTCGTCCGGGTCGATGGTGCGCTTCCGGATCGACTCCAGCAGGGCCTGGTCCATGAGCTGCATGCCGGTTTCCCTGCCGGTCTGGAGCTGGGCCGGAATGAGGTGGGTCTGGTCGCTCATGATCAGCCGGGAAATGGCCTTGTTCTTGAGCATGATCTCGCAGATGGCCTTCCTGTCCCGGCCGTCGGGGGTCTTGACCAGCACCTGCGTGACCACGGCGTTGAGGGTCTGGGCCAGGAAACTCTTCGTCTGCTCCCGCTGGCGGGCCGGCAGGGCGTCGATGATGCGGTCCAGGGTCTTGACCGCGCTCGTGGTGTGCAGGGTGCCCAGCACCAGGTGACCGGTCTCGGCGGCGGTCATGGCCATGGTGATGGTCTCGGCGTCCCGCAGCTCGCCCACCAGGATGACGTCCGGGTCCTCCCGCAGCGCCGCTCGCAGGCCGTCGGAGAAGCTCTTCAGGTGGGTACCCAGCTCCCGCTGGACGACCTGGGAGCTCTTGGAGCGATGGACGAACTCCACCGGATCCTCGAGGCTGATGATGTTGAGCTTCTTGTTCGCGTTGATGTGGTCGATCATTGCCGCCAGGGTGGTGGACTTGCCGGTGCCGGTGGCGCCGGTGACCAGCACCATCCCCTGGTGATGCTCGCAGAGGTCCTTGAGCACCGGCGGCAGGTCCAGGCTGTCCAGGCTGGGCACCTCGCCCGGGATGAACCGGAAGACTGCACCGGGGCCGGTGTCCTTGCGGAAAAGGTTGACCCGGAAACGGCCGCCCTCGGCGCTGACGTAGGAAAAATCCAGGTCGTGGCCTTCCCGGAAGGTCTCCTGCTGTGTCGGGGTGAGGATCTCCTGGACGTAACTCTCCAGCTCGGACGCGGAGAGCTCCCGGAACTTGATGGGCATCAGGTCGCCGCGAAGCCGCAGCATGGGAGGCACGCCCACGGCCAGGTGGATGTCCGAGCAGCCCTGGGCCATGGCGAGCTGCAGAAAGGCGTCGATTCTCGCCACGGCGTCAGCTTCCCCGGGCGGACAGGAGGCCGCGCAGGGCCTCCGCCACCTGGTCCATGGAATCGGGTCTTCGCTGCTTGTCGACGGTCATGCAGCGGGCCACGAGGTCCGAGATGGCGTCCGGGATGTTGGGATTGAGGCTGTTCACCGGCTTGGCCTTGCCCTGAACGTGCTGGTACATCACCGACATGTGATCCCCCCGGGTATATGGCGCATGCCCGGTGAGCATTTCGTAGAGGATAACGCCGAGGCTGTAGATGTCGGCCTTGTCGTCCACCTTCTTCCCTAGGATCTGCTCCGGGGCCATGTATTTGGGCGAGCCGATCACGTAACCGGTGCGGGTCAGCTGGGTGTCGCCACTCGTGCGGGCCGCGGCGACGCCGAAGTCTACGACCTTCACCAGCCCTTCGTCGTTGATCAGGACATTCGCCGGTTTCAGGTCCCGGTGAACCACGCCCGCCTGGTGAGCCACCGACATGCCCGTGGCCACGTCGAGGCCGTAGCGAAGGGCCGTCTGCAGCGGCAGGGGCTTTTCGTCCTTCATCTCGTCGGACAGGGGGTGGGAGTCGAAGTACTCCATGGATATGGTGTACAGCCCGCCCACCAGCAGGAAATCGTAGATTCGGATGACGTTGCGATGCGTGATCTTCCGCGAGAAACGCAGCTCGTGGATGAACCGCTTCATCATCTCTTCGTCCGACGCGACGTTCGGGTTCAGGAACTTCAGGACCAGCCGGTCGTCCACCACCATGTCCTCCACCAGGAGCACCGTGCCGAAGGCGCCCTTGCCGATCTGGCGGATGAACTTGTAGCGGTTCTCGATCATGTCGCCGGGTTCCAGCTTGGTAATGTCGAGCTGCTCGGCGTACTGGGCGGCGGCGCGTATGAACGAGTGGAAGTCCTTTCCCTCGGTCAGCATCCCGGACTGGCTGTCGGCGCCCGCGGTTCCCGTAATGCCGGTGCCCGCGGCGGACTTGCCGGCCCCCATGCGCTCGCTGAGCCGGCGGATCGCGCTGGAGGCGGCCTGGGCCAGCGCCTGGTCGGGGACCGACGCTTCCTTGCTGAGCCGCTGCAGCACCGACTCCGCCTGGGAGGTGTCGGCGCACTCCGCCAGGGCGGCCATGGTCTCCCGGCGTACGGATTTCTCCCGGTGCTGGAGAAGGGGCAGCAGGTCCTTGACGGCGTCCTTGCCTGCCAGCCTCGCCAGCGCCCGGATGGCGGCAGGCACGGAGCGGGGATCGCCGTCGAACATCTTCCGGATGGCCGGGACCGCCCTGGGATTCCCGATCTCCCCCAGGGCGTCGGCTGCCCGTTCCCGCACCCACCAGTCCTCGTCCTCGGTCGCCTTGATGAGGTGGCGCACGGCCCGCTCGTCCTTCGTGGTGTTGAGTATCTCCACCGCGGCCCGGCGGACGCTTTCGTCTTTTTCGTTGATGAGTTCCAGGACAGCGTCGATGACCCGGGGGCCGCCGATCCGCGCCAGCGCGTCCGTGGCCCGGGCACGCACCCACCAGTCGTCGTCCCCCAGCGCTCCGAGCAGGTCCTTGATGGAGCGCGCATCCCCGATCTCGTTCAGCACCTCCACCGCGGCCCGGCGGGCAAATTCGGACTCGTCCTTCAGCACCTCCACCAGGTGGCGGAAGGTCTCCGGGTGAGCCTGGGCGATCAGGGCCTCCACCGCCCGGTTCTGGACATTGATGTCCGGATCCCGGAGCAGGCCGCACAGCACGCCCGGGTCGATATTGCCGGGGTTGCGCGTCAGCGCCGCCAGCGCCGCCTGGCGGACCAGCTTGTTGTCGCTGCGCAGCTGTTCCTCCAGGCCCTGGCGTACGTCCGGGCGCGGGAAGTCGCCGAGAATCTCGATGATGTGGATCCGGGCAGCGACGTCCTTGCCTGTCAGCCGTTCGATCAGGTCCGGCACGAGGGCTTCGTCCGCCAGGCGATGGGTCAGCCTGAACAGGGCCGCCTTCTCGGTGCTCTCCATCTGGTAGGCCTTGTTGAGAACCTGGCGGACGTCCAGGCGCTCTCCCTGGGCCTCCAGCGCTTCCACCAGCGCGCCCCGGGGAAGCTGATCCTCCGTCAGGTAGTCCAGCAGGCGGTTGGGATTGTAGTCCTCGCTGTGGGACAGGGCCCAGACGATGCTCCTCAGGCCCCGCTCCGTGACGGCGGGCATGGCGGTGACCACTTCGTGGAGGGTTCGGGGGGACAGCAGGGCGCCCAGCACCCGGGCCAGGGCGTTCGCCCGCGTGGCGTCGGCGTTCTCCAGTGCCCGGACCACGGCGCTGACAGCCGGACCGCCCAGCCGCGTGAGGCGCGCCACGGCCTTTTTGCCGGCTTTCCCCTCCAGGTCCTCCGGGGAACGGATGGCGTCCACCAGCCGGTCGGCGATGAAGCCGCGTACGGCCTTCATGCCGGCAATCCCCGAAGCTCGCGGGACGCCAAACGGCCAGGTCCCGGCCGCGCTTCAGCTGGCAGGGGTCGGCCTGCCAGGCAGGCCCGGAATACGCTCAGGACGTCCTCCATCTGGCTGCTTTCCGCGCCCCCGCCCGCAAGCCGGGGCACCTGATTCGCCTAAGTTACACGGCCGGCGGGGGAGCGTCCATGGACGGCCGCGGCGCGCGCCGCTGTGGGCTACAATGCGCGCGGCAAATTCACTGTCCACCACCCGGGAGTCCCATGACTGACAAGACCCTCGAAAGTGCCCGTGCCCTCCTGTCGGAGCGGACCGATCCGGTCCTGGAGCAGGACCTGGTGTCCGCCGGCGCCCTGGCGGACCTGGCGCTGGAAGACGGCGAGCTCAAGGTGAGCCTGCGTTTCGGTTTCCCTGTCGACCTCTACGAGAAGGAGCTCAGGCGCGAGCTGGGCTCGCTGCTGGGCAGCCTGGACGGCGTGGACAAGGTCTCGGTGGACGCGGCCTGGGACGTGGAAACCCGCTCGGTCCAGCCGGGTCTGCAGCCCATGTCGGGGATACGCAACATCATCGCCGTGGCCTCCGGCAAGGGCGGCGTCGGCAAGTCCACCACGGCGGTGAACCTGGCCCTCGCCCTGGCCGCGGAGGGCGCTTCGGTAGGCGTCCTGGACGCGGACATCTACGGGCCCAGCCAGCCCCGCATGCTTGGCCTGTCCGGACGCCGGCCGTCGAGCACCGACGGAAAGCGGATCCGCCCGCTCGAGGGTTTCGGGGTCAAGTGCATGTCCATCGGCTTCCTCATCGACGAGGACCAGCCGATGATCTGGCGCGGGCCCATGGTGACGTCCGCGCTGCAGCAGATGCTCACCGAGACGGACTGGGGAGAGGTGGACTATCTCGTTGTGGACATGCCGCCGGGAACCGGTGACATCCAGCTCACCCTGTCCCAGCAGGTCCCGGTGAGCGGCTCCGTCATCGTGACCACGCCGCAGGACATCGCCCTGCTGGATGCCCGCAAGGGCCTGCGCATGTTCGAGAAGGTGAAAGTGCCGGTGCTGGGCATCGTGGAGAACATGAGCACACACGTGTGCTCGAAGTGTGGCCACGAGGAATCCATCTTCGGCCATGGCGGCGGCGAGCGCATGGCGAGACAGTACGGCGTTCCCCTGCTGGGTGGTCTGCCACTGGACATCCGGATCCGGGAGGAAGCCGACGAGGGACGGCCCTCCGTGGTCGCCGACCCCGACGGCCCTGCGGCCCGGGACTACCGGGTCATCGCCCGCCGGATGGCCGCCCGGCTGGCGGCAGGCGGCAAGCTCCCCGGGGCCAGGTTCCCGAGCATCAGCATCGAGGAAGACTAGGTGAGCATCAAATCCGATCGCTGGATCCGCCGCATGGTGGACACCGCGGGCATGATCGATCCCTTCGAGCCCGGCCAGGTTCGCCAGGTGGACGGCCGGAAGGTCGTCAGCTTCGGCACGTCAAGCTACGGCTACGACGTGCGCTGTT
>JARRON010000031.1:0-1194 GCA_037383845.1 Gammaproteobacteria bacterium
CGACCCGGGCGGTCGCGCCCGCACACAGGAGGGCAAGTATCAGCAGGCAGACGGCAGGTCGCGACATTTCACCGATTGTCGTGGACCGCCGACGCCTGCGCAACGCGGGCCGGATTCCTATCCGGCGCCCACGGGCCGCAGCTCCACGTCAACGGCGATGCGGCTCCCCGGATGAGTCCGGGTCCGGGTGGTAAAAGTCCGGCCCTCATACTCGTATGTGACCAGGTAGCCATTCGGCTCCTGTTCGTAGTGAGTCTCGTAGGCGACATCACACCGCTCCACGGTGCGGTACCGGGCCCGGCTGTAACGGGTCTTCCGGTGACCCGGGGGCGCGGCGTACGGGTCGTACTCGTCCCGCCGGACGACGTCATTGGCCACAGCCGCGCCGATGATCGTTCCGATGACCGTCATGGCGTCACGGCCCCGGCCGTCGCCGAACTGGCGACCGACCACGCCGCCGATAATGCCCCCCGCCACCGTCGGCAGGGCGCTGTCCCGGCCCGCCCCGCCGGGGCGGCCATAGCCGCGCCCCGGGTAGTCGACCCGCTCCAGCTCTTCGTAGCACTCCCGGCGGGGAACGCTCCGTTCCACGGTCCGGTAAAGGGGCGTGACATCCACCACCCGGGCGTACTCCCGGTAACCCTCCGGGCCGTGTCCCGCCCAGGCCGCCGCCGGCAGCGCCAGCAGGCTGACAAGCGCGATTGAGGTTCGGTTCATGGCTCGTTCTCCCGTCTTTGGCCGGACGGGCACGATCGCCCGCCCGTGACGAGATGCTGCTCCGGCGAGGATGAATCGCCGCTGAACGCGCCGTTCAGCCCCGATTCAGGAACGCCGTCGCAGCATGTGGTCCAGGCGCCGGGCTCCCGGCGCCAAGCGATGCAGGAGACAGCGATCATGACGAAGACACCGCTTGGCTTGCTCCTGGGGTCCGCCGCCCTGGCAGCCCTCGCCCTCCTGCCGGGCGGGCCGGCAGCCGCGACAGCGCCGGGGCCCTCGCTGCAGCTCTTCCCGACCAACGTTATCGAGGACATCCGGACCACGGGACAGGTGGCCGAGGCCATGGAGCAGGGACTGCAGGACGTGATCGCCCGGCTGGACGCGCAGCAGCAGCTGTACAACGACAGCAAGTGTGACGGCGCCGTGGACGACCCCGGCTGCGAGCAGCTGGCCCGCCAGCTGGGCGCGACTTACCTG
>JARRON010000031.1:1217-64732 GCA_037383845.1 Gammaproteobacteria bacterium
CACCCGCGTGAGCCTCGAGCAGCGCCTCTCCAGCGAGCTGGGCCGCGGCATGACCCCGTGGCAGCTGCAGGAAACCCTGCTCGGCAAAACCGCCACCGGCAAGGCGACCGAGCCGAAGCTGAGGGGACGCTCCGGCCTCCGCCTCAGCCAGCGCTTCCGGCAGTACTACAGCCTGGTGGCCAACTCCGGCGGGCCCTCCAGCCCGGCCATGGCCGTGATCGCCTCCGACATTTACCTGGACATGGCGGAGGCCTCCGTACTCATCGCCCAGACCCGGGAGGAAATCGCCCGGGCCACCCTCATGGAAGAGCTGAACCAGTCATTCGGGACCATCACGCCGGAAATGCAGTCTGTCGTGGACGGCGTGAAGACCATCCTCTTCGGCGAGGGCGTAGCCCTTCCGGCGGTGGCCGACGCACCGGCCGCCGGGGAGTCCGGGGAATTCGTCAGTGAACTGGCCTGGTAAACGGGAGGCCGCCATGCAACCACGCACAACCCTTGCGCCCATACTTGCCGCCGCTGCCCTGGCTGTCGCCGGCTGCGCCACCAGTCCCGGGGCCTGCGAGCTGGCGGACACGAACCGTTCAGAGGCAGCCTTTGCCGGGGCCCGGACAGCCCTGGCCGGGGGCTGCGAGACGCATTTCTTCACCTACCTGGACCAGCTCCTGGAGGTGGCCGAGGAAGACCCCGGCCCGGTCCAGAAGGAGCGTTTCAGCGAGTTCCTGGTGTGGTCGGCGGACCAGGGCGTCATCAGCCGGAAACAGGCACAGACCCTCTACAACCGCTACTTCAACGTGAAGTTTGTCAGCCTTGCCGGCGACTACAACAACTGCAGCTCCACCTGCCGCCGGCCTGCCGCCGTGCTGGCGGACATGGAGGCCGAACTTCGTGACAAGGAGCAGGGCCTGTTGAAGATCAGCCGGGACGCGGACAGCTATTACCGTGCGAACCGCCTGCTCCAGGAATCGGAGCTGGTGCTGGAGGCGACCTGTCGCGCCTGCGACGTCAGGAGCGCCTCCCGGTGACCCCCGGCGGACGCAGTTTCCTGCAGGGCCTCGTCGCGGGCGCGGCAGTCGCGACCGGAGCCGGCGTCCTCGCCGGGGCCCTGCTTTTCACCCCGGAGCCGGTGAGTTCTGCGTTCGCGGGATGGGTGGAACGGAATCTCGGCCTTGCCGCCGGGGCCTTTTTGCTGGTGCTGCTGGCCTGGCTGGTCACCCTGCTCAGGCTTCGGGCCGCCCTGGCCGCAGGAGGACCCGCCGAACGGATCTCGCATCTGGACGGGCTGGCCGACGTCTGGGTCGGGCTTTTCTTCGGCGTCGGGGTGATATGGACGGCAGTGGGGATGCGTGCGGCGCTGCTCCACGCGATCGGGCCGGGTGCAGAGGCCATCGGCGGACCCGGCATGCTCGCCCGGCTTGTGGACGGCGGCATCCTGCTGGCTCTTTCCTCCACCATCGCCGGCGGGATCGGCGGCTACGTCATGCGGGTGATACGCAGTCTGTGGCTGGGCCCGGCCCTGCGCCGTTTCTACCGGGCCGAGGCGGGCCGTGAGCTGGCGGAAATCCGGACGGTCCTCGCCGGCATCCATGACCGACTCGGGCGACCCGGCTATCCCGCGGCAGGAGGAGAGACTTGATCCACCAGGATCATCTCCAGTCCCCGGGCGCGAACCACGGCTCCCCGGAATCGGAGCTTCAGACCGACGTGATGCGATTCTTCGCCCTGCTGGCAATCTGCCTGCTGGCGCTGATGTCCGTCACGGAGGAACCCGGGCCGGGGCAAACGCCCGCAGAGCCGCTGGCGGAGCCGCCCCGCCGGGTGCCGGCGGCGCGTCCGCCCCGGGCGCCGCCGCCTGAAGCGACGCCCGCCCGGCCGGCACCCGCAGAGGCTGCGGCCGCTGCCCCGCCGGTCCCGGCGGAGTCGGCCCAGCCACCGCAGCCCGCGGCGCCGGGGGTGTCGAACGAGTCGGTTTCCCTGCGCTTTGCCACCGCCGAGGCCCTGATGCGCCTCGAGACCGTCGGCGAAGTCCGGATCTTCGCCACTTCCGCGGCCGGAAGCTTCCGCTGGTCGCAGCACCAGCGCCGGTTCGTTCCGGCCTCCCTGCCGGAAGCCCTTTACCTGATGGACCCGGCCACCATTCCGGCATCCCTCTCCGCGGGCCTGGAGAGGGCCGGTGGCGATGCCGCCGATGCCCGCTGGGGTGTCACCCTCTCCCCGGCCATCCGCCGGCGGCTTTCCACCGAGCTTGCCGGCGGTGCCCGTGGCCTCTGGCTGATCGACGCGGCGGGCCGGGTCGTGCCCTCGGAGGGCTCCTGATGAGACGCCTGGCTACCCTGGCCGTCCTGTGGGCCCTGCTGGCCGCCTGTGCCGGCCCCCGCCAGGCATCGCCCCGCCTGACGCCCGCGGGGGACACGCCCTCAGGCTGGGTCGATGCGGAGCTTGCTCCCGTGCTGGCCCAGCGGCTGGCCGGCCACCCGCGATTCGCCGGCCAGGCGCTGGTGATCGGGCTTCCCGCCGGGGTGCACCCGACCACGCGGCTGGAGGACCGCCTGAACCGCATGCTGGAGAGCCGCCTGATGCACGCGCCCGGCCTTCGACTCGCGGCCGCGCCGGACGACGGCTGCGCCCGGGGTGACTACCAGGTGGGCTTCGCCGTCTCCCCCGCCGAGTCGGCGTGGCGCGTGGAGCTGCGGGTGCTGGAGGTCGCCAGCGGCGAATGGGTGACCGGCGTGGCCGATTCCTGGGAGGGCCCGCTGTCCCGCCGGGACCTGGCCGACCAGGGCGCCCCCGCCACCGTCCAGGCGGCAGGCAGCCGTGCGCGCCCCTTCGACGCGTCAGAGCAGGAGCCGCTGGCCCGCAGCCTGGCCCGGGGCCTCTCCTGCCAGCTGGTGGCCGCCGGCCTGGAGACCGGTCCGGTGGCAGCATCGCCGGATGCCGGGCCACTGGGAGCCCGGATCGCGGCCCTTCTGGCAGAGCTGCCCCATCCCCGGGGGGCTGGCCCATCGTGGCGTCTGTCCGTCGAGCGTCGTCCGCTGGAATCTGGCCTGGTCCAGGTCACCGCCGTTTTGGGCACGCCTGCGGCCAGCCTCCGTATCAGCCGCCACGTCGCAGACAGCCGCGTGGTCCCAATCGCCGTCCCGGCCTCGTCCCTCCCGGCCTCGTCCCTTCCGGCCCCGATCCTGAGCACGGTGGCCTGCGGCCCCGGGTGCGCGGGCGTGCACCTTCGCGCCGCGCCAGAAGCTGCGCTTTTTGCCGTCGGGCCGGGCGGCGTACTGGAAAATGCCGCTCCCTGCGCGATCCCCGGGACGCGCCTCGGAGGCCGGCTCATCAAGATGAATGTCGCCCACGGGGAGGTCCGGGAGTTCCTGGCCGTTACCGCGGCGGCAGATTATGCCCCCCGCCTGGAAGCAATCCTCGACCGGGCGCCGCCGGGATGTGGCCGCGCGGCCGCCCGCGGGCCAGCACCCACCCTGCGGGAGCTCGAGCGACTGGCCGCGGAGGCCGGGCCCGGGCTGGCGTGGACCCGCCTCTACGTGGACGCGGGACTGCCCCGGCGCGGAGGCCGGTGGCGATGATGCGCGCAGCCGGTTTCCTGCTGGGGTTCACGGCTGTGGGCCTGATCGCCGCCTCTCTTCTCGGGGTCACGCCCCGGGATTTTCCGGAGCCACCAGCCGCCGCGGAAAGCCCGGCCCCCCCTTCGGTTCCGCCAGAGGGTCGGCGGACCGACACGGAATCCGCCGCGGCCGCCGCGCACCCCACCGCCGCCCGGGACACGGTCGCCGACAAGCCCCTGCACGCCGAAGCGCCCGCCGGGGGCCGGGACGCGGAAGACCGCCCTGAACACGCGCGGGCGACAGGCGCCGCAGAAGCTGTGCAGACTGCGCGACCCCCTGAGGCCGGTGAAACGTCCACGGGGCCGGGCGCTCCGCAGGACGACATGGCGAGCGGCAAACCGGCTGACCTCCCGGCCACGGCCGCCACGGTCATCTGGGCGCCGTTTCACAGCGAGCGGGCGGCGCGGGGCTTCGCCGAGCACCTTGGCGACCGCTACCGCGTTGCCACTTCGGTGCGCAGGGACGGCCCCGGTCGCTATCTGGTCGTTCTCGATGCGACAGACGAGGCACTGGCAGACCAGCTGGATCGGCTTCGCACAGCCGGCCTGGACGTCAGGAGCCCGGCACGATGAGGTGGCCGTGGCTCCTTGTCCTGGGCCTGCTGCCGGCCCTCGCCTGGGGAAACGAGGCGCGGCTGGCCTGGCGGCAGTACCTGGCTTCCGAGGCCGACAAACCGCCGGCGATGGAGTTTCCGTACCAGGGCTGCTTCGAGTCCGCCGCCCGGCGCCACGACCTGCCCGTGTCGCTGCTGATCGCCGTAGCCCGCGGTGAGAGCAATTTCAACGCCCGGGCGGTTTCCCACGCCGGGGCTCACGGCGTCATGCAGATCCTGTGGCCGGACACCGCCCGCGAGCTGGGCTTCGTCCAGGTGGATGACCTCTACCAGCCCTGTCGCAACATCGATGCCGGCGCCCGCTATCTCCGGATGATGCTGGACCGCTACGACGGCGACCTGCACCTTGCCCTGGCGGCCTACAACTACGGCCCGGGCCGCATTGCCGGCGGTGACCAGCCCGTTCCCGCCGGGGCAGCCTGGTACAGCGGCTATATCCGGCGCCACCTGGATTTCGTTCTCAACGGCCGGGGACGCTGGGACAGCCAGGCCGAGCACACGGTGGCAGTGTTCTCCCGGCCCTGGCGGGCGGAAGCGCTCGTTGGCGCCCTGTCAAGACGTGCGCCGGACGTTCGGCTGGACTGGTTCCGCGAGGACGTGGACGCCTTTCGCGTGGTTCTCGTGGCCGCCTCCCGGGACGAGCTGGCCAGGTCCAAGACGACGCTCTCGCAGCTGGGCTGGAGATTCCGTTGAAGACTCTCCTGGTGCTGGCACTGCTGGCGACAACCGGGCCGCCCGGCATGGATACCCGGTGGCTGAGCTTTACGCCCGTTTACAGGAGCGCACCGGAATGTCATCCGGAGACCGCGCGTCGCCTCGGAGTCCCGCTGGCCGGGCAAGCCCGTCCCCCGGCATCCTGCGACGCCGGCCCACCGGAAATCGCCGGCTGGAAGATGAGCCCGCCCTCGCCGTCCCTGGCGGGCACTCGCCTGCTGACCGCGCGGGCGTCGGACGACGATCCGGGCACTCCGCGGAACGCCACGCCCCAGGGCCCCGCGAAAAGTACGCAAGCCCAGGAGTTGTAGAGTTTTTCTCCACGGAAAAACCCCGCCGGCCCGAATCCGGACCCGCGGCGGTGGCCGAAAGTCCTTCCCGGAAACAACCACAACCCCAGGGGAGTTTTTCCGATGAAGCGTTTCCTTCTTGCTTTGATTCCCGCCGCACTTCTTGCCACCGCGCCCGCAGCCAGCGCCGGGCCGAAGGGCCCGACCATCGTCGACGTCGCCATCGCCGCCAATGCCCCCGACGGGCCGTTCCCGGGCGCTTTCGACACGCTGATCACCGCCGTCCTCGCGGCCGATCCGATCGTGCTGGACACGCTGACGGGCAACGGCCAGTTCACTGTCTTCGCGCCCACGGACGAAGCCTTCGCCAAGCTCGGGCTCAATCCCGACAACATCGGCTCGGCCTTCGATCAGCAGACGCTGACCGGGATCCTGCTGTACCACGTGGCGCACGGCCGTCAGGCGTCCACCAGCGTGACGCGCAAGTCGCAGATTCGCATGCTGCAGTTCGGTTTCCTGTCGGCCGACGGTCTGGTCCTGACGGACAACGTGGGCCGGACTTCCACGATCCAGGTGCCTGACGTCGAGGCCGCCAACGGCGTGATCCACGGGGTCAGCGACGTGGTCCTGCCTTTCGCTCCCTGATACGGAACAGACGTTTGGTCAAAGAAAAAGGGGCGGTGGATTTCCACCGCCCCTTTTCGCGTCATGCCGGGATGGCCTATACGCCGCGCTTGTCCAGGATGGACTCGATCTGGTCCATGATGTCGTTCATGCGCCGGAACGTCGCCCGGTAGGGTTCGGGGGTTGCCATGTCCACGCCGGCTTCCTTCAGAAGCTCGTAGGCGTAGTCCGAACCCCCGGCCTTCAGCAGGTCCAGGTAGTTCTCGAGGGCCTTCTCGTTACCCTCCATCACCCCTTCGGCCAGCAGCGACGAGGCCGCAATCGAAGTCGCGTACTGGAACACGTAGAAGTTGTAGTAGAAGTGGGGAATGTAGGCCCACTCGATGGTGTCCAGGTCGTCGATGGCGGTGACGCCCTTGTCGGCCCCGTAGTAGCGCCTCAGCAGATCGCCGTACATCTCCGTCAGCTTCGCCCCGGTCAGGGCCTCGCCGGCCTCGGCGGCCTCGTGGATGGCGAGCTCGAACTCGGCGAACATGGTCTGGCGGAAGAACGTGGTCCGGATGCCTTCCAGCGCGAAGCCCAGGTAATAGAGCCGCTCCTCGTCGCTCTTCGCCCGCTTCAGCATGTTGTCCAGCAAAAGCGCCTCGTTGAACGTCGATGCCACCTCGGCGGTGAAGATCGCGTAGCGCGACAGGGGGTAAGGCTGGCTCGCGCTTGCGAGATACGAGTGCATGGCGTGGCCCCACTCGTGGGCCATGGTGGTCACTGACTCGTAGTCGTCGTTGTAGTTGAGCAGCATGTAGGGATGCACGTCGTAGGCCGCGCCGTTGACGTAGGCGCCGGAACGCTTGCTCGGCCGGGGATACACGTCCACCCAGCGATCCGCTATGCCCGTCTTCACCACGTCCGTGTACTCCGGGCCGAGGGGCGCCATGCTGGTGAGCATGATGTCCTTGCCCTCCGCGAGGGGGAAGGACTTGTCCAGGCTGACGATGGGCACGTACATGTCCTCGTAGCCCAGGTCCTCGAGCCCCAGCATCCGGGCACGCAGCTTCAGGTACCGATGCAGCGTGTCCAGGTTGGCGTTGGTCTCCGACAGCAGGGTCTTGTAGACCGACTCGGGGATGTTGTCGTCGGACAGGGCCGCCGCCAGGGCCGAGTCGTAGTCCCGGACCTGGGCGGAGAAGATGGCCGACTGCACCTGCCCGGACAGGGTGGTGCCAAGGGTGCGCTCGTAGTCCTTGAACGTGCCGAAGAAGGACTGGAAGACCTTCCTGCGGTCGTCCCGACCGGGGTCGCTCCGGTAGAGGGTGTAGGCGGCCTGGTCAAGCCGCACCTCGGTGCCGTCGGAGAGAGTGACCGTGGGCCAGGGAATCTCGGCCGCGGTCAGCGTGCTGTAGGTCTGGTACGGCAGACGGCGGACATTACCTGCAGCGGCCATGACGCCCTCGGCCTCCTGGCCCAGGGTGTGCTCGGCCTCGCGGAGCACGTTCTCGAGGTAGAAGGCGTATTCGGCAAGGTCGCCGTTCTGCGCGACAAACGTACCGATCTTCTCCGGGCCGACCTGGATGAGTTCGGGGTTCAGGTAGCTGCCCGCCCGGCTGAGCTTCACGCCCAGCTGGGACGCCTGCTGGTCCCGGGCCATGGCCTCCTGGTCGGAAAGGTCCTCGTCGGACAGCAGGCCGGCATAAAGGCTGTAACGCGCGTACGCCTTGAAGGTATCGAAGCTGATGTCCAGGCATGACTCCAGCTGCCCGGCGCTGTCCCCGAGGGTGCCCCGGCAGGCCTCGATCTCAGGAATGCGGGCCTCCACGGCCTTGCCCGCCTCCTGCCAGGCCTCCATGGAGGGGTAAAGGTCGGTCAGGTCCCAGCGGTCCGGGTCCTCCTCGCCGAAAGCAGACGTCATTGCGAAGCTGGCAAGCACGGCGAGGCCGGCGGCGGTAATACGAAGCGTCATGGGCTTCTCCGTTTCCAAAGTCGGGGCGGTAAATCCGTTAGTTTAACTCCTCCGCCACCGGCGTCGGAAACAACCCGGGACCGTGGGCGGGCGCCCGCGGCCCGGATGGACCTGTCCCGGGACAGGATTTCATTGCGGCGCGCCAGTCCGCCGACTACGCTTGAGTCAAGGGACGCCCATCGGCCTGGGGCCGATGGGTGCAGGCCCGGAGCCGCAGCAATGGCTTCCACCGGAACAACCGCGCGAAGGAGCGCGCCAGGAACGAGGGGTCGCAGGACCTCTCCCCGGCGGCGGCGAACGCGCACCGGACCTGGGTCCTCCGGGCCGGCGCCGACGCAAGAGAATGTCCCGCTGCCCGCCGACCTGCTGCCGGCCTCCGCCTTCAGTCCCGAGGTCGCGCGGGCCGTGGACCGCATGTTCAATTCGGCCCTCTCCCGCTGGACCCTCGGGCTGGACCCCAGGGTCGTGCCAATGGTGGCCCTGGACTGGTGGACGAAACTTGCCTGGTCACCGGGCACCCACGCCAGGCTTACAGAGAAAGCCTGGCGCAAGCTTGCCCGGTTTGGCGCCTACGCCGCCCGCTCGCTCACGGATGCCGACGCACCGCCGGCGATCCGGCCGCTGCCCCAGGACCACCGGTTCGATTACTCCGGATGGTCCCGCTTCCCCTACAACCTGCTGAGCCAGGGCTTCCTCCTCACGCAGCAGTGGTGGGCCAACGCGGCTACCGGCGTTCCTGCCCTGTCGGAGCGCCGCAAACAGATCATGGACTTCGTCTCGCGCCAGGCGCTGGACGTGGTCACGCCGTCCAACTTCCCGCTGACCAACCCGGAAGTGCTGGACGCCACGGTCCGGGAGCACGGCGTGAACCTGCTGCGGGGGTACCGCAACTGGCTGGACGACTGGGCCCGGGCAGCCCGGGGACAAAAGCCGGCGGGCACGGAAAGGTACCGGCCCGGCCGGGAGGTGGCGGTCACGCCGGGCAAGGTGGTCTACCGGAACCGGCTGATGGAACTGATCCAGTACGCACCGACCACACCCACGGTGCGGCCGGAGCCGGTGCTGATCATCCCGGCCTGGATCATGAAGTACTACATCCTGGACCTGTCCCCCCATAACTCCATGGTCCGTTACCTCCGGGACCAGGGCTATACCGTGTTCATCGTCTCCTGGCACAACCCGACGCCGGAAGACCGGCAGCTCGGGATGGACGACTATCGGCGCCTGGGCGTTCTCGATGCGCTGGCCGCCATCGGAAGGATCTGTCCTGATCGCAAGGTCCACGGCGTGGGCTACTGCCTTGGCGGGACACTGCTTGCGATCGCGGCGGCGGCGCTGGCGCGGGACGATGACCACCGGTTCGGGAGCCTTACGTTTCTCGCGGCCCAGACCGACTTCAGCGAAGCCGGGGAGCTGCTGCTGTTCATCACAGAGGAACAGGTGGATTTCCTCGAGAGCATGATGTGGGACCGTGGCGTCCTGGATGCCCGCCAGATGGCCGGCGCATTCCAGCTCCTCCGCTCGCAGGATCTCGTGTGGTCCCGAATGGTCCGGGATTACCTGCTCGGGCGGCGCCGGCCGCCCAACGACCTCATGGCCTGGAACGCGGACCAGACGCGCATGCCCTATCGCATGCACTCCGAGTACCTGCGCGAACTCCTGCTGGACAACGCCCTGGCCCGCGGGAAATACCGGGTGGACGGACGTCCGGTGGCGCTCAACGAAATCCGCTGCCCGATCTTTCTCGTCTCTACTGTCGGCGACCACGTGGCGCCGTGGCAGTCCGTCTACAAGCTGCACCTGCTCGCGGACGACGCCGAGATGACGTTCCTGCTGGCCAGCGGCGGCCACAACGCGGGTATCGTGAGCGAGCCCGGCCATCCCGGGCGCAGCTACCAGGTGGCGGCCCGGCCTCCCCAGGGCCTTTACCAGGACCCGGAGACCTGGCGCCAGTCTGCCCCGCACAAGGAGGGGTCGTGGTGGCCAGAATGGGAGTCGTGGCTCGGGCGGCACTCGTCGAAGCCGGCCGCTCCGCCGGGCATGGGCGCTCCGGATGCCGGGCTGGCGCCAATGGGCGATGCCCCGGGGACCTACGTGTTCGAGACCTAGAGGCCGGTCCGCCTCAGCCCCGCCGGTGGTGCGGCTCTCCGTCCGGCCCCGGACGGTTCCGGAGGTACAGGCGGATCCACAGGTAGGCGGCGAAGCACAGGCTGGCGATGGACAGGATAGGCGCAGCCGGCAGGTGCAGCATCCGGGAGAGCCACTGCTCGAATGCGCTGGAGTTGCTGACGGTTGCCGCGAACACGATCAGCGCTGCAATGAGCAATCCGGAGGCGAGGTTGAGGCTGGTCTTTTCCAGTTCCCGAATCGCCCGGCGGAATTCCCTGCCCTCGACGCGGAACGTTGGCCTTTCGAGGGTTCTCATCGCCCGGGCACCATGTTTGAACAGGAGCCGGCGTATCCGCCGGACCTCGAAGGGACCTGCCTTCAGCTGCTCGATGACGGTGTCGAGGTCCGGCGCCTGCAGCTCGTAGTGCTCGACGAAGGGACGGAGACAGTCGGCCACCTTCAGTTCCGGATCCAGCGACAGGCAGGTGCCTTCCAGGGTTGTGATCGCCTTCGACATGATGACGAAGTCCGGGGGCACGTCGAGACCGAAATCCAGGCTGGTATTCAGGAAGCGCTGCATCATGTGGGTGAACGGCACTTTCGCCGCCTGGCAGGCATGGAGTTCGGCCAGCACCTCGCTCATCTGGCGACGGTACGCCCGCATGTCCACGGTGTCCTCGTCCGCCTCGCAGAGCTCCAGCATGGCTTCGATGATCCGCGGGATGTCCGCCTCGGCCATGGCGTGAACGATCTCGAATGCCAGCTCCCGCATCTGCTGGGTCATGTAGCCGACGATGCCGTAGTCGATGTAGGCGATGGATCCGTCCGGAAGCAGGATGATGTTTCCGGCGTGGGGATCCCCGTGGAAGAAACCGTCCACGAAGATCTGTTTCAGCATGGAGTCGGCGATAAGCCGTGCCACGGCCCGGTTGTCGAAGGAGCCGGGCTCCGCCTCCAGGGCGTTGACGCCCCGGATGAACTCCATGACAAGGACCTGCTCGGTCGTCAGGTCGAGATAGACCCGGGGCACCCGCACGCGGGGGTAGCCCTCGAAATAGTGCGCCGACAGGAGCAGATTCTGCCCCTCGTTGCAGAAATCCAGTTCCCTGGCGGTCCACCTGGAGAACTCGTGGACCAGCATGACCAGGCGGTTCTTTCGAAGCCCCACCACCAGCGTCTCGAGGACGTGGGCGAGGAGCAGCATGATCAGGATGTCCTCCTCCATACGTTCCCGGATACCCGGCCTCTGGATCTTGACCGCCACTTCTTCGCCCGAGGGAAGACGTCCACGGTGCACCTGGGCCACCGACGCCGCAGCCACGGCATCCGGCTCCAGGCTCACAAAGGTCTCCTCGCCCGAAGGCAGCTCCTTTTCCAGCACGGCCCGCGCCTGATGGAACGGGAACGGCGGCACGTGGTCCTGAAGCTTGCGGAACTCGGCGCAGTAATTTGGCGGGACCAGGTCCGGCCGCACGCTTAGGAACTGACCGAACTTGATGAAAGTGGGTCCGAGGCGTTCCAGTGTCTCCCTCGCGCTCTCCGGCCCGGTGACCCTCGGCCCGCGGGTCTGGAGGTACTGGTCCATCCTTTTCCGGCTGCGCGGCCGCAGTGCCGCGGGTAGCCGGTGGGGCAGGTGTGTGACGAACTGCCGGGCGAGGATCGCGAAGATGACCAGGAGCCTTCCGGCGCCCGCCGCGTATTTCCGTGCCGACATCTTCCAGTTCCTCCCTTTTTACTTCCCGGGACCGGCATCCCGGGCGGAGAACCCGGCTGCCTCTTCGAGGGCGCCGGTGGTCAGCGTGATGACCTCGATCTCCTCGGTGATCTCTTCCTGCCGAAGCGCGTTCTCCCGGCGGCGAAGGTTTTCGCACTGCTCGTCGATGCTGTGCAGCGCCCGTTCCATGTGGCGCTGCCTCCTGTCGTTCTCCGCGAGCAGGGAGCCGTAGAAGACCTCGTACAGCAGGGCGTAGAGGTAGTGACCGGTGAACACTTCGAGAAGCTCGGCCGGGTCCAGGTTCAGCCCCGGCGGATAGCCGGGCTGCTGCCCGGGCATGTCCGCATCTCCCGCTGGATCCAGGGCAGTAACCTTCACGGCACCGTCGGCGTCGTGGTACACGACCACCGGGCACCGCGGGCCCGCCTGTCCGGAATCAGCCCGCCAGCGGTCCAGTTCGTGCATCAGCCGGATCAGGACCTCGGGGACTTCTTCCACCGTCGTCGCCCCGGAGAGGCTGGCGTGGACGTCCAGGTCCCGGGGCAACCGGGCCGCCAGATGCTCGCCAACGGCCACCAGGGCGGGCGCTGCGCCGTTTTCGTCCTCCGGCACTGCCTCCAGCAGCCGCCGGTTAAAGTCGCCGCAGAATCCCCGTTCGCTGCCGACAAGGATGACGGGGCCGCGGGGCCCGGTTGCCCGTTCCGCGAGGTCGGGAAAGGACGAAAGAAGATCTCCCATGGCCCGGCGCATGGTGCTCATCACCGCCGAGTGATGGCGGAGTGCTCGCGCCAGCTTGCGGGTCTCAAGCAGTGCAAGGTTGCGCATGGCGGCGATGATCTGCCGGATCTCCTCCAGGTTCAGAAGGTGCGTGGCCACGTCGCGGCGCCGGGTCATGGCGGGCTCTCCCCGGTCTCCCCGGTCTCCCCGGTCTCCCCGGCCTGGCCGAGCCACGCGGCGACCTCGCGGCTCCAGGTATCGCGGTCGTCCGACAGACCAAGCCCGCTGTCCCGCGATCTTTCCGCGAGGATCGCGAACCGTTCCCGGATTTCAGCCGCATCGCTGCCATCGAACCGGCCGTCGTTGAAGGCGATCATCCAGGCAACCTGGGCCTCGATGGGCAACGGTGCCAGCCTGTCCTGCGTCAGCAGTTCCCGAAGGACCCGTCCCCTGGCAATCCGCTTTTCCGCGGACGCCTCCAGTCGCGCCCCGAAGCGCGTAAACACCTCCAGTTCGAGGAACTGGAGGTAATCGAGCTTCATCCGCGCAGCCTCTTTCCGCACCAGGGGGTCCTGGGCCTTGCCGCCGATTCGCGACACGGAGCGGCGGACGTCGATGGCGGGCAGCGCGCCCGAGGAGAACTGGGCGGAATCGAAATAGACCTGTCCGTCGGTGATCGAAATGAGGTTCGTAGGGATGTAGGAAGCGATCTCGCCCTCCTGGGTCTCGCCGATGGGCAAAGCCGTCATGCTTCCGCCCCCGTGCGTGGCCTTCAGGTGGGTCGACCGCTCCAGCAGCCGGGAATGAAGATAGAAGACGTCCCCGGGGTAGGCCTCGCGGCCGGGCGGACGTTTCAGCAGCAGGGAAAGCTCCCGGTACGCCTGGGCGTGCATGGTCAGGTCGTCGTAGACAATGAGGGTGTCACGGCCCCGGAGCATCCAGTACTCGGCGATTGAGCAGCCGGCAAAGGGCGCAAGATATTTGAGGCCGGGCGTGGCGGTGGCTTCCGCGACCACAACGACGGTGTAACCCATGGCGTCGTGCTGGCGAAGCGTCTCTATGATGCCGGCCACCGTGGAGCGCTTCTGGCCGATGAGAACATAAACGCAGAGCACGCCCTTGTCCTTCTGGTTCAACACCACGTCCAGGGCGACAGAGGTCTTGCCGAGGCCGTTGTCACCGATCAGCAGCTGCCGCTGGCCCTTGCCGATGGGCACGAGCCCGTCAATGATCTTGTTGCCCGTGTAAAGCGGCGTCTCGACGAACTCCCGGGCCACGATCGGGGGCGAAGCCGCCTCCAGGTGCCGTCGCTCCGAGGCCTGCGGATCCGGCATGCCGTCCAGCGCGCTTCCGAGGGGATCCAGGACCCGCCCGAGCAGCTCCTCGCCCACCCCGATCCCGAGGGTCCGGCCGGTCAGGTAGACCTGCTGGCCCGCCACCACCTCGTCCGAGCCCTCGAGCATGATCGCGCCGAGGGTTTCCTCGTCGAGGGCGAATACCAGTGCGCGGCTTCCCCCCGCGAACCGCAGCAGCTCGCTCATGGCTGCCGAGGGCAGACCCCTGACTCTCGCGATACCGTCGCCCACGGAGACCACCTCGCCCCGCTCGGTCATCCTCAGGCCGAAGCGATAGCCGTCGAGCCAGGAAGGCTTCACCGAGGGACCCGGCCCGGAAGTGGCCTGCTCAGTGCTCACGCTCGCCTCCCTCCCCGAAAAAACCCAGCTCGTCGGCCAGGTTGGCGTGTAGCACCAGCGGCCCGGCGGAGATCCTGAGCCCCGACACCAGGGACGGGTCATGCGCGAACTCTGCGGTGATATCCGCCTGCGCGGCACGGGAGACTGCCGAAACGACGGATTCCCGGAGCTCTTTGCCCAGCGGGTAGGCGCTCTGTATGCGGACCTGGCCGTTGCAGCTGGCCACGGCGTCCCGCAGTTCCTTGTGCCCGGCCGCGTCCATCGCGTCCAGGTCCTCGATAGCGACCTGCACGAGGCGCTCCTCGACCGCCGGCGAGGCAACTCTCTCCAGCAGGCGGGAGGCAAACCCGACGGCTTCTTGGTGGGCCTCGCGGCTCGCCTTGCGACGGAGTTCCTCGGCCTGGCGGATTTCCACTGCCTTGCGTCTCTCCTCCTGCCGCTCCACGTCCTGCTGGATGGCGGCCAGGCGGCGCTGCCGCTCCTTTTCCACGTCCGAAAGCGCGTCCGAGCGAAGCGACGCCTTTTCCTCCTCCCAGGCGTCAAGACGATCCCGGTACCGCGCCTCGAGCTCCCCGGCCTCCTGCCTGGCCTTCGCCGCCTCGTCCAGTTCCCCGGCGATGGCAGCCCGGCGTTTCTCGATGGCCGCGAGCACGGGCTTGTAGAGGAAGTGCTGAAGAATCCAGACCAGTACGAGGAAGTTGATGACTTCCAGGAGGAAAGTGACCCAGTCCAGTTGCATGGCGCCGTCTACCCGAGCAGGTATTCCAGGAGGGGATTACGGAACAGGATCACCAGCACCACCACCAGGACGTATATGGCCAGCGACTCGATCATCGCCAGCCCGATGAACAGCGTGCGCGTGATGGAGCGTTCCGCCTCCGGCTGACGGGCCAGGGAGTCCAGCGCCTGCGCGATTGCCCGACCCATGGCCAGGGCCGGGCCGATAGCGCCCAGGGCGATAGCGATCGCGGCGACCGTCGTGGAGATGGAAACGAAGCTTGCGAGGTCTGTCATGGGTTTACTCCTGTCGCCCGCGGCCGCCGGCCTCGAGGGACTCGATGCCCCCCGCGATGTAGACCAGGGCCAACATGCCAAATATGTATGCCTGAACCAGGGCCTCGACGACGTGCAGCATCAGCAGGGGAACCGGCACCAGCAGCCCTCCCACCAGCAGCACGAGAAGGGCCGCGAGTTCGAGGCTGAAGATGTTTCCGAACAGCCGAACCGCCAGGGCCACCGTCCGAGAGATTTCGCTGACGACGTTGAAAGGCAGCAGCAGCGGGTTCGGCTGGAGATAGTGCGCCAGGTATCCCCTGAGGCCGTGAATGCGGACGCCGAACCAGTGCACGGAGGCGAACACGACGACCGCCAGCGCGGTTGTCGTGGAGAGGTCGCCCGTGGGTCCGTGAAGCCCGGGGATGAGGCCCACCAGGTTGGCGAAGACGATAAAAATCCACAAGGTGCCTACCACCGGCAGGATGGTTCGCGCGTGGTCGGGCAGGACGTGGGCGATAGCGTCCTCGATGCTCGCCACGACTCCTTCCACCGCCGTTTGCCAGGGCCCGGGCTCCAGCGCCATGTGCCGGGTGGTCAGCCAGCTGACCAGGCCGAGCACCAGCATGATGGCCCAGGTGACTATCACCGTCCCGGATATGGGTCCAAGGCTGATGGTTTCCGTACCCGGCATCGTCTTCAGTCCCTGATGAACAAGGCCACGTTGACCGCTCCAACGACCAGGCCCAGAAAGATGAGCGTCAGGGTCCAGTGGATGGAATAGCCCTGCAGGCGCCCGTCCAGCCAGCGGCCGAGATAGGCGCCGGCGATGACGGGCGTTATCAGAAGGAAGCCGATGCTGCCCAGGTAAACCGTGTCGCCGATCAGGGTTCTCCGTTCCCGGGCGGCCTTGCGCATCCGGCCCGTCTGCCGCTGGAGACGGTCCTCGAGTTGCCGTCTTTCCCGGATGACCGCATCGTCGTCTCGCGGGCTGGGACGACCATTCACGGCCTTGCCCTCCCCCGGCGACCCATCTCCCAGAGGCGCTTCAGCATCGCCTCTTCCAGTCCCTGCAGGGACAGCTTGATCTCCTTGAGAGCCTGCTCCTCCTCCATGATTTCATCGCGCAGGGCGTCATGGATGGTTTCGAAGTCATTTCCCAGCACGTAGTGCCGGGTGCTGAAGTGCAGCTCCCCTTCCGCCATGTAGACCACCGCTCCCGGCGCGGCCACGTACTGCCAGGGACCCCGTCGGGTCCTGAAACGCGCCAGGCCGAACTCGAGGACCGTGAGCATCCGCTCGCGACCCGGCAGGATCCCGAAGCTCCCGGAGCCGTCCTCGGCCACGAAACTCACGACGTCCTCGAGTTTTTCGTAACGCCTGGGGCTTTCCAGGTGCAGGCTCAGGGAGGTCACGGGTGGACCTCCTTCATGCTGCCGCGCATGTAGCACTTGTCCTCGGGCACGTCGTCGTAGGTGCCCTTGAGGAACTCCTCGCAGTCGTCCAGCGTCGCCTCGAGCGGGACGGACTGGCCGGGTATTCCGGTGTGGTCGGCCACCACGTGGAAAGGCTGGGCGAAATAGCGCTGTATCTTCCGGGCGCGAAGCACGACGCGGCGGTCCTCCTCGGACAGCTCCTCCATGCCGAGCATGGTCAGGATGTCCTCGAGTTCCCGGTACCGGGCGAGGTGTTCCCGGACGCCCCGCGCAATGGCGTAATGACGCGCGCCGAGCACCATCCGGTCCATCGTCCGACTGCCCGAATCCAGGGGATCGATGGCCGGGTAGATGCCCTTGCTGGCCTGAGCCCGGGACAGGATCACCGTGGTGTCCAGGTGCTCCAGGATGGCGGCCACCGCGGGATCCGTCATGTCGTCCGCGGGGACATAGACCGCCTGCACCGAGGTGATGGTGCCGGAGCCGGTGGACACGATGCGGTCCTCCAGGTCCGCCACCTCGGTGAGCAGCGTGGGCTGGTAGCCCACCGTCGCGGGCATGCGGCCGAGCAGGCCCGAGATCTCCGACCCGGCCTGCACGAAGCGATAGGCGTTGTCCATCAGCAGCAGCACTTCCCGGTGCAGGCTGTCGCGCAGGTACTCGGCATACGCCAGGGCGCTCATACCCACTCGGAATCGCACTCCCGGCGACTCGTCCATTTCGCCGAACACCATGGTCGTGTGGGGCATCACGCCCGCCTCCTGCATGGCGTGCCAGAGCTCGTGGCCTTCCCGGATACGCTCGCCGACGCCGGCGAACACGGAAACACCCTGGTGGAGCCGCACGATGGCGTGCATGAACTCCATGATCAGCACCGTCTTGCCGACGCCGGCGCCGCCGAACAGCCCGGTCTTGCCGCCACGGGTGAAGGGGCACAGCAGGTCCACGACCTTGATCCCGGTCTCCAGCAACTCCGTGGCGGGGCGTGTTTCGCTCAGCGGCGGCGGTCGGCGAAGGATCTCGTGGAAAGCTTCCCCTGCCAGAGGATCGCCCCCGTCCAGCGGGGCACCGAAAACGTCCAGCAGCCGCCCGAGGCAGTCCCGGGTCACCGGCACGCGAAGCGCATGGCCGGTATCGAACACGGGGGTACCCCGGCGGAGACCATCGGTCGAGTGCAGCGCGATCGCCTGGACGTGCCGGCTGTCGACGTGCCGGTGGACCTCGAAGTGATAATCGTCATCACCGACGCGCCCGATCAGCGCGCGGTTAAGCGGGGGGAGGCGCTCGCACTGGACGTCTACGACCGGCGCTCCGGGCGGGGCACTGGCGGGGCTGTTCATGGTGCGATGACCTTGCAACTGCTCTTGGTCCGCGTTTTCGTGCCGGCCAGCTTCTTGGCCTGCGGAGTCGGCAGCGGGACGGAGCGGTCTCGATCATGGGCCGGGGCCACACTCCACCCAGGAGCGGCTTGCGCACCGGTGGGCTGTCCGGCGAATCAACCGGAACGGGTGATCCGGATTCGGTGTTCTCTCGATACTCAGTATTGGAGCGCCCCCGGGCTTTCGCAATATGTAGTTTGCGAGGGGCCGCAGTGGCTTCCGGGGACCTCAACCGGGGGGAAAGAGCGGCGAGCCGCTGCGTTCATGCCACTCCAGGATGCCTCGCCAGATCTCCTCGGCATCCTCGGCGTACCAGAACAGGTCCCGGTCTTCCTCGTCGATCACCCCCTCGCCCGCGAGAAAATCCACGTCGACCGCCCGCCGCCACCACGCCTCGCCCACCAAAATGACCGGCAGCGGCCGGATTTTCCGGGTCTGGACCAGGTTGAGGGTCTCGAACAGTTCGTCCAGCGTGCCGTAGCCGCCGGGGAAAGCCACCAGGGCGCGCGTTCGCAGCAGGAAATGCAGCTTCCGCAGCGCGAAATAATGGAAGCGCAGGCACAGTTCCGGAGTGACGTACGGGTTGGGGTACTGCTCCCGCGGCAGGGTAATGTTCAGGCCGACCGTCTTCGCGCCCACCTCGTGGGCTCCCCGGTTCGCCGCTTCCATCAAGCCGGGGCCACCCCCGGTCATCATCACCAGCCGGCTGTCCGACGGGCCTCCGCCCGAGTTGCCCACGAGCCGCCCAAGCAGCCGGGCAACCTCGTAGAAGCGGCTGTTATCCAGCACCCGGCGGGCGCGGGCCACCGCCGCCTCCAGGTGGTCGTCGCCCGGCGCTCTTGCCTGGCGCGCCCGGACCTCGTCCAGCTTCAGGCGGGCAGCCCGCGGCTCCATGATCCTTGTGCCCCCGAAGGCCACGACAGTGGCCTGGATGCCATGCTGCCGCAGCAGCAGTTCCGCCTTCTGGTAGTCCAGCTGGAGGCGGACTCCCCGGTTTTCGTCGAGTGCGAGGAACTCCACGTCCTCGTCCGCCTGACGGTAGCCCGGGCTGGCCATGATCTGGCGGACCCGGGCCGGTGCCTCCGGGTCCACCGCGCCGGACTTGGGCTCGTCAGAAGGCAGCGGCTCGCGGCGCAGACGGGGGTGGGCGGGGGGCGGGACCTGAGGTCTGCCCGGGCTTCGGGATGCGCCGCTCACGCCGTGGGTCCGGGCATGCCGGCGTGGAACGCGGCTGGGCCTGAGCGGTTCATACGTGGAGCATCGTCCACGTCCGTGAAGGTTTCCATCACGGTAAACCGACACGCGGTTAAGGAGTCCCGTCACTCCATCTCCTTGCGAAGTCGAATTTCCCGGCGTGGACCCAGCGACAGGCCAGCTTGCCGGCCGGTCTCATTGGCACCCTTTCCATGGGGACTCTCTGCAACCTCCATGCCGATGCCCCCTCAGGCGCATGGACTCGCAAAGGCGCAGGCACGGAGAAAAAATGACAGGGCGAAAAGGAGAGACCTTCTCACGCGACGGGCCCCGGCTCACCGCTCGGGAAGCGGCACGGATTCGCTCTCGCCGGGGACGGGGTCGAAACGCCCCGCTTTCCAGCCCCTCTTCGCTTTCTCGATCCGGTCGGGATCGCTGGAGACGAAGTTCCACCAGATGTGGCGCTCACCGTCCAGGGGCGCCCCGCCCAGGAGCACGGCCCGTGCCCCGTCGGCCGCGACCAGGGTGAGCCGGTCTCCCCGCGTCAGCACCACCAGCGTACCTGCGTCGATGTCCTGGCCGTCCAGGCGGACGCTGCCGGACGCTACGTACACCGCGCGTTCGAAGTGCGCGGCGCCTATCGTGGTGCTGCCGCCCGGCCGCAGCCGGACGTCCACGAACAGGGTGGGCGACGCCACGGCCACCGGAGACCGCATGCCCATCGTTTCGCCGGCCACGAGGGTCAGCGTCGCTCCGTCGTGCTCCAGCATGGGCAGCCGGTCGGACGGGTAATGAGCGAACTCGGGCTCGGCGTCCTCCGCCGCGCGGGGCAGGGCCACCCAGCTCTGCAGCCCGTGCAGCCGCGACGTTCCGGCCCGGTCCTCCGGCCCGCTCCGCTCTGAATGGACGATGCCGCGCCCGGCGGTCATCCAGTTGACGTCCCCGGGCCGGATCACCTGCACGGTACCCAGGCTGTCCCGGTGGACAAGCTCGCCCTCGAACAGGTAGGTGACGGTGGCCAGGCCGATATGGGGATGGGGCGGGACGTCGATGCCGCGCCCGGGAGGCAGCTCCACCGGCCCCATGTGATCAAGAAAGATGAAGGGCCCGACCGTCCGCAGCCGCCCTGCCGGAAGCACCCGCCCCACCGCCATGCCCCCCAGGTCCCGCTGCCGCGCCCTGATGCGTTTCGGTGTCTCCCCCATGGCTCCGCTCCTCGCCCGCGACGGTCCGGCCTAGTCGCCGGACGGTTCCGGATAGTAGCGGGCGTCCCGACCGTAGCGGGCCACCACGTCCTTCTGGCGTCGGCGGCTCACCGGCGCTTCGAGGCCGCCGGTAAGCAGGCAGACCATGCCCGAAGACTTCCTCCGGACACCGAGCACGTGGCGCCCGGCCACCCAGTGAGACCGGTGCACGCGAAGCCCGGCGTCGCCGAGCTCGGCCTCCGCATCCGCCAGGTTGTACAGCACCATCGTGCGGCCGCGGGTCGTGTAAACGTGAAGGTAGTGCAGATCCGAGGTCAGGAGCACGACGTCGGTGCCCAGCGCCTCGGGCAACCGGGCCAGCAGGCCCTCCCCCGCCGGCGAAGGCCCGGGATCTTCCGCAGGTGTCCGGGGTGGGGTGGCTGCCGCTTCCGGCCCGTTTCCGGCCGTCCCCACCCGGGGGCTTTTCCCGGCCGCCGCCGCCGATGCCGGCGCTTCCGGTTCCGGCGCGGGCGGCATGCCCGTGCTGCCGAGCCGCATCAGCCTGGGCAGATTCACCAGCACCCAGGCCAGAAGGAACGGCGGGGCGAGGCCGGCAAACTCGTCCAGCCACAGCCATAAAAATCCCTGGCTGCCGGCGCCAGCGAGGGCTGCACCCCCTTCGCCGATCCCGAAAGCCCACTCGATGGCCAGCGCCAGCAGGGAAAAGCCCACGGCGGCCAGGACGCCAGAGGCGAGGACGAAACCCATGGGAGGCAGCCTGCGGGCCACGTGCAGCCGGCTGAGCAGCGCCGAAGCCAGCACGATGCAGGGGACGGCCGCCACGCCGTGCAGCACCCAGAAAAACAGCGCGCCCGCCGCGCCCAGCTCGGCCGAGCCCTCCGGCTCCATCAGACCGAATATGGCCCCGAGGAGGACGAAGGCCACCGTCACCAGCCTGACGAAGCCTTCGTCCAGGAACCGGGATGCGTCTCCCCGCGCGGCTGCCTCGCTCACCATGGATTCAAAGACTTACCCGTGTCTACCGTTGGTGGGAAATTCCGGCCGCTCGTGCATCGGACCCCCGGCTGCCGAATCGGAACTCCCATTGTGCCGAAATTCGGGCCAGCGGCGGGGCAACCCGTCCGGCTTCAGTCAACTTTCCCGAAAACACGGAGACCGGATTCATGTTGAAGACACTTGCGCGGGGCGCAGCCCTGCTGGCCCTCGCTCCCCTGGGTGCGGCGGCAGACGAGCCGTTCAGCTTTATCGACCTGCGCCTGGTCGGCACCGCCGACGGGGGTGGCTTTACCGAGGACCTGGGACCCGATGGCTCCCTGGCCGGCAGGGTGGACGACGGCCTGGGCTGGGGCCTGCGCGGCGCCTGGGAGTTCGCCCCGCGATGGCACCTCTACGGCGAGTGGGGCGTGTCCAACACAACCCTGAAGGCAGAGCTTCGGGAACCGGGAGGCTCCCGGCTCGCCTCCGGGGAATCCGATTTCGACATGACCCGCTACGCCCTGGGCGTGGGTTACGCCTGGCCGGTGGGCCAGGACTGGCAGGTCTACGGCCGCGTGACCTATGACTTCATCGAGTACGGCGACTTCGACGCGTTCGAGCTGGACGGTCTCGGGACGGTGAATCTCGACGACGAGGACGACAGCGGCGTGGGCGCCACCGCCGGCGCCCGGTGGTTCGGGGAGCGCTGGGAGCTGGACGGCTGGCTCCGCTACACGTCCGTGGGCGAGCTTGCCCAGGACGGTGACAGTGTCGGGTTCGACAACGACCTGGGCGGCGGTGTGCGGGGCCTGTTCCACGTCACCGACCGCTGGAGCCTGGGGGCTGACTACGAGCTGGCAGACATCGACACCTGGTCGGCGTTTGTCCGCTTCAGCTTCTGAGGCAGCGTGGCCCCCGGTCATGCACCGCTGGCCGGGGGCGACTCCGTTCGTGAAGAAGTCGGGCCGCTGGTGCAGCAGCCAACGGAACCCGGCGGATCCCGGCCTATGCTTTCCCGTCGCGCAAATCTCCGACTGCCTGGCGATCCGCCGGATTCCGCCCTCACTGCTCAACCAGGGAATTCGCCATGAATCCACGTGAACGTGCCTTTGCTCTTTGTGTTGCCTTCGTTTTCTCTGCGTTTGCGGCCGGCACGGCCCGGGCACAGGAGACGGCGGATAAAGCCATCGTGCCGCTGCCTTCCGTCATCGACGTGACCCGCGGCGAACGCTGGGGCGTTGCCCTGGGAGCAGGCCTCGAGTACGAGTCGGCCTACGACGGCTCCGACGAATACGAGACGGAATTCGAACCGGCCGGCGCGGTCCAGTGGCGCTGGGACGACCAGATGGTCTTCTGGGAAGGCATCGAGCTGGGCTGGCGGGGCCTGGCATCGCCGGACTGGCTGCTGCAGGCCGGCATCCGGTACGAGGACGGGCTGGAGCCGGACGACTCGGACGACGGCCGCCTGGAGGGCATCGCCGAGCGGGACTCCCACGTGGTCGGCTTTTTCGAGGCCCGGCGGACCCTCGGTGACAACTGGCGGAACTGGGTGGGCGCACGGCTGATGGGCGGGCCGAGCGATTTCGGCTGGCTCGGCGTCCTGGCCCTTGGCCACCGGTTCGGGGACCGGGTCGACGGCACCGGCACCGAGGTGTTCGCGTTCGCCACCTTCGGCACCAGCGACTTCATCAACAAGGATTTCGGCATCGGGCCCGAGGACTCCGTGAATTCCGGGCTGCCGGAGACGGACCTGGACGGCGGCTATCGCTCGGTGGGCGTGACGCTGGTGGATCGCCGCTACCTCACCCGGCACCTGCACCTGATTGCCCAGGCCGGCGCGGAGCTTTACAGCAGCGACATCCGGGACAGTCCCATCGCCCGGGAAGACTACGAGTTCGAGATCGGGCTCTCGCTGGTGTGGGTCTTCTGAGCCCCGGCGGTCACCGGCGAACGGCCTTCAGGGCCGGGTCTGGCCGGTTCCCTTCACCCGGTACTTGAAGCTGGTCAGCTGCTCGGCGCCCACCGGGCCCCGCGCGTGGATGCGTCCGGTGGAGATACCGATCTCCGCTCCCATGCCGAACTCGCCGCCGTCGGCGAACTGGGTAGATGCGTTGTGGAGAACGATGGCACTGTCCACTTCCGCGAGGAAGCGCTCCGCGGCTTCCGCGTCCCCGGTGACGATGGACTCGGTGTGCCCGGAGCCGTACTCGCCGATGTGGGCCATGGCGGCCTCCAGGCCGGAGACCGACCGCGCCGAGATCACGGCGTCCAGGTACTCGGTGCGCCAGTCCGCGTCGGTGGCGGCGGTGACGCGACGGTCCAGCCCCTGCACGGTCTCATCGCCCCTGACCTCGCAGCCGGCGTCCAGCAGTTCGGCCACCAGGCCCGCGGCATGCTCACGGGGCCATGCCTCGTCGATAAGCAGGGTTTCCGCGGCGCCGCAGATGCCGGTGCGGCGCATCTTGGAATTGACGACCACCGCCCTGGCCATGTCGGGCGCGGCGGCGGCGTGGACGTAGACGTGGCAGATTCCCTCCAGGTGCCCGATCACCGGCACCCGGGCATCCCGCTGGACGCGCTCGATGAGGCTCCGGCCGCCCCGCGGCACGACCACGTCCACGAATTCCGTCATGGAGCCCAGGAGGTAACCCACCGCGTCCCGGTCCGTGGTGGGCACCATCTGTATGGCATCGGGGGGCAGACCGGACGCGGTGAGCGCGGCGGCAAGGCAGGCATGGATGGCCCGGCTGGAGGCGAAGCTTTCCGAGCCGCCTCGCAGGATCACGGCGTTGCCGGATTTCAGGCACAGCGCTCCTGCGTCGGCGGTCACGTTGGGCCGGCTTTCGTAGATGATCCCGATCACCCCCAGGGGCACGCTCACCCGCTGGATGACCAGCCCGTTGGGACGCTGCCACTCCGCCAGGACCCGGCCTACGGGTTCCGGCAGCGCCCGGATTGCCTCGATGCCCGCGGCCATGGCCTCAATGCGCGCCTCGTCCAGCCTCAAGCGATCCAGCATCGCGCCGCCCAGCCCGCGGCTGCCGGCTTTCGCGAGGTCGTCCCGGTTCGCCGCCAGGATCTCGTCGGCACCCGCCCGGATCTGCGCAGCCGCTCCGGCCAGCGCCGCATCCTTCTGACCCGCCGACGCCCTGGCCAGCGCGGCCGCCGCGGACCGGGCGCGGCGGCCAAGGCCGTCCATGAGTGCCGCCAGAGACTCGCCGGTTTCAGGGCTCATTGCACCGTGTCCTCCAGGACGTGCATGGCCAGGTCGTTCCGGTGCACAAGCTCCTCGCGTCCCGGATAGCCGAGCAGCCCGGCAATCTCGCCGCTTCGCCGCCCCATGATCCGGCGGGCTTCGCCGGCGCCGTAGCCGGCCAGGCCGTGGCCGAGAGCACGACCCTTTCCGTCCCGGATCACCACGGCGTCGCCCCGCTCGAAATCTCCGGTCACCGACACGACCCCGGCCGGCAGCAGGCTCTTGCCGGCGGCCAGGGCCCGGACCGCGCCGGCGTCCACCACCAGTTCTCCCCGGGGTTTCAGGGTGCCGGCGATCCACTGCTTCCGGACGCTGGCCGGCGAGCCCGAGGCCACGAACCAGGTACAGCGGGCCCCCGACTCCATGGCCGCCAGGGGCGACTTCACGCGCCCGGAAGCGATGGCCATGTGGCAGCCGGCGGCCAGGGCGATGCGGGCGGCCGCGAGCTTGGTCACCATCCCGCCGGAGCCCGTGTCCGTGGCCGAGTCCCCGGCCATGGCTTCCACCGCGGGCGTGACGGTCCGCACCTCGCCGATGAACTCCGCCCGGGCATCCAGGGCAGGGTCCGCCGTATACAGCCCGTCGATATCGGACAACAGCACCATGCAGTCGGCGCTCACCATCTGGGCCACCCGGGCGGCCAGGCGGTCGTTGTCCCCGTAACGGATTTCTTCCGTGGCCACGGTGTCGTTTTCGTTGATGACGGGCACCGCACCCAGCCCCAGGAGCATCTCCAGGGTGCTGCGGGCGTTCAGGTAGCGCTTCCTCTGCTCCGTGTCGCCCAGGGTGAGCAATACCTGCGCCACGGCCACGTCGTGCCGGCCCAGCGCTTCCTGGTAGGCGTGGGCCAGCCGGACCTGGCCGGCGGCGGCGGCCGCCTGGCTTTCGTCCAGCCGCAAGGCGCCGTCCCGCAGGCCCAGGTAGCGCCGTCCCAGGGCAATGGCGCCGGAGGACACCAGCAGCACATCCTGTCCCCGCTGGCGCAGCCGCGCCACGTCGGCCACCAGGGAATCGAACCAGGCGGTATCCAGGCGGCCGGTGTCCCGGTCCACCAGCAGCGACGAGCCGACCTTGACGACCACGCGGCGGGCCGAGGCCAGGCGGGCCTGGCCGGGCCGGGATCCGGACTGTTCGGTCGCGCCCTTCATGGCGTGCAGCATGGCCCGCCGGGCCCCGGCTGTGAACCCCTTCAGCCCCCGGAACCCACCGCCAGCCCCGGCGGGGCCGCGGCCAGGGCGCGGTCCAGGCCGGCGTTCACGTCCCGGGCCAGGTCCTCACCGTCCTCGATTCCGATGGACAGCCTCAGCAGGCTGTCGCTGATGCCCGCGGTCCGCCGCGCCTCCGGCTCCATGGCCGCGTGGGTCATGGTGGCGGGGTGTGCCACCAGGCTCTCGACGCCGCCCAGGGACTCCGCCAGGAAGAAATGCTCCAGGCCCTCCAGGAAAGCCTCCACCGCCGGCTCGCCGCCGATGAGCTCGAAGCTCGCCATCGCGCCGAAACCGGACTGCTGGCGGGCCGCGATGTGGTGGCCGGGATGATCCGCGAGCCCGGGATAGTAGACGCGGGCCACCGCCGGATGGCGCACCAGGGTATCCACCACGATGTCGGCATTCCCGGCGTGGGCCTGCAGGCGGGCGTGAAGGCTGCGGATACCCCGGAGCGTCAGGAAGCTGTCGAAGGGCGCGCCGGTGAGCCCCAGGCAGTTGGCCCACCAGCCCAGCTCCTCGTGAAGGGCGGCGTCGCCGGCCACCACCGCACCCCCGACCACGTCGCTGTGGCCGTTGAGGTACTTGGTCGTGGAGTACAGCACCGCGTCTGCGCCCAGGGAGAGGGGCTGCTGCCAGCCGGGGGACAGGAAGGTGTTGTCGGCCACCAGGATAGCCCCGGCGGCCTTGCTGAGCCGGGAAACCGCCGCCAGGTCGGTGATCCTGAGCAGGGGGTTGCTGGGCGTCTCCACCAGTACCATCTTCGGCCCGGCGGCAAATGCCCCGGCAAGGGCCGCGGGGTCGGTCTGGTCGACAAAGGCCACCTGGAAGTGGGCCCGCCGCGACAGGGCCGTCAGCAGCCGGTGGGTGCCGCCGTAACAGTCGTGGGGTGCGATCAGCAGATCCCCCGGTTCCAGCAGGTGGCACACCAGGGTGATGGCCGCCATCCCGGAGCTTGTCACCGTGGCCCCGCTGCCGCCGTCCAGTTCCGTCAGCGCCTGCCCCAGCGCATCCCGGGTGGGGTTGCCGGAACGGGTGTAGTCATAGGTACGCTTCCGGCCGAAGCCCTCGAACGTATAGGTGGACGTGAAATAGACCGGAGGCACGACGGCGCCGTGCTGCCGGTCCTCCCCCAGTCCCGCGCGAACGGCACGGGTCGCGTTTCGGATGGCGTCTTTCATGACCGGCCGCCCTCCAGTGTTTCGATGAACAGGGGTGCCAGCAGCGTGTCCTCCTTGAGGAACGCGTCGTGGCCGTAAAGGGAATCGATCTCCAGCAGGCCGCAGGGGCCGGCGAGACCCGCCTCGAGCTCCCGCATCTGGTCGACGGGCACGAGCAGGTCGTTCCGCACCGCCACCAGGGTGGTCGGGGTACGGACGTCCCCCGGCGGGACGCGCTGCAGGTCAATGGACTCGGACAGGCACAGGTAGGCCTCGGGCCGGACCCGGGCCGCGAACCGCTCGCCGTGGGCCTCCAGGTAACCGTCAACGGGAAAGCGGAACCGGTCCCCGTCGGCCACCGGCTCGCCCGCGAACCGGCTGCCGAACTCCCTTTGTGACCGGTAGGTGGTCATCGCCAGGCCGCGGGCAATGGCCAGGGCATCCCGGCCCGCCCCATGGGCCAGCCCCATGCGCACTACGTTGCGCTGGACGCTGCGCCAGGCGGTGGCCAGGGGATGGGGCTCGTGGGCCGCGCTCAGCACCACCAGTCGTTCCAGCCGGCGGGCGTAACGGGCCGCGAACGCCAGCCCCACCATGCCCCCGTAAGAGGCGCCCACCACCGCCCGGAAACGGCAGATACCCAGCTGCTCCGCCAGTCGCGCCAGCACCGCCGCCTGGTCGAAGGGGCTGACCGCGGGAAAGGATCGCGCCGGATCGTCATCCGCCGCCGGGCCGGTGGTGCCGTCGCTGCCGCCGAGCCAGTCGAAGCTGAGTACGCGGAAACGCTCGGTGTCGATCCCGGCACCCGGGCCCACCAGGGCGGACCACCAGCCGGGCACGTCGTCACCGCCGGCCACGTGCCGGTGGGCGGAGATTCCGCCCATGACGGCGACCACCGGGGCCTCCTCGGGGCCCACCAGCCGCCACGCGATTTCCACGGACTCCAGGCGTCCGCCGTGCTCCAGGTCCATGCCCTCGGGCATGATGGCCAGGCCCTCGGAGACGCGACGCATCATGATCGCGCCGCCTGCGGCGGGCGCGAACGCGTCGTCCGCGCGTGGGTCGAGCACGCGGGCTGCCTGCGAGTTCCTGGTCATGGTTGGATCCTCCGTATGTGCTCCCTTTTGCGGAAGCGGGTTTCCCTCATCGGAAACCCTGCGGAAGACCCGAGGGTGATGTCGCCGCGCCCTTCATCCGTCGCTTCTCGCGGATGCCTCGCGGCAACTCATCTCTCGGCGAGCCGGCGTCCCGGGGGACCCGCTCTCCGCAGGAGTTGGCACCTTTCCGAAGGGGTTAGCTTCGGCGGTTGCCCCGGCTTCAAAGGGCCTGTCCCTCAGCCGGTCTCGATGAGTGCGTTTCACTCTAGCCGCGGCCGCGGGAAACCGTCAAGCCTCCTCCCCCGGCACGACTGTTCGTCCTTCTACGCGATCGCCCTCCGTGACGGCTGCTTTTCCAGCGTCCCGACGACGGCACGGGTTGCGGCCCGCGTCGAAATGCCCAGGTCGCCGGCCAGGTCCGGCGTGACGTGGCCGGCATCCACGGCGGTCCATACCGCGTCTTCCACCGCCGCCGCCTCGGCCTCCAGGCCCAGGGAGTGGCGCAGCAGCATGGCAGCGCTCAGGATCGCGCCGAAGGGATTGGCGATACCCCGGCCGGCGATGTCCGGCGCCGAACCATGGATGGGCTCGTACAGCCCCGGGCCCACCTCGGCCAGGGAGGCCGAGGGCAGCACGCCGATGGATCCCGTGATCACGGAAGCCTCGTCGGTGAGGATGTCGCCGAACATGTTCTCGGTGACCACCACGTCGAACCGGGCGGGCGCCTGGATGATATGCATGGCCGCTGCGTCCACCAGCATGTGTTCCAGGGTCACGTCGGGAAATTCTTCGCGGACGATGCGCTCGGCCGTAGACCGCCACAGCCTGGACGTGGCCAGGACGTTGGCCTTGTCCACGGACGTCACGCGGCCCCGCCGGCCGCGGGCGATCTGGCAGGCCAGCCGGACCACGCGCTCGATCTCGCCGGCGCTGTAGGCGCACAGATCGCTGGCGGCCTGTGGGCCTTCATGCTTGTCGCCGAAATAGATGCCGCCGGTGAGTTCCCGGACGAAACAGATGTCGACGCCCTCCAGCCGGTCCGCTCTCAGGGGCGACGCCGACACCAGGGACGGGTGAGCCACGATGGGACGCAGGTTGGCGAACACGCCCATGGTCCGCCGCAGATCCAGGAGGCCCTGCTCCGGGCGGACCGCCAGCCCCGGGTCGGACCACTTCGGGCCGCCCACGGCGCCCAGGAGCACGGCGTCCGCACCCCGGCAGGCGTCCCGCGTGGCCGCCGGCAGGGGCGTACCGGTGGCGTCGATGGCAGCCCCGCCCATCGGGTGCTCGGAGAACTCGAAGCGATGCCCAGAGAGGCGCCCGACAGTCTCGAGGACGGTGCGGGCGGCGCCGGCGACCTCGGGACCGATGCCGTCGCCGGGCAGGATGACGATCAGGGCGTCCAAGCGCGGCGCTCCTCGTAGCTCCGGATGTCCCCGGCCCTGCCCATGAGGAACCCCAGCGGATCGATGCCCTCCAGCAGGCAGTAGCGGGCGAACGCTTCCACCTCGAATGTCGCGAACCGGCCGTCGGGCAGCCCCACCCGGCGGGCCTCCAGGTCCACCGTCACCTCGGCCCCGGGGTTGTCCATCAGCCACTGGTGGATATCCGCTCCGACCACCACCGGCAGCAGGCCGTTTCGCAGGGCGTTGCTGCGGAAGATGTCGGCGATCTCCGTGCTCACCACCGCCCGGAAACCGTAGTCGTGCAGTGCCCAGGGCGCATGCTCCCGCGAAGAGCCGCAGCCGAAATTCCGGCCCGCCACGAGAATGCTGCAGCCGGCGGCTTCGGGCCGGTTGAGGGGAAACTCGGGCCGGGGCTTGCCGTCCGCGTCGAAGCGCTTGTCCGCGAACAGGTGCTGACCCAGGCCGGACCGGCTGGTGGTGGTCAGGAACCGGGCGGGGATGATCTGGTCCGTATCGATATTCTCCGACGGGATCACCACCGTGCGGGAGCGGATGACGCGAACCGGTTCCATCACGCGATCCGCCGTTGCCGGCCGATAAGAGGCCGGGGATCCGCCACCGCGCCGGCCACCGCCGACGCCGCGGCGGTCAGCGGGCTGGCCAGCAGCGTCCGCGCCCCCGGCCCCTGGCGGCCTTCGAAGTTGCGATTGCTGGTGGAGACCACGTACTGGCCCGCTGCCGCCCGGTCGCCGTTCATGGCGATGCACAGGGAGCAGCCGGACTCGTGCCACTCGGCACCGGCCTCGGCGAAGACCCGGTCCAGGCCTTCTGCCTCGGCCTGGCGTTTCACCTGCTGCGACCCCGGGACCACGAGCATGCGAACGCCCCGTGCCACGCGCCGGCCCGCCAGCAGCTGCGCCGCCTGGCGAAGATCGCTGATGCGGCTGTTGGTGCAGCTGCCGACGAACACCACCTGGACGGGCCGCCCCTCGATGGCCTCGCCGGCGGCCATCCCCATGTAGTCCAGCGCACGCGCCTGGCTGGGGCTGGCGGGATCCGGTACCCGGCCGGTCACGGGCATCACCATGCCCGGATCCGTGCCCCAGGTGACCTGGGGCTCCAGGGAGTCGGCCGACAGGGAAACGGAGGCGTCGAAGACGGCACCCTCGTCCGTGGGCAGTTGGCGCCACCGGTCCAGCGACACGTCCCAGGCGGCGTCCTTCGGCGCCATGGGCCTGCCGGCCAGGTACTCGAAGGTGACATCGTCGGGGGCCACCATGCCTGCCCGGGCGCCGGCCTCGATGGCCATGTTGCAGAGGGTCATGCGGCCTTCCATGGACATGGCCGAGACTGCTTCGCCGAAGTACTCGATGACGTGGCCGGTGCCGCCGGCCACGCCGATGCGACCGATGAGGGCCAGTACCACGTCCTTGGCAGTGACGCCCTCCGGCAGGGTCCCGGAGATCTCCACGCCGAGGGACTTCGGCTTTCGCTGCAGCAGGCACTGGGTGGCCAGCACGTGCCCCACTTCCGTGGTGCCGATACCGAAGGCCAGGGCCCCGAAGGCGCCGTGTGTCGTGGTATGGCTGTCACCGCAGACGATGGTCATGCCGGGCCGGGTCGCCCCCAGCTCGGGCCCGATCACGTGGACGATGCCGCGGCGGGAGCTGTTTACGCCCAGCAGCCGGATGCCGTGGCGGCCGCAGTTCTCCGTCAGCTGGCGCACCTGGCGCCGGGCCTGGTCGTCCATGCCCGCGAAGCCGTCCCGCCAGCTGGCAGGCGACGTGGGCACCGAATGATCCACCGTGGCCAGGGTGCGGTCGGGACGACGCACCGATAGGCGTCGCTCCCGCAGCATGGCGAAGGCCTGGGGCGAAGTGACCTCGTGGACCAGGTGAAGGTCGATGTAGAGCACCGCAGGAGTCTCGGCAGTCTCCGGGCACACCAGGTGCTCCCGCCAGACCTTGTCGAAAAGCGTCTGCGGCGAAGCCTGGGCGTCGGTCATGTCCGGTGCCTCGCTCACAGGGCGGCGACCGACGCCGGCCTGGCCGTCCCCGCAGCCTCCACCGGCTCCAGCCATCCCCAGGCGTCCCGGGTGCGGCCGTCGAACAGCCCGAAGAAGCGGTTCTGCATGTCCTCGGTCACGGGGCCGCGGCTCCCGGTGCCGATCTCGATCCGGTCTACGGAACGTACCGGCGTGACTTCCGCCGCGGTGCCGGTGAAGAAGATCTCGTCCGCAAAATAAAGCATCTCCCGGGGTATGGGCTGCTCCACGAGCTCGTAGCCCGCATCCTTCGCCAGGGTGATCACCGTGTCCCGGGTGATGCCCGCGAGGATGGAACAGGCCGTGGGCGGCGTGTGGATTCGGCCGTCCTTGACCAGGAACAGGTTCTCGCCGGCGCCCTCGCCCACCATGCCGTCGGTGGTCAGGCCGATGCCTTCGGCGTAGCCGTTGCGCTTGGCCTCCATGCTGATGAGCTGGGAGGACAGGTACTGTCCCGCGGCCTTGGCCCCCGCCGGGATGGTGTTCGGCGCCACCCGCTGCCAGGAGGACACGCAGACGTCCACGCCGTTCCTGAGGCCTTCCTCGCCGAGGTATGCGCCCCACTCGATGGCGGCGATGGCCACCTCCACGGGGGCGTCGTCCGGTGCCGTCAGGCCGAGGCCCCCGTAGCCCCGGAAAGCCACCGGCCGCAGGTAGGCGCCCTTCCAGAAGCCGTTGGCCCTCACCGCCTCCCGGCAGGCCTCCTCCAGCTGGTCCTGGTTGTACGGCAGCGGGATGCGGTAGAGCTTCGCCGAGTTGTACAGCCGGGTGATGTGGTCACGGAGACGGAACACCCGGGCGCCCTCCGGCGTGGCGTAGACCCGGATGCCCTCGAACACCGAGGAGCCGTAGTGCAGCGCGTGGGAAAGCACGTGTACCGTGGCCTCCTCCCACGGGACCATTCTGCCGTTGTGCCAGATGAGTGGTCGGGATTCGTCAGCCACAGTCATGCTCCATGAAGAGTTGGTGTCGAAGAAACGGGTTCACGCTGCGCCGCTCGCAGCCACGTCGGCCGAATCCACCGGGTCGCCGGCAGCCTCCGGCGCCCGGGCGCTGATGCGATTGACCGCCTGCACATAGGCCTGCGCGCTGGCGTGGATGATGTCAGTGTCGAAGCCCTTGCCCTGGAAGCTGTGGCCGCCGTGTTCCACGGTGACCACCGCTTCCCCCTGGGCGTCGTCGCCGACGGTTACGTTGCGGATGTCGAAGCTCTTCAGCGCCGCGGCAATGCCGGTGGCCTTCTCGATGGCGCTGAAGGCGGCCTCCACCGGGCCGTCGCCGTTGGCGGACTCCCGGCGGATGACGCCGGATCCGTGGACCAGCTCCACCTCGGCGAAGGCCCGGGGCACGTCCCCGGCCCGGATGCGCATGGACGCCAGCCGCCAGGGCCCGGCCTGGGTCTCGTCGCTGCGCAGCACCAGGGCCTCGATGTCCGCGTCGAAGACGTGCTTCTTGCGGTCGGCCAGCTGCTTGAAGGCCAGGAAGGCCCGGTCGAACTCCGCCTCGTCCAGGGCCAGGCCCAGGGACTCCACGCGGCTGCGGAAGGCGTGGCGGCCGCTGTGCTTGCCCAGCACCAGGCGGCTGCCGCCGAAGCCCACGTCCTCCGGACGCATGATCTCGTAGGTTGACTCGTGCTTGAGCATCCCGTGCTGGTGGATGCCGGCCTCGTGGGCGAAGGCGTTCTCGCCGACCACGGCTTTGTTCCGCGGCACCTGGGCGCCGGTGACCGCGGCCACCAGACGGCTGGTGGGGAACAGGCGCCGGGTGTCCACGCGGGTGGCCACCGGCAGCCGGTCCGCCCGGGTCCGCACCGCCATGACCACCTCCTCCAGGGAGCAGTTGCCGGCCCGCTCACCGATGCCGTTGATGGTGCACTCCACCTGCCTGGCCCCGGCAGATACCGCGGCCAGGCTGTTGGCCACCGCCAGCCCCAGGTCGTCGTGGCAGTGCACGCTGATGACGGCGCGGTGGATGTTCTCCACCGTCTGGCGGAGATAGGCGATGAGGTCGCCGAACTCGCCGGGGACGGCGTAGCCCACCGTGTCCGGGATGTTCACCGTCGTGGCCCCGGCGTCGATCACCGCCGACACCACCTCCGCCAGGAACTCGGGCTCGGTCCGGGCGGCGTCCTCGGCGGAAAACTCCACGTCGGCACAGAACTCCCGCGCCAGGCGCACGCCCGCCACGGCCCGCCTCACCACCTCGGCCCGGTCCATGGCCAGCTTGAACTGCCGGTGGATGGGGCTGGTGGCGATGAAAACGTGAATGCGGGGCCGGGATGCCTCCCTGAGGGCCTCCCATGCCCGGCGGATGTCGCCCTCCCCGCAGCGGGCCAGGCCGCAGATGGACGGCCCGCTCACCTCGCGGGCGATGCTCCGTACGGCCTCGAAGTCGCCGTCCGAGGCCGCCGGGAAGCCCGCCTCGATGACGTCCACGCCCAGGTCGGCCAGGGCCCGGGCCACGCGCAGCTTCTCCCTCAGCGTCATGCTGCAACCGGGGGCCTGCTCGCCGTCCCGCAGGGTGGTGTCGAACACCACCAGGCGGTCGGCGGGTACGTCGATAACCGGACCCTCAGTAGCCATAGGACAGCTCGCCGATGGGGAACATGGGCATGGCCTGGGGCCGGTGCCTGGGACGTTCGCCGGCCAGGGCGGACACCAGGGTCGCCTGGTCGATGTTGCCGCCGGTGAGCACCAGGCCCACCCGCTTGCCGCGATACTCGTCCTTCAGCTTCATCGCCGCCGCCAGGGGCGTGGCGGCCGCTCCCTCGGCCATCTGGTGGATGGTGGAGGCATAGGCGCGGATGGCGCCCTGGATCTCTTCCTCGGAGACCAGGACCATGGAATGCAGCAGGGGCCGCAGCACCGACAGGGTGATGTCCACGGGTACCCGCACCGCGAGGCCGTCCGCCAGGCTGCGGGTGGCGGCGAAGGGCCTGTCTTCGCCCGTGTGCCAGGCGTGGTGCATGGCGGGCGCGTTCTCGGACTGGACGCCGATGACCCGGGTGGAAGGCGACAGGGCCTGCATCACCACGGAGATGCCGGCGGCGATGCTGCCGCCGCCCACGGGCACGAACACCGCGTCAAGCGGCTCGCGGGCCTGCTCGATCATCTCCATGGCCACGGTGCCGACACCGGCCATCAGTTCCGGCTCCCGGGCCGGGTGCACCAGCCGCCCGCCAGTCTCCGCGGCGAAGGCTTCCGCCGCAGCCATGGCCGCGTCGAAATCGTGCCCGCTCTCCACCACCGTGGCGCCCAGGGCCTGCATGGCCGCGTTCTTGTCCGGGTTGTTGCGCTCCGGAACGAAGATGGTGCAGCGGGCACCGTACATGCCCGCGGCCTGCGCAAGGGACTGGCCGTGGTTGCCCCGGGTGGCGGTCACCAGTCCGCGCCGGCGCTCCGCCTCGCTCATGCCCGACAGCAGGTAGAGACCGCCCCGGATCTTGAACGAGCCGATGCTGTGGGTGTTTTCCAGCTTGACGAAGGCCTTGCAGCCCAGCATCTGCTCCAGGAGCGGATGACTGACCATGGGCGTGGGCTGCAGGTGCTGTCGCACCGCCTCCCGCGCCCGGAGTACGTCGTCGAGGTTGAAGGGGAACCGGCGGAAACCCTGCCCGGTTCCCGTGGTTACGCTGTCGCCGGCGGCGACGAAGGATTCATTGCTCAGCATGCCATGCTCTCCGCCGGCGCTACCGCCGGTGCCTTGGTGGGGACGAGGTGGACGGACTTGACGTCGAACAGCTTGTCGATCTGGCGGGCCAGGACCTCGGCGGGCCGGCCGGTACCGGTGAACTGGATGACAAGCTCCATCTCCTGGTCGCCCTCGTTCGCCCGGGCGTCGATGGACGTGACCGAGAATCCGCGCCGCTCGATGAGGCCGAGCGTCCGGATAATCGCGCCTTCAACCTTTTCAATGGTCAGGTTCAGCGTGTGGTTCATGCGCTCAGCTCCTCCATCATGGTGTCGTTGGTCTGGCCCGGCGGGACGAGCGGCCAGACGTTGGTCTTGGGGTCGATGCATACGTGGGCGAGCACCGGTCCCTCGGTCTCCAGCAGGCGCTGGATGGCGCCGTCGACCTCGGCGCGGCGGGTGATGCGGAAAGCGGGAATGCCGAAGGACTTCGCGACTTCCACGAAGTCCGGGTTGTCGGACAGGTCCACCTCGCTGTAGCGCTCGGAGTGGAACAGCTCCTGCCACTGGCGGACCATGCCCAGGGAGGCGTTGTCCACCAGCAGGATCTTCAGGGGCAGCTCGTAGCGACGAATGGTCTGGAGTTCCTGCAGGTTCATCATGATCGAACCGTCGCCGGTGACCGTGAGCACCCGGGCTTCCGGCCGGGCCAGCTGGGCGCCGATGCCGGCGGGGATGCCGTAGCCCATGGTGCCCAGACCTGCGCTGGTCAGGTGCTGCTGGGGCCGGTTGAAATGGCAGTGCTGGGCGACCCACATCTGGTGCTGGCCGACGTCACAGGCGATGACCATGTCCGGCGCGGCCTCGGAAACCTTGCGCAGCAGGTCCGGGACGTAGATGTCCTCCCCGGGCGCGTCGTAACGCCAGGCATGCTCGCGGCGGCGCTCCGCGCACCACACCCGCCAGTTGTCCACGTAAAGCTCCGTGGGCATGGCCGCCAGGGACACCGCCAGGTCGCCCAGCAGGGCGGCGTCCGCGTGGCGCAGCTTGCCGATCTCGCTGGGATCGATGTCCATGTGGATGACCCGGGCCCTGGGCGCGAAGCCGTCCAGCCGCCCCGTGGCCCGGTCGTCGAACCTCGCACCCACGCAGATGAGCAGGTCGGATTCCTGGACGGCGCGGTTCGCGGCGCGGTTGCCGTGCATGCCCAGCATTCCCATGAAATTCTCGTCACGGGTGGGCACCGCGCCCAGGCCTTTCAGGGTGGTCACCACCGGGATGCGGCTGGCCCGGGCGTACTCCCGGAAGGCATCCACGGCGTTGGCGATGACGATGCCTCCGCCCCCGTAGAGAACCGGGCGGTCGGCAGCCTCGATCAGGCCCCGGGCGATGCGCAGCTGCTCCGGGTCAGCGGTGGGGGCCTGCCGTGTCTTCATGCCGAACACCGGCGCCATCTTCGCCTCCGTGTTGGCGACGTCCTTGGGCAGGTCCACCAGCACGGGACCCGGCCGGCCGTCGGTGGCGATGTGGAATGCCTCGCTCAGGACCCGGGGGATGTCCTCGACGCGCCGGACGATGAAGCTGTGCTTCACGATGGGCATGGTGACGCCGAAGATGTCCACTTCCTGGAAGGCGTCGGTGCCCATGACGGCGGTCGGCACCTGGCCCGTGATGGCCACGACGGGCACCGAGTCCATGTAGGCGTTGGCGATGCCGGTGACCAGATTGGTGGCGCCGGGACCGGAAGTGGCCATACACACGCCGGGCCTGCCGGTCACGCGGGCATAGCCGTCAGCCGCCAGCACCGCGCCCTGCTCGTGGCGCGCCAGGATGTGGCGGATGGGCGAGTCGATCAGGGCGTCGTAGACGGGCATGATCGCGCCGCCGGGATAACCGAAGACGTAATCCACGCCCTGCTGCTCGAGGGCCTTCACGAGCAGTTGGGCGCCCTTCATGGTCACGCCGCCGCCTGCTTGCCGGACTTCAGCCAGGACATTCTCGCCCGCAGCTCCTTGCCGACTTTCTCGATGGGATGTTCCAGGTCTTCGGCCATCAGGGCGTTGTACCTGGGCAGACCGGCCTCGTACTCGTCCGACCATTCACGGGCGAAGGTTCCGTCCTGGATCTCCCGCAGCACGTCTCTCATGCGCTCCTTGGTGTGGGCGTCCACGATCCTCGGCCCGCGTGAAAGGTCGCCGTACTTGGCGGTCTCGCTGATGAACTGGTGCATCTTGGCGAGCCCGCCCTCGTGGAGCAGATCCACGATGAGCTTCAGCTCGTGCATGCACTCGAAGTAAGCAACCTCGGGCTGGTAGCCAGCTTCCACGAGCGTCTCGAAGCCCTGCCGCACCAGTTCAGTCACGCCTCCGCAGAGCACCGCCTGCTCGCCGAACAGGTCCGTCTCGGTCTCCTCGGCGAACGTGGTCTCCAGGACGCCGCCCCGGGTACCGCCCACGCCGTGGGCATAGGCCAGGGCCCGGTCCCGGGCGTGACCCGTGGCGTCGGCGGCCACGGCCATCAGGCAGGGCACACCCCGGCCCTCTTCGTACTGGCGGCGCACCAGGTCGCCGGGCCCCTTGGGCGCCACCAGGATGACGTCCACGGTCTCCGGCGGCTGGATGCGCCCGTAGTGGATGTTGAAACCGTGGGCGAACAGCAGCGCTGCCCCCGGCTTCACCGCCGGCGCGACCGCCTTCCACGCCGCGGGCGCGGCCATGTCGGGGACAAGCAGGGCGATGATGTCGGCGCCCTCCACGGCCTTCTCGGGGGTCGTGACGGGCATCCCGTCGGCTTCCGCCCGCCGCCAGCCCGCACCGCCCCGGCGCTGGCCGACGATGACGTCGAAGCCCGAGTCCCTCAGGTTCAGGGCGTGGGCCCGTCCCTGGCTGCCGTAACCGACCACGGCGATGCGCACACCCTGGGTGCTGCCGGGTCGCACATCCGATTCCACGTAAATCTTCATCCCATCTTGCTCCGTTGTTCCCCTCTCGTTGCGAAGCCCTTTTTCAGGGGCCCCTTACGCGAAGACCCCGCATCCGTTTCCGGGTGCGGGGTCTTCTGGTTCGGTTTCGTTCTTTGCTTTCGCGCTTACCTAGGCCATCACCCCGCTCTTCCCATTACGAGAATCACGATAATGAGGCCAAGGAGAAGGACGTTCGCGTCGAGCAAACCAAGCGCCGGCCGGGTCGCGAGGACCTTCGACCGGATCAGCTTGTGTTTTGCACGAACGTTGGACATCTTTGCCTTGCGCGTGACGCGTGTTGCATTGCGTCGAACTTGGCCTGATTCTAAGCACGACCTTTTTTTGATTGTCAACAACTTTTTTCACAAAGCTCCAGGCCGCCGCCGAAAGCGGGCTTTTTACACCTTATATACAGGGGCGGGTCTAAGGCCATGACAAAATCGGACCAGCGGCGCTTCTCCAGCGTTGTCGTGGACGGCGTAACGCGCGCTCCCAGCCGCGCGATGCTGCGCGCCGCAGGCTTCTCCGACGCCGATTTTTCGAAGCCCCAGGTGGGCATAGCGTCCACCTGGAGTCAGCTCACACCGTGCAACATGCACATCGACGACCTGGCCCGGGAAGCTGCGGCCGGCGCCGACGCGGCGGGCGGCAAGAGCGTCGTCTTCAACACCATCACCGTCTCCGACGGCATTTCCATGGGCACGCCGGGGATGCGCTATTCCCTGGTCTCCCGGGAAGTGATCGCGGACTCCATCGAGACGGTGGTGGGCGCGGAGGGCTTTGACGGGCTGGTGGCCATAGGCGGCTGCGACAAGAACATGCCCGGCTGCGTCATGGCGATGGCGCGGCTGAACCGGCCGGCGGTGTTCGTCTACGGCGGGACCATTCGCCCGGGGGCCGGCCGGCGGGACATTGTGTCGGTGTTCGAGGCCGTGGGCGGGTTCGCCCGGGGCGTCGTGAGCGAGGCCGAACTCAGGGAGGTCGAGCGCACTGCCATCCCGGGACCGGGCTCCTGCGGCGGCATGTACACCGCCAACACCATGGCATCGGCCATCGAGGCCCTGGGCCTGAGCCTTCCCAACAGCTCGGCCCAGGAGGCCGTCGGCGACGCCAAGCGCGTGGACTGCCGGGCCGCCGGCGAGGCGGTCTGCCGACTCATCCAGCGCGGCATACGGCCCCGGGACATCCTGACCCGGGAGGCCTTCGAAAACGCCATCGTGGTGACCATCGCCCTGGGTGGCTCTACCAACGCCGTGCTTCACCTGCTGGCCATCGCCGATGCCGCCGGCGTGCCCCTGGCCCTGGACGACTTCGCGCAGATCGGCGGCCGGGTACCCGTTCTTGCCGATCTCAAGCCCAGCGGCCGTTACCTGATGTCCGAGCTCATTGCCATCGGCGGCATCCGGCCCCTGATGAAGACCCTGCTGAACGAGGGGCTGCTGCACGGCGAATGCCTCACGGTGAGCGGCCGCAGCCTGGCCGAGGACCTCGCCGACGTAGCGGCCTATCCGGAAGGACAGGACGTCGTCCGGCCCCTGGGAGATCCCATCAAGCCCGACAGCCACCTCGTCATCCTGCGCGGCAACCTGGCTCCCGAGGGCGCGGTGGCGAAAATCACCGGGAAGGAAGGCGCCAGGTTCCGTGGCCGCGCCCGTGTCTTCGGTTCAGAGGAGGACGCGTTGTCGGCAATCCTGGACGGCGGGGTGGCCGCCGGCGACGTGGTGGTCATCCGCTACGAAGGGCCGGTGGGCGGCCCGGGCATGCGGGAGATGCTGAGTCCCACCTCGGCCATCATGGGCCGCGGGCTGGGCGACTCGGTGGCCCTGATCACCGATGGCCGGTTCTCCGGCGGCAGCCACGGCTTTGTGGTAGGCCACGTGGCCCCGGAGGCGGCCCTGGGCGGGCCCATCGCGCTGGTGGAAAACGGCGACGAAATCCTCATCGACGCCGACTCCCGGGAGCTCACCCTGGCCGTGGATGCCGGCACGCTGGAGGCCCGCCGGGCCAGCTGGCAGCCCCCGGAACCCACGGAATCCCCGGGCAGCGTGCTGTCCAAGTACGCCCGGCTGGTCAGCTCGGCGTCCCGGGGCGCCGTCACGAAGGCCTGACGACGGCCGCTGATGGCTCACGCGGCGAGCCAGGACCAGGCCCATACTCGAGTCATGAACCGTCCGCGACGTAAGACCTTCCCTTTCCCCCAGGCCTCTCTGGCCAGGGGGAAGGAGTCCTGTCCCCTCACCCCCAGCCCCGCTCCCCGAGGCAGAGGGGAGCTGCGGAAGGCCGCGCGTTGCCCCCGCCCCCAGTCGCTCTCTCCCACGGAGCGAGGAACAGTGGACGGCCAGGCATTGCCTCCTTGCCCAGCCCCTGTCCCCGAGGAAGAGGATGGCTCTGGAGCGCTGGGCCTTGCTCCCTCCCCGCTGCGTCTCTCCCCGGGGGAGAGGATGGCTCTGGAGCGCCGGGCATTGTTCCCTCCCCCGCAGCGTCTCTCCCCGAGGAAGCGGGGGAGCCGTGGAGCGCCAGGCATGCTGGATGATCCGGCCCCGCGCTTTCCGGCCGTGCCGCAGGCGGGCGGTCCTCCCGTCTCCCTCTCCCCCCGCTCGGGGGAGAGGGCCGGGGTGAGGGGGGTCTGGCTGATACTGCTGTGGGCCGGCCTCGCGGCCTGGGCCGGCTTCCCTACGGCGGCGGCGGACGATGATCCAGCCTGGCGAAATACCGATGACTCCGCGGAGAGCTGCCTGCTCGGATGCGACGAGTCCGAGCCCGCTGAAGACGAGACCGACGACCTGCCCGACCGGCTGAGGCTTTACGACGACAAAGGCCGTCACGCCGGAAAGGTCGAACGGGATCCGATCTTCCGGGACCAGCTGCGCGTCTACGACGAGAGGGGCCGCCGGACGGGACGGGTGGAGAAGGACTTGATCTTCGAGAATCGACTCCGGACCTACGACGAACGGGGCCGGCCGACGGGCCATATCCAGGCCGACCCGATCTTCGGGGACCGCTGGCGCATCTACGACGAGCGCGGCCGGAAGATCGGCGAGGTACGAAGAAATCCCCTGTTCGAGGATCGCTACGACATCTACGACGACAAGGGACGGCGCACGGGTCGCGCGGACAGCCGGCCGTAACCGCGCTCCTGCCGCGACCGCCCGCTGCCCTTCGGACTGTGCCCTGGTGCGGACGGAGGTATCCTGTAAGCCTTCGCCCACTGCGGCAAAAGACGGCCGTGCGAGGACTGGATGCGCTGGATTTCGTTTCGATGGCTCGCCGCTGGACCCATTGTCGTGGCCGCCGGCTGCGCGGCGCCGACGCCACCGGTGCCGGTGACGCCGGCTGACCTCCCGTCCCTTACCTACCGGGAGGTGCTCGCGGCACCGGTCACCCTTTCCGCAGGAACTTTCGAGGGCGCACCCTACGATCCCGGCGGCGCTGCCCGGCCCCGGGTCGTGCTGCTGGAGGAACTGACGAGACTGGGCGATCTCAACGGCGACGGCGTCACCGACGCGGCGGCTCTGCTGGTTTCCAGCACGGGAGGCTCAGGCGAGTTCGTGCACCTGGCCGCCGTGACCGGCGCCGGCGGCGAGCCGGAAAACGTTGATACGGTGCTGCTGGGGGACCGGGTCGACCTGCGCAGCGTCCATATCGATGGCGGCAAGGTGCACCTGCGACTGCTGATGGCCGGCCCCGACGATGCGGCCTGCTGTCCCATGGAAGACGTCTCGCTGGCGTTCGGCCTCACCGACGGAAAGCTCGTCGAGGTGGCCGAGAAACATCACGGACGGCTGAGTGCCGGCAGCCTGGCGGGCACAACCTGGCAGCTCAGCCACATGGACCAGGACGAGCCGGTCACACCAGCGGAAACCGTGACCCTGCGGTTCCTGCCCGACGGTGAGATGACAGGCTCCGCAGGTTGCAACCGGTACTCCGGACCTTACGAGCTCGACACGGAAGGGTGGCTCCGGGTGGGCCCGCTCAGGACGACATTCCGGCTGTGCAGGGACATCGTCATGGGCCTGGAGCAACGCTACCTGCGCGCCCTGGAAGCCGCCAGCCACGTGGGGTTTTACAACGCACGGCTTGCGTTGTCCTACCACGTCCACGAAGACGCGGGCGTGCTGCTTTTCGAAAGCGCGGAAGAAGGCGGTGAGTGACCTCGTCGCCCGGGCGAGGGAATTCGCGACCCAGGCTCACCGGCGTATCGACCAGCGCCGCAAGTACAGCCACCAGCCCTACGAGTCGCACCTGAAAAGCGTGGCGAAGATCGTCGCCGAGACCACGGACGACGAGGAGATGGTGGCCGCAGCCTGGCTGCACGACACCCTGGAGGACACACCGGCGACCTACGAGGACGTGGAGGAGGCCTTCGGGCCCTCGGTGGCGTCGCTGGTCGCGGAGCTTACGGACGTCAGCCGGCCCTCCGACGGCAACCGGACCGTCCGCAAGGCCATCGACCGGGCGCACCTTGCCCGCGCCAGCGCACGGGCCAAGACGGTCAAGCTCGCCGACATCATGGACAACACCCGGGACATCGTGGACAACGACCCGGCCTTCGGAAGGGTGTTCGTCACCGAGGCCGCCCTCCTCCTCGAGGTCCTCGAGGGCGGCGATCCGCGGCTGCTGGCGGAGACCCGCAATCTCGTCCACCAGAGCGCAAGGCGACTCGGCCTGCCGGAGCTTCCGCCGGGCGCGCTTGCGGTGGAAGAGGCCCTGGAGACTGCCCTGCCGGAGAAGCCCCTGCTGCCGCCGCGGGTGGTTAACCTGCTGGCCGACGCATTCCGGGCATCGGATATCGCCGAGCCTCTGCGTTCCTTCGACGCCAGCCGGAATCCCCGAGATCTCGCCCGGCACATGGAGGCGCTGGACATGCCCGTCGCCGGAATCCGTATCGACGGCACGGTCATGGGGTACGTGACCCGGGAGGACCTGGCCGATCCGGAGGGCGGCCAGCTGCGCTCCTTCGCCGAGGACCAGGTGGTGGACGGGGAAGCATCCCTGTCGGACGTCATCTTCGTGATGAACCGCCACGACTACTGTTTCGTGCAGCTTCTGGGGGAGATTTCCGGGGTCATCACCCGGGCGGACGTTCAGAAGCCCCTCGTGCGGATGTGGCTTTTCGGCATGATCACGATGCTGGAGATGGAGATCACTGCCCGGATCCGCGCCCGCTGGCCCGGCGAGTCGTGGACTCACCTGGTTTCAAAGGGGCGTCTGGACAAGGCCCGCGAGCTCCGGGAGGAACGCATCAAGCGCGGCCAGCCCTGCGAATTGCTGGACTGTCTGCAGTACGCCGACAAGGCCCAGATCATGGCGGAAGACCCCGCCACGCTGGCGGCCTTCGGCTTCAAGACCAAGGGCTCGGCGCGCCGCACCGCGGCGGACATGGAGTCGCTGCGAAACCACCTGGCGCACGCCCAGGACATCGTCACGCATGACTGGGCGCAGATCGTAAGGATGACCCAGCGGCTGGAGGAAATCGCCCGCCGGGATTACTGACCGGGGCGCCCGGCCATGCTGGTTACCGCCCCGGCCCGCGCCTGCCCGGCAGCGGCGTCACAACCCGCCTCGTGCCCTGCCTCCCCGGCCACGCCCGGGTGATTCGGGCCCCGAATGAGAAAGGCCGGTGCCCCAGCGGAGCACCGGCCTTGTTTCGCGGATCGCGACGATCCTATTCGACGTTGACGACCTTCACGTCGAAGTGGAGATTCTGGCCAGCCAGCGGATGGTTGAGGTCCACCCTGGCGGTCCCTTCGTTGATCTCCACCACCCGGGCGTAGACGGGCTGTCCGGACGGGCCGCGGCCCACCAGCTGGGCGCCGACCTTGCGACCGTCTTCAGGCAGCATGTCCACGGGCATCTCCTGGAAGGCCTCTTCGCGAACCGGGCCATAGCCGTCGTCCGGGCCCAGGGTGACCTCCTTCGTGTCCTCTGCCTTCAGGCCGGCAAGCGCCGACTCGAGGGCGGGCAGGATCTGGCTCTCGCCCTGGGTATAGACCAGGGGATCGCTGCCCACGTTGGTGTCAGCGACGGAGCCGTCGTCGAGCTTCAGGGTATATTCGATGGAAACGGTGCTGCCGTCCTGGATCACGGGTTCGGCCTCCTGGGCATGGGCTGCAAGTGAGAAGAAACTGAGGGCTGTAAGCGCCGCCACGGCGGCGAAAAAACGCTGGAAGCGCAAGGTGCGTTCCTCCGGGTTCAGAGCGTGAATATCAGGTCAGGGCGGGGAAGAGACACCGCATCGGGTGAAACTCGCGAAGCCTGACGTCCCGCGCCATGCGGGATGGGTTGAAGGACCACCGGTGGGAATTTAGGGGAATCTAGCGTCGTAGCCGGCGTTCACTTAAGCCCTTAGGCTAACACAGGCGAGCGGCGCCGGCCGAATGCCGGCGCCGCTCCGAAGCCATGCCGCGGAGACTGTAGTTCAAAACGTAGGTCGTGGTGCCGGGGCCGTTGACGTCGAAAGGCACGTCGGCCTCCGGCGGCGTGTAGCCACCTCCGCAGCCGCCCAGCTTCACGGCCAGGATGTACTCCCCGTTGCTCTTCCTCGCCGGCAGCGGGCACGCCAGCGCGGGATCACGCTGCCAGCCCGGCCGCATGGGCCGGCCGGCGTGGCAGATCACCTCGCCCATGGTCCGGTCGTAGACCTGCAGGCAGATCCCGCCCGGCCCGCCGTCGGCGCAGCCGTCGCCCTCTTCGTGGTCCTCGTGATCGCCCGGACCCGGCTCCGCCGGGGCCCCACCCTCGTCGGTGTGGCTATCGGTGTGGCTCGTATCGTCGTGGTCGCCGCCCATGCGGCCGTTGGTCTGGAAGATATCGGCGTCGATGTCGGCGAACAGGATCTCGCCGCCCTGGCTGAAGAACCCGAAGCTGTCCTGTGTGTTGTATGTATCGTGCAGGACACCCGCGATGGACTTGGTTCCTGATTCGCGGGTGACCTGGGCGTGCGCCGGCATGCAGAGCACGGCCAGCGCCGCGCCGATGAGCGTCATCATTCCGAGTGTCTTGATCTTCATGGTTTGTCCCCCTTCTCGTTTCCGGGCGGCCCGCGCTGGACGGGCCGCCCGCGTTTGCAGGCCCGGTCACCACAGGATCTTCCGACCTACGGAGAGCCTGCGCCCCGCCCCGCTTCTGTGTAGAGCCCGTCACAGATCCCGACCAGTTCCACGGGCACCGGGTTCTCGTGAACCCAGTTGATCACCGCCCGGGCGTCATCGGCAGCCTGGGCGAAGGCCCAGATGTTGGCGCCTTCCACGCCGTCTCCGAAGTCCACCGAGTCGAACACGAGATCGTAGACGTCGCCTACGACCACCGTCGCGTCGACGTCAGTGCCGTTCACGCCGTCGATCCTCAGGTAGCAGACCTCGACACCTTCATAGGTGCCCGAGCGCGAGTACTCGAAGGCGGAGAAGTTGAAATATTCGACGCCGTTTTCATCCGTGAACGTGCCGCCGAAAGTGTTGCCCTGCATGTCCGCCGGGATCGCGCGGAACAGGGAAACGTAGGCCACTTCATCGATTCCGATGTGACCGGTCTTGTCGCCTGCGGCGCCGAGCATGGCCGCCGCCCGGTCCAGGAGATGCCTCGCGCCCGTGTCAGTGTCCGGGCGAGCAGGCATGTCGATCGGCTCACCGCCGTTTACGTCATCGTGGTAGAGCGCTGCCCGCTCCAGGACCCGCTCGAACCCCGCCAGGTTCTCCAGCGGCGCGTCGATGGTCTTGTCCACCTGGATCTCGATTCCGTTCTCGTCGGTCGTGGCGTACAGGACCTCCAGCCGGCCGGCGGGATCCAGCTTGATCAGCTCGCCCGGCTCGTCCGCCTGGGACAGCGTCGTCACCATCTCCAGCAGGGCATGGCCAATGACCTCGTCCGGCGCCCGCGCGCTGCTCATCCGGCCGAACTCGGCCTCCTTGGTGCAGTACGTCGCGTAGTCCTCGGGGATCTCGTAGTCGACAAAGGGGATCCGATAGGCCTCGACGCCCAGCGCGAAGTAGAGGGATGGCGCCGCAACGGGCTCGAGGACCGGGCCTTCCTCGCCCTCTGGACGTTCCGTCAGAGGATCGCCGTCCAGGGGCCAGAGCTCACAGTCCGCCCTCGGCCCGAGCATGATCGGCCAGGGAACCCGCGTGAGCTGGTCCCTGGGCCCGAGACCGTCGGTCATGATCGGCACGCCATTTTCATCCCGGTCGATTAATACGGTGTCCCCGTAAAGATCGGGCGCCGCCGGCTTCCCGCCGCCCCCCCGGCCCCCGCCCGCCCACTCCGGCGGTTCCGCCAGGGCTACTGAGCCAGCCGCAACGAATCCGAGGAGAGGGATGAGGATGTCTCTTGCTCGCATCAACATGACTGGGTACCTCCCGTGTACCAGGAGGTTTGACCCACGCAGCAGCCGCCCCTCCCAACTCGTGGAGCGGCGCAAACCAGCGACCGGGATGAAGCTCTTGTTCTCTCTCCGGAGCCTGCGCCAGGCCTGCCCCGCCCTCTGCCTGTACATATGGCTGGACCCGGTCCGGTTTCCCATGGGGTAAATGCCCTGGGGTGAACGCCCTATTGACCGCAGGCCGGGCGGGCCGGGGCCTCGCGGCCGGTCCGCCACCTGCTAAGCTTCCGGGGGAGAGGGCGCCTGGCAGCGCTCTGCGGGGTTCGGGGGATGGACACCAGTACCGCCGCCCATACCGGGACCAGGCTGCCCACGGGCTGGCTGGTCGCCGCCGTTGCAGCAACGCTGGCCATGCTGGGCTGGCTGGCATGGCACGCTGCGGGTTCTGTCTGGAGCCTGCGGGAGATGCAGACCTCCCATGCCCAGGCCGCCCAGCTCCATGACACGCTGCTCCGGCTCGGGGCCGACCTTCAGCGCACCGCGCAGATGGCCGTGGCCACCGACGACACCAGCCATCTCACGGCGCATGCGGCCACTGAGGTCTCTCTGCGCGCTGCAATCGAGGGACTGCTGGCCACGCGGAGTCGACCCGAGGAGCGGGGCCCGCTGACCGACGCCCTCGCCTCCATCAGCGCCCTGAGCGAAGTGGAAGCCAACGCCATCGCTCTGCTCGAGGCCGGGCAGCAAGCCGACGCGCTCCGGGCAGTCACGGGGCCGGCCTACGAAGAGCAGCTGGCCAACCTGACCGGTGCGCTGCAGCGATTCGACGACAGCTATCATCGCTGGGGGCTGGCGGAGACCATCGGCCTGACACGCAAGGAGATTGCCTCCCTCAGTGGCGCTTTCGGCCTGTTCACCGTCGTGATCGCCGCCTGGATATTGCTCATCCTGCGCCTTCAGCGCGAGCGCGTCGCACTGGTCAACGAGATCGGCCGACGCAGTCGTGCCGAGGCCCAGCTGCTCCAGGCGCAGAAGAACGAAGTCCTGGGCCAGCTCGCCGGCGGCATCGCCCATGACGTGGACAACGTACTCAGTGCCGCCGCCGGCTACTCAGGGCTGGCCCGGCGCAGCAGCCACGGAGGGTCGCGGTCGCTGGCACTCGACGGGCTGGACAAGGCCATCGCGCAGGGCCGGGGCCTCACTCGGAACCTGCTGTCGTTCACCCGCCAGGAAACGACCTCTCGCCGCCCGGTGGAACTCAGTCGGCTCGTGGACGACACCCGTTCCTGGCTCGCGCCCCTGCTGCCGGGCAACATCCGGCTGGAGACCCGGGGTCCCTCGGGAGGCGAGCTGTGGGTGAACGCAGACCCCGTGCAACTGCAGCAGGCCTTCCTCAACCTGGCCCTCAATGCCAGGGACGCGATGCCACACGGCGGGACCCTGCGGGTTTCTGTCTGCCGCCGGGGAAGCGACGCGCTGGACCCCGGCACGGACGGCGTCGAGGCGGCGTGCATCAGCCTGGCGGACTCCGGATCGGGAATGGACGCCGACACGCTGGCCAGGGCCGGCGAAGCGCTCTTTACCACCAAGCCGCCCGGCCGCGGCACCGGCCTGGGACTGAGCGCGGTTCACCGTATCGTCCAGTCCCATGGAGGCCGGGTCGAGATGCAGTCGGCCCCCGGGGCCGGCACCCGGGTCCGGCTGCTCCTGCCGGTCTGCCCGCGTCCCCGACCGGACGGCGATCCGGACACGGGCCCTCGCCAGGCGCTGGTGGCGTCCGCAGACGAATACGTCCGTGAGCTCCTCGCCGCGGCACTGGAAGATGCCGGTCTCGCGGTGGAAGTCCGGGGCGACCCGCGGGGCCTGTCCATGGACGTCCCGCCCGGGGCGACGGTCGCGGTGCTCGACTGGCCGGAACCGGCGGCCGCTGCGGAGAGCGTCGTCCGGCGACTGAAGCACGCCCGCCCGGACCTCGAGCTCATCCTGTTCGGCGACACGGCGGAGGACGCCGCCGAACCCGACTTCGCCGAGCTCGCGATGGTCGTCTCCCGTACCGCGCCCCTTGGCCAGCTCGGCGCGCTGGCCAGGCGCCTGTCCCGGCCGTCGCCCCCGGTTGCCGGATGAATCCGGCGACACGCATCATCCTGGCCGACGACCATGCCGTGCTGCGGGACATGCTGGCCGCCCGGCTGGCCCAGGAGCCGGACATGGAGGTCGTCGCCGCCTTCGGCGACGCCACCATGGTCGTCGAGACCGCCAGGGCGAGCCGGGCGGAGCTGGTGGTGCTGGACATCGACATGCCCGGCCCGTCGGCCTTCGCCATCGCCCGCCAGCTCTGCGAAGTCTGTCCCGGCGCGCGGGTCGTCTTCCTGAGCGCCTATCTCCGGGACGGCTACGTCGACCAGGCGCTGAAAGCGCGGGCTGCCGGGTACCTCGTGAAACAGGACAGTCCCGAACTCATCGTGGCGGCGCTCAGGCAGGCGGCCCGGGGCCGGAGCGTCTTTTCCCCGGCGGTCCGGGCCCGGATGACGGTGGGCGGTGGCGCCGCCGGTCTTGCCCCGGAGGCTGCCGGAAGGCTGTCCCTGCTCACCCCGCGGGAACTGGAAACCCTCCGGTACCTTGCCGCGGGCCTGCCTCGTAAAGAGATCGCCAGCACCATGGACATCAGCCCCAAAACCGTGGAGCAGCACTGCGATCACCTGATGCAGAAGCTGGATATCCATGACCGGGTCGAGCTTGCAAGGTTTGCTATCCGGGAGGGGCTGCTGGAGCCCTGATGACAGGATCCATCCGCTACGGCCCAGGCAGGGAGTTCGTCAAGGAATGCCAGAGAACACCAACCAGCGGGTCGCGGAGCGGCTCCGCGAAGCTGCGGACCTGCTCGGCGCACAGGGCGCGAACCCCTTCCGGGTCAGCGCCTATCGAAAGGCGGCCGACACCGTGCGCGACCTGGACAGGGACCTGGGCGCCATGGTCCGGGAAGGCGGCGAGGAGGCGCTCACCGATCTGCCGAACATCGGCACGGGCATCGCCTCGGCCATCCGGGAGATCGTGACCACCGGGCGCTGGAGCCAGCTGGAGCGGCTGCGAGGTAGCCTGGACCCGGAGGGTTTGCTGGCTACCCTGCCCGGGATCGGCCCAAAACTCGCCGAGCGTATCCACGACGAGCTCCACATCGAGTCCCTAGAACAGCTGGAGGCCGCCGCCCACGAGGGCAGTCTGGAGAAGGTGCCGGGAGTCGGCGCACGCCGGGCCGAGTCCGTTCGGGCCACTCTCGCGGCGCGCCTGGGGCGCCAGACGCGCAGGTCCCGGCGGGACGCCCGCAACAGCCCGGGCGTGAAGCTGCTGCTGGAGGTCGACGCCGACTACCGCGAAAAGGCCGACGCCGGCGACCTGCCCACCATCGCCCCGAAGCGTTTCAACCCGGAGGGCAGGTCCTGGCTGCCCATCATGCACGCCGACCGCGAGGGCTGGCATTTCACCGCGCTGTACTCCAATACCGCCCGGGCCCACGACCTGGGCAAGACCGGCGACTGGGTGGTGGTCTACTTCTACGACGCCGACCACGAGGAAGGCCAGCACACCATCGTCACCGAGACCCGCGGGCCCCTGGAAGGCAGGCGGGTGGTCCGCGGCCGGGAGGCGGAGTGCCGGGACTATTACGGAGTCAGCGGCTGACGGGGCGCCGGCCGGCAACGAGCCCCGCCGAACAACAACCCACCGCGAGCGCCCTGCGCCGCAAAAGGCTCCGGCGCAGCTCCACCGCATCGCCGGGGCGGCTGCCCGGTCCACGGACCCGGGACAGGCTCCCCAAAAGAGAAGGCCCCCGCGCTGGTGAGCGCGGGGGCCTCCGACTCTCCCCGGAGAACCGGGAATTGGGGGGAAGTTACGGACGCGTGCCGCCGGACAGCGGATCCGCGTCATAACCCAGGAGGGTGAAGTCGATCCCGCCGGCACCGTGGCAGTCGGTGCAGGTCGCGTCCATGCCGAGCGCCTGCTCCTTCGGAGCGATCTCGTGGTTCACCGACAGGTACATCAGCGTGTCGATGAAGAAGTACTCGCCGGAGTACGGCTCGCCCGTATAGTTCGCGCCGTCCTGCAGGGCGAGGTTCCAGTCGTAGGCACCCCAGAACGGGTTGTCGCCGGTGATCGTACCCCACAGGTGCGGCACCAGGATCTTGTTGTTGGCCACGTCTGCAGGCTGGTTGCCGATCATCTTCTTGAAGGGATAGATCTTCGCCCCCGGCGTGGTGTAGTCCGCCGTAGGCGCGGCCAGCACTGCCGGATTTTCGGGCCCGGTTGCGTCCGGGAAGGTGTCGTTAAGGCCGATCAGGGCCTTGTCCCACTTGCCGTCGAAGTACAGCAGGGTCGGACGGACGTCGTTGGCCCAGACGAAGGTGCCCTTCATCTTGTCGTAGGTCGGACGGCCGGTCACCGGATCCACCGGGATGGGATCGACATCTTCACCGGCATCGGACCAGTACCACTCCACCTTGGTGGAGATGTCCCGGGCGATGGCCGGGATGTGGCAGGCCTGGCAGGCGAGGTTGGTGTGGGCAGTCACGCCGAAGATGGGCTCGACGCTCGACCCGGCGTGGATGTTGGCGCCGTCGCCGTGGCAGTCGGTGCAGGTCTTAAGGCTGCCCTCGTCCACGGAGTGATAGGGCATGCCGCCGATGCCGTGATCCAGGGCGTTGCCTGCCTCGTCACGCTTGATGTTGTGGCAGGCCACGCAGGACAGGTCGCCGCCGTCCGTGCCCATGTGCACGTCGTACTCGCGGGTCGTGTCCGCCAGGGTGCTGGCCAGGTCGCCGTGCTTGACGTTGTCGCCGCCGCCGGCGTTCTGGTGACAGAAAAGACAGGCCTTGCGCGTGGGCAGCCCGCCGTTCTCGGCCACGCTCTGGGCCACGGCCTTGACGTCCACGCCCTCGGCCGGACGGCCGTCCGGGGTCTTGGCCTTGGCGTAGGTGCCGGTCTGGTCGTGGCAGGACAGGCAGTCGATGTTGTTCCGGTCGCCGAAATCGAAGCTGTTGGAGCTGTAGCCCACGCCGATGTGGCACTGGGCGCAGCGGCCTTCATTGGTGGGCACGGCAACGCAGAAGTTATTGATGATCTGGTTCTTGCCGAGTTCCTCGGCCTCGAAGCCTTCGATGTTGGTGGCGGTGCCTTGCCAGTTCCAGTGGCCGGACATCAGGACCATGTCGCCGATGTCGCCATGGCAGCTCATGCAGGACTCGCCGCCGGTGTAATCGTTCTCCTCGAACCAGCCCTTGTGCAGGGCGGCCGGCGTGAAGTCGCCGGTGGGCGTGCGGCAGTCCAGGACGTCGACGACGCCGTCGCCATTCGTGTCCTCGTCCGGGAGGTCCTTGATCCCGTTTTCGTTCAGGTCCCAGCAGCTGATGCCGTCGGTACCCGGGGAGCCGTCCACTCCCGCAGAACCGGGCAGTCCGTCGCGACCGTCGTCACCGTCACAGGCGGCAAGCCCGAAGGCGACAACGACGAGCGCCAGGAGCCGGATCGCGCCGTGTCTCATCAAGTTCATCATGACAATCCCCAAACTTTCTCGTGTTAGGTCAACCGTCGGGTCGGGCGAATGCGCCGACCTAACCACGAATCCCCTGCCGGACACCCAAATCGAACTTCTTCGCGTGTACAAGCTATTGATATAGCTTCATTTGCGATTCGTTCTTATTTAGATATTCCTACATTAGATTCGACGCTTATCCTCACCGTGTTGCAGCGCAAGGAAAATGATCTGCGTCAACAACTCGGACGATCTGCGAGAAGTCCTAACTGTGGATTTCCGCTACCCCCGGGACCGCTCGAGGCCCCGGCGAGGGGCGCCGGGGGATTTGCTCGCAGCGCGGGGGGCGCCGGTCGCGGTTGTCCAGCGGCGACGTCGCCGCACCGGCGGCCCGACCGGCGGTCTCCGGAGTGACTCATGTGGAGCAACCCGAAGAACCGCACCGGGTCTGCGCTCTTAGAAGCGAGGGCCTCCCGGGGGACGACGTATCCGCGTCGCGGGAGTCCGGTGACGTGACAACGCCGGCAGCGCGACTGCCCGCCCGGTCCGGCACCGCGGCGCTGTGTCGTGGCGGTTCCAGGGAGCGCGCCGTTGCTGCGTGGAGGTGCAGTCGTTTAAACGGGGACACGACGGTCGCGACCCGGCATCTCACCGGCGCGACGAGCCGGTCGCGCCCTTCCAGCAGCACAAGCACCGTGTCCAGCATCCCGCTCACGAAGTGGCGAGCCTTTGCCGGAGACTCCCATACCCCGGCCTTTCAGCGTGAGCAGCGCGGGTGCCCTTCCAGTCACAGCCGCAGATCGGCCATGCGCACAGGCTGCCGAAAGGTGCCTCAGCACGACCGCCGACACAGCAAGCGCACCGCTACCGTGGCGGTTGCCAATCCCTGGTCACCGCCTTCCCGGCGTCAGCCCGTTGCCTGCAACAGGCCACTGACACCCCTCTCCCCGCCGGGGAGAGGGGTCGGGGTGAGGGGGCAGGCCGGTGTCCGGTCCTCAGGCCAGGGCCTCCAGGCCCTGGAGCCGATCGAGACCCGGGCCTCAGCGACCGACCGTCAGGCCGCGGCCTCCAGGCCGTGGAGCCACTCGATGTCCGAGCCTTCCGTGATGTCGTCGAAGAGGAACGTGGACAGGTAGCGCTCACCGGTGTCCGGCAGCATGGCCAGGATCACGGAGCCTTCCTCGGCCTTGTCGGCGACCTTCAGCGCGGCCGCCAGGGTGCCGCCGGCGGAGATGCCCGTGAAGATGCCCTCGTTGCGCGCCAGGGCCAGGGATGTATCCCGCGACTCCTCGTCCGTGACCGGCACGATCTCGTCGTAAACGTCGTGATTGAGGACCTCCGGGATGAAATCCGGCGTCCAGCCCTGGATCTTGTGGGGCTTCCACTCGTTTCCGCTGAGCAGGGCCGCGCCCTCGGGCTCGGTGGCCACGATCTTCACGTCAGGCCGGGCCAGCTTGATGACCTCTCCCGCGCCGGTCATGGTCCCGCCGGTGCCGTAGCCGGTGACCCAGTAGTCCAGCCGCTTGCCGGCGAAGTCGCGCAGGATCTCCGGGCCGGTGGTGCTGCGGTGATAGGCCGGGTTGGCCGGATTCTCGAACTGGCGGGCCAGGAACCACCCGTGCCGCTCCGACAGCTCCTCCGCCAGCCTCACCATGCCGGTGGCCCGTTCCGCCGCCGGGGTCAGGATTACTCTGGCGCCCAGGGCCTTCATAATCTTGCGTCGTTCCACGGAGAAGGTCTCCACCATGATGGAGACGAAGGGATAGCCCCGGGCCGCGCAAACCATGGCCAGGGCGATGCCGGTGTTGCCGGAGGTGGCCTCCACCACCGTCTGGCCGGGCTTGAGGACGCCACGCTTTTCCGCATCCCGGATGATGGCGTAGGCAAGCCGGTCCTTCACCGAGCCCATGGGGTTGAACGACTCGACCTTGGCGTAGAGCCTGACGTGCTCCGGCCCGGTGCGATGCAGGCGAACGATTGGCGTGCCCCCAATGGTGTCGAGAATGCTGTCGTAAATCATGAAAGGGTCTCCGTGGGGAAAGCTCGGGTGGCGACCGGCAGGGGCCGGCATTGACTGGCCTCAACGTTACTCACCACCCCGGAAGGCGAAAAATACTTTCTCCTTCTCTGCTTATTACCTGCCGTTATATGGTTGCGCCTTCGGCCGCCATTCCCGGCAAACTCCGTCCCGGGTCTCCGGCTCGCTTTCGGGGCACAGGACACAGTGCAATGCGACTCAGACAGCTGAAGATCCTGCTGGCCATCGTCGACAACGGCCTGAACATCACTGCGGCCGCTGAGTCCCTGCACACCTCCCAGCCCGGCGTCAGCAAGCAGCTGAAGCTGCTGGAGGAGGAACTGGGGTTCAAGATCTTCGCCAGGAAAGGCCGGAGCCTGGAGGCCCTGACGCCCGAGGGCGAAGAGATCCTCAGGCGGGCCCGGGCGATCATGAGCGAGGTCAGGGCGATTCACGCCATCTCGGAGCGAGCCTACGACCAGACCGACGGTACGCTGGCCATCGGCACGACCCACACCCAGGCGCGCTACGTGCTGCCGCCGGCGATTGCCGGGTTCCGGGCACGCTACCCCGGGATACGGCTGGACCTCCACCAGGGCACGACGGAACAGATCGCGGAAATGGCGGCCGACGGCCAGATCGACTTCGCCATCGCCACCGGCTCCGAGGACCGGTTTCCCGGCTGGCTGCTCCTGCCCTGTTACCGCTGGGACCGCAACATCGTCGTGCCCCGGGACCACCCCCTGGCCGGCCTCGACCGCCCCATCAGCCTGGGCGACCTGGCCGGCTATCCGCTGGTGACCTACGTGTTCAGCTCCCGCGGCGAGTCGTCCCTGATGCGCGCTTTTGCCAACGCCGGCCTGGAGGCCGAGGTGGCCTTCACCGCCCGGGATGCCGACGTTATCAAGACCTACGTGCGCATGGGCCTGGGCGTGGGCGTCATCGCCAGCATGGCCTGTGCGCCCGGCGAAGGTGACCTGGTGGCCCTGGACGGCGCCGGTCTGTTCCCCCGCTGCACCACCTGGCTGGGCTTCTCCAGGGACCTGCTGTGGCGCCGGTACATGTTCGAGTTCATCGGCGAATTCGCCCCGGCCTGGACGCCGGAGATGATCCGGCAGGCCCTGGGCGCCCCGTCGCCGGAAGCCGTCCGGGCGCTGGTGCCGGCCGAGTCACTTCCCCTGAAGGGGCCGGCCCGGGAGATGCCTCCCGGCCCTGCGGCACCGGAGGCCCCGTAAGCGCCCGGCAGCGCTGCAGGGCCTGAGGCGGCGGCCCCCGGCTAGTGCGCCCGGGTCTCGTAATCCTCGAGCAGCCGGATGTAGTTGGCCCGCTCGTAGGCGGTGGCGTTCTCTACGTTGGCCAGGCTCATCCGCCCGCGCACCTGCCCGACACGCTCGAAGCTCCGCTCCCCCATCCACGCCTCCAGCCCCCGCCGAAGCACGCCCAGGTGCTCCACGCCGTACCGCAGCAGGGCCGAGGTGGTCATGACCACGTCGGCACCCGCCAGCAGGTACTTCACGACTTCCTTCGCAGAGTCCACGCCGGAGGAAGCGGCCATGTCGGCATCGAGCCGCCCGTACAGCAGGGAGAGCCAGAACAGCCCGACGCGGATTTCCTGGGGCGTGCTCAGCTCCAGGGTCCGGTTCGCCTCGAGGGTCTCGGTGTCGAAGTCCGGCCGGTAGAAACGGTTGAACATCACGATGCCGTCGGCACCGGCGGCGGCCAGCAGCTTCGCCGTGTGGCCGAAAGCGCTGAAGAACGGACCCACCTTGATGGCCAGCGGGATGTCCACGGCAGCCTTGACCGCGTGCACCACCTCCGAATATCGCCGCTCCACGTCGGCGCCGGTCTCGTCCAGGTCCGCGGGCAGATAGTAGACGTTGAGCTCGATGGCCGACGCACCGGCGGCCTGCATCTGGGCGGCATGGTCAACCCAGCCCTCCGGGGTGACGCCGTTGAGACTGCCGATGATGGGAATCGACGTCCGCTCCCTGGCCTGCCGGAGAGTCTCAAGGTAGCGCTCGGAGCTCGCCTTGTAACCGTCGATGGGCGGGAAGTAGGACAGCGCCTCGGCGAAGTTGTCCTCGACGGTCTCGGTGAGCCGCTCCATGGCGGCGGCCTCCTGCCTGAGCTGCTCCTCGAAGAGGGAATGCATGACCACCGCCGCGGCGCCCGCGTCCTCCATGCGAAGGATGTCGTCCACCCGCGTGGACAGCGGCGAAGCGCCGGCCACGATGGGGTGCTCCAGCTCAAGGCCCAGGTAGCGTGTTTTCAGATCCATGGTTTCCTCCGCTGACAGACCGTGCTTCGCCCTATTCCGGCGCCGCAGCCCGCGTGAAGTGGAAAGCGGCGTCGCCCCGGGTGGCCATTTCCTCGTACACGCCCCAGCGCACCACGATGTCCTGCTGGGCCAGGGCCATGAGGGCATCCGCGTCCCTTGGGTTGGTGCCCGCCAGGATGCGGTACCGAATCTCCTTGTCCGCGTACTCGCGGAACGGGATGCTGGGGCGGTGGGAGTCCAGGAGGAACGGGTTCATGCCCTCGTCCCGCAGCACCGGGTTGTAGCGCATCAGCGGCCAGTGTCCGCAGTTCACCGCGAGTTTCTGCTGCCGCATGCCGTAGCGCATGTCGATGCCGTGGGCGATGCAGTGGCTGTACGCCAGGATCAGGGACGGACCCCGGTAGCGCTCGGCTTCCCGGAAGGCCAGCAGGGTCTGCTGGGGGTTCGCTCCCATGGCTACCCTCGCCACGTAGACGTCGCCGTAGGCCACCGCCTGCATGGCCAGGTCCTTCTTGGGGGTCGTCTTGCCGCTGGCGGCAAACTTGGCCACCGCCGCCCGGGGCGTCGACTTGGAGACCTGTCCGCCGGTATTCGAGTAAACCTCCGTGTCCATGACCAGGATGTTGACGTCCCGGCCCTGGGACAGCACGTGGTCGAGGCCGCCGTAGCCGATGTCGTAGGCCCAGCCGTCCCCGCCCACGATCCACACGCTGCGGCGGACCAGGTGCTCGGCGACGGATTCCAGCTCCCTGGCCAGAGGGTCGTCGATGCGGCCGAGCCGGTTGCGCAGGCTCGCCACGCGGTCCCGCTGCTGGCGGATCTCCGACTCGGACTCCTGGGAGGCTTCCAGGATCTCGTCGACGAACTCCGGGCCCAGTCTGCCCCGGAGTCTCTGTAGCAGGACTTCGCACTGGGTCCGGTGGGTGTCCGCGGACAGGCGGAAACCGAAGCCGAACTCTGCGTTGTCCTCGAACAGGGAATTGGACCAGGCGGGCCCGCGCCCCTCCCGGTTTGCCGACCAGGGCGTGGTGGGCAGGTTGCCGCCGTAGATGGAAGAACAGCCGGTGGCGTTGGCGATGACCGCCCGGTCGCCGAACAGCTGGGAGATGAGCTTCAGGTAAGGGGTCTCCCCGCAGCCGGCGCAGGCGCCGGGGAACTGGAACAGCGGCGTGAGGTGCTGCACCCCGCGGACGGTACTGAAATCGACCCGACCCCGGTCCGGTTCCGGCAGCGCCTCGAAGAAGGCGAGGTTGTCCCGCTCCGCTTCAAGAACTGGGGCTTTCTCGGTCATGTTGATGGCCCGCACGCCGGGATCCTCCGGCGATCGGGCGGGACAGGCGTCCACGCACAGGGTGCAACCGGTGCAGTGATCCGGGTAGATCTGCAGGGTGTACCGGGCCTCCGGGTAGCCGCGCCCGCGCAGGGGCGCGGAGCGGAACGTATCCGGCGCGCCCTCGAGTGCGGACTGGTGATAGAAGCGGGCCCGGATGACGCCGTGGGGGCAGACGAGCTGGCAGTTGCCGCACTGGATGCAAAGCTCCGGCTCCCAGGCCGGGATTTCCCTGGACAGGTCCCGGCGCTCGAACACCGTGGTCCCCGAGGGCCAGGTACCGTCCGCCGGCAGGGCGCTGACCGGGAGCGTGTCGCCCTCCCCCTCTATCATCCGCGCGGTGACCTCGCGGACGAAGATGGGCGCCGCCGGGTCCACGACGGGCAGAGGTTCAGGGGCGGTCGTCTCCTTCGCCGGCGGCGCCACCTTCGACAGTGCCGCCACGGCGCCGTCGACGGCGTCGAAGTTCCGGCGCACGACGTCGGCGCCCTTGCGGCGGTAGCTCTTCTCGATGGCCTCCTTGATGCGGCTGGTGGCCGTCTCCAGGGGCATCACGCCGGACAGCGCGAAGAACGCCACCTGCATGACAGTGTTGATGCGCCGGCCCAGCCCGGCCTTCTCCGCCACCGCGTAGGCATCGATGACGTGGAAGTCCAGCGCCTTGTCCCGGATCTGGCGGCGGATGCGCTCGGGCAGGTGGTTCCAGATCTCGTCCGCGCCGTAGGGGCTGTTCAGCAGGAACGTGGCACCCGGGGCGGCGAGCTTCAGCACGTCCAGCTGGTGGACGAAGTTGAACTGGTGACAGCCCACGAAATTGGCCGACTGCACGAGGTAGGCGGAGCGAATGGGCGTCGGCCCGAATCGCAGGTGGGAGACAGTCTGTGATCCGGATTTCTTGGAGTCGTAGACGAAGTAGCCCTGGGCGTGGATGTCCGGGTCCTCGCCGAGGATCTTGATGGTGTTCTTGTTCGCTCCCACCGTGCCGTCGGCGCCCAGGCCGTAGAAGACCGCCCGGTAGGTGTCTTCACCCTCGGTGATGAAATCCTCCTCCGCCTCCAGGCTTGAGCCCGAGACGTCGTCGCGGATTCCGACCGTGAAATGATTGGCCGGCGCGTCCCGGCCGAGCTCGTCGAACACCGCCTTGACCATGGCGGGCGTGAACTCTTTGGAGGACAGCCCGTAGCGGCCCCCGACCAGTTTCAGCCGGCGCTCCTGCCCGCCCTCGGCGAGGGAAGCCGAAACGTCCAGGTAAAGGGGTTCCCCCGGGGCGCCGGGCTCCTTGCTCCGGTCCAGCACCGCTACGGCCTTCACCGACGCCGGCAGGGCATCCAGGAAAGCGCCCCCGGCAAAGGGCCGGAACAGGTGCACCTGCACGAGCCCCACCCGCTCGCCGCGGGCGTTCAGCACCTCCATGGCCTCCCGGGCGGTCTCCGCGGCCGAACCCATGACCACGATGACACGCTCGGCTTCCGGGTCGCCGAAATAATCGAACAGGTGGTACTTGCGGCCGCAGCGCTCCGCCAGCCGGTCCATGGCCGACTGCACCGCCCCGGGCACCGCGGCGTAGAAGGGATTTACCGTCTCGCGGGCCTGGAAATAGACGTCCGGGTTCTGGCTGGTGCCGCGGATGAACGGGCGGTCCGGCGTCAGTCCCCGCTCGCGGTGGGCGCGCACCAGCGCATCCGGCATCAGCGCCCTGATGTCCGTCTCGTCCAGCAGGGTCACCCGGTTGAGTTCATGGGACGTGCGGAAACCGTCGAAGAAATGCAGGAACGGTATCCGGGTCTCCAGTGTTGCCGCCTGGGCCACCAGGCACAGGTCGTGGGCTTCCTGGGGAGAGCTCGAGCACAGCATGGCGAAGCCCGTGCCCCGCACCGCCATCACGTCCTGGTGGTCACCGAAGATGGACAACCCCTGGGCGGCCAGGGACCGGGCCGCCACGTTGAACACCGTGGGCGTCAGCTCGCCGGCGATCTTGTACATGTTGGGGATCATCAGGAGCAGGCCCTGGGAGGCGGTGAACGTCGTCGTCAGTCCGCCGGTCTGCAGTGCCCCGTGCAGCGCCCCGGCCACGCCCCCTTCGCTCTGCATCTGGGTGATGACCGGGACGTGACCCCAGGCGTTGGGCAGCGCTTCCGCCGCCCACTGGTCCGCCAGCTCGCCCATGGGCGACGACGGCGTGATGGGATAGATGGCGCAGATCTCGTTGGCCCGGTAGGCCACCCAGGCGGCGGCCTCGTTGCCGTCCATGGTCACGACCCGCGGACCGGATGTGGCGGCGCTCATGCCGGGACCTCCGGTTCGGGCACCATCTCGATGGCATTGCAGGGACACTGTTCAAAGCACACCGCACAGCCCGTGCAGCGGTCGTAGTCGAACCTGTAGCGCCGGCCCGGCCCCAGCTTGATGATGGCGTCCTCGGGGCAGGCGCCGTAGCAGCCGTCGCACTCGAAGCAGTTGCCGCAGGACAGGCACCGGGCGGCCTCGAACACCGCCGCCTCCTGGTCCAGGCCGAGCAGCACTTCCTCGAAGGTGGTCTCCCGCCGGCGGCGGTCGATGCGCTGCTGACGCTTCGCCTCGGCGTCGGTGGCGAACCAGGGGCGCAGCATGTCGGCGGTGACGATGCCGTGGCGCGGCGGGTCGCGATAGACGTTCCCCCGAAGCCAGGCGTCCACGCAGCGGGCGGCACGCTTGCCGTGACCGACCGCCACCGTGACGGTGCGCTCGGCGGTGGCCATGTCACCGCCGGCGAAGATACCCGCGCGCCCGGTCATGAGGTTTTCGTCCACCACGACCGAACCGTCCCGGCCGAACTCCAGGTCCGGGACCCGGTCCAGGAAGCTGGTGTCCACGTCCTGGCCCAGGGCCAGGATCAGCGAGTCCGCCTCCAGGGTCTCGAAGCGGCCCGTCGGCTGGGGCCGGCCGGATTCGTCGATCTCCATGACTTCCACCTTGAAAGTGGTGGAATCGATCTCACGAATCGTTCGTAACCAGTTGATTTTTACACCTTCCTCGACGGCCTCGTCGGCTTCCTCGGGATGGGCCGGCATGTGCTCCCGGTCCCGCCGGTAGACGATGAAGGCCTCGCTGGCGCCGAGTCGCCGGGCGACCCGCGCCGCATCCATGGCCGTGTTGCCGCCGCCGTAGACCGCCACCCGGCGTCCGAGTTTCGGCGGCTCACCCTGCTTGACGCTCTTCAGAAAGCTCACCGCGTCGAGCATCTTCCCGGCGTCCCGGGCGGGGATCTCGATGCGCTTGGAAAGGTGGGCGCCCACCGCCAGGAACACGGCGTCGAAGCCCTGCTCCCCCTCCGCCTGGAGGTCGGTGACCTTGTGATTGAGGGTCAGCGTCACGCCCATGTCCCGGATGCGCCGGACTTCCGCCTCCAGGATGTCCCTGGGCAGGCGGTAGGCCGGGATCCCGAAGTGCATCATGCCGCCGGCCACCGGACCGGCCTCGCGGATCTCCACGTCGTGCCCGAGGCGGCGCAGATGATAGGCCGCCGACAGGCCGCTGGGACCGGCACCGACAACGAGTACCCGCTTCCCGGACGAGTTCGCTGGCAATGGGAACTTCCAGCCCTCTTCCAGCGCGGTGTCGCCGAGGAACCGCTCCACGGCGTGGATGGAGACCTCGACATCCACCTCGGCCCGGTTACACCGGGACTCGCACGGGTGATAGCAAACCCGGCCGTGAACGGCGGGCATGGGATTGTCCGCCACCAGGATCTCCCAGGCCCGCCGGAAGTTGCCGGCCTGGGCCTCCGCAAGCCAGCCCTGGATGTTCTCGCCCGCGGGGCAGGCATCGTTGCAGGGCGGCAGGCGGTCGATGTACTGGGGGCGCTTCGTGCGCAGGGGCCCGGAGAACTGAAGGTGATGCAGATCCGCAGGCCGGGTCAGGTCGCCTCGTCGGGCGGGCATGAAATCCTCCTCTTGCGGCAGCGCCCGGGCAACGCGCCACACCGGCTGCAGCCGGAGCCGCCGCTAACCCGGGGAACGTATCAGCAACCCGGTCGCCAGCACATTCGGGAAAACAACAGCGAGCCGCCTGGCGGGGCACCGCCGCCGCCGGGAATCACCGGCGTGACCCAACCTCAGGTTCAGCCTCCAACCACCTGATAAATATGAACTCGCCGGCCGTCAAGGCGGCCCACGACAAGCTGGTCGCCCTGGATTACGGCGGCCGTGCCAAAGCCGGCCACCGGCCGGAGCGTCCGGCCCTCGAGCCCCGGCACGACGACCGGCACATCGCGGACAGGTTCCGCAGAGAAATTCGCGATGACGACCAGGCGCTGGTCGTCGTGCGTACGCTCCCAGGCGATGACATCACCGCCACCGCCGCTCACTTCCAGGGGCCGATAGCCACCCCGGCCCAGGGCCGCGTAGTCATGGCGAAGCCCGATGAGCCGCCGGTAGTGATGCCACAGGGAGTCCGGGTCCGCCTGCTGGCGGGCCACGTTCACCCCCGGGTCAGCCTTGCGGTTCACCTTCCACGGGGTGCCCGCAGTGAACCCGCCTTCGTCCGTCCACGGCATGGGCGTGCGCTTCTCCGGGTCCTCGTCGCCCGGGCCGTTCACCAGGCCGATCTCCTCGCCGTAGTAAACCAGGGGCACGCCCGGCAGAGTGAACAGGATGGAGGCAGCGAAGCGCGCCTTTTCCGGCGAGCCCACCTGGGTCGCGACCCGGATCATGTCGTGGTTCGTCAGGAAGATCCCGTCCAGCGCGTGGGGCGGGTAGAAATCGGCCACGTCGCAGAGGGTCATCTGGATGAGGCCGGGCGTGTCGTCTCGCACGGCCCCCACGATGGCCGCGGCCAGGTCGAAGTTGAAGTTCATGTCCAGCTGGGTGAACGGCGCGTCGCCGAAGAACGGCGCGACCTCCTCCACCGTGGTCCAGTTCTCGCCGACGAAGAACGTGTCCGGGTGCTCAGCGCGGACTTCCCGCGCGAACTCCTCCCACCAGGCGTGGGTTTCCGGCGAACCGCCGGCCTTGGCCTCGTCGCCGGCCTCGATGATGTGCCGGGAAGCATCCAGGCGGAAACCGTCCAGGCCCCGGTCCAGCCAGCGCTTTGCGATGCCGATCATCTCGGCCCGGACTTCGGGATTCTCGAAGTTCAGGTCGGGCATGCCACCCCAGAAGAGACCGTAGTAGTACAGGTCCAGCGCTTTGGCGTGATGCCAGGTCAGCGCCGCGGACCACGGCTGGGTCCAGCCCGGGTCGTCCTCCCGCCATACGTACCAGTCGTGGTAGCTGTCACGGGGAGACGTGAGCGCCTGGGTGAACCAGGGGTGATAGGACGAGGTGTGGTTCACCACCAGGTCCATGATGAGCCTGATGCCGCGCGCATGGGCGGCCTCCAGCAGGCGGTCGAAATCGGCCTCGGTACCGTAATCCAGCTCCACCCGCTCGTAGTTCAGGGTGTCGTACCCGTGGTAGCTGGGCGACTCGGTAATGGGCAGCATCCAGATGGCGTCTACGCCCAGGTCCGTGTCCGTGCCCGGATCACCGTCGTTCAGGTAATCAAGCCTCGAGATCAGCCCGTTGAAGTCCCCGATGCCGTCGCCGTCCGAATCCTGGAAGCTTCGGACAAATACCTGGTAGATGACCGCACCATTGGCCCAGTGGTCCAGTTGCCCGGCCTTGTAGTCGACGGGACAGGTCTGGGCGCTGTTGGCCGGCCCAACGAGGAACACTGCCGCTGCGAGACATCCGCCCACGCGAGTGGTCGCCGATGTGAATGACCTGCAAAACCGCTTCATGGTGACCGACCTCCCGGCAAGTAAGCCTGGCGCAGCCTAGCATGCAACTGTCCGGCCCCTCCGGCGCCAGGGCGCGCTCAGGAAACCCCTCATCCCAACCCTTCTCCCCATATGGGGAGAAGGGCTCCAGGGAACCACGCCGCAACCGGGCTGCTCTTGCAAAGCGGGGCAATGCGGCGAGCTTGGGCGTGATTCGCCGCCCCGCAGGCGGCACGTTCCGGCTCCGGGAAACCCCCTTCGCTTCGGGATAACCCCCTTCGCTTCGGGATAACCCCCTTCGCTTCGGGATAACCCCCTTCGCTTCGGG
>JARRON010000032.1:0-41589 GCA_037383845.1 Gammaproteobacteria bacterium
GGCCCTGGCCCGGGCGGCCCGCGACTCCGGGCCCGACCGCAGCGGCTGGCTGGCCGAGCTCCGGGAGCGGGACGAGGCCCGCGAAGCGGACATTGACCGGCAGGCTGCCGCGTCCGGGCAGCGGGTAAACCCCCTTGCGCTTTGCCGCGCCGTGGATGCGGTGCTCCCGGATGACAGCGTTATCGTCGCCGACGGCGGCGACTTCGTCGGGACGGCGTCCTATGTTGTCCGGCCCAGAGGGCCCCTGAGGTGGCTGGATCCCGGCGCCTTCGGCACCCTGGGCGTCGGCGCCGGCTTCGCACTCGGGGCAGCCCGGGCGCGGCCGGAGGCGGAGATCTGGCTGCTGTACGGAGACGGCTCGGTGGGGTACAGCCTCATCGAGTTCGACACGTTCGTGCGCCACGGCCTGGCGCCCATCGCGGTGGTTGGGAACGACGCCTGCTGGGCACAGATCGCCCGGGAACAGGTCAAGCTGCTGCACGACGACACCGGCGTTAAACTCGCCCGCACCGACTATCATCGGGCCGCGGAGGGACTCGGCGCCGCCGGCCTGGTGATACGCAGCGACGATGAGATCCGTCCTACGCTGGAGCAGGCCAGGCAGCTGGCTGCCGACGGAAGGCCTGTGCTGATCAATGCCCACCTGGCGGCCAGCGACTTCCGCGAGGGCTCCCTGTCGATCTAGGCCGGCGCGTCGCCCTGCATGGCCTGGCGAAGCGCGGCCGCGTCGCTCTCCAGCGAGCTCACGCTGCGCGCCGCACCGAATCTCCCGAGCGCCCGCTGCGCCAGCCGCCACGGAATCCGGAATCGATCCCCGCGCCGCCGGGGCACGACGTGCAAGTGAAGGTGCGGGACGTGCTGGCCGGCCGCGGCACCGTCGTTCAGCAGCAGGTTGGCCCCGTCCCGGGCGAAGCCTGAACGGATGGCGGCGTCCAGGACGCGGCCGGCAGCCCGGAACAACACGGCCCGCTCATCGTCCTCCAGCGCCTGCAGCCGGGCAGCATGGCGTCGGGGCACGACAAGGACGTGGCCGCGGCTGACGGGATGGATATCCATGAAGGCCAGGCACGATCCGTCAGCGTAGACGAGACTCGCCTCCCTGTGCCCCGCAGCGATGTCGCAGAAGATGCATCCCACGACCCGGCATTCTAGCCGGCGTAACTCGCCGGCACCTGCGCCGGGAACAGCCGCCGGCCGAGCCGGTGGGCCACGTGCACCAGGCCGATCAGCGCCGGAACCTCGATGAGCGGCCCGATCACGGTGGCGAAAGCAACGTCGGAGCCTATCCCGAAGATGGCAATCGCCACGGCAATAGCGAGCTCGAAGTTGTTTCCGGCCGCCGTAAAGGCGAGCGTGGTGGAGCGCGTGTAGTCAGCCCCCGCCCGCCAGGCCATGAAGAAGCTGGCGAGAAACATCACCAGGAAATACACCAGCAGCGGGACGGCCACCAGGGCCACTTTCAGGGGGAACTGCAGGATGCTGTCCCCCTTCAGGCTGAACATGACCACGATGGTGAAAAGCAGCGCCACCAGCGTCAACGGAGAGATTCTCGGGACGAATTTTTCCTCGTACCACTCCCGGCCTTTCCACCGAACCAGCAGCAGCCGGCTCGCCACGCCGGCAGCGAACGGGATGCCCAGGTAGATGAACACGCTGGTGAAGATCTCCCCCATCGTAATATCCGCGACGGTCTTCCCGTCGGCGCCGGTCACCCCGGAGAGGTCGATCCCGAGCCAGCCCGGCATCACCGTGATGAAAAGCCAGGCGAAAAATCCGTAGGTGAGCACCTGGAAGACGCTGTTGAGCGCCACCAGTCCGGCGGCATACTCACGGTTTCCCTGCGCAAGCTCGTTCCAGACAAGGACCATGGCGATGCAGCGGGCAATGCCCACGAGGATCAGGCCGACCATGAGTTCCGGATAGTTGTGCAGGAAGACCGCGGCCAGCAGGAACATGAGGACCGGGCCCACCAGCCAGTTCTGGATCAGGGACAGTCCGAGCACCTTCCAGTCGCGAAAGACCCGCCCCATCTCCTCGTAGCGAACCCGCGCAAGGGGCGGATACATCATCAGGATCAGGCCGGCGGCGATCGGCAGGCTGGTGGTGCCCACGCTGAACCGGTCGAGAAAGTCCTGGACCCCGGGCCACAGGGCGCCGATGGCCACTCCCGCCGCCATGGCCGCAAAGATCCAGACGGTGAGGTAGCGGTCCAGCGTGGACATGCGCCTGGCGACGACGTGGGTCATGGCGCGGTCAGCCGGACGCCGGGACGGGCGCGTCTCCAGTGCCGATCCGGTCCAGCCTTTTCTGCAGAGAAAGCCTGTCCAGCGACGCAAGTGGCAGATTGACGAAGATGCCGATGCGGTTGTTGAGCATGCGCATGGTGTCGGCGAAGGCCGCGTGCTTCTCGGCCTCGCTGCCCTCTGCGGCAGCCGGGTCCGGCAGAGGCCAGTGGGCGGTCATCGGCTGCCCCGGCCAGACCGGGCAGGCCTCATTGGCCGCGCTGTCGCAAAGGGTGATAACGAAGTCCAGTTCCGGTGCCCCTGCGCCCGCGAATTCCTCCCAGTTCTTGGATCGGAACCGGGAGAGGTCGTAATTCTCGACGCGCAGCCGGTTCAGCGCGTAGGGGTTGACCTCCCCCTTCGGCTGACTGCCCGCGCTGAAGGCGCGGAAACGACCGCGCCCGACCCGGTTCAGGATCGCCTCGGCGAGGATGCTCCGGGCGGAGTTGCCCGTACAGAGGAAAAGCACGTTGTAGACACGATCGTCTGCCATGGGTCTCAGCCTCTACCTGTTGCTTGACGGCTTTCCCCCGCCGTAGATCCGCAGCCGGGCCGGATGTCGGGGCAAAGCTCCGGGCGGCCCTGGCAGCAGTCCGCCGTCAGGAACTCGAGCAGCCCCCGGACCGAGTCGTTGCGAACGCTGTAGAAGACGTTTCGCCCCCGCCGGTCCGCCGACACCAGGCCGGCGTTCTCGAGGTGGGACAGATGGAAAGACAGGCTCGACGCAGGCAGGTCAAGCGCCTGGCTGACAGCGCCGGCGGCGAGTCCCCCGGGTCCGGCTCGTACCATCAGCCGGAACGCCGCCAGCCGGTGCTCATGGGCCAGCGCGGACAGCTGCCGGCTGATTTCTTTGATTTCCATTATTCCAGAATAGTCGAACCTTATGTGCCGGGCAATGGCGACCGGGTTGGCGTGACGCGCACCACACCCGCCGGTCAGTCCAGGAGTACCGCTCTCAGCTCCGCCGGATCCGGGCGGACGTCGGTCCAGCGACGAGGCTTCGCGAGCAGCTCCGCCAGGGCCGGCGGCGGCGGGACGGCGTGGCCCACCAGGGGCTCCACCACGTCTTCGAACTTGGCCGGGTGCGCCGTGGCGACGAGGATCCAGGGCCGGTCCCGCATCCGAGGCGGGAGACTCTCCCAGGCCTTCACGGCCGTGGCCGTATGGGGGCACCAGACCTGGCCGTACCGGGCAGGCCCCTGGCGTATCGCCTCCCGGATGCCCTCGTCGTCCACGGCAATCGCTTCCGCCTCCCGTCTCGCCCGCGCTTCGCCGCCGGTGAGAAACAGCAGCCTCTCCATGTTGCTCGGGTTGCCCACGTCCATGGCGGTCGCCAGGGTCTGCCGCGTGGTCCGCGGGTGCCAGGCCTCGCCGGCGAAAAACCGGGCCACGGCATCGTTGGCATTGGTGGCCAGCACCACGGGGCCGACGGGCAGGCCGCAGCGCCGGGCCCAGATGCAGGCCAGGCCGTTGCCCAGGTTGCCGGTGGGGATGACGAATCCCGGCTCGATGCCAGTCGCCCGGCGGGCCGCCAGGGCGGCCATGGCGTAGTACGACATCTGGGGAAGCAGCCGGCCGATGCTGATGCTGTTGGCGGACGTCAGGCCGGCGGCTTTCCGCAGGCCGGCGTCAGCGAACGCCGCCTTGACCATCCGCTGGCAATCGTCGAAATCGCCCTCCACTCGCAGGGTCGTGACGTTGCCTCCCCAGGCGGTGAGCTGGGCCTCCTGCCGGGGTGAGACGCGGCCGGCGGGATAGAGCAGAACCACCCGGAACCCCGGGCGCCCGTGGAATGCCGCCGCCACCGCCCCGCCGGTATCGCCGGAGGTCGCCACCAGAACGGTCCGGGGACGCTCCCCTTCGCCGGCGAGACGGGCCAGGCTCGACGCCAGGAACCTGGCGCCCACGTCCTTGAACGCCGCCGTCGGACCGTGGAAAAGCTCCAGCACGCGGAGGTCTTCCGCCAGGTCCACCAGCGGAACAGGAAAGTCCAGGGCCTCGTCGCAGATCTCGGCCAGGCCGGTGGAAAGCACCGGATCCCCCTCGACGAAAGGCGCAAGCAGCACCCGGGCCGCGGCGGGAAGCCCGACACCGTGGGGAAATTCTCCCTCGTCCACCAGCGGAATTTGCTCAGGGTGGTAGAGACCGCCATCCGGCGCCAGCCCCGAGAGCATCGCCGGCCCGGCGGTTACCGGGGGCGCGTCCCCGCGGGTACTGATGTAACGCATCAGATGTCGGCGCCCAGGTACGCCGCCAGTCGCAGCAGGTCGGAGAACACGCCGGCCGCGGTCACCGCCGGCCCCGCTCCGGGGCCCTGGACTACAAGGGGATTGTCGCTGTAGCGACGGGTAACGAAGCGGACCACGTTGTCCGTCAGGCGCGCGTGGGCGAAGGGATGATCGCCCGGCAAAGACACCAGCCCGACCGAGGCGCGGCCACTGTGACCGTCCAGCCGGGCCACGTAACGCAGCACCTCGCCGTGATCCCGCGCCGTCTCGAGCCGCCCGGCCATGGTCCCGTCGTAATCGGAAAGCCCGTCCAGGAAATCCTCGATGCTTCCGGCGGCCAGGGTCTCCGGGACTAGGCTTTCCACCTCCACGTCTTCCAGCTCTATCTCAAGCCCCATCTCCCGGGCGAGGATCACCAGCTTCCTGGCCACGTCCAGGCCGGACAGGTCGTCCCTGGGATCCGGTTCCGTATAGCCCAGTTCCCGGGCCTCGCGGACAATCTCGGAGAAGGACCGGCTGCCGTCGTAGCCGTTGAACAGGAACGCCAGCGTGCCGGACAGCACGCCCTCGATCGCCTCGATCTCGTCGCCGGTATGGCGGAGATCGCGGAGGGTCTGCAGGATTGGCAAACCGGCGCCCACGGTGGTCTCGTTGAGGTAACGCACGCCCCCCGCCTGGCGGGCTTCCCGCATGCGCCGCCATTCGTCCAGGGGCGCGGTGCTGGCGCGCTTGCTGGGCGTAACCACGTGGATCCCGCGGGCCAGCCAGTCGGCATACCGGGCGGCCACGTCGCCGCTGGCCGTGCAGTCGATGATCACCGCGTGAGGCAGGTGGTCGGCCGCGACGTGGTCGGTAAAGCGGTCCAGGTCGGTGGGCTCTCCCGCGGCCAGGGCCTCGCGCCAGCTTTCCAGGTCCACGTGCCGGCCCGCCAGCACCATGCGCGAGGTGCCGGCGATGGCGCGCACCCTCAGTTCCAGCCGGGACTCGGAGGCAAAACGCCTCACCTCGCCGGCCATCTGGTCCAGGAGCGTGCCGCCGACGTGACCGGGCCCCAGCACGCCGATGGAAAGGGTTTCCGGGGAGAGGTAGAAGGCCGAGTGCACGGCCTTCAGGGCCCGGTCCGCGTCGGGGCTGTCGATGACGGCAGAGATGTTGCGCTCCGAGGCGCCCTGGGCGATGGCCCGGACGTTCACGCCCGCCCTGCCGAGGGACCCGAACATCTTGGCCGCCACGCCGGGCATACCCCGCATGCCGTCGCCGACGACAGCGAGGATGCTGCAGCCGTTCACCACGCCCACGCCCTCCACCTGGCCCTGGGCGATTTCCGACGCGAAGGCCTGCTCCGCGGCGTGACGGGCGCGCCTGACGTCTCCTTCGGGGATGGCACAGCAGATGGAATGCTCGGAGCTGCCCTGGGAGATGAGCACCACCGAGATTCCCGCCTCCTTGAATGCGGCGAACAGACGGCTGGCGGTGCCGGGCACGCCGATGAGGCCCGCCCCCTCCAGGTTCACCAGGGCCATGCCGGCGATGGTGGTGATGCCTTTCACCCCGCCGTCTGCAGCGTCGATGCCGATCCGCGTCCCCGGCAGCTCCGGGCGCCGTGCATTGCGGATCCAGACCGGTATGCCCCGGGCCACCACCGGCGCCATGGTCCGCGGGTGAAGGACCCGTGCCCCGAAGTAAGCGAGTTCCATGGCCTCGTGGTAGGACAGCTCGGCGATGACGGAGACATCGGGAATCCGTCGGGGATCGCCACTCATGACGCCGTCCACGTCGGTCCAGATGACGAGCTTTTCTGTGTCCAGGAGAGCAGCGAAAATCGACGCCGTGAAGTCGCTTCCGTTGCGCCCCAGGGTCGTGGGTCCGCCCTGTGGGTCCCGGGCGATATAGCCGGTGATGACCCGGACCCGGGGCGGCTCCGTCCAGTGTTCGCTCATCCGCTGACGGGTTTCGTCCCATTCCACGGCAGGACCAAGCTCGCTGGCGGTGATGGTGAGCACGTCCCGGGCGTTGAACCAGTCCGCATCCACGCCGGCCTGCCGGAGACATGCTGCCAGCAGGCGAGCGGACCATATCTCGCCGTACCCGGCCACGAGGCCGTAGGTTTCCGGCGAAGCCCTGCCCAGCAGGTACACCGCCCGGAGGATGTCCGCGATATCGCGGCAGTCCGCTTCCAGCGCCTCGACATGGCTCGCCAGTCCGTCGATGTCCAGGAGCGCACCGGCCAGCGCCGCCCGTCCCTGTTTCACCTGGTCCAGAGGGATGTCCCAGGCACGGCGGGCCTGCGCCGTGTCCACCAGGGCGTGGAGTGCATCGGTCACCCCGGCCGACGCCGAGACCACCGCCGCTACGGGCGACGGGCCCGCACCGCGCAGGATTTCGACCACCTGCCGGAACTCGGCCTCCCCTGCGAGGCTGGTGCCGCCGAACTTGTGAACGCTGCTTGCGCTGGCTTTCATGGACCCGATTCCCACGGAACGCTCCGAGCCTACGACAGGGGGTGCTGCGCCGCAACGCAGAGAGACTTGCGGCCGGTGGCCAGCGCCGACACCATGCCGGGCAGGATCACCCGGCGCCAGCGCCACAGGCCCCGACGATGAAAACACAACGATGCACTCATGCGCCGGCGGCCTCCGGCGACCGGACCCGGCCTGCCGATCATGTCCCCCGGGTCACTGCCTGAACCCGTCCTGGCGGGGTGGGAGCTTGATGCCGGGCAGGTCAGGCCGCTTGGCGCAGGACTCATCAACCAGACGTGGATTGCCGCCCGCCAGGGGGGCGGCCAGGTCGTCGTCCAGCGGGTCAACCCTGTCTTTACCCCCGCCGTCAACGAGGACATCGACGCCGTCACGGCCCACCTGGAGCAACGTGGCCTCGTGACGCCGCGAATCGTGCCGGCCAGGGACGGACGACTGTGGCTGCCGGCTGAAGCCGGTGCCAGCTGGCGAGCACTGACCTACGTGGCCGGACGGTCGCTGGATTCCCTGGCCCGCCCGGAACAGGCGGAGCAGGCCGCGCTCCTTCTCGGTCGCTTCCACCGGGCGCTGGACGACCTGGAGCACCCTTTCTCGGGCTCCCGGCGTCCGATCCACGAACTCTCCCGTCACCTGCGGGCGCTGCAATCAGCGCTTGCGGACCGTCGTGACCATCCCGACTACGGGTCCGTGGCGCGGGTGGCGGAAGCCATCCTGGGAGCGGCCGACCGGCTGCCTGCCCTTCCCGTGACGCCGCCGCGGATCGTGCACGGCGATCCAAAGATCAACAACGTGCTGTTCGAGCCTCAGGCCGATCGCGCCGTGTGCCTCGTCGACCTGGACACCGTCGGTCCAATGGCGCTGCCCCTGGAACTCGGTGACGCCATGCGTTCCTGGTGTGCCCCGGGCGGGGAAGACCGGCGCGAGGGCGAGTTTTCCGACCAGCTGTTCGCCGCGGCTGTTGCCGGATATGCCCGGTCTGTCCGGGGCTGGATCCGGCGCGAGGAAGTCGATGCCATCGTCCCGGCCACGGCGAACATACAGGTGGAACTGGCGGCCCGCTTCTGCGCGGATGCGTTGAACGAGTCTTATTTTTCCTGGGATCCGGAACGCTTCCCGAGTGCCAGCGCGCACAATCTCACCCGGGCAGCTGGACAGCTCGCGCTGCACCGGTCCCTGCGATCGAAGCAGGCCCGGCTGGAGGATTTCGTCGACATCAGCTTCGCCGCTGCCTGAGCGCTGGCGGACCCGCTACGGGTTTCTGCGGATTGCCGCTCAAATGCGAATGGTTCACGGTCACTTACTCCTGAAGACGCCGGGAGTGGGGCCGGTGATGACCGAAAAAAAGAAGAGCTCGCCCCCGGCGCAGAGCGACGTCGTGAGACGGCTTGCGTCCCGGCCGGTCAAGATTCCCAGCCGTGTCCTGCTTGGCGGACAGCGGGAGGTGGTGATCACTCACGGCAAACAGGAGTACCACCTTAAGCTCACCGAAGAGGACGAGCTGGTCCTGACCCGCTAGTCGCGTGATGCCTCCGCCCCCGGCTGGGGTGACGACTCGAAAACCATCCGGCTGACGGGTGGCCGCTGCGCCAGCAGCTGCGCGCCGTCGCGGTCGCCGATGCGTCCTTCCCGGTAGAGATGAACGTGCAGGTCTCCCGCGAAGCCCAGGGTTTCGCCCGGGTCGGCGCGAAAGCGGCCATCCTTCTCCGGCGTCACCATGCGCACTTCCAGCAACAGCAGGCCGCCCGGTGCGAGGCGGGCGCGCAGCGCCGGCATGAGGGAAGGCTGGTAGTAGCGCAGGCAGGTGATGAGGTCGAACTCGCCATCGAGCTCCGGCAGGCCCTGCTCCAGGTCCCAGGCCGCGAACTCTGTGCGCTGTTCCACGTTGGTCTCCCGGCTCAGCCGGGCTGCTTTCTGGAGCGCTCTTTCCGAGATGTCCAGCCCCACGGCCGACATCCCGCGGCGGGCCAGCCAGGTCACGACCTGACCCTCGCCGCAGGCCACGTCCAGGGCGCGTCCGGAACGGGGCAGGCAGAGGCGACAGTCCCGGATGAACTCGGGGGGCTCGGAGCCCATGGCCAGTTCGTCGCCTCCGTACCACTCGTCCCAGCGTTTCCTGTCCTTCTCGGCCATGCTGTTGCCCCGCGCCCTCCCCGGGCTCAGCGGCTGGCCTCCCGGACAGCTCGAAATTCGCTGCCGTCGCGCCAGGCAGGCCATCGGTCGTCGTTGGCCAGCGCCCAGCCAATCCTGAAGAACAGGCGGGCGTCGGCCACAGCCCCGGAAAGATCCCAGTCATCCCGGTACTCGTCTGACGGCCGGTGGTAGTGCTGCGTCACGTACTCAGAGTCCGGGGCGCCAGGGTTCAGAAACAGCAGCGCTGGCACGCCCTGCTGAACGAACGCGAAGTGGTCGGACCGGTAGAAGTAGCCGCTCTCCGGCGAGGGATGCGGCCGGACGCCGCGGCCCTGGACGGCCGCTGCGGCACGAGCCAGGTCGCCGAGTTCCGACTGGTTCAGCCCGATGAGAACCGCGTCCTGCGACGCAGGTCCCCGGGCCATGATGTCCATGCCCAGGGCCGCCACCATGCGGCCGGGGGGCACCAGCGGATCTGCGGCGTACCGGCGCGCGCCCAGCAGCCCCTGCTCTTCCGCGGTCACCGACAGAAAGACCACCGTTCGCTCCGGCGCCCTGCCCGTCGCCCGGAAGGCCCGGGCAATCTCCAGCAGGGACGCCACGCCCGTGGCATTGTCCGCCGCCCCGTTGTAGATGGTGTCGCCCTCCAGGGAGGGATCCTGTCCCAGGTGATCCCAGTGGGCCACGTAGACCAGGTGCTCGTCCGGCCGTTTCGAACCTGGAATGACGCCCGCGACGTTGTAGGAGGTCGACCGCCGGATGGTGTTATCGATCTGTATCGAAACTGCCTGGTCCAGCGGCACGGGCGCGAAATCCGGTGCGAGCGCTGCCTCCTTCATCGCCGCGAAGTCCAGGCCGGCCCGCTGGAACATCCGGCCCGCAACCTCGCGGGTGATCCAGCCCTCCAGTTTCGCGCGATCTTCCGTACCCCCGGACTGCACAAGGTCGGACTGCGGCCTGCTCCAGCTGCTTTCGACCACGGACCAGCCGTAGGCCGCCGGCGCCGTCTCGTGGATGATAATCAGGCCCTCGGCACCCTGCCGGGCGGCCTCCTCGTACTTGTAGGTCCACCGGCCGTAGTAGGTCATGGCGCGGCCGGTAAAGAGCTCCGGGTCACCGCTGGCGAAACCGGGATCGTTGACCAGGACCACCGCCGTCTTGCCGGCCCAGTCGACACCCTCCCAGTCGTTCCACCCGTATTCGGGGGCGACGATGCCGTAGCCCGCGAAGACAAGCTCCGAATCTTCCACCGTGACCCGCGGCGTCACGCGGCGGGTCCAGGCCACGAAATCGCCACCGAAAGACAGGGTCTCCGGTCCCAGCCTCATGCGCATGGAAAAGTCCGGCGTGACTTCCACCAGCTCTACCGGCTGACGGTAGCCGTCGGACCATGCCGGTTTCAGCCCGGCCTCGCGAAACTGCTCCTCGAGCCAGGCCACCGCCCGTCGCCCGCCGGGCGTGCCCGGCGCCCGGCCTTCCATTTCGTCGGCCGAGAAGGCCCGCGTCATCCCGGCGAGCTCGGCCGCCGTAATGCCGGCGGCGGCCGAGTCCACGGCATCATCCGCAGCGCGGCCCGTTCCCATGGCCCCGGCCGTCACGGCAGCAAGGCACAGGCCAGCAGTCCAGGTGTGTGTTTTCATGCCTCCCCATGCTATCGGCTCCGCCTGCGGCGCTCAAAGCGGGCCGGGTAGACAGCGGGAGCCGGAAAAGACGAAGGGGGCCCTGAGGCCCCCTTCGCAAGCGTGTCGCCTGTGAAGGCGTGCTTACCGTCGGCGGAGGAAGGTCATGGCACCACCGAGGGCCACGAACAGGCCGCCGAGCAGACCCAGCAGCGGCAGAGGACCGCCGGTGGCCGGCAGGATCGGGGCCGCAGTCGGCGCGGGTTCCACCGGCTCGACGGTGACCGGAGCAATCACGACCGGCATACCCTCATCCTGCACGCTGGCCAGCTGCCAGCGGCCCTCGGGGATGTAGATGCGGAAAGGCAGGTTCCGACGCTCCGGAATCTGGTCGAACGTCACCCAGTTGTCGCCCATCTTCGCCCTGAAATCGTCCGGCGGGCTGACCACGACTTCCTCGTGGGTACCGTCCGGATACATGATCTTCAGCTTGACGTCGCCGTTGAAGTAGCGGCGCTCCAGCTGGGCGGTGAATCGGGCGTACTCCTGGCCATCACGGACGACCACGGCCTCGCAGGCGCGGCGAATGTTCGGGAACCGGGCAAGCAGTTCCGCCGACCACTCGATGTCATCGCAGGTAGGCACCTGGGCAGACACCGGCGTGTTCACCGTAACGCCGACGGTGAGCGCCGCCGCGGCCATGATTCCGTATGCAAACTTCATATTTTGACTCCCCTAGAAGAGAACACAGTCCGAGCGACTGAACGGCAAAGACCCCGAGTCAGCCCGATTTCGCGCCTTCTCCGGCAGCCGGCCGTACCAGTCATTAGTAAAAACCATGCCGATTAATGGTTATCCTTCGATGTCGGTATCGACACCGTGGCGGGAGTCTAACCCTAATTTCCCGCCGATTACCATCTCGGGAGCGCCGCCACATCCCGGCTCGCACACCGATGGCATCGGTGTCTGTCCGAAAAGCGCAGACCTTGCGAGGCGCCTGAATGAAAGACCGACAGTTCGACCTTGTGCTCTGGGGCGCGACAGGCTTCACGGGCCGCCTGGTGGCAGAACACCTGGCCCGCCGGACAAAGCCTGGCCGGTCTCCCCGCTGGGCGCTGGGAGGAAGGAACCGGGAAAAGCTCGAGGCGCTGCGCGCCTCCCTGGACCAGGGCGATCTTCCGCTGGTGGTCGCGGACGCTCACGACACCCGGGCCATGCGCAGGCTGGCTGCCAGCACCCGGGTCGTCTGCGCGGTGGCAGGCCCTTTTGCCCTTCATGGCTCGGAACTCGTCGCGGCCTGTGCACGGTCCGGGACCCACTACTGCGACCTCACCGGCGAAGTCCAGTGGATCCGCCGGATGATTGATGCCCATGAGGCGGCCGCCCGCGAGTCCGGGGCCCGCATCGTTCATGCCTGCGGGTTCGATTCCATACCGTCCGACATCGGTTGCCTGGTGCTGCAGGACGCCGCCGAGGCCCAGTACGGACGACCCTGTCCCGTCGTGAAGATGGGCATCCGCCGGGTCAGCGGGGCCTTCAGCGGCGGCACCGTGGCCAGCCTCATCAACGTGCTGAAAGAGGCCTCAGGGGACGACACAGTCCGAAAGGTGCTGGCAGACCCCTATTCCCTGAACCCACCGGATGAGCGCTCGGGCCCGGACCGCCCGGACCAGCGGGCGCCTGAATTCGATTCCGACCTGGATTCCTGGACGGCGCCTTTTATCATGGCGCCCATCAACACCCGGATCGTGCGGCGCTCCAACGCCGTGACGGACTGGGCCTGGGGACGCCAGTTCCGCTACCGGGAGAGCATCACGACCGGCGACGGCCTGCTGGGATGGACCCGTTCCGCAGCCATCTCCGCCGTCATGACGGGACTGGTGGGAGGCGCTTCCGTGGCGCCCGCGCGGGCGCTGCTCGAACGGCTGTTCCTGCCCTCCCCCGGGGAAGGCCCGGACGAAAAGGCTCGGGAGGCAGGCGGATTCAGCCTGAGGTTCATCGGCCGTCACCCGGAGGCTGCGGGGGGACACCTGGCCGCCCGCGTGGAAGGCAGGCGTGATCCCGGTTACGGCGCGACCTCCCGCATGATCGGCGAGGCCGCCCTGTGCCTCCTGGAGGACGCGGACGATCCCGCAGTCGGCGGCGGCTTCTGGACGCCCGCCTCGGCCCTGGGCGCCCGCCTTTTGCCCCGGCTGGAGAAGCATGCCGACGTACGCTTCGTCGTGGAGGACGACCTGAGCCAGGGCTAGTCTTCAAGGTCGTCGAGGCGTTCCGCGACCTTTTCCGCCGAGACGGCCCGGCGTCCCATCCCTTTCCAGGGATCATCCCGCTGGGCCAGCCGCCGCCGGATGTTGCCCAGGTGGTAATAGCGCGGCCCCAGCCGGGACCGGGACAGTTCGTCCCAGTCCAGGGGCGTGGCCACGGGCGCGCCCGGTCTGGCGCGCAGCGAGTAAGGGACGACACTCGTCTGGCCCCGAGCGTTCCTCATCACGTCCAGGTAGAGGCGCCCGCGGCGTTTGTTCTTCCGGTGGGCCGTGGTGAGTTCCTCGGGATAGCGGGCGGCGAGATGCCCGGCCACGGCCGACGCCACTTCCCGGGACCGGTCGAAGTCAACGCTCGAATCCAGCGGCACGACCACGTGCAGGCCCCTGGAGCCCGTCGTCATGAGGAAAGACGGACACTCGATTTCTTCGAGCAGTTCGTGGAGACGCCGGGCGGCCTGCCTGACCGGGGTGAAGTCCTCTCCCTTTCCCGCCGGGTCCAGGTCGAACACCATGCGGTCCGGGCAGTCCGGCTCATCCACCGTGGCGAGCCACGAGTGGAGAACGAAGGCGGCCTGGCTGGCCAGGTATACGAGGCAGGCCTGGTTATCGCAGACGACGTGTTCAACGTTCTGCCCCGGTTCCGCGGTCGGCGCATCGAAACCGTCCACCCACCCCGGAAAGTAGTCCGGCCGGGACTGCTGGTAAAAGTCGTCGCCGTCGATTCCGTCGGGGAACCGGTGGAGCGTCAGGCACCTGCGCTTCGCGTGGGGCAGCATGACCGGCGCAATCGCCGCGAAGTAATCCACGACGTCGCCCTTGGTAATCCCGTCGTCCGGGAAGAACAGCTTGTCTTCCCGGGAGACCTCGATCGTGCGGTTCCCGATCGTACGGGCGGTCATGGCGACACCGGTTTCGGTCGCTCCCGGACCACGTCCCGGGCCTTCTTGTCACGGCGCAGGCCCTGAAAACGCGGATGCCGCAGCCTTCCGGCCCGGGTCCACTCGGTGAATGCGATCTCCGCCACCAGCCTGGGCTCCACCCAGTGGGCCCCGTCCCCGACGCTGCCCGGGACAGCTTCGAAGGCGGGCCTGTCCCGCTCCAGCTTCTCCAGGCGCTCGCGGAGGGTGCGCAGGGTGTCGTCGTCAAATCCTGTCCCCACCTTGCCCGCATAGCAGAACTTGTCGTCATCGTAGTAGCCGACAAAGATCGCGCCCAGGCCGACCCTTTCGCCGGAAGGTTCGGTGAAGCCGCCGATGACCAGTTCCTGCCCCTTGCTGCACTTGAACTTGAGCCAGTCCCGGCTGCGCCTGGCGCGGTAAGGGCTGTCGGCGCGCTTGGCGATAACGCCTTCCCAGCCTTTCCTGCACGCTTCCCGGTGATAGGCCTCGCCGTCGCGGTTGCGGTGGGTGGTGTAACGCACCGGGTCGTCGAACGTCAGCGCATTCTTGAGAATCTTCTTCCGTGCCCGGAGAGGCACCTCCCTGAGGTCGTAGCCTTCCAGAAACAGCAGATCGAACAGGTAGAGATAGACGCGAACGCCGGAGGCCCGGGCCTTGTCCGGATCCGTGAGCCCGATCCGCTGCTGAAGGCGACTGAAGCTTGTCACCCGGCCTTCGAAGGCCACGATCTCGCCGTCGGCAACGAAGCCCCGGTCTTCGAGTGTTTCCAGCGCCTCAGCGATTTCAGGCCAGGTGGAGGTGGTGTCCTGGCCGCTGCGTGATCGCAGAGTGACACGGCCCGACCGCGCTACCACCAGGCATCTTTCTCCGTCCAGCTTTCTTTCGTAGATCCAGTCGGGAGACGAGAAGTAATCGTGGGTCAGCGTGGCGAGCATGGCCCGGGGCCGGTCCGGCATCCTCTTACGCTCGACCTTGTTCTCGGCTTCGGGCCGGAGCATGTCCAGTTCGGCGGGACGTCCACTCATGCGCTCTCCTCCCCGATCTCCTCCATCTCTCTGCCGGACTTCACCGACGCGGTCTCGGTACTGACCGGGTTCCGTCTCGCGTCGGCCTTGTCGTCATCCATCTTGACGAGCAGCCAGTTGTCTTCCTGCATCTTCTTCAATGCATACCCGCCGGCGAGTTTCTCGCCTTCCAGCCAGATCTCGATGAGGCCTTCCTCGAAGGCCGCCTGCATCGAACAGCTCTCGCGGAGATTCCTGTAGTGCCCCCGGTCCCACAGCAGCACCGTGCCGGCGCCGTACTCTCCTTCGGGTATCACGCCCTCGAAATCACCCCACTCCAGATCGTGATCCTCCGTCTCCACGGCGAGACGCCTGTCCCGGGTGTCGGTGGAGGGCCCCTTGGGAATCGCCCAGGACTTCAGTCTGCCGCCCATCTCCAGCCGGAAGTCGTAGTGCAGGGTCGTGGCGTCATGCTTCTGGATGACCCAGCGTGCCTTGTTCGAGCTCACGGTCAGCTGCCTCCATGTCACTCGTACATGGCCAAGTGTAGGTGGCGGCGGTGACACTCGCCGGTCGCCGGAAATTTCTTCAATCCGGCTGGCAAGTTTTTTCCACCGGCCGATCGCCGCGGCCGCGTCCGCCCGCCAGGGACCCCCTTTTCAGGCGTCCCGGCACCTGGCACGGGAGTTGCTGGGTTCCCTGCAGACACGATCCCGGGAGGACGACAGACATGGTCGACAGAAAGATGATGGATCCTGCTCCTGTCGACGTCGGTGCCCGGTTCTCGCACCGGCACGACGCAGAAGCCGCGCTGAAACAGCTAGAGGAACAAGCCGGGGTGGCGCCGGCCCAGGTGGAGATCGTCTCCGGCGATGGACGGCTGCGGCGTGCCCGGTCCCTCGAGTCGAGGGGCGCCCGCACCGCCCTCGTCCGCTGGCACGCCATCCTTGGCCTGTTGGGCCTCGCACTCGGCGTGCTGCTGTGGATTTTCGCCCGTTACGCCGCCGTGCCGGTTTTCCTCGCCCTACCCACGCTGATGCTCTTCGTGTCCGCCGCTTTCGGCGCCGTGGCCGGACTGCTCATCGGTGGCCTGTTGTCCATCCGGCCGGGCAAAGGCTGGCTGGCGACCGCCGTCCGCGACGACGCCCGGGCCGGGCATTACCCGGTGGTGGTACATGCCACCTCGCTGAACCAGGCCCGGGAAGTCCAGGATGTACTGGTGCGGGCGAAGGGAGATCCCTACCTGGGAGGGCTGCCCACATGAACGGCCCAACGTCTGGCAAGAAACCCCGCGTCGGCAGCCGCCCGTCCGATTCCATGCGGAAGCACCGGGTCAAGCCGACAGTGACGGACAAGCCTTCCGACGGGGACAAGAAGCCCCCGAAGCGGAAGAAGCCCGCCAGCCCGGGCCCGGTTACGCGGCGCCCCGGCAACAGCGACGGAAGCTGAGGCGAAGGCAAGACAACCATCCGGCGGGTCCGATTTTCGGGCCTGCCTGCAACTCACGAAAACCCTGGAGGCATTCATGCTGGTCAAAGACGTTATGTCGAAATCCGTAACCCTCACCCGGCCCGACGCGCGCCTCACCGAGGCAGCACGACGGATGGCGGAAGAAGACGTCGGGGCACTGCCCATCGGCGAAGACGACCGCCTGGTGGGAATGCTCACCGACCGGGACATCGTCATCCGCGCGGTCGCGCGCAACCGCCCTGCCGCCGAGACGACGGTACGCGACGCCATGTCTGAGGGTATCCGTTACTGCATGGAAACCGACGCCGTGGAAAAGGCCGCCGACATCATGGCCCGTGAGCAGGTACGCCGGCTGCCGGTCATCAACAGTAACAAGCGCCTGGTGGGCATCGTCTCCCTGGGCGACCTGGCCACCGAAGGCCCGTCCGAAAGCGCCGAAGAGGCCCTGGCGGGCGTCTCCCGGGAAGCCAGCTAGTTGCGTATCCGCGAGGGGGCCTGTCCGGCCCCCTTTTTCATGTCCGGCCCAGGATCGCCGCGTGATGGCGAAGGTGATCCTCCATGAACGACGACACGAAATAGTAGCTGTGGTCGTAGCCCCGGTGCTGTCGGAGCTCGAGGGGATAACCGGACGACCGGGCGGCGGATTCAAGCGCCTCCGGCATGAGCTGCTCAGCAAGAAACTGGTCGTCGAGCCCCTGGTCCACCAGGATCTTCGACCGCCCCGTGGCATCCCCGCTCTGCTGCATGAGCTGCGAGGCGTCGTGCTGCTGCCAGCTTTCCGGCGCATCTCCGAGGTAAGCCGAGAATGCCTTCTGGCCCCACGGGCAGCGCGCCGGCGCGCAGATGGGCGCGAAAGCAGAAATGGACGCGTACGCGCCGGGATGCCGCAAGCCGATTACCAGCGCTCCGTGGCCGCCCATGGAGTGCCCGAAAATGCCCCTGCGACCGACATCGGCCGCGAAGTGTCCGGCGACCACCGACGGCAGCTCCCGGGTGACGTAGCTGTACATACGGTAGCTGGCGGACCAGGGCTCCCGGGAGGCGTCGACGTAAAAGCCGGCCCCCTGGCCCAGGTCCCAGGCGCCGTCGTCCGCGTCCGGCACATCCGGCCCCCGGGGACTCGTATCGGGCGCCACGAGAAGCAGGCCGAGTTCCGCCGCTACGCGCTGGGCACCGGCCTTGATCATGAATGTCTCCTCGGTGCAGGTAAGCCCGGACAGCCAGGTCAGCATCGGCACCGGGCCCGCGGACGCCCGGGGCGGCTCGAACACCGAAAAACGCATCTCCGTGCCCGTGGATTCGGAGGCATGGGACAGGAACAGCACCCGGCCGCCAAAAGCCCGGTGCTCGGAGCGCAGCTGGATTTGTGCAGCCATCAGCGCGCCCCTCAGTAGACGACGACAGAGCGGATGCTCTTGCCTTTGTGCATGAGGTCGAATCCCTCGTTGATCTGCTCCAGGGAAAGCTCGTGTGTGATCAGGTCGTCCACGTTGATCTTGCCTTCCATGTACCAGTCCACGATCCGCGGCACGTCGGTACGGCCCCGGGCGCCGCCGAAAGCGCTGCCGCGCCAGTTGCGGCCGGTCACCAGCTGGAAGGGACGGGTGGCGATCTCCTGCCCGGCACCGGCCACGCCGATAATGACCGACGTGCCCCAGCCCTTGTGACAGCACTCCAGCGCCTGCCGCATCACCTTGACGTTGCCGATGCACTCGAAGCTGTAGTCCACGCCGCCACCGGTCAGGGCGATGACTTCCCCTGCGACGTCATCCGCCTCCGCCGCATTGACGAAGTCCGTCATGCCGAACTTGAATCCCATGTCGGCCTTGTCGGGATTGATGTCCACGCCGATGATGCGGTCGGCGCCTACCATGCGGGCGCCCTGCACCACGTTCAGGCCGATACCCCCCAGACCGAAAACGGCGACGGTAGATCCCGGCTCCACCTTCGCCGTGAACACGACAGCGCCAATGCCGGTGGTCACGCCGCACCCGATGTAGCAGACCTTGTCGAAAGGCGCATCCTCCCGGATCTTCGCCACGGCAATCTCCGGCAGCACGGTGTAGTTGGAGAATGTGCTGCAGCCCATGTAGTGCAGCAGGGGCTTGCCGTCCAGTGAAAAACGGCTGGTGCCGTCGGGCATCACGCCCTGGCCCTGTGTGGTCCGGATCGCCTGGCAGAGGTTGGTCTTCGGGTTGAGGCAGAATTCGCACTCCCGGCACTCCGGCGTATACAGAGGGATAACGTGATCGCCCTTGCGAACCGACGTCACTCCCGGGCCGACGTCCACCACCACGCCGGCGCCCTCGTGGCCCAGGATGGCAGGGAAAGCGCCCTCCGGGTCCTCGCCGGAAAGCGTGTATGCATCAGTGTGGCAAAGCCCGGTGGCCTTGATCTCGACAAGGACCTCACCTTTCCGCGGGCCCTCGAGATCCACCGTCTCGACGGAAAGGGGCTGGCCGGCCTCGAAGGCCACGGCGGCTTTCGTTTTCATCGTGTTCTCCCCTGGCGGAAAGCAATTTCAAAGGCCCCGAGTATGGACCGCCGGAGCACCAGCCTGCCACCCGCCGGGCGTCAGCCCCGGGGGCGATGCTATCCTCCTTTACTGAGCACGAACCCATCGGCATGTCGTTGAAGATCACGTGGAAGGACTACAACGCTCGCGGCTCCTACGACGAGCTGGTTACCCCGGCTGGACGACCGCGGGCCCACGCCCGCGCCCTGGCGGCCTATCTCGGCCGGCTTGGACCAAGGCAGCTGGTCATCCGCCAGCACGCCGCCGAGCGGGCAATCGTCGAAATGGGCATCACCTTCACGGTATACAGCGAAGGCCAGAACATTGACCGGGCCTGGCCCTTCGACATCATCCCCCGCACGATCTCCGCCCGGGAGTGGCGGCTGGTGGAGGCCGGCCTGATTCAGCGGCTGACGGCGCTGAATCGCTTCATAGACGACATCTACCACGAGCAGCGCATCGTGACGGACGGGGTATTCCCGCGGGAAATCCTGGAGAGCTCGACGAATTTCCTGCCCCAGTGCGTCGGGGCCTCGCCGGCGCATGGCGCCTGGGCCCACATCTGCGGCAGCGATCTCGTCCGCGACGACGACGGGACGATTTACGTCCTGGAGGACAACCTCAGGGTGCCGTCCGGCGTGTCCTACATGCTGGAGAACCGCATCGTCACCAAGCAGGTATTTCCCGAGCTGTTCCGGAATCACGCCATCCTGCCGGTGGACGACTACCCCTCGCAGCTCTTCGACACCCTGGCTTCCCTGTCGCCTCGGCCCCTGGACTATCCCGAGGTGGTGGTCCTGACGCCGGGCATCTACAACTCCGCGTACTTTGAGCATGCCTACCTGGCCCAGAGCATGGGGGCGGAGCTGGTGGAGGGTGGCGACCTGGTGGTGGGCGACGACGACTGCGTGTACATGCGCACCATCAGCGGCCTCTCCCGGGTTGACGTGATCTACCGGCGCATCAATGACACGTTCATGGATCCGGAAGCCTTCAATCCCGAGTCCCTGCTGGGCGTTCCCGGGCTCGTCCGGGCCTGGCGGGCCGGGAACGTCGCGATTGCCAATGCACCCGGCTCCGGCGTTGCGGACGACAAGCTGGTTTATTCGTTCGTCCCGGACATCATTCGCTACTACCTTTCCGAGGAACCCCTGTTGCCCAACGTCCCGACCTACGCCTGCGTCCGGGAAGACGATCGCCGCTACGTCCTCGATCACCTGGACAACCTGGTGGTCAAGCCCGTTGGCGAGTCAGGCGGCTACGGGATGCTCATCGGCCCGGCTGCGGACAAGAAGACCCGCGAGAAATTCCATCGGCTCATAAGGCGGAACCCCCGAAACTACGTCGCCCAGCCGGTGCTGAATCTTTCCACGGCGCCCACCGTGGCGGCGGGCAGTCTGCAGCCCCGTCACGTCGACCTCCGTCCGTTCTCTCTCCACGGGGAGCGCAGCTTCGTCACCGCCGGCGGTCTCACCCGCGTGGCCCTGGTAGAGGGCTCCCTGGTGGTGAACTCCTCCCAGGGCGGCGGCAGCAAGGACACCTGGATCGTCGACACGGAGTCTTCCTGACCATGCTCTCCCGGGTCGCAGCCAGGTTTTACTGGGGAGCACGCTACCTGGAGCGGGCGGAGAACACCTCGAGGCTCGTTCGTGTCTACGACAACCTGATGCTGGACCTGCCACCGGAAGCGGGGGTTTCCTGGCCGCTCCTGGTAGACATCGTCGGCGCCGGCGAACTGTTCCGCAGCAGCACCCCGAAAGTCACCGACCACGCCACGCTGCGGTTCCTGCTGGCCGATCCGGCCAATCCCGGCTCGGTGCTCGCCTCGCTGGAGCAGGGAAGAGAGAACTTCCGCACCACGCGGGACCTGGCGCCTTCAGAGGCCTGGCGGTCCGTCAATGAGCTGTGCCTCTACGCCCGTAAGAAAGTCCCCCAGGCCGTCTCCCAGCGGCGCCGGCAGGAAGTACTCGGGGACATCATCGAGGGAGTCCAGCAGATCAGGGGACTGATGGCCGACGCCATGAGTCATACCGAGCCCTACCAGTTCATTCGGCTGGGAAGGAATATCGAGCGGTCGGACATGACCACCCGCATCATCGACGCCGCATCCGTGACGCTCCTGGCGGGACGGACGGAGCTGCGCCGGTTCGACAACACCCTGTGGATGGCCGTGCTGCGGTCTCTTTCCGCCTACCAGATGTATCGCCAGTCCGTCCGGCGCCGTGTGCACCCCGACGACGTGGTGGCCTTCCTGCTGAAAGACCCCCACTTCCCCAGGTCGTTCTACCGCTGCCTTCACCAGGTCGAATCCGCTGCCGAGGATCTGCCCAACCACTCCGAAGTGGTCCGAACCGTCGCCAGGCTTCGCCGGCTCGTGTCGGAACGAGACCTGAAGCAGGATGACGCGGGCAGCCTCCACGATTTCCTTGACGAGCTGCAGCTGGAGCTGAGCAATCTCCACCGCCAGATCGCCTCGGTGTGGTTTCTGCAGGACGCCGGCAAGTGAAGCGATTCGCCTGCGAGTGCGGCCAACGCGTCTTTTTCGAAGACTACACCTGCCTGGCCTGCCGGCGGGAACTGGGCTTCGCGCCGGGACTTATGGCCTTCCTCGGCCGCCTGCCCGATGCGCCGGACTTTCGTGACAGCGGCGGAGGATCCTGGGCAGCCTGCAGCAACCGCAGCGCGCTCCGGGTATGCAACTGGCTGGTCCCCGCCACGGACCCGCAGCTCCTGTGCCAGGCGTGCCGGATGAACCGGGTGATCCCCAACCTGCAGCCGCTTCGCAACCAGGAACTCTGGGTCCGCATGGAAGAGGCGAAACGCAGACTTGTCTACAGTCTGCTTACTCTCGGCCTGCCCTACGACGGCAGCGACGGCCGGCCTCCCCTGGGCTTCGAGTTCATGGAAGACAGGCGGAGCAATCCGCAGGTGGCGGAGAGTTTCGTGACGACCGGTCACCGGACCGGGATCATTACCATCAACCTGCTGGAAGCTGACGATGTCTCGCGGCACGCGGTGCGCGAGGAGATGAGCGAGCGGTACCGGACCCTGCTTGGCCATTTCCGCCACGAAAGCGGACACTATTTCTCGGACTGCCTGTTGCCGCCGGGCGAGGCGCTGGACGAATTCCGGCGCCTGTTCGGCGACGAGCGCGCTGACTATGCCGATGCCATCCGCCGCTACTACGACGCCGGGCCCACACCGGACTGGCCCACGCGGTTCGTCAGCGCATACGCCTCAGCCCACCCCCTGGAGGACTGGGCGGAGTGCTGGGCGCACTACCTGCACATTACCGACGGCCTGGAGACGGCCAGGGCCAATGGCCTCCTGCCCACCGACACGTCCGGGGACTGGGACCGGGAGGTCGCTGCATGGATCGAAGGCTCGGTGAAGCTCAACGAGATCACCCGGAGCCTTGGCGTAGACGACGCCTACCCTTTCGTGCTCAACGCGCCGGTGAGGCAGAAGCTGGCCTTCATTCGTCGACGGCTCGAAGCGGCCCGGCGGCGTCCGCCTGCCGGGGCAGCGGCGGGAGTACGCTGAAAGCCTTCTCCACGTAGGATTGCCACGCGGTCCGCAAGGAACGCAAATAGTCGTCGTCCTGCTGGAAAACCCAGTGGGACCGGATGCGGAAGCTGTCCCGGGGATACGTCATCACCTCGATGGGCGGCCCCACCGTGGCATTGGACCGCATGGTGGCGTCCATGGAAAGCAGCGCCACCCGGGCGGCATCCTCCAGGGACAGGTCATCCCGCATGAGCCGGTCAAGGATGGGCTTGCCGTACTTCAGTTCACCCACCTGCAGAAACGACGTCAGCCGGGATGCGCGGATGTAGTTGCCTTCCGGATAAATCAGGAAGATCCCGGGAGACCGGCCCCGGATCTGTCCGCCAAAAATGAACGTGGCCGCCAGGTTGACGGACTCATCCGCCGCTTCCGCGTGCTTTCGCCGCTGCTCGGCGTTGATGGTGGCCAGGTACTCCGCGGCTTCGGCCATGCTGCCCGCCGAGCGCAGGCTGGGCTGGCGGCCGAATTCCAGATCATGCCTGACCCGGGTCCTCACGGCCTGGGTCGTGGCAAGATTGCCCGCCGACAGCAGGACGAAAACGCGATCGTCAGCCTCCAGCAGGACGTGCATCTTGCCGAAAGTGCTGACCTGGTCAGGCCCGGCATTGGTCCGCGAATCGGAAGCGAACACCAGACCATCTTCCACCATTGCGGCCAGGCAGTAGGTCATGCTTGCGCTCCCTTCGGCGGGAAAACGACGATTCTACAGCAGCGCCCAGGGGGCGGCGTGATCAGGGCATGCGGATCTTGCCGCCGCCGGGCAGGCCGCCGCCGCCGGGGATCCCGCCCCCGCCTGGCACCGATCCCGCGCCCTCGGAACCCGGCACGATCAGGGAACTGGCCTGCTCACGGCGCAACTCCTGGAGGCGGCGCATGGTGTCCTGGATCGCTTCTTCCGCGGCCTTGCCGAATCCGTCCACGGCCTCCGCCAGGGTCTTCGCCGGAATGTCGAAGGACAGGGGCAGGGCTCCCCCGGGGGTCAGGACCTGGGTCTGGCCGGAATAGACCACGGCCCGCGTCTCGTCCACGCTACCCTCGGCGGTGATGGGGGTCAGGCGCTGGATGGTCCCGACCCGGCGATCCGTGAAGACCTCCTCCAGGTAGAGCTCCTCCGGATTCATGCTGGCGTTCATTTCCTGGGGCTGTTCTGCCATTGAAAAACCTTCTCGTATGGGGCTGGTGAATTGCGTTAACCATATCAACTCTGCCCCGCGCCGGGCGAATCCGCCTGGCTCCGTGACCGGACGCCGCCCCTGGCGCTGCGGCAGCGCGGGCGCGGTGTCAGGCCACGCGGGGCGGCCGACTGGGGCCCGCCGGATCGTTCCAGGATTGCGGCGTCAGCGGCAGCAATCCGTGAGCCGCGCGGGCCCGGTCGCACTGGGGGCTCGGCTGACCATCCTGCCAGGCAGGCGCCAGCTCCCGGCAGGGGCTCGGGCGCCTGTCGTAGATACCGCAGCGCACGGACTCACCGACCGTTCCCTGGAGAGCTGCGCAGCGGACGGGCGCACAGGCCGTTCCACGCATCGCGACCCGGTGGCGGTCCAGGGGCACCGTGAGTGCCGGCGGAACCGTCCCGCCGACAAAGGGATCCGACTCGGCCCAGTAGCAGGCCACCCGGAAATGCGCGCAGCACGCACCGCAGGACAGGCAGGAATTCGCCACCGCCGGAAACGCTCCCAGGGAGAGAAGAACCGGAAATCCCCTCGCCGGCCGGTCGCTACGGTGGGCCCGTGGCCGGGGCGAGGCGGCGGAGATTCTAGTTCCGCGGGTCCCGACGGTAAATGACTTCGCCCTGGGCCAGGACGGGCCAGGCCTTTCCGCCGGCAGGCCCCGGGGCACGGGATGCGAGGTCTCCCGCCTGGCCCGGGGATGCAGTTCCCTGGGCGGGGCCGGACCAACGGGGCTGGCGCCCGTTCACGACGCGACGGAGATCGCCAGCAGGGCCTGGGCGGCAAAGTACAGGGGAAGGCCGGCGAGACGATTGGGAAATCCCGGCCGGACGAACCGGTCCCGTGCCACGAACAGGTCCGACAGCCAGAACAGCCCGGCACCCGCGACGATGATCCAGGCGTCCCGGCTGCCGTGGGTGCCGAGTGCCATGGCGAACATCAGGCTGATCACCACGAGGTAGGCCTGCACGGCGCCGCGCAGTTCTCCGGGGACACGGTCACCCAGCCAGCGGCGGACGACCAGGGCCGGCGCCAGGATGAGGACCAGTCCAACGACGAGAGAGACCGGATCGACGCCCCGGACGATGAAGGCGACGGCATAGGCCAGGTGGCCGGCCAGGAAGGCGAGCACTCCGGCCCGGAACACCGCCCGGTTCTCCCGCGGGATCAGCAGCACATCGCCCAGCCAGCACAGGCCCAGCGCGCAAAGCACGGCGAGCCCGTAGGCTGACGCCGTGGCGCCCTGGCTCACCGCCAGCCAAATGTAAGCCCCCGCCGCCAGGGGCTTGGTGGCCCAGATCCCCGGCCGGGACTGCCGCCCTTCCGCCACGAGAAGGCCGACCACCAGGACGACGAGGACAACCAGGGGCAGCGGGTTCAGCACTGGCGGCACGGATGACGCTCGGACCCGGGCAAGCCCCCAGGGGATCCGGCGACGGCGGGCGGTCTGGATTCAGTCTGCACCAGGCAAGGCTCGGAGATGGTCACGACGGATGCCGCGTCTGCCTACATGTCCTCCACCACGGCGATGCAGGCGATCTCGACCCGCGCGCCGAGGGCAAGCCCGCTCACCGCCACCGCGCTTCGCGCCGGCTTGTTGTCGGGGAAGAACTGGCCGTAGACCTCGTTCATGGCGGCCCACTCCGAAATGTCTGCGAGGAACACGGTGCACTTGATGACCCGGTCCATGGAGGACCCGTGCCGCTCTACCGCGGCCTTGATCTTCTCCATGGCGGCAAAGGTCTCAGGCCCGATGCCGCCCGGCGCCAGTTCCGGGGTTCCGGCCCGGTTTCCCAGCATCCCGGACAGGTACAGGAAGGGACCGGCCTTGACGGCCTCGGAGAACGGCAGATCCCTGTCGCCGGCAGCGGAAGAAGCGAAGAACTCGGGCTCGTGATGTTCCGCCGGCGCCGGCGGGGACACCAGCCAAATGACCGTCGCGGCGACAACTGTAAATACGGCTCGGCGCACACTCACTGTGGATTCCTCGAAGAAGTTCATCGACTGCTACGCCAAGGCTAGGACAGTTCACTCCGCCGGGCCAGCGCGGCGTGCCGATGCGCCCTGCCGAGCCACAAGCACGGCGTGGTGGTCCCGGAGGGTCATCCGGCCGGCAGCCTGCAACGGGATATGTCTTTCTTGCCCCGGGGCGGCGCAGCATCGCCCGGGGGCTGCTATAGTCGCCGCCCCAATTCCGGGGGCCCGGACGCCCGACATGACCGTCGATTCCAGGAACACCCTGGCCTACCAGGAGCTGACGCCGGACGAGGTGCTGGCCGCCGTCGAGAGCCTGGGTCTGACCTGCGACGGGCGTCTTCTTGCGCTCAACAGCTACGAGAACCGTGTCTACCGGGTCGGCCTGGAGGATGCCCCACCGGTCGTGGCCAAGTTCTATCGGCCGGGCCGGTGGAGCGACGCGGCTATCGAGGAAGAGCACGGGTTCGCGCTGGAACTGGCAAGACACGAGGTACCCGTGGTCCCGCCGGCGATGCATGGCGGGCGGACGTTGCACCACCTGGACGCATTCCGCTTTGCGGTCTACCCGTGCCACGGGGGCCGGGCGCCGGAGCTGGACGACGGCGCGCTGCTTGAGCAGCTGGGCCGCTTCGTCGCCCGCATCCATGCCGTCGGCGCGGCAGGCCGGTTCGCTCACCGGCCTGCCCTCGACGTGGACCGTCTCGGCCGGGCGTCCCGGGACTTCCTGCTGGAGAACGACTGGACCTGCTGGCCGGCATCGAGAACGGCTGGCGGGAGACCGGGCGCCTTTCACTTGTCAGGATTCACGGCGACTTCCATCCCGGCAATGTACTCGTGCGGGACCAGCAGGTGCACATCGTCGACCTGGATGACACCTCCACTGGCCCCGCCATCCAGGACCTGTGGATGTTTCTCTCCGGCGGACGGACCGAGCAGGAATCCCAGCTCGCCGCGCTTCTGTCCGGCTATACGGACTTCCGGGACTTCGACCCGGTCGAGCTCAACCTGGTGGAGCCGCTTCGTACCCTGCGCATGATGCACTACGCCGCCTGGCTGGCCCGGCGCTGGGAAGACCCGGCGTTCCAGCGGGCCTTTCCATGGTTCGGCACCGTGCGCTACTGGGAGGACCACGTGCTGGCCTTGCGCGAACAGCTGGCCGCGCTGCAGGAACCGCCCCCGGCCTGGCACGACCGGAGCTAGCCCGCATCCGCAGGAACCGCCGGCCCCGGTTGTTATCCTTTGGTTTGCCCGCATCAACACCCGGAGTCCCCGCCGACATGAGCCTGCCCGTCCTGCCATCGGTCCTTCGGCGGTGTGTCCTGGCGCTTGTCTCAACAGTAGCGTTGCAGCACTGGCCTGCTGAAGCCCTGGCCGCGAAGACCGACGTCGTATTCCTGGAAAACGGCGACCGTATCACCGGAGAGTTCAAGCGCCTGGAACGAGGCCAGCTGGTCTGGAGCACCGACTCGATGGGAACGCTCAGCATCGAGTGGGCCGACGTAGCCGGCATCCGGAGCCGCTTCCGCCTTCAGGCGGAACTGGCGAGCGGCGCGCGCTATGTCGGATTTGCCCTGCCGGCAGAGGGGTCCGGCCGGATTCGGCTGGGCGACTTTCCCGACAGCGAGGACGGGCCGGAGCTCCTGATGACCCGGGTCGTCCGGATCAACCGGCTGGACGAAGGCAACCTCATTGATCGATCGGACGGCTACGTCAACTTTGGCTACGACTACACGAAGGCCACCAGCATCACCACCCTTCGGCTTGCCGCCGGAATCGGGGCGCGGCGCGACGATTTTTCCTGGAACGTCGACGGCAGCCTCAGGGTCACCGACTCGGCCGGAGAGAGTTCCTCCGAGCGGGCCTTGCTGGGCGGCGTGTTCACCCGCTTCCTCGCGGACCGCTGGTATCGCCGGTACATCCTCAACTTCGAGCGGAACGACGAGCTCGGCCTGGACCTGCGAACCCTGGCCGGCGGCCTCGGGGGACGTTACCTTCTGCAGACCAATCAGTACGAATGGTCCCTCCTGGGAGGCCTGGCCCTCACCCGGGAAGAGTTCGAGGACGCCGGTCCCGCCCAGAACCTCGAGCTTGTTTTTGGCACGGACTTCGCCTGGTATCTCTACAACTTCCCGAAAACGGACGTTACCGCGAGCGTCTACGTCCTCCCCAGCCTGACCGACGGCGGCCGCTACCGGGCCCAGTCGGATGTCCGGGCCAGGCGGGAACTCGTATCGGACCTGTTCTTCGAACTCAGCTTCTACGGTACCTACGACAGCGAGCCCGGCGAGTCTGCCGACACGGACTTCGACTACGGCGTCACGTCCTCCCTGGGGTATTCCTTCTGAACGCCGGGAAGCTTCGGGAATCCCCTATGGCCCGGCCCGCCGGCGGCACGGAGGATGACTAGTTCATTTCTCCGCGTATCGTCTGTCGTCGTGACCCTCGCCACCCCCCGCCTCCGGCGCGAGTTCCGCACCATGGAGCACATGGTGCAGATCTACTGCGAGCACCACCATCCCGGGGACGGGCCCTGCGAGGACTGCCGGCGGTTCCTGGCCTACGCCGAGAAACGCCTGGAGAAGTGTCCCTACGGCGAGGCCAAGCCCACGTGCGCCAGGTGCCCTGTTCACTGCTACAAGCGCCAGCAGCGGGAGCAGGCGCGGGAGATCATGCGGTTCGCCGGACCCCGCATGAGCTATCGGCATCCATGGCTGGCACTGATGCACGTGCTGGACAAGGTTCGGCGCGTGGAGCACCCGATGGCGCTGCGCGCGCGGCGGCGCCGTCGCTGAACCCCGGCAGTACCCTGACGGCCTCCAACTGACTCCGGGTTGGTGCTAGCATCGAAAGACACTTCTGTCGGGGCGACCGCCCCCGCTAAATGTATTTGAATCATGCCTAGCGACAAGCTCGACCGACGCCTGTTCCTCAAGCTTTGCGCCAGCGCCGGCGTGATGGTGGCCGCGGATCCCGGACGGCTCGCCCGGGCCGCCGGGTCGCTGGAGACGGGGCAGCCCGCACGCCTCGTCGACACCAACGGGCAGCCCCTGCGCTGCTCCGAGCTGGAGGTCGGGACAAACTACGTCTTCCACTACCCCTACGTGTCCACGCCGTGCTTCCTGCTCAACCTGGGCAAACCGGCCGAGCCGGGGGAGGAACTCACGACCCGGGACGGCCGCCAGTACCGGTGGCGAGGCGGTGTGGGACCCCGCCATTCCATCGTGGCGTTCTCTGCCATCTGCGCCCACAAGATGAGCTACCCGACGAAGACGGTCAGTTTCATCAACTACCGCCACGGGGCCACGCCGTATACGGACAGCGAGTTCAAGCCGGCCAGGGGTGAGCAGGTGATTTACTGCTGCTCTGAGGGCAGCGTCTACGACCCGGCCCGGGGATCCCGGGTCCTGGGCGGACCGGCTCCCCAGCCGCTGGCAGCCATCGCGCTGGATTACGACGCCGACGGCGACTGCCTGGCCGCCACCGGGGTGTACGGGGCCGACATGTTCGAGACGTTCTTCGAGAAGTTCGGCTTCCAGCTCGCGATGCAGCTCAACGGGGCGGACTTCCGAAGCCCCGTGGGCGCCACCACACTGGTGGAGCCCCTGGAGAACTTCACCCGTAACACCAGCGTCTGCTAGCCGCCGCTGGTCGGAGCCTTGACGAGACGGGCCGCCCGGGTGTGGCCACGGGTGCGGGCCACCGCCTCGGCCGTCATCCCCATGTAGTTGGCGATGTCCGGCCTCGCGCCGTGCTCCAGCAGCAGCCGGATGGTTTCCACGTCGCCATCCGCGGCGGCCAGGTGCAGGGCGGTGTTCCCGGACTCCTCCTGGTTGTTCACGTCCACGTGGCCCTGCTCGAGCAACACCCGGGCCGTGTCCAGGTAGTGTCCGTCCACGGCCCGCATGAGAGGCGTCCAGCCGTAGACGTCCCGGGCGTTGCAGTTCGCGCCGGCCGCCAGCAGCTCGGCGACGGCCTCCGTGCGGCCCTTCGCCGAGGCCACCAGCAGTGCCGTCCATCCAAGGGATGCCCTGGCCTCCAGCTCAGCCCCGGCGGCCACGAGGCGGTCCACCACATCCGGGTTTCCGCCGGCGGCCGCATACATCAGCGGCGTGCCGCCGTTCGGGTTCTCCGCGTTGACCTCCGCGCCGGCCGCAAGGAGTTCTTTCACCAGCTCCGGATCGCCGGACTGGGCGGCCACCATCAGGGCCGTACGCCCGGAGTCGGCGCCGGTATCCGGATCCTCCACCGTGCCCAGCATCTGTTTGAGCTGCGCCACGTCACCCTTTCTCAGGGCCTCGTACCAGCCCGCCTCAGGGGCTTCCCCCCGGGCGGTCAGCGGCAGGCACATCAGTAATGCAGCAATGAGCAGCGCGGTTCTGGCCATGGGTTCCGGGGCGACGATCCTGGCAAGGCGGAGAAGTCTAACCAAAGGGACGGGCGCATCGCTACGCCCGGACGAAAACGGGGGCGCCGAGGCGCCCCCGCGTGTTTTCGCCGAAGAAGCGGGTCAGGCCCGGGCGGCCTGCGAGCCCGCCGGCGCGCCCTTGTCCTTGCGCGCGCCGGACTTGACCTCTTCGTACCAGAGGTTGTGGTGATGCTTCGCCCACTCCTCGTCCACTTCGCCGGTCCACATGCCCTCGAAGGATCCCTCGTTGCCGAGGGTGCCGAGATACATGTGACCGAAGGAGAACGCCACGAGCAGAGTACCGCTGATGGCGTGGGCAATGTTGGCCAGCTGCATGGTCGAGCGCTCCCAGCCCATGTTCGGGAACAGGAGGTAGAAGCCCGACCAGATCAGGACGATGGCGCCGAAGAACAGCAGCCAGTACCAGATCTTCTCGCCGGCGTTGACGAAGCCGGCAGGCGGGTGCTCGCCTCGGCCGCCCACGTAACCGCCGCCCATCATCAACCACTTCAGATCGTGCGCCCGGGGGATGTTGTCACCCATCCAGGGCAGAACCATGAGTACCAGGCCGACGGAGAACGGGATGGCCAGGTAATCGTGCACCGGCTTGGCGAAATTCGCCCAGGCCGCGAAGGCCTCCTTGCCGATCAGGGGGATCACCAGGGCCTTGCCCAGCAGAAGGCTGAGGCCCGTGATGGCCAGGATGATGAACAGGATGGCGGTATACCAGTGGATCACCCGCTCGAAGAGGCTCCACCGGGTGATGGTGTTGCCGCTTCTGTGTTCCAGCTTGACCGTTCCGAAAATGAGCTGGAACAGGATGATTGCCACGATGACGCCGAGAAGAATCCATCCGGAGTACGTCACGACGGGGCCCTGGCGGATGGACTGCCAGACCTCGCCGCCGCTCTGGATCAGGACGTTGGTTTCCTGTCCGCTGACGGTCGTCGTTCCTTCCACGCCCCGACGCGCTTCCCGCCAGGTCTCGGCGCGGGGATTAACTTGCTGGGAGCTTTCCTGCGCGAAACTGGGCTCGCTCATAAGGGCCCCGGTAAACGGGAGCCCGACCGAGGCAACGATGATCGCCACGAGGGCGATGATCATTCCGCGGCGGCGACGCTTCGAGCGCGTCGCTTCGTTGCTCTGTGCGTGATCGACCATTGGCCAGATCCCTCCTGTAATGGGCGCCGTCAGTTACCGGAGTCTACGGCAGTCTGCCGGTCCGTCTGGCCCCGCTCGAAACGCTGCCTCATCTGCTCGTTGTAGTCGGCGGAGTCCGCCTTCGCGAGCAGATCGTCCTTGGTGCCCTTGTAGACGCCAGGTTCGTACACGGTGACTTGATTAGCTTCGCTGCAGCCGGAGGTCAGCAGACCGACGGCCATGACGAGCGCGAGTTTTGAAGTTTTCATTTTCCTTCCCGTGCCTTTGGCGGAGAGGCCCGGGGGCGGGTGCCCCCGGGCCAGACCGGTTAGCCCTTGGCGCCGTACGCGGCTTCCCAGCCCCAGGTCTGGGGCCGGCCGCTGCGGGCCAGGACCCGCTCGCGGTAGATGTCGGCGACCATGTCACCGTCACCTGCCAGCAGCGCCTTGGTGGAACACATCTCCGCGCACAGCGGCAGCTTGCCCTCGGCAATACGGTTGCGGCCGTACTTCTCGAACTCCGCCTGGGAGGTGTCCTCGAGAGGACCGCCAGCGCAGAAGGTGCACTTGTCCATCTTGCCGCGGACCCCGAAAGCCTCCTTCTGGGGATACTGCGGCGCGCCGAAGGGGCACGCGTAGAAGCAGTAGCCGCAGCCGATGCAGAGGTCCTTGTCGTGCAGCACGATGCCGTCGTCGGTGGTGTAGAAACAGTCCACCGGGCACACGGCCGCACAGGGTGCGTCCGTGCAGTGCATACACGCGACGGAAATGGACTTTTCGCCGGGGACGCCATCATCGAGAGTCACGACCCGGCGGCGGTTCACGCCCCAGGGCACCTCGTTCTCGTTCTTGCACGCGGTTACGCAACCGTTGCACTCGATGCAGCGCTCGGCATCACAAAGGAACTTCATCCTTGCCATGATTCAGAACTCCTCTAGGCCGCGCGGATGTTGCAGAGAGTGGCCTTGGTTTCCTGCATCTGCGTCACCGAGTCATAACCGTAGGTAAACGCAGTATTACAGGCCTCACCCCGCACGTATGGCGCACAGCCTTCCGGATACTTGTCCAGAAGATCCTTGCCTTCGTACCAGCCGCCGAAGTGGAACGGCGTGAACACCACGCCGCGCCCGACACGGTCGGTAACCATGGCCTTGACCTTGATTTTCGCGCCCTCCGCGCCTTCCAGCCAGATCCACTGACCGTCCTTGATACCACGGTCGTTGGCGTCCGCCGGGTTGATCTCGGCGAACATCTCCTGCTGGAGCTCGGCAAGCCACGGGTTGGAACGGGTTTCCTCGCCGCCGCCCTCGTACTCGACGAGCCGGCCGCTGGTCAGGATCAGCGGGTACTCGCCGGAGTAGTCGTCCTTCTGGATGGACGCATAGCGCGTGGGCAGACGGTAATGGCTGGCCCGGTCCTCGTAGGTCGGGTACTTCTCCACCAGGTCGCGCCGCGCCGTGTACAGCGGCTCGCGATGGATGGGCACCGGGTCCGGGAAGTTCCAGACGATACAGCGGGCCTTGGCGTTGCCGAACGGCGCACAGCCGTGCTTGATGGCAACCCGCTGGATACCGCCGGAAAGGTCGGTCTTCCAGTTCTTGCCTTCTGCGGCAACCTTCTCTTCCTCGGTCAGATCATCCCACCACCCGAGCTGCTTGAGCATGTCGGCGGTGAATTCCGGATAACCGTCCTGGATTTCCGCTCCCTTGCTGTAGGAGCCCTCAGCGAGGAGATTCTCGCCGTTGTACTCCACGCCGAAGCGGGCACGGAAGTTCAGGCCACCTTCGGCCACTGGCTTGCTGGTGTCGTACAGGATGGGCGTACCGGGATGCTTCATCTCCGGCGTTCCCCAGGACGGCCACGGCAGACCGTAGTAGTCGCCGTCGCAGGGACCACCCTCGGCCTTCAGCGTCGTCGGGTTGAAGGTGTGCTTGTTGGCCAGGTGGAGCTTCAGCCGCTCGGGGCTCTGGCCCGTGTAGCCGATGGTCCACATGCCGCGGTTGATCTCGCGAAGGATGTCCTCGATCAGCGGCTCGTCGTTGTTGACCTGGATGTTCTTGCACAGCTGATCGCCGATGCCGAGCTTCTTGGCCAGCTTGTACATGATGGTGTGGTCAGGCAGCGACTCGAACAGCGGGTCGATGACCTGCTCGCGCCACTGCAGGGAACGGTTGGATGCCGTCACCGAGCCGTAGGTCTCGAACTGGGTACAGGCCGGCAGCAGGTACATGCCGTCGTCCCGGTCCGGGAGCACCGCCGTGTGGGTGGGATAGGGATCCACCACCACGATCATGTCCAGCGTCTCCATGGCCTTCTTCATCTCGGGGCCGCGAGTCTGGCTGTTCGGCGCGTGGCCCCAGAAGAACATGGCCTTCAGGTTGTGGCGCTGGTCGATGTTGCGCTCGTCCTCGAGCACGCCGTCGATCCACCGCGACACCGGGAAGCCCGCTGAGTTCATGGGGTTGGCGAAGGGCAGCTCGACGTCGCCCTTGGAGCCTTCCGACTTCAGATCAGCGTAGCTGGTGTCGAACTGGCCGCGGACCCAGTCGTAGTCCAGGTCCCAGACCCGGGCCCAGTGCTGCCACGAGCCGTCGGCCAGGCCGTAGTAGCCAGGCAGGGTGTGGGACAGGATGCCCAGGTCCGTGGCGCCCTGCACGTTGTCGTGGCCGCGGAAGATGTTGGCCCCGCCGCCGGACTTGCCGACGTTGCCGAGGGCCAGCTGCAGCACGCAATACGCGCGGGTGTTGTTGTTCCCGATGGTGTGCTGGGTACCGCCCATGCACCACACGATGGTGCCCGGCCGGTTCTCGGCCATGGTCTGGGCGGCCTTCTTGAGCTCTTCGCCGGGCACGCCGGTGACGTCCTCGACCACGTCCGGGGTCCACTTGGCGACTTCCTTGCGGATCTCGTCCATGCCGAACACGCGCTGGGAAATATATTCCTTGTCCTCCCAGCCATTTTCGAAGATGTGCCACAGCATGCCCCAGACCAGCGGCACGTCGGATCCGGGACGGAGACGAATGAACTGGTCGGCATGGGCCGCCGTGCGCGTGAAGCGCGGATCGACGACGATGAGCTTGGCGCCGTTCTCCTTGCCGCGGAGCACGTGCTGCATGGACACCGGATGGGCTTCAGCGGCGTTGGAGCCGATGAAGAACATCGCCTTGCAGTTGTGCATATCGTTGTAGGAGTTGGTCATGGCGCCGTAGCCCCAGGTGTTCGCCACACCGGCCACCGTCGTGGAGTGGCAGATGCGGGCCTGGTGGTCGACGTTGTTCGTGCCCCACATACCGGCGAGCTTGCGGAACAGGTAGGCCTGCTCGTTGTTGAACTTGGCTGACCCCAGCCAGTACACCGAGTCCGGGCCGTACTCGCCGCGGATCTCCAGGCACTTGTCACCGATTTCCTCGATGGCCTGATCCCAGGAAATGCGCTGCCACTTTCCACCGACCTTCTTCATCGGATACTTGAGGCGGCGCTCGCCGTGGCCGTGCTCACGCACGGACGCGCCCTTGGCGCAGTGCGCGCCCAGGTTGAACGGCGAATCGAAATCCGGTTCCTGGCCGGTCCACACGCCGCCCTGGACTTCGGCGACAACGCCGCAGCCCACGGAACAGTGGGTACAGACCGACTTCTTCTTCACCACCTCACCGGTGGCAGTTGCCTTGGCCTGGGCCTGGCTGCGCCGCATCATCGCCGGCGGCAGTGCCGTCGCGAGCGCGCCTCCACCCAGCGCAAGGCCGGTTCGCTTCAGGAACGTCCGGCGGCCTACGGCACTGCCGAGTACGCCCCTGATTTTCTCCTCCATACCCGTGATGGGCTGGTCACTCTTCTTAATCAGCTTCATAGCCGAGTCTCCTCGGGTTGCACGGCTGGCTTTTCAGGATTCTTCACTGCGAAATGCATTTAGATCCTGGCCTTGTCGTAATAAGTGCGGATGTGGGGCGTCTCGTGATACCCCTTCGCCGCCGGCTTCGCCGGGGCCTTTACTTCTACCGGGGCCGCATAGGACCGACCGGCGACTGCGACCATCGCGGTAGCGCCGCCTGCGACCGCAAGCCCCCTGAGGAACTCGCGCCTGCTTTTCGGATCGACAGATTTCCGGCTCATTTCTCTCTCCATGTTGAGTTCCCGTAATTCTATTGTCTCAACTCTCGTCAGACGGGACCCGTTGTCACACCTTGATCAACTCGGTCGGGACGGCTTGCCGGAAGCGGGGGCCGGAGCCTCCGAACCGGGCACCCGAAGGTACTCCTTCTCGACCTCGATGAATTGCTCGCCCAGGCTGCCCACGGCGCGATAAAAGCGCGCGGCCGAGGCCTCCTGCATGTCACGGAAAAACCGCCCCATCCAGGGCGAGATGTGGCGCTCGAAGAACGCCGACTGCTGTTCCAGCGGGACCGCGTCGTCACCGCTGCTGATCATGGCCATGACGTCGCACAGGGCGGCGGCATGGTCTTCCGGCTCTTTGACCCCCTCCTGGCGCTCGAAGCCCAGGGCCTGAAGGTCCACCCGGAGCCTGGCCAGCGGCTGCTCCATTAGGAAGCCGGTGAGATACCAGGAGCCGTAGGGCACGAGTTCACCACGGCCTATTCCGATAAAGAGCTCGTGGTACTCGTCCGAGAGCTCCGCGGGGGAGGACTTGCCCGCCGCGTCGCGAAGCATGCCCCAGGCGCCGGCCAGGAGGCTGTCGGCGGATTCGCCGACCCTGTCAATTCGCGAGAGCACTTCAAGCACCTGCTCGTCCGGGGCACGGCCCAGGAGGTTGGCCAGCAGGCCCCAGGAGGCTCCGCGGAGCGCGTCCTCTTCGCCAACAGCTACGGAGGCACCCGCCGCCGGGGCGTCGGGCTGGATAGGATTTGTCATCGGCAGTTCGCCGGCCATGCGGAGTTATTAGCAACAACCGGGCCATTACGCCAGAAAAATAGACTACTTAAAATCAGCATTTATACCCATTTTTCGGCCTGAGGCCGGCATCGAGGTGTGTATTTTTGTCCGGCACGTGCATTTATGTCGCGCAAAAACTAGGACGGCGTGCCGGGCCCGCCGGAGGCGCGCTCCGCCTGGAACATGTCCTTGACCCGGCAGGTGTCGCACATCTGCAGGCGCCGCATGGCGTCTTCGGACTGAAACATCCAGTGCCCCTGCAGCTTGGCGGTCATTCGGTCCAGCACCGACTGAGTGGCGAAAGGCTTGCCGCATACGATGCAGCAGAAAGGTTCCTCCTCGTGGAGGATCCGGGCGCTTTGCCGGGCCTCGGAATCGAAAAGGATCCTGGGATGGAGGGTGATGGCGTCTTCGGGACAAGCCTTCTCGCAAAGGCCGCATTGCACGCAGTTCCATTCCACGAATTTCAGCTGGGGCAGGTCGCCGCCGGCCTGGAGGGCTGCCGCCGGGCATACGCTGACGCAGCTCATGGACAGCGTGCAGGCGTCCTTGTCCACCTTGATTTCGCCGAATGGCGCACCCGCAGGCAGGGGCGCCACCCGCTTGGCCGAGGGCGCGTGCCGATGAAGGTGATCGATGGCCAGCCGCAGGATGGTGCGCTTGTCATCCGGAGCGGAGAACTTGGCCGGCCGGCCCGCCGCGGACTCGGGCAGGGCGTCCCAGTCCGCGGGCTCGCCGGCGGTCACCAGCCCAAGGCTCTCCCCGGACAGGCCCATGGCCTCCAGGATGGCCCGGCCGAACCGTATCTGCTCCTCGAGCTCCTTCAGCACCCGCTCGGGGGTGCCGCGTGTCACCACTAGGCGCACCGCCGCGGCACCGTAGGCCAGGGACGCCAGCCAGGCTTCCAGTCCGATGGATCCCACCTCTTCAACCTGCACCGGGAGAACCCGCTCCGGCATGGCCGGGCCATAGCCTTCCAGCACGGCGGACCGGGACCAGCCGTCGTGGAAGAGCAGACAGGGGGCTTCCCCTCCCGCCTCCCGGTAGCTGTTGAGCACATCACGAAGGAGACCCAGCAGGTCGTCCACGCCGGGGAAGGCGTAAGTCATCGCCCCCGTCGGACATGCAGCGACACAACTGCCGGCGCCCTGGCAGAGGAACGGGTCCACGTGCACGACCTCACCGGCCGAACTGATGGCCAGGGTGGGGCAAGCGTCAATGCACCGGGTGCAGCCCTTCAGCCCGCTGCGGCCATGGGCGCATATCTCCGGATCGAATTCGAAAAACTTGGGTTTTTCGAATTCGCCTCGCATCTGCGGCAATTCTTCCAGCGCCCGCGCCAGCGCCTCGTCGTCGCCCGGCGCGTAATACCCCGGCGGCGGGATTTCCTGGGTCAGCAGAGGCTGCTCCCCCAGGTCCAGCACCAGGTCAAACTTCTCCGGAAGAGAGTCCAGGGTACGGCTCAGGGACTGCGGCTCATCCTCCGTGCCGGCAGCAGTGCCGGCCTCGAAGGCACCGAGGCGCCCCTTCAGGACCGGCTTGCCGCCGCGGATCACAGGGATACCGTCCAGGGAGGCCGGGTGAGGTGAATCTTCGCCCGGAACGAAGAGGGTGCAGTCCAGCTCTTCCCTGACCTGTCGGGCTGCGCTCCGGGCCGCGTCCTCGGGGCCGATGACGAGCAACCGCCCCCACGACTGGTAGCTCACCACGGACGTGGGCTCGATGCGCTCGGACAGCGCCTCCACCTGGGCCAGCGCCGTCGCGCGGGCCCGGCCGTCGGGGCCGGCGGCAGGCAGCTCACGCATCGTTTCGGTCATCGTCATCCTCCGGGGATTCAGTGTTCTGGTGCTGGTCCGGCTCGGGCGCCCCGTCCGGGTCCGCGACCGTATCCTTGTCCAAGGCCGCCGTACGCGGCATCTCCCCCTCGTCGCCGGCCTCGCTGTTCACGTCCGTGATTTTGGCCAGCTGCTCCTTCATTTTGCGCTCCAGCCGGAACTTCAGGTCCGCCGTCATTACGTTGCCCAGGGGCGCGAACTTCGTGTAGTCCTCCGCGTAGACCTCCAGCCCGTCGGTGATGTTGAACTTCGGACTGCGGAACATCTGGCGCAGCGCCTTGCGGCGCAGCTCCGCACTCACCCGGGGCGACATGAAGGGGCTGTAGTCGGAGTCGGGACCGAGAGACTCCAGCGGCGGCATCTCCTCGTCGCCCGGGGGCTCGTCCGGCTCCGCCTGCCGGTCAGTCTCCCCGGCGGGGGCCGTCTCTGTGACAGGCTCAGCCTGATCCGCGTCCGTCGGCGGCGCATCCTCCTTCGAGGCCTGCTTCAGCCGGGACCAGCGGCTCAGGAACGGCTCCCGTTCAGCCTCCGCCTCCGTCACCGCGCCGGGGTCCGCAGGTTTTTCTTCGCCGCGCTTGTCAGCCACGCTCTTGGTCCTCCATCCAGTCCTTCCGCTTGCGCTTGCCCTTCTGCCGGGGAACGAAATACTTCACGACGAACTGCTCGATGTGGTGATAGACCTCAGGTGGAATCGGCACGGCAAATACCCTCGCGTCCGCCTCGATGGACCCTGAGGCCTCCGTCGGATTGGCGGTCACCACGTGGGGCTGCACGGCGCCGTCCGGGGACTCGTGGCAGATCACGTAGAGGGCCGGCCGCCCCCCGGTGAGGTTGAACCAGTAATCCTCCGCCGCATCCTTATGGAGCTCCAGGCGCAGCCCGCCCCACAGGAATCGCTCGAAACCTTCTCCCGACTGGGCGAGGGTGCCCCGGTTCTCCGGGCCGGCGACGTTCTTCCCGGCGACCACGGCCACGGCCTGCCAGCTGGGTACGGTCCATCGCCCGTGGGTGACCATGCGCTTTTCCATGATTACCGCGACAGGACGACCGACGGGAGGTTCCGGTCCTACAGTCATATTTCGACGTGACGGTGTGGTGAAGACCCGCCACTGTAGCAATTTCCGGGCCGGGGGCAAGCCGGCCTGCAGACCTGGTCCAAAGCCGGGGCATCCGCGCCCGCTTGCCTGGGCAGAAATGGCGCAACATGGGCCGAGGCTGAGACATTTTGGGACAGGCCCGCCCGCCTCCGGACCCCCGGAGCGGGGCCTGCCTGTCCGGTCGTCGCCGGCGGCCGGCCCCGCAGGGCAGGGAATGTTTCTTGCATGGCTCAACGCCGAGGGCGACCGGGACGGGCCGCCCCGGGGAAACAAAAAATGAGCGCATCGCCCAAGACGCCGGCGCGGGATGCGTCCGCCGGCGAAGCCACCGAAGCGACGCCTCGCTTCATGAGCGTCCGGCAGGTGGCCCGTTACCTGCAGATCAACGAGAAGAAGGTCTATGCACTGGTAAGCAACGGCGAACTGCCGGCGACCAAGGTGACCGGGAAGTGGCTGTTCCCGAAGGACCTGGTGGACATGTGGCTGCTGGAGTCTGCTCACGGCGGCCTGCTCACGGACCGGATGCTGATCGCCGGCAGCGACGACCCCCTGCTCTACCGGCTGGTCCTGAGGGTCGCCAACCAGATCCAGGCCCGGGCCCTCATCAGCTACACGGCCACCGGCACCCAGCTCGGCCTGTCGCTGCTGGCCCGGCGGCGGGCCGACGTCTGCGGCATCCACTGGGGACCGGCGGAAGAAAGCCGCCAGCGCCATCCGGCGCTGCTCAAGCAGTACAACCAGCACCGTGACTGGGTCATGGTGCGACTGTTCCTCCGGGAACAGGGCCTGATGCTGGCGCCGGGAAACGCGCCCGCCGGCGGAGACCTGGCCCGGCTCTTCACGCCCCAGACCCGCTGGGTTTCCCGCCAGGAGGGCGCCGGCTCCCAGCGCTTCCTGCAGGAGATCGTCTCCCGCCACGGGCTCAACCCGGCGGCCCGCAGGGTTGCCGTTCAGGCCTACTCGGAGCGAGACGCCGCTTCCATGATCGCCATGGGCCATGCTGACGTCGGCACCGGCGTGAGGGCCGCGGCTTCCGAGTTCGGGCTGGACTTCGTGCCCATCGGCTGGGAGGCCTTCGACTTCGCCCTGCCCCGCGGCATCTTTTTCCGCACCCTGTTCCAGAAGCTCCTGGAACAGCTGCGCTCGCCGGAATGCCAGCGCCTGGGACAGATGCTGGGGGGCTACGACTTCACCGACAGCGGAAGCCTGATCTGGCCGGTCTAGCCGGCGACCCGGCGGCTACTTCAGCGCAATCTCTTCCTCGATCACGCGGCGAACGCCGAGCTCGGGCAACTCCAGGGTCATGCGGGCCTTGACCGGCCCGTCGCCGAGCTTCCCCGCTTCGGCGGCGTCCCTGACAGCGCGCTCGATGTCCCTCTGGGAATTGATGCCCACCACCTTGAGAAACTTGCGGATTTCCAGGTTGAACTTCTCTTCGTTCATCAGCGTTTGCTCCTTGGCTTGTGAATGACTGCCGGGCGCGTTCGCCGGCGGCTTTTCAGTCGGTTTCTGCCGTGCTCAGCCGCCGTTCCAGCGTTTTGCGTGATATCCCGAGGCGACGGGCGGCCGCGGACTTGTTGCCTCCCGCGTCCTCCAGCACCCGGCGGATGTGGTGATCCTTGACCTGCTCCAGGGACCAGTCCAGGGGGTAAGCCGCCGCGGCCCGGTCCGTCCGGCGCCGGCCCTCCCTGTTCAGGTGCTCATCGGCGAGCTCGCCGAGCATCAGCGTTCGCTCGATGACATTCCGCAGTTCCCGGACATTGCCGGGCCAGTCGTGTGCCTGCAGCCGTTCCATGGCGACGTCGGACAGCGCGACGGGCTCGATGCCCAGGTCGGTGGCCAGGCGCCGCATGAAATGCTCCGCCAACAGCGGAACATCCTCCAGGCGGTCCCGGAGCGGCGGCAGCCTGAGATTCACAACGTTGAGCCGGAAGTACAGGTCCTCCCGGAACTCGCCTTTCTGCACCAGCTCTCCCAGGTCGTGCTGGGTCGAGGCGACGATGCGGGCATCCACCGGGATTTCCCTGTCCGCCCCCACCGGGCGGATGGCGCTTTCCTCCAGCGCGCGGAGGAGCTTGACCTCCAGGGCCAGCGGCATTTCGCTGATCTCATCGAGGAACAGCGTGCCTCTCTTGGCCGCCACGAACAGACCTTCGCGGACCTGGTGAGCGCTGGTGAAGGCACCCTTTGTATGGCCGAACAACTCGCTTTCCAGCAGGTCCGGTGCGATGGCGCCGCAGTTCACCGGAACGAAAGCGCCCTTCCGGTTGCTGTGGTTATGAATCGCCCGGGCCACCAGTTCCTTGCCCGTGCCCGTCTCCCCGTGGATCAGCACCGTCCCCGGCAGCGGCGCAACCCGGTCCAGCAGCGCCTTGACCCGCTTGATGGCCGGGCTGTTCCCGATGATGGCGTGGCGGCTGGTGCCTGCAGCCGAGAGCCTCGGCGGGGCCGGCCGGGTCTCCGCCGCCGGTCGCCGGGCAAGCTGCCGGGCGACAGCCTGGAGCAGCTCCTCCACGTCCACTGGCCGGGTCAGCATGTCCTGTATGCCCTGGCGCATGGCCGTGATCGCCGTGTCCGCGTCGGGCTCGGCGCAGACCAGGATGGCGCGGCGGGGCGTGCCGT
>JARRON010000033.1:0-30323 GCA_037383845.1 Gammaproteobacteria bacterium
AAAGCCGCCTGGGATACGCTCCCTCACCCCGAACCCTCTCCCTGGAGGGAGACGGGCTTATGGGCACGTGATGATCTCCCGGCGAGAGGAGCTGCCTGAACCAGGTGGGCGCTACTCGATCTGCCCGGTCTCCATGCGCCTCTCGGACATCTTCTGGAACGCCTGGAGGTCCTGCTGGAGCTCGATGGAGCCGTGCCGGGGTGCCTGGTCCCCGGCTTCATGTAGAGCTCTCTGAAGTTCGAGGGCCCTGGCTGGACCGGCGCCCGGCTGACCGGCCGAGGCCACCGGCGGCATTCAAACCGGGCACGTTTCCCGCCACGGCTGACGCAGACATAGGCGGCGGCGTGTTGCAGTAGAATCCTGCGTCGTGGCCGCTGACTCGGGTCAGGGCCTGTTCGCTTCACCTGGGATCATGCCGGCGATGTCGAGAATATCTGCTCTGACAATTCTGGTCACCGCGGTCGCATCGGTGCTGACGGCAGGCACGGCGATCGCCGATGGCGGCGTCAGGGTCGAGCGGGAGCAGGGCGGAGACTTGTCGCTGAAGACATCGGGAAGCTCTGTCCGCGACGTCCTGATCGCGCTCAGCACGGAGCTGGGCTTCGAGCTCCGGGTGCTGGGAGATTTCCCGCAGGGCACAGTGTCGTCCGATGCGCAGGGCACGGTCGAAGACATCCTCGACAGGGTACTCGACGGCGAGAGCTTCATTGTCGAGCGATCGCCGGGCGCGGGGGAAGACGCCGGGCGGGTCAGCCGGGTGATTGTCCTGACCGGCGAGGGAGGGGCTGGATACATCCGGCCGGCCACTACCCGGAATGCCGCCAGCGCGCCCGTCACCGAGACAGGTGAGCGGGTGTCGGCCTTCTTCGGAGGTGATGGCGGGGACGGCGATACCAGCGAGCAGGCCGACGACTTCGAAGACGAGTGAGGACGACCCGCCGGGGAAATTTCGGCCCCGGCCTCCCCGCGACAAAGCACGGCGACCGGTCGCCACCTGGTTCCTTGGGGGCGACTGGCCGCCCGCCCGGCTGAAGCCGGCGGAGCTCCGATGCGTCTTGCTTGTCTGGCCCGCTACTCGATCTCCGCCGTCTGCATGCGCTGGTCGTAGATTTCCTCCAGCTCGTACAGGTCCTGCTGCAGCTCGAAGAAGCCGTGCCAGTGGGCATAGTCCGGCGCGCCCATGAGCGCGCCCTGCCGGGCGCGGCGGCCCTCGTGGTGCCACAGGTGATAGAAGGTGATCTGGAACCTGTCGGTCCAGGGATTCTCCTTCAGCAATCCCTTCGCCTCGAGCTCGTCGAGCATCTTCTTGGCCGGATCGTAATAGCCCACGTTGTAAAGCTTCACGGCCTTGTCCGCCTGCTCGAAGTAGCTGTCGGTGTGCAGCTGGCTGTGGCAGGAGCTGCAGACCTGCTTCATCTTCTTGCGGCCCTCCGGCCCGTTGCCCAGCAGCGGGCTGATCGGGTCGTTGGAGTTACGCATCTCGGAGCGTTTCGCCCAGCCGTTCCAGTACAGCCGCTCGGTGACGTTGTGGGTCACCCTGAGCTCGCCGATACCGCTCATGTGGCAGGTGGCACAGGTCGGGCCGCGGTAATCGCCGGGCTCCCAGGCGCCGGGGGCCGTGTCCCAGGTCCAGTCGTCTCCCTCGGTGTTGTAGACGTGGCCGTGCTTGGAGTTCTCGAAGATCTCGATGTCCGGGTGGTCGGGCCCCAGGTGACAGGACGCGCACGCCCATGGCTTTCTGGCCTCGACGATGCTGAACTTGTGTCGGGTGTGGCAGGCCGCGCAGTTGCCGGTGCTGCCGTCGGGGTAGATGTTGCCCATGCCGGCGTTCGGCCAGGTTTCCTGGATCGGACGCCCGTCCGCGTCTAGCTCGATCTCCGTGCCGTGGCACTGCATGCAGCCGGTTTCCTTCGGCGCGTGCTTCAGCTCAGGAATGTCCCGGCCCTCGTGGGTCTCCACCAGGGCGTGCAGATTGTCCTTGGGGATGATCTGGTGGTAGGAGCGGAAATGGCCGCTCTCGCTGAACTGGCCCAGCTCCACCGGATGGCAGCGGGCGCAGGTGGACGGCGGCACGAGCACGGAAATGAAGACCTCCCGGTCGAGCATGGTCTTGTCGTACTCGTCCATGTCGAAGACGTCCTCGTGCCGGATGGCCATCGGGGACTCCTCCGGCACGCGGTGGCAGTCGATGCAGGATACCCCCACGTGTCCGTGGCGGCTGTCCATCCAGTCGCCCACGATCCCCGGGTTCACCTCCCGGTGGCAGGTGATGCAGTTCTTGCCCGCCTCCGTCAGGCCCCGCTCGACGGTGAGGGTTTTCACACCGCTCATGTCGCCGACCTGCTCGGTGGCAGCCTCCACGGCGGCGGACTGGGCGTCCGATGGGGTCTGCTGGCCCTCGTCCTGCCCGTGGGCGAAGCCCGGCAGCAGGAGCGCGGCGAACAAAAGGGCAATACGGATGTTCATGGCTGATCTCCGTTTTCTGAATCTGGCAGATGCCGCGCGAGCGCATCGTGACCGACGCGCGGATGGCAGGAGACGCATTTGACGTCCGCTTCCTCGCCGAAATAGGCGCGGTGGGCGATGAATGCCGGCGCGCTGGGCGAAGTTGCACGCTCGAGGTCCTTGTGACATTTGAGGCATCCGGAATCGAAGACGAACAGCTCCCGGTGGGCGCGCTTCTCCTGCCAGTTGATCTCGTCCAGGTCATAGGTCAGCTGCGCCCAGACGTCGTGGATGCCGAACTGGGCCTTGCGCACCATGTAGACGAAGGCGTTCTCGTGGGGCACGTGGCAGTCGTTGCACTTGGCCTGGACGCCTTCCGGGCCGCCGCCGCCGTGCACGTCCTTGAGGTACGCCGCCACCATGGGCTGCATGGTGTGGCAGGTGCCGCAGAACTCCACGCCTGCGGTCTGCTCGACCATGGTCTCGGTCACGACCCAGGAGACGAATACGAACAGGGGGACCGCCACCAGGACGGCGAACGCGTACTTGGCGTGTTTTCCTTTCAGTTCGGCCTTCTTGCGCCTCGGATGTTTCCCGGCCGAATAGCGGCGCGCTGGCCGGGACTGCTCTGAGTCCCGTCGGCTCGTGCAACTTTCATCAGACCGGCTGCCGGCCCCCGCCGGCCATGTCTCTCAGCACGGCGCGACGCTGCTTGCGCAGCCCGTCCAGCAACTCTGGCGCGAAGCTGGACTCGCGACGGGAGGGGAACCCGACGTCCGGCTCGGTGGTGTTCGGCAGCGCGTGTGACGACCAGAAGGAGACGACGGGCCTTCCACCTCGCGCACCTCGACGTCGTCGCTGTCCCGTATCGCCAGGACCATGGCCTGCCTGTGTCCGCGTCCGTCCCGAACCTTTGGTTCTCGACCTGCGGGCTCAATGGCTCCGCGTTCTCTCCACGCCCCTGAGCGTAGTAGGCGGCTTCGCCGGTGCCGGTTGTGGAAAACCGAGAGGCGCCCGCAAGCCCGTGACCCGGGAGTCCGTGTGCCGGAGCCCGGGGAAGCGGCACCGGAGCATCGCCCGCCCGGCGGCCGGGCCACGCTGCCCTGCCGGAGGGCCAGGGTGTTCCCGCGGGGGGCTTCGGCTATGCTGCCGCATCCCCGCACGGAGATGTCCATGCGCCGCTCTTTCGCCGCCTGCCTGCTCGCTCCGGCCGCCCTGCTCGCCGCAGCCTCCGCCACCGCCGCGGACGCATGGCGCAGCATCCCCTACGAGACGCTCCACAGGGCGCTCACCAGCGTGACGCCCCTCGAAGATGCGCAGTACATCCAGCTGGAGCAGAGGATCGCCGTGACGGCGCCGGGCATGACCCTGGACGACCTGCGGATGGTCATCGACGCCGACGGGGGCGAGATCGAGGTGCCGGTGGACTCCGCGGGAACGATGGACTTCCCCCTCAGCGAGGCGTTACTGGACGAGAACCCGCCGGTGCGGGTAAATGTCCCCGACGGCGGCCTGTCGCTGAACCTCTCCCTCGACACTACCGTGTCGCCGGCGGAGCGATTCTCCTACGGTCTGGTCGCGGACATGGCCGAGGAGTTCGACCGCTTCAGCGCGGAACAGGGACTCGTGGCGCGCATGATGGCGCCGGACGTGGCCGGCCTTCGGGTGGAATTCGCCGAAGGCCCGCGGGGCACCGCCAGGGTCGGTGACGAAGTGCTCGCCGCCGGCCCGGACGGGGTGTTGCTTGTTCCGCTGCGCGGGGACTGGGTCCGACAGCGCCCGGAGGTAGTGCTGTCGCGGATGCCCGCCCTGATGCGCCTGGCCTTCGAAGAATAGGCCTGGCGGCCCGGCCGGAGACGTGTGCTGAACTTCCGGCCGACTCCGCGGGTCGGAGACTGGCGAAGAACGAAGTTGAGGCGCCTGATAGGCTTGGGCGCCACGGATCCGAAGCGAGGCCGCCTCAAGCGGCCCTTGGCCCAAACCCAGGAGAGACAATCGTGAAGGCAATCAAGACCCTGGCGTGCGCGGCGCTCGTCGCCCTGCCCAGCCTGGCCCTGGCGGCAGACGGCGTGATCCGCCTGTCCGAGCCTGTGGAGGCGACCGACGAGTACGAGGTATTCGGCTCGAAGTTCGACGCCAAAGGCAACCCCATGTCGCTGTCCACCGTCATCGCGAACGACGACGAGTACGCCGGCAAGGAAGTGCTGGTGGAAACGCGGGTCGCGAAGGTCTGCCAGAAGAAGGGCTGCTTTTTCATCGCCCAGGACGGCGAAGCCGTGGCCCGGGTGAAGTTCAAGGACTACGGCTTCTTCGTGCCCACGGACACCGGCGGCAAGACCGTCACGCTGTTGGGCACCTTCAGCAAGACCATGGTCCCGGAGGACCGGGCGAAGCACTACGCCGAGGACACCGGCGACGATCCGGCGAAGATCTCCGGCCCCCAGGCCGAGTACGCCATCGTGGCGACCTCGGTGAAGATTCCGAAAACGTAGGTTCGGGGCGCGCACAGGTCACGGGCCTCTGGCGGGGCCCGGACCCGGCGCAAGGTTTGCAGCAGGGGACAGCTTCGAAAGGGGCTGTCCCTTTCTGTTTCCGACGGTCTGGCCGCTCCGGGACTGGCACGCCACGCCGCCCTTCTGCGCGGCGGCGGGCGCGTGGAGTGACGGAGCAACAGGCACGCCGAACGCCGAGACGGCGCTCGTGGTGTGATGGGTATCTTCGCCCGGCGGCTCTCGGACAGTCGGGCGGGACGACGGTTCCCGCCTGGCGACTCGCCCGGCCTGCGGTCAGGCAGACTTCTTGCGGCTCGGGGTCAGGTGGACGCGCCCGGTCTTGCCGGAGCGGCGGAGGTTCATCTGCTCGACGACCTCCTCCAGCGCGGCGGTCACGCTCTTCAGGGTGCCCTGGCGGTGGCCCACAACGGCGTTGGCCCCGCTGCCACGGCTGATGACGTAGCGGTACCACTCGCCGCTCATCCCCTCGGGAGGCGGCACTTTCTTGGTGGACTCGATGCGGAAAGGCGCGTCTGGGGCGACCTCGGGGGTCTTGGTCTGAGTAGCCATCGGAACAGGATACCCCGAAAACCGCCATTTCCCGCCGAAATGGCCGTAACTCACTGAGTCTCTGACGCCAGAGGCCGAAAATGCCCGCGTTTTCCCGGCCAGTTGCGCGAAATTTCGCGAAATTCGCGTGTCGATACCGGCCCGCCAGATCAGCGGAAAATACCCCGATCCAGGATGATCCCGCGGGTCACCGGCCGCCCCACGGCCAGCCACAGGCTCCAGGAATCCGTGCTGGCCCTGCCGACGCCGACCGACAGCGGTCCCGCCAGGGTGCGGCCCGCCAGGAACACCGAGGCGCCGTAGATGTCCTTGTCCGCCGCCCCGTCAATTCTGTTGCTGATCCCGCCGGCCTGCAGCCGGGTGCCAAGGTACAGGGCATCGCCACGCAGGGAGATCAGCTCCCGGATCCGCCACAGGTAGCTGGTGCCGACGGTCCAGTAGCCGTCGCCCCGGATCTGGCCGAGCTCGAGCCCGGGGAAACTGGAAGGCCCGCCGAAGGCGAAAGCACGGTCGAAGGGCAGCTCGCTGCCCAGGGCGGAACCGGCCGCTCCGGTCACCCACAGCACGTCGCGCGCGAACAGGGGAACGTTGAGCCCGACGCCGAGTTCGGCGCGCTCCCAGTCCCGGTCGCCGCCCAGGGCGCCATCGCTGGCGACGTATTCCAGAGCCACGGCCAGGCCCTCTGTCGGGCTGAACCGGGTGTCCCGGGAGTCGTAGACCGCGCGGAAGACGGGGCCTGCGTCGTCGGCTTCGACCTCCGGGAACACCTCCGGCCCGGTATCCACGTCCACGTTGCGGCGGGCGAAGCGGTAGCCGATCCTGGCCTGGAGATAGCGGCTGAGATTCACGCCCAGTTCCAGCCCGCCTCCCAGGTCGGAAAACCGGTAGCGGGCGACCCGCTCATCGCCCCTGTAGATGGCCTCGTCCGACATGCCGGCGAAAAGCCGCGGCTGGAAAAAGTAGCGCTGCGCGACGTCGAAAGGCAGGTACACGGAGGTGCTGGCGCCTGCGTCCCGCCCGAGGAGGAGGTCGCTCCGCCACTCGGCGCCGCGGTCGTTCATCCACGTGCGCCGGTGCTCGGCGTAGAGAGCAAAACCCCAGTCCCCGCTGACGGTGCTGTAGCCGCCCAGGTCAAAGCGTACGTAATCCGGGCCGATGGACTTCTCCCGGGGCATCCAGACCAGGCGCGTGGCCGCCGGCTCCCCCTCGAGCCGGTAGCCCACCGACTCGATGTCCCGCAGCGCGCTCATGGCCCGCGCTTCGCGGCTGAGCACCTCGGTGTCCACGACGTCCCCGGGACGGATGGTGGCGTAATGCCGGAGGTAGTCCTCGTTGACCCGTTCCAGGCCCTCGTAGACGATCTCTGCCACCCGCACCTCCACGTCCTGCTCGGAGGTCACCCGCGCCCGCCAGGCCGCGTAGTCCGCGGGTTCCACGGCAAGCGCCGCCAGCTGGTGAGAGGCGCGCCGGGCAGCGGCTGCCCCCATGGGCACGGCCTCCGCTATCCGGTCGAATTCCGCAGTGCCGATATCCCCCACCGGCACGTCGATGCGCACATCGTCGGCGGCGAGTGTGTCCAGCTGCACCTTCTCGTTGACGGAGAACATGACGTCCGTGCTGCGGGACAGGAGCTGAGCCGCCGACTGCAGGTCCTCCGGACGCGGCGGGTCCTCCACCAGGTTCACGACGATCACCACGTCGGCGCACAGCTGCCGGGCCACGTCCACCGGGATGTTCCGCACCATGCCTCCGTCGGCCAGGATCCGGTCGCCGGAGATCACGGGCGAGAAGGCGCCGGGGATGGCCATGCTGGCGCGCAGGGCCGTGGCCAGGTCGCCTTCCTTCAGGACCACCATCTCGCCGCTCACCATGTCGGTGGCCACGGCACGGAAGGGGATGGGAAGCCTGTCGAAGTCGGGCTGGCGACGGGCGGCTGCCACGTACTCCCGGAGCAGGTTCTCGATGTCGTTGGTGTCGACGAGGCCGCTCTCCAGGCGCAGCCGCCAGTCCCGGATGCCGGCCTCGATGCGGTTGGAGTAAATGACGCCTTGCTGCTTCTGCTCGATGGGCTCCAGGTCCCGCTCCCCTGCGCCGCCCACGACCGCCCTCCAGTCGATGCCAAGCACGAACTCCTCCATGTCCGAGGGGGTCAGCCCGGCGGCGTAGCCGCCCCCCACCAGTGCCCCCACGCTGGTCCCGGCCACGCAGTCCACCGGCACGTGCAGCTCCTCCAGCACCTTCAGCACGCCGATGTGGGCGCCGCCCTTGGCGCCACCGCCCGCGAGCACCAGCCCGACCCGCGGCCGGTCGGCGTCTCCACGAGAAACAAGTGCTGCCTGCGCCCCGGTAGCGGCGCAACAAAGGCAGGCGACCCAGACGGCAACTGCCGGTCTCTGTCCCAGGATCATTCGGTCATCTCCGTGACGTGGAGGGCGCGGCTCGCAGCAACGGAAGCTTTGAAGCCCGGGGTCATTCTGCCACCGCGGGGCTGCCGGGTTCCGGGGCCCGGACAGGACGCGGCATCGCCGTGCCTCTCGCCCCTGTAGGCGTCGCCGCTCCGGCCTATAGTTGGAGAAGGCAATTTCCGGCGAGGACAACACTGCCGCCGGCAGGTAACACCGTGACCACGGCGATCGCCTTTTTTCCTGCACTGTTGCTCGCCGTCGCCGGGTGGCCGACAGCGGCCCGGGCCCAGGAGGCCGACATGAACCTGTCCCTGACCAGCGCCGCCTTTGCGGCCCAAGGACCCATCCCCAAGGAGCACACCTGCGAGGGCGCGGACATCTCTCCGCCTCTCACCTGGGCCGGCGTGCCCGAAGGCACCCGGAGCCTGGCGCTCATCATCGACGACCCGGACGCGCCGGACCCCGCGGCGCCGCGGATGACGTGGGTCCACTGGGTCGTCTACGACATCCCCCCGTCTGCCGACGGTCTTGCCGAGGATGCGGACCGGGCGGGCCTGCCCGCCGGGGCCAGGGAAGGACTCAACGACTGGAAACGCGTGGGCTACGGGGGGCCCTGCCCGCCCGTCGGCCGCCATCGCTACTTCCACAAGCTTTATGCCCTGGACGTGGAGCTCGGCGAACTGGGCCGGCCCACGGCGGAAACACTTCAGCGGGCCATGAAGGGGCACGTCCTGGCGGGGACGGAACTGGTGGGCACTTACGCCAAGGGCCAGTAGGCGCGCCGGCGCGCGCAGAGGCGGTCCCCGGGGGGGACATCGCCCCGGGGCTGTGGTGACGCCGGGGTGCGCCCCGGCACGGGCGACTGTGCCGGCCGGGGCGGAAGCGTCAGGCCGCCTTGTCCAGGGACGCCGCTCCGGCGATCGCCGCCTGGCCTGCCGCCAGCCGGGCGATGGGCACCCGCGGCGGCGAGCAGGACACGTAGTCCAGGCCGATGGTGTGGCAGAAGGCGATGGAAGCCGGGTGGCCGCCGTGCTCTCCGCAGATGCCCACCTTCAGCTCGGGCCGGGTCGCCCTGCCCCACTCCACGGCCAGGGACATCAGCCGCCCGACGCCTTTCACGTCAAGTACCTCGAAGGGGTTGTCCTGGAGAATGCCCCGCTGGTTGTAAAGCGGCAGGAACTTGTTCTCCGCGTCCTCCCGGGAGAAGGAGAAGGTGGCCTGGGACAGGTCGTTGGTGCCGAATGAGAAGAACTCCGCGACCTCTGCCAGGTTCTCCGCTCGCATACAGGCCCTCACCACCTCGATCATGGTGCCGAACGCCACGGGAACGTCGATGCCCTCGGCATCCGCGACCTCCTGCTTCACCTCGTCCAGGTAGCCGTGCACGAGTTTCAGTTCCTGCGCGGTGCACACCTGGGGCACCATGATCTCCGCGTGAACCTCCACGCCCTCCTTCGCGCACCGGGCGGCCGCCTCGGTGACGGCGCGGATCTGCATCCGGTAGATCTCGGGGAAGGTAATCCCCAGCCGCACGCCCCGGTGGCCCAGCATGGGATTGACCTCGGTCAGCGCCCGGGCCTTCTTCAGGATGGCTTCCTTCCGGCTGATCATGGAGTCGATGCGCCGGACGTCGGCCAGATCCTTCAGGGCCTCCGGCAGGCCAGGCGCCTCGGCCCCCAGCACCTCCAGGCCCCGCAGGGAGCGACGGAGATCTGTCAGCCTGGAGATCTCGTCCTCCAGCTGCCGCTCCGAGGGCAGGAACTCGTGAATGGGCGGATCCAGGAGACGGATGGTCACCGGCCGCGGGGCCATGGCCCTGAAGATGCCGATGAAGTCATCCCGCTGGAACGGGAGCAGGCGCTCCAGTGCCGCGGCCCGCTGCTCCGGCGTATCGGCGACGATCATCTCCACCACGATGGGCAGGCGGTCGGCGGCGTTGAACATGCGCTCGGTGCGGCACAGTCCGATTCCCATCGCGCCGTACTTCACCGCCCGCTCGGCATCCTCCGGCGTGTCGGCGTTGGCCCGCACGGCGAGCTTCGCCCGCTCGTCGGCCCAGTCCAGCAGCCTCACCAGGGCCGCGGAGAAGTCCGCTTCCACCATCGGGACCTCCCCCCGGTAGACCCGGCCCGTGGTGCCGTCGATAGTGATCCGGTCACCCTCCTTGATGACCTGCTCTCCCACCACGGCCATGCGCCGGCCCACGTCCACCTGTATGCCTTCCGCGCCCGCCACGCAGGGCTTGCCCATGCCCCGGGCCACGACAGCCGCGTGGGACGTCTTCCCGCCACGGCTGGTAAGAATCCCCTGGGAGGCGAAGAAGCCGTGGATGTCCTCCGGCCGCGTCTCTTCCCGGACCAGGATCACGTCCGCGCCCTGGCGGCCCAGCACCTCGGCCCGGTCGGCGTCGAAGACTGCCTCACCGCTGGCCGCTCCCGGCGAGGCCGGCAGGCCGGCGGCCAGGGGCGTCACGTCACTGTCCGGGTCGATGCGGGGGAACAGCATCTGCTCCAGGGCCTCGGGGCTGACCCTCGTGAGGGCCTCCTCCCGGGTGATGAGCTCCTCCTCGTGCATATCCACGGACGTCCGCACCAGCGCCGCGGCGTTCATCTTGCCGTTGCGGGTCTGCAGGCAGTAGAGCTGGCCGCGCTCGATGGTGAACTCGAAGTCCTGGACCTCGCGGTAGTGCCGTTCCAGCCGGTCCCGGAGCTGCAGCAGCTGGCCGAACATGTCCGGCATTTCGGACTCCAGTTCCTTCAGCGCCTTCGGCGTGCGGATGCCCGCCACCACGTCCTCGCCCTGGGCGTTCACCAGGTACTCGCCGTAAAGCTCGTTCTCGCCCGTGCCGGGATTGCGGGTGAAGCCCACGCCGGTGGCGCTGTCGTCCCCCATGTTGCCGAACACCATGGTCACCACGTTCACCGCCGTGCCGTTGGCCATCTGGGGGGTGATGTGGAATTCCCGCCGGTAGTCCACCGCCCGCTTGCCCATCCAGGAGTTGAAGACCGCCTTGATGGCGATCTCCAGCTGTTCCTGCGGATCCATCGGGAAAGGCGCGCCGGTGTGCCGCTCGACCACCTCCAGGAAGCGGCCGGCGGCATCGCGGAGCTGGTCTGCCGTCAGGGCCACGTCCAGCTTGACGCCGGCGGCGCCCTTCACCGCCTCGAAGGCCCGGTCGAAGGGCTCGTCGGGGATGCCGAGAGCAACCTTGCCGAAAAGCTGGATGAAGCGGCGCCAGGCATCGTAGCCGAAGCGCTCGTTGCCGGTGTCGCGGATCAGGGCCGCCAGGGTATCCGGGTTCAGCCCCAGGTTCAGGATGGTGTCCATCATTCCGGGCATCGACATGGCGGAACCGGACCGCACCGAGACCAGCAGCGGATCGTCATGGCCGCCGAAGCGCTTGCCGGTCTTCTCCTCCAGCTTCTTCAGGTTCGCCCGCACCTGGTCCATGACCCCGCCGGGAAGCCGACCCTCGGAATCCGCCAGGTATTCCAGGCAGGCCTCCGTGGTGATGACGAAACCGGGAGGCACGTTGAGCCCGATCCGCGTCATTTCGCAGAGATTCGCGCCCTTTCCGCCCAGCAGCATCTTGTCCTGTCCGTTGCCCTCCTCGAAGGCATACACCCATTGTTTTTGAGTCATCTGTGACCTCCCGCGATATCACGTCGCGGCTTTCTTCCGGTTAACCCCTATTGGGAACCGCCCGGGCCCAAGAAGGAATACGGAATTCCGGCAATTCAGCCGGAAATGCCGGGTTTTTTGCGCGCCGGCAGGTGAGGAAGCGGCACGGGTGCGGCGCCGCCTTGCGGTCCGGACCCTCGTGAACCTGTACCTCGCCGGCCGGGCATCGGCATGGCGGGCGGCACGTGCCCGCGGGCTTCCGTGCCGCGGGCGGCAGGCCCGGCTGAGCCATGCCGGCGCGAGCCGCTGGCCCCGGCGAAGTGGACCGGACCCTGGTCGCGGCCCGGGCAGGCCGGCAGGCCCGGCCTTTGCGGTAGAGTCGCAGCCTGGCACGAAAGGCGAGGAACGACTCGTGACGAAGGCCGAGCCATTCGACGCGGTCATCATCGGCGGCGGCCACAACGGCCTGGTCTGCGCGGCCTACCTGGCGGGCGCCGGCATGCGGGTGGCGGTCCTCGAGCGCAGGGGCATTCTCGGTGGTGCGGCGGTGACCGAGGAATTCCACCCCGGCTTTCGCAATTCCAGTTGCAGCTACACCGTCAGCCTGCTGCACCGGCAGGTGATCACGGACCTCAAGCTCTACGCCCACGGGCTGCAGATCGTGGAGCGGCCGTTCGCCAATTTCCTGCCCCTGCCCGACGGCAGGGCCTTCCGTTTCGGCGGCGAATTGTCCGTGCCGGAGGTCACCCGTTTCTCCGCGTGGGACGCGGAGCGTCTGCCGGCCTATTTCGCGATGCTCGAGCGGGTCAGCGGCGTTCTCAGGGCGCTGGCCACCGAGACCCCGCCGAACGTCTCGGACCGTTTCGTGCTGGCGGACTGGCTGGCCTCGTGGTCCGTGGCGAAAAAGCTCCGGGGTCTGGACATGGCCGGGCGGCGGGACCTGCTGGACCTGTTCACCAAGAGCGCCGGCGAGGTGCTGGATGCCTGGTTCGAGTCCGGACCGCTGAAGGCCGTGCTGGGCTGGGACGCCATCGTGGGCAATTTCGCCAGCCCCTACACGTCGGGCTCGGCCTACGTACTCCTGCATCACGTCTTCGGAGAAGTGAATGGGAAGGCCGGCGCCTGGGGTCACGCCATCGGCGGCATGGGCGCCATCAGCGACGCCATCGCCGCCGAGGCCCGGGCCCGCGGCGTGTCCATGCGGGTCAACGCACCCGTGGCACAGGTCCTGGTGGAGGCCGGGAAGGCCGTGGGGGTCGCCATGGCCGACGGCAGCGTCCTGCACGCGGAGCGGGTGGTGTCCGCCGTCAACCCGAAGCTGCTCTATACCCGCCTGGTGGAGCCCGAGGTTCTGCCGGCGGAGGTCCTGGAGCGATTCGAACGCTACCGGTGCGGTTCCGGCACTTTCCGGATGAACGTGGCGCTGTCGGAGCTCCCCGAGTTCACCTGCGCGCCGGGTAAGCACCTGCAGCCCCACCACGCAAGCGGCATCCTCATGGGCCACTCGCTGGCCTATTTCGAGCAGGCCTTCTTCGACGCGAAGTCCCGGGAGCACAACCCGGGCTGGTCCCGGCGGCCCGTGGTGGAGATGGTCATCTCGTCGGCCCTGGACGACACACTGGCGCCGGAGGGGAAGCACGTGGCCAGCCTTTTCTGCCAGCACGTGAACCCCGAGGTGGAAGGGGGCTGGGACGCTCACCGGGAGACCTTCGCGGACCTCGTGGTGGACACCGTCAACGCCCACGCGCCCAACTTCGCCGACAGCATCCTCGCCCGGCAGGTGCTGTCGCCGGCGGACCTGGAAAGCGAGTACGGACTGGTCGGGGGCGACATCTTCCACGGTGCTCTGGGGCTGGACCAGCTGTTCAGCGCCCGGCCTGTTCTCGGACAGGGAAACTACCGTGGAGCTCTGCCGGGGCTTTACCTGTGCGGATCGGGCAGCCATCCCGGCGGCGGCGTCACGGGCCTGCCGGGTCGCAACGCCGCCCGGGAAATCCTCAGGGACGCGGGGCTACTCCGGGGGCGAAGAGTTGAAGCCCTCCAGTGAACGGTAGGCGAAGAAGGAGTAGACCACCGGCACCAGCGCCGCGAGGATGATGACCGCCACCAGAACACCCTGGTGTACCCCCACCAGCGCCATCAGCACCATGACCGCCCCGGCGGCGACCATCACCCGTCCCCCCAGCCGGTGGGTGCGACGCCACACTTCGTCCGAGGCCAGGGTCCAGGGCGTGCGGATACCGAGGAAGAAATTGCGGGTGGTCTTGCCCAGGTAGTTGCCGAGAAAGAGGAACAGCAGGCCGATCCCGCCGACGATCAGGCGACTGAGGTTGGCGCCCCACCAGCCCACGGCGTGGCCGAGAATGCCCACGTGGACAAGGAGCAGAAACGCCAGGATGGCCAGCTGGATCCGGTTCCACACGGGCATGAAGGGCTCCACCCGCCATCCCTTCGGCGAGATCCGGGGCAGGATCCACAGCATTCCCCAGATCGCGAACATGATCAGCGGCACCATCACCGCCCCCGGGAAGCGATCGCTCCACTGGTCAGGGTTTCCGGCCACGTCGAAATGGGTGGGGATCTTGTCCGGCAGGTGCGTAAAAAGCGCTGCGGAGACGGCCAGGCCGAGCATACAGAGCCCGAGGGAAATCCACTGGGTCGGCTTCTGGTTCATTGGCTTCTCCTCTCGAGCCTGAACAGGTCCGCCATCATCCGCGCCAGGTCCTCGAAGACGGACGTATTGAGGGAATAGACGACGTGCTGGCCCCGGCGCTCAGACCGCACCAGCCCGGCGTTTTTCAGCACGTTGAAGTGGTGGGACAGCGTTGCCCTGGCCTGCGGGAACTCCTCGGCCAGCTCGCCAGCGGTGGCAGGCCCGGCCTGGAGCCGCCTCAGCACCTCCCGGCGGGTGGGGTCTGCCAGGGCCTTGAAAAGGGAATCGGACATTGCCGGCCAGCATATTTAGATATTTCGACAAATTTCTAAATACAGCACACGCCAACGCAGATCAAGGGGTACATGAGGCTCAATGAGGGCAATCCCTGCCGCGCCGGGCGAGAATGGTTCTGTTTGCCGGCGGATTGGGGCTAATCTTCGGTCCCCGGGAGCTGCCGGCAAGGCAAACGTGAATCAAGGAGGCCATCATCAATGTCGATCACCATCCGCCAACTTCGCAACCTGGTTACCGCCGTGCTCGGCCTTCTGCTGCTCGGGACGGCGCCCGCCAGTGCCCAGCTCGTCTGGCCCGAGGATTCCCCGGTCCCGGAGGAGTTTGACTGGGTTCGCCTGCCTTCCGACGAATGGCTCAAGGGCGAAGTCAAGGCGATGTACGACGATGAGCTGGAGTTCGAAAGCGACGAACTCGACACGCTTGTCCTCGACTGGAACGACATCAAGGAGCTGCGTTCCGCTCAGGTGCTCCAGGTGCGTGCCACGGGCGACCGGATCGCGACTGGCCAGGTCGTACTCGACGACGGGCAAATCGGAGTGGTCGGCGAGAGCGCCCGGTTCCCCCAGGACGAGATCATCAGCATCACGGCGGGCGAGCCCAGGGAGATCAACTACTGGGCCGCGAGGGTGTCCGCCGGCGCCACCATGCGGGAAGGCAACTCGGACCAGCGGGATTTCTCCGCCAGGGCCAGGGTGCTCCGGCGGACGGTGACGGGCCGCATCGGTATCGACTACATCGGCACCTACTCGGAAACCGACAACGTCGAGACCGACAACAATCACAGAGTGAATGCCAACTGGGACAGATTCCTCACCGACCGGTTCTTCCTGCGGCCGATCTTCGCCGAGTATTTCCGCGACCCGTTCCAGAACATCGCTCACCGCTGGACCGTGGGCACCGGTTTCGGCTACCAGATCATCGATACCTCGGAGACGTCCTGGGAAGTGTTCGCCGGTCCCGCTTACCAGTACACCCAGTTCGAGGACGTGGAACCTGGCGAGGACGGCACGGAGGACAGCTTCGCGGCCGTCGCGGGCACGAAATTCGATCATGAGCTGACCGACTGGATCGACGTTTTCTACGACTACCGTTTCCAGGTGACCAGTTCCCGGAACGGCAAGTACAACCACCATATGACCGGCGGCCTGGAAATAGAGCTGACGGATCAGCTGGACCTGGAATTCTCGATCGTGTGGGATCGTATCGAGGATCCCCAGCCGGACGAGGACGGGGTCATCCCGGAAAAAGACGACTGGCGCTACATCGTGGGGCTGGGCTGGGAGTTCTGAAGCTTCCGGTCAATCACTGCCCGCGGCCTGTGGGGGCCGCAGTGCTGAGCGCCGCGACTTCTGGCCCCGTCTTGCCTTTCCTGGACAGGGGGCGGCACGGATGCCGCCGCCCGGCCATGGGGCGTCAGCCGCAGGCGCTGCAGCTGCCCGTGCCGGAGGCCGGAGTCTCGTCCGCAAGCTCCCCCGCCAGCCAGAGGCGTGCGGCGGTCTGAGGGTCTGCCTCGCGGGTAACCACCGCCTCGATACCCTTGCGGGCCAGCCGGCGCCTGAGACCGGGTCCCATGCTCCCGGCGATAAGCACGTCCACACCGTCCAGGGGGTGAGGCTGGTCACCACCCGACTCGTGGAAAGCGGCGTCCCGTGGCAGCTCGAGGAGCGTGTCGCCGACGATGCGGCCGTCATCGACTTCGAATATGCGGAATTTCCGGCAGCGACCGGCGTGTTCGGTCACGGTCCGGCGGTTCTGGCTGGTGACGGCAATCCTCATGCTCCCTGCTCCATTCCAGCTCCCCCGCGGACCAGAATGCGCCGGGGCCGGCGGGGCATCCATACGTATACCGCGCAGGCCGCAGCCTGCGGCGATTATCGGTCAATCCCGATATCCCCCGGCGCCGTGACAGCGTAGCTTTGCCGTGGTTGAAGCACGGTCTATCCGGACATGGCTCGATACGTCATCAAGCGCGGGCTCGACGTGCCCATCGCCGGGGCTCCCGCGCCCGCCCCCCCGGATTCCGCGTCGGTGACGCGGGCCGCCGTGGTCGGCCGCGACTACCACGAACTCCGGCCGCGCCTGGCCGTCGAGGCAGGTCAGGCCGTCCGCAAGGGCGAGGTGCTTGTCACCGATGCCCGCCACGACGGCATCCGCCTGACGGCGCCGATGGCCGGCACCGTCGCCGCCATTCACCGCGGCGAGCGCCGGCGGCTGCTGTCCGTCGTCCTGGAGGCCGGCGCCGAGCCGGACCGCCAGGTCGCGCTCGCCGGCACCGCGGGAAGACACCCGGACCGGATGAGCGACGGCGAGATCCGCAGCCTGCTGGTCGAGTCCGGGCTCTGGTCCGCACTGCGCACCCGGCCGTTCAGCCGGGTCCCCCGGACCGACTCGGCACCCTCCTCCATTTTCGTCACCGCCATGAACAGCGAACCGCTGGCGCCGGACACCGAGGCGGCCATGGCGGGCCGGGAGGAGGAGTTGGAAGTGGGCCTGCAGGTGCTGGCCCGGCTGACCCCGGGCCTGGTCCACGTGTGCACCGCGCCGGGGAGCATGGTCGGCGGGCGGACCCGGGGCAGGATCAGCCACGAGGAGTTCGCCGGCCCTCACCCCGCCGGGCTGCCAGGGACCCACATCCACACCCTGGATCCGGCCCGCCGGGGCAAGGAAGTCTGGCACCTGCCGGCGGCGGAGGCGGCGGCCATCGGCCGGCTGTTCTCGTCGGGGGACCTGGACACGGAAAGGGTCATCTCCCTGGCGGGCCCCGGCGTCCGCCGGCCACGGCTGCTGAAGGTCCGCTGGGGCGCTGCGACGGACGCGCTGGTCCGAGGCGAACTGGAGCCCGGCGCCCACCGGGTGATCGCCGGTTCCGTGCTTTCCGGACACATCGCTTCGGGGGAGGAGACGGGCTACCTGGGACGGCACGATCAGCAGATCACCGTCCTGCCGGAGGGGGGTAAGCGGAAGAAGCCTGCCTGGGCCGCCCTGGGATTCGACGTATTCAGCGTCACCCGCGCCTTCATGTCCGCGTTCTTCCCGCGGCAGACCTATCCGTTCGACACGTCTACCCACGGCGCCTGGCGGCCCATGATTCCCCTGGAAGCCTTCGAAGACGTGATGCCCCTGGACGTGCTGCCGACGCCTCTGCTGAGGGCACTCGCGGCGCGGGATTCCCTGCGGGCGGAGAACCTGGGCTGCCTGGAGCTGGCGGAGGAAGACCTGGCCCTGTGCACCTTCGTGGACCCGGGCAAGAACAACTGGGGCCGCGCGCTGCGGCGGGTCCTGTCCATGATAGAGAAGGAAGGCTGACGTGGCCCGGCAGGAACGTCGCGGACCGCCCACACTCCGGGCCACCTGGGCCCAGGTGGCCGGCCCGGTGCGGGATGCCTTCGATAGCCTGCGCACGGGCAGCAGCAGGACCACGGAGCGGGCGTCCCACATCCGCGACGGCATCAGCGTCCGGCGCATCTTCGTGGTTTACCTGGTGGCCCTGGTGCCGGTCCTGCTGTTCGGGCTCTACAACGCCGGGTTCCAGATCCACCAGGCGGTGGCCGAGGGGGCGGCGCCCCTGGACAGCTGGCGCACCGCCCTGGCCCGTTTCGTGGGCGGCGGCAGCCTGGACCCGGCCAACCCCGTGGCGTGCTTCGTCCACGGCGCGGCTTATTTCGTCCCGCTGCTGCTGGCGGTCTACGTGCCGGCGCGGCTGGCGGAGCTCGGCTTCTCCGTCATCCGCAGGGAAGACCTGCAGCCCGGCACCTGGGTCTTCTGCCTGCTGTTCACCCTGCTCATCCCGCCCACCACCCCCGCCTGGCAGGCGTCCCTGTCCATGGTCTTCGGCATCGTCATCGGCAAGGAAATCTTCGGCGGCACCGGTCGAAACGTGGTCCATCCCGTTCTGCTGGCCTGGGCATTCCTGTTCGTGTCTTATCCTGCGGCGCTGTCCGGGGAAGCCGTGTGGGTGCCGGTGGCCGCAGACCGGCCCATGCTCATGGACATCGCCGCGGAGCGGGGCATGGCCGGGCTGGCGGAACAGGACTGGTGGGAAGCACTGGCGGGCCTTTCCCCCGGCCCCTTCGGCGTTCCCTCCACGGCCGCCTGCTTCATCGGGCTGGCGGTGCTGATCCTGGCGAAGGTCGTCTCGTGGCGGATTGCGGCCGGCTTCCTGGCCGGCTCGGCGGCAGCGGCCTGGGTCTTCGCCCAGGGCGACCCCGCCAGCAACCCCCTGTTCGGCGTCCCGGTCCACTGGCACATGGTCCTGGGGGGCTGGGCCTTCGGGCTGGCCTTCATCGTCACCGACCCGGTGACCGCCGCCCACACCCGGAAGGGTCGCTGGATTTACGGCTTCCTGGCCGGCTCCTTCGTCATCGTCGTGCGAGTGCTCAACCCCGTGCAGCTGGACGGCACGGCCGTGGCGCTGCTGTTCGTCAGCCTTTTCGCGGCCCTCATCGACTACTTCGTCATCCAGGCCAACATCGCGAGGCGGCGCCGCAGTGGATAGAAACGGCCCTGTCTACACGATCATCTTCACGCTGGTGGTGTGCGCCGTGTGCAGCGTATTCGTGGCCGGCGCCTACGAGTTCCTCGGCGCCAAGCAGCGTGAGGACGCCGCGGTGTTCCGGATGCTGGACATACTTCGCCTGACCGGGCTGGCGGGACCGGAGGAGGCGCTGGAGAAGGACGAGATACTGGAGCGCTTCCGGGCCATCCAGCCCAAAGCGGTGGACATGCGCCTGCGCCGCATCGACCCGGAGGTGGACGCCCGCCTGTACAACCAGCGGGAGGCCGCCAACGATCCGCTCACCTCCTTCGAGGCGCCGCCCAACAACGCCGGCGTGCGGCGCATCCCCGACCACGCCGTGGTCTACGAGCGCCGCGACGACACCGGCCGGCTGGAGCAGATTCTCCTGCCCATTCACGGCCAGGGCTACGGCGGTCAGATCTACGGCTTCCTGTCCCTGGGTCCGGACCTGAACACCGTGCGGGACATCGTCTTCTACGAGCACGAGGAAACGCCGACCCTTGGCGGGCGGATCAACAGGGAAAGCTGGCGCCAGTCCTGGGTGGGGCGCCGCATCTACGGGCCCGACGGCGAGGTGGCCATCCAACTGGTTCCCGAGCCCGGCCCGCCGGAGGAAGACCCTTACCAGGTCGACGCCGTCAGCCGGGCCTCGGTCACCACGGCCGGCGTGCAGAACATGATCGATTTCTGGATGGGCCCCATGGGCTTCGGGCCCTTCCTGAAGCACTACAGGGAAACCCTCGCGGAGACCGGCGGCGGATAGCCCCGGGGGAGCGGATACGCATGCAGACAGATCCCAAGACGGCCTTCCTGGACCCGCTGGTGGAGCGCAACCCGGTGATCTACCAGATCCTGGGCATCTGCCCGGCACTGGCGATCAGCACCGCCATGGAGAACGCTTTCGCCATGGGGCTGGCCACGGCGGCGGTGCTGACCATCTCGAATCTCAGCGTCTCACTCATCCGCAACCTGGTTCCTGACAACGTGCGCATCATCATTTACCTGGTGATCGTGGCGTCGCTGGTGATCGTCGCCGACCAGATTCTCCGGACCTACTTTCCCCACCTGAGCAGCCAGCTGTCGGTATACGTGGGACTCATCATCACCAACTGCATCGTCCTGGGACGGGCCGAGGCGTTCGCTTCCCGCAACCGCCCCTGGGTCAGCACTCTGGACGGGATGGGGAACGGACTGGGCTACGCGCTGGTGCTGTGCGTCGTGGCCTTCGTGAGGGAGTTGCTGGGCGCCGGGCAGCTGCTCGGCCACCAGGTGCTGCCCACCACCGACAACGGCGGCTGGTTCGAAACCGTCGGGCTGCTGGCGGCTCCGGCGGGGGCTTTCTTCGTCGTCATGGTGCTGGTCTGGATCCTGCGCGCCTGGAAGACGGAACAGGTGGAGGAGGCCTGACGCATGGAGCATTACCTGAACATCATCGTCAAGGCGATTTTCATCGACAACATGGCCCTGGCCCTGTTCCTGGGCATGTGCTCCTTCGTGGCCGTGTCCAAGCGGGTCGACACCGCCCTCGGGCTTGGCGTCGCCGTGATCTTCGTCCTCGTGACGACGGTGCCGCTCAACAATGTCGTCTATGAGCACCTCCTCAGCAGGGGCGCGCTCACCTGGATCAGCGAGGACCTGGCGGCCACCGATCTGAGCTTTCTTCGCTACCTGTGCTTCATCGGCACCATCGCCGCGCTGGTCCAGATCGTGGAGATGGTGATGGACCGCTACCTGCCCGCGCTGTACAACGCCCTCGGCGTTTTCCTGCCGCTGATCGCGGTCAACTGCGCCATCCTGGGGGGGTCCCTCTTCATGGTGAACCGGGACTACACCCTGCCGGAGAGCGCAGCCTTCGCCCTCGGGTCCGGCATCGGCTGGCTTCTGGCTATCGTCGCCCTGGCCGCGATGCGGGAGCGCATGGTGTATTCCATCGTGCCCGCGCCTCTGCGAGGCGTTGGCATCACCTTCGGCCTGGCGGGAATCATGGCCATCGGCTTCATGGCCTTCACCGGGATCGATATCTAGGGCGGCGGACGAATGAACCTCATCCTCGTCAGCGGCCTGATGTTTGCCGGCTACGTGGTGGCGCTGGTCATCGTCCTGCTGGTGACCCGGCGGGCGGTCATCGGGGGCGGCGAGGTCCGGATCATCATCAACGACGACGAGGAGCACCCGCTGCGGGCCAGCCGGGGCGGGACGCTGCTCAACGCACTGCGCGCCAACGACATCCTGGTGCCGGCGGCCTGTGGCGGCCAGGCCACCTGCGGAATGTGCCGGGTGAAGGTCACCGCCGGCGGAGGCGTGCTCACGCCGGCCGAGCGTTCCCACATCACCCGGTCCGAGGCCAGGCAGGGCGACCGGCTCGCCTGCATGACGCGGCTGCGCCAGGACCTGCGCGTCGAGGTGCCCCCGGAGATCCTCTCCATCTCCGAGTGGGTGTGCGCCGTGGAGTCGAACCACAACGTCGCCACCTTCATCAAGGAACTGCGGCTGAAGCTGCCGCCCGGAGACGAGGTGCCGTTTGCCGCCGGCGGCTACGTCGTGGTGGAGGCACCGCCCCACACCGTCGCGTACCGGGACTTCGACATCGGCGAGGAATACCGGGACGAGTGGGACGAGTACGACATGTGGCAGTACGTGTCCACGGTGAAGTCGCCGGTGACGCGGGCCTATTCCATGGCGAACTACCCGGCGGAGAAAGGCATCATCCTGCTCAACGTGCGGATCGCGTCGCCGCCGCCCGAGGCGCCAAACGCCCCGCCGGGGAAGGTGTCGTCCTACATCTTCGGCCTCAACCCCGGCGACCAGGTGAAGATATCCGGACCCTACGGCGAGTTCCACGTCCGCGACTCCGACCGGGAGATGGTTTTCATCGGCGGCGGCGCCGGCATGGCGCCCATGCGCTCCCACATCTTCGACCAGTTCCGCACGAAACAGACCCGGCGCAGGGCCTCTTTCTGGTACGGTGCAAGAAGCCTGCGGGAGGCGTTCTACATTGAGGACTTCGACACCATCGCCGCCGAGCACGACAACTTCGACTGGCACCTGGTGCTGTCGGACCCGAAGCCCGAGGACCACTGGACAGGGCCGACCGGCTTCGTCCACCAGGCCCTCTACGACCACTACCTGAGCAAGCATCCGACGCCGGAGGAGATCGAGTATTACCTCTGCGGGCCGCCGGCCATGATGTCCGCCTGTTTCCGCATGCTGGACAGGCTGGGCGTCGATCCGGAGAACATCTTCTTCGACGATTTCGGAGCCTAAAACCGGCCGCGGGAGGCTGCCATGCTCTACAGCGCAATCGCCATGAAAGGCGCGGAAGTCACGGCGGCGGACGGGACCCGGGTGGGCGCCCTCGTGGACGCCTACGTCAACACCGACAGCGCCGCCGTGGAGTGGCTCATCGTTGAGAACGCCGCACCCGTGCGGCTGTTCCCGGTGAGCGCCATTGCCGAGTACGACGCCGCCACCCGCAGGCTCCGCCTGTCCATGTCCGGCGAAGTGGCCCGGGACGCGCGGGAGGCCCCCGACGGCATCCCGGTCCGCATGCCGCGCCCGGCGGAGGCAGGCGGCGGGGAGCTCCACGTGCTGAGCACGGTGGTGGGCTACATCGTCGAGGCCGTGGACGGAACGGTGGGGCAGGCCGAGGACTTCCTGGTCGACTCGAACGGCTTCGTGGTGCGGTACCTGGTCCTGGACACCCGGAACTGGCTGCCGGAGCGGGACAAGCTGGTGCCGGTCCAGTGGATCGAGAGCGCCGACTGGGCGCGCGGGCGGATTTACCTGAAGATCACCCAGGCCCGCACCCGTGCCTGCCAGCGGGCATCCGCCGGCACCCACCTGCCGGAATCCGGCCCGGCGGACTGAGCGCTCCGGCCCGGCTAGATGAACGGCTGGGCCCGCTCGACCAGTTCCTCGAGCCCGGGTTCGGTGGAGTCCCAGGGCTTGCCCGGGTGGATGATGGACAGCTGGCAGCTTTCGGCGGCCTCCACCAGCTGTCGATAAGTGCCAGCCCTGAGATCCTTGATGTAGGCCTGCTGGTTCTCGTTGTAGGCGAACATCTCGCTGTTGATCTGGGTGCACTCGTTGCAGGAAGAGCAGCGCACGGTCTCGATCCAGGCCTCGTCCGGCGAGGGCTCGGGCTCTTCCTCCGGGTCCGGCTCCGCTGCCGGGGCCTCAGCAGCCTCCGCCGGTTCGGCAGGGGCTGGCGGCGCGGCCCCGGCTGCCGTCGAGGCACCGGTGAGGGCGTCGATCTCCCGGCGTTTCTCCTCCTCCCAGGCGGCCCGCGCCTCCGCGAGCAGGGCCTCGGCGTGGGAATTGTGCACCCCGCCCATCTCCTGCAGCCGGTGCCAGTTCTCCAGGCAGCGGCGGGTTGCCTCGACGAGCTTTTCGTCCACTACCAGCCGGTGCAGCACATCGTCCTCGTCCACGGCGAGGACACAGGGCGCGTCGCCCTCACCGCTGTCCGCCCGCTTCAGCCAGTCCGCCACGGGCACCTGGCTGTCGTCCCAGTCGGGATGGGGCACCCGGGCGAAATGACCGGCATAGCGCGGGTCGGCCGCGACGAAGTCCGCCAGGGTGAAGGCCAGTTCGCGTGATATCCGCTGCAGACTGGCGTCCGCGTACTCGAAGGTAGCGCAGGGCCAGTCCTTCAGGGGCTGCGGATTGTCCTCCAGGGAGAACCGTGAGGCCATGTCGGCGCCTGCCGACGGGTCGTAGGTAAATGCCGGGAACGCCCGGGACTGCATGGCCGCGGCGCTGACCAGGTAGAGGGGAAGGTCGCCGGAGTGGGCGGCAGTGGCCGTGTACACCGAGAACAGTGCCGGCGCCGGCGTGGACAGGCCCTTGCGAAGCGGGCCTGTGAGCTGGGGCAGGTTGGAGCTCGCGGACTGCATGACGAAGGCGTCATTCAGCGCCATGGCCAGGCTGGCCAGCTGGACGCTCCGCACCCCGAATGCGAAATGAGCCTCCGAGGCTGCAGCCTCCTCCAGCAGGTCATCGACCTCCACCAGGACCTTCACGGGGATGCCCGAGGACAGCAGCTCCATGAGGTTGACGTCCGCGGCTTCCGCCCGGGCCCGACCCCGGAGGCAGACCAGGTAGTCCGGGAAGATGGCCAGGTCCTGCCGGGACATGGCGTCCGCGTCGAAGGCCTCGAAGAAAGCGTCATGATGGGACTCGTCGTAGCGGCCCTCCACCTCCAGCTCCGCGATGGCCATGGCCCGCACGAGGGCGGCCATCTTCGGCAGCCGCTTCGCATAGACCTCCCGCACGGTGCGGCAGGCGTCGAACCGGAACTCGTAGGGATTCACATCCGCGGGAGCCCCGGCCCTGGCAAGAGGATCCGGGAAAAAGCGCTGCGACCGCAGCACCTTGAGCACCGACTCGATCCGCTCGCGCCGGCGTTCCCCCAGGCCCGCCCGCGCCCGACCTCTGGACAGGAGACCGGCCATCGTGTCGAAGTCGAACAGGCCCTGCTGGCGGGTGCCCACCGCAGCGCGCAGGCTGTCCGCGCTCCGGCCCTCCTCCGAGTGGATAAGGTCGGCCCGGAGAATGTCGCTGAGCCTGACGATGAGCCGGTTGATGTCCTCCCGGGCCCTGGCCAGCTTCTCCCGCTGGACAACCCGCCACGCGTGAGCCAGCAACGCTTCCGGCAGGGACTCGTCGCAGTCCGCCAGCTCACCGTCTGCGGCCAGGTCCGACCCGGCCAGACGAAGCAGTTCCTGCAGCTCCGGCGCCAGGTCCTCGCCGCGCGCCGCGACCGCGCTCTCCCAGAGTTCCGACAGCCGGCCCCTTCTGCCCTCGGCCACGGCGCGGCGGATGTGCCGCTCCACGTGCAGCAGGTGCTTGCGCATGGCCTCGCCGCCGGGGCCTTCCGGTACCGTCCGCCGGACAAGGTCGTTGACGAGCTCCGTCAGCGGCACGGCGAAAGGCTCGCCCGGGCCGGCGTCCACCAGCACCAGAGGAAAGTCGTAGCGCAGGCGCCCGAGGTCCCTATACCGCGCCAGCAGGGCCGGCCTCAGGCCTCGGCCGTTCACGGCCTCCAGGGGTGGCTGGGGACCACGGCCGGTGAGATGGAACACGCTCTGGGCTTGCTGAATCGCTTCCATGGCTTTGCGCTGCTTTTACTTCTTGGGAACGGCGGTTCAGGACGCCTGTTCCTGGCCTTCCGGCCAGACGGTGAACTTGTCGAACTCGGCCTCCAGGCCCGCACGGACCATCTCCGGCGTCCGCTCCTTGAGTCCCTCGTGACGAATGTCCTCGTAGCAGGGCACTGCCGGGTTGCGGTAGAGAATTCCCACGGGAATCGGGTCATCGCGGGAAGCGATCTCCCGGGCCCGGTCGATGTCCAGGGGGTCGTGCTCGAGCTGGTTCCGGTACAGCCGGCCGATAGCCGCACTCGGGCGCACGCCGTCGTCGTGGGTCAGGATCTGCGTCTTCTGGGTGTCGTTCAGCCACATCTCGAATTCCTTTGGCATGAACTCCGGACAGCGCTGGACAACCCTGATGAAGGAGAAACCCTTGTGGTGGAAGGCCTTGGAGACGATGTCGTAGAGCATCTCGGGAATCCAGTCCACGGCCTGTGCCACGAAAGAGACGTTCTGCACGCCCAGGGTTACGGTGAGGGGGTTCAGCGCTTCCAGGTAGGCGCCGCGGGGCGTCGTGTTGCTCTTGGTTCCCAGCCGCGACGTGGGCGAGGCCTGCTTCTTCGTCAACCCGTAGATGTGGTTGTCGTGCAGAATCATCGTCATGTTCATGTTGTAGCGGATGGCGTGGATCCAGTGGGCCGCGCCGATGCTGCAGCAGTCGCCATCGCCGGTGTTCACGAACACGTTCAGGTCCGGCCGGGCCATCTTGATGCCCTGGGCGACCGGCAGCGCCCTGCCGTGAATGCCGTGGAACCCATAGGTCTTCATGTAGTGCGGAAAACGGCTCGAGCAGCCGATGCCCGAGACGAACACCGTCCGCTCGGGAGCCAGGTCCTCGTCCCGGCAAAGGCGCTGGACCGCCGCCAGGATGGCGTTGTCGCCACAGCCGTTACACCACCGGGGCACGCCGCCCTGGTAGTCCTCAAGCGCATGGTGCTCTTCGTACAGCCGCACCAGGCAGTGGGTGGCCTTGGTCGTCATGCTTTCTCACCCTCGTTGGATTCCAGCCGGTCCCGCACCGCCCGGCAGATGGCTCCCGGCTTGATGGGCCGGCCGCTGGTCATCACCCGCCCGAAGCGCTTGAGGATCTCGCCGATCCCGGACGGCATGGGCTGGATGAAGGTCAGGTGCAGGGAAGACACGCTGTGGCCCTCGGCCCGCAGCCGGGCGACCGATTCCTCGATGGCGCCCCGGGTACTGCCCCACCCGACCAGCAACAGGTCGCCCGATTCTTCACCGAAGACCTCCGGCGTGGCCAGGGTCTTCTGCAGCGCGGCCAGCTTAAGGCTGCGATGGCGAAGCCCTTCCTCGTTGGTGGCGGGGTCGTAGGCCACCTTGCTGTTCCGGTCATGCGCCAGGCCGGTCACCGTGTGCATTCCGTGGGCCTGTCCCGGCACGAACCGCTGGAACAGGCCGGTGGCTGCATCCCAGTCGTAGGGTTTTGCGCCCTCGGCCACGGGACTCAAGTCCACCGGCGGCGCCAGCCAGTCCTCGCTGAAGCGGGGCCTGGGGAACGGCGTCTGGGCCGTGGCCAGGCTGGCGTCGGAGAGCACCACCACCACCATGTTGAAGGTCTCGGCAATCTTGCGCGCTGTGATCACCGTGTAGAAGCAGTCCTCGATAGAGGAAGGGGCCATGACGACCTTCGGCGCATCGCCGTGGCTGCCGTAGATGACCGACAGCAGGTCGCCCTGCTCGGCCTTGGTGGGCTGGCCCGTGCTTGGCCCGCCTCGCTGGACGTTGATCACGACCATGGGGATCTCCGCCATTACCGCCAGGCCAAGGGCTTCCTGCTTCAGGGAATAGCCCGGCCCCGAGGTCACCGTCACGGCGCACTTGCCCGCGTAGGAGGCCCCCAGGGTGAAGGTGGCCGCGGCGATTTCGTCCTCCGCCTGGTGGACCAGTCCGCCCACCTTTTCGAACACGTCGCTCAGGTAGTGGGAGACGGAGGTGGCCGGCGTGATCGGATACATGGCGCAGATGTCCATCCCGGAGGCCAGCACCCCCAGGGCGAGAGCCGTGTTGCCGTTGACCACGACCTGGGGTTCGGCGGCCTTGATGGCCGGTATACGGTATTTCAGGGGCAGGTTCTCTTCCGCCCATGCGTAACCGGCCTCGAGCAGCCGCTGGTTGGTCTCGATGACCTTCTGGCTCTTCTTCTTGAGCGCAACGGCGACCTGCTGCCGGCCCAGTTCCGGGTCCAGGCTGTAGATGCTGCAGAACATCCCGAGCACGAACATGTTCTTTCCGCGGCGGGCGTCGGAGACGATCTTGAGGCACTCCCGCTCCATGGGCACCTCGATCACGTTGTAACCCTGTGCTCTGAGCTCCGATACGGTGCTGGTGTACATGGAGCGAACGGATTCGTCCCGGTGCTCCTCCCACATGTTTTCGAGGAGGATGGTGCAGCCTTCCTTCAGCTCGCCGTCGCGGACCCGCCCGAGCAGCACCTGCTCATTGAATGCCACCACGAGGTCGGCCTCGTCGCCGCCGTTGGTCACCGGTTTCGAGCCGAGCCGCACCCGGTTGCCGCTGGCGCCGGCCACGCTGCGGGCGGGTGGCTGGATCTCGGCGGGAATAATCTCCACCGTCCAGACGCCGTTGCCCATGCGTGCGCCAATGGACCCCAGGGACTGTCCGCAGCGCTGGGCGCCCTCGCCGGAGTCGCTGATGATCTCGACGATGTGCTCTTCCAGGGTGACCGGCGTCTTTTGCGCCGCCGGACCGCCGGATTCGGAGGTCAGTTTTTCCGCGGGTATAGCGTTCATGTGACTCGTGGTTATACGGGATGTTGCTATGGGGAAGCGCCGGGGGAGCCCACACTCGCGGGCACCCTCACCAGTGCGAAATCGTGCTCGACCGGGTCCAGCCCGAACAGCTTCTCGTCGGGGCCGGCCTCCGGGAGGGCGCAGGCGGCCTCGGTATCACGGAGGCCCAGCCAGGCCTTCATGCTGCGCGCCGCCTTCCGGCCGGCGCCCATGGCCTCGATCACCGTGGCCGCGCCGGTGACGATGTCGCCGCCGGCGAACACGCCGGCCACGGAAGTGGCAAGGTTCTCGTCGGCCTCGATATAGCCCCACTTGTTCAACGCCAGGCCGGAGGTCTGGCCGATGATTGGATTGGCGTTTGTACCAATAGCGTAGACCACCAGGTCCGCCTCGAACTCGAACTCGCTCCCGGGAACCGGGACCGGGCGCCGGCGGCCAGAGTCGTCGGGCTCGCCGAGCTCCATCCGGATGCACTTGAGCCCCCGGACGTTGTTGTTGCCGTCGTCCAGTATCTCCACCGGGTTGGTCAGCCAGTGGAACTGGATGCCCTCCTCCTCGGCGTGATGGACTTCTTCAGCCCGGGCCGGTGCCTCCGTGCGGCTGCGGCGGTAAATGCAGTGCACCTGCTCCGCCCCCAGGCGCAGTGAGACCCGCATGGCGTCCATGGCCGTGTTGCCGGCGCCGATGACCGCCACGTTCCTCGACGGCGGCAGCGGCGTGTCGTACTTCTCCGGTTCCCGCCCGTGCATGAGGTTGCATCGGGTCAGGAGCTCGTTGGCCGACAGCACGCCGTTCAGGGACTCTCCGGGGATGCCCATGAAGCTGGGGTAGCCTGCGCCGGTGCCGATAAACACCGCGTGGAAGCCCATCTCCGTGAGCATCTCCTCGATGCTGAAGAGCCTGCCCACCAGGGTGTTGCACTCGAACCTGATTCCCAGCTGGATGAGCTTTTCCAATTCGCCGTCCACGACCGGGTTGGGTAACCTGAAATCCGGAATACCGTACTTCAGCACGCCGCCGGCCTCGTGGAACGCCTCGAACACCGTGACCTCGCAGCCCGCCTTGGCCATGTCCGCCGCACAGGCCATGCCCGCCGGGCCGGAACCCACGATGCCGACCTTCAGCCCGTTGGGCTCGATGTAGGGCACGTTGCTCCAGCCCTCGGCGATAGCCATGTCGCCGATGAACCGCTCGAGCCGCCCGATGGCGACTGGCTCGAGCTTTTCGCCCACGGTGCACACACCCTCGCACTGGTTCTCCTGGGGGCAGACCCGTCCGCATACTGCCGGTAGCAGGTTGGTGTCGGTGATGACGTCGTAGGCGCCGTGGAAGTTCTTCTCGCCGATCTTCTTGATGAAGCCGGGGATGTCGATGCCCACCGGGCAGCCCCGGACGCAGGGCTCGTCCGGGCACATGAGGCAGCGCTCGGATTCCAGCAAGGCCTCCGGCTCCGTGTATCCCAGGGTCACCTCGTCGAAGTTCTTCGCACGGACCTGCGGATCCTGCTCCGCGATGGGCGTGCGTTCCTGGGGGATGGTGCGGATCGTGCGTTTCTTGGGTGCCATAAGGTCGTCGCAGCCAGTTCGTGAAGCTGGGGTGGGTTCAGGCGTCGCCGTGTTCCTCGGCCTCGGCCGTCTTGAACTCCGCGTGCATGCGGCAGTCTTCGTCGAAGCGGGCCATGGCGCGGGCTTCCTGCTCTTGGTAGCGGTCCAGCCGGGACATCAGGTCGTCGAAATCCACCTCGTGGCCGTTGAAGTCCGGACCGTCCACGCAGGCAAACTTGATGCCGCTGGAGAGTTTGACGCGACAGCCGCCACACATGCCGGTGCCGTCCACCATGACCGGGTTCAGGCTCACCATGGTCTTGATCCCGTGGGGCCGGGTGGTCTCGGCGGCAAACTTCATCATGACGGGAGGACCGATGGCCACGCACTCGTCGATGTCCGGGTGTTTCTCGATGGCAAGCTTCATGCCGTCGGTGACGTTGCCCTTCACGCCAGCGGAACCGTCGTCGGTGCAGACGATGAGTTCGTCGCAGACGGCGCCGAACTTGTCCTCCCAGAACACCAGGTCCCTGTTGCGGAAGCCGACCACGCCAATGACGTAGGCACCGGCTTCCCTGAACCCCCGGGCCTGCGGGTAAACCGGCGCGACTCCCAGGCCGCCGCCGACGCAAAGCACCTTCTTCGCCTCCCCGATCTGGCTGGGGACGCCCATGGGCCCGACCAGGGCATGCAGGTGAGTGCCCGCCTGGCAGGCCCGCTGCATCTCCTTCGTGGTCTTGCCCACGGCCTGGATGACCAGGGTGACGGTGCCGGCCTCCCGGTTGAAATCCGCGATGGTCAGTGGGATTCGCTCCCCTTCCGGGTGGGACATGACGATCACGAACTGGCCCGGCCGGGCCGCC
>JARRON010000033.1:30388-69875 GCA_037383845.1 Gammaproteobacteria bacterium
CTTCCCGGGCGACGATCTCGTAACTGCCTGATGTTTCAGATCGGGACATTGTTTGCGTCCCCATGGGTCGGTGACCGGCGCCGGATGGGGCCGGTCCTTGAATTCCCGGTCATACGCCTCCCGCCCTACGGCGTAAATCACGGTTTACCGATAGGTTCGACCAATGGATAAGGGGCGGGGACGCATGCTGCGGCGCGCAACGCCTGTCAGTGGCGGATCTTGGCCTGCCGCGTCGTTCTATAGCTAGAATGAAGCGGTCGGGACGGGACAGGCAGTCCGTCCCGCCGCCGTGTCTTGCCGGGGGACAAGATATGACGGATCCGAGAGACGAGTGGCTCAGGACAGGCGGTGGCATTCGGGCCCTGCCGGATGCCCAGGCCGAACATATCCGGCAGCTGACGGGCCGCGTGCTCGGCGGCTATCGGGTCACGGGCCTTGTCGGCAGCGGTGGAATGGGGCTCGTTCTTCGAGCCGAGCGCGCCGAGGGGGACTTCGAGCGCACCGTGGCGATCAAGCTTGTCCCGGGCGTCTCGCCTGCGACGGACGTAGCGCGACGATTCCAGACTGAGCGCCAGATTCTGGCCGGCCTCAACCATCCCTGCATCGCACAGCTCTACGACGGAGGCCAGACCGAAGAGGGCTGGCCATACCTGGTGATGGAATATGTCGACGGCTTACCCGTCGACGATTACTGCCGCCAGCAGGATCTCTCCACAGACGAACGCGTCAGGCTGCTGGCCAGGATCACGGACGCCGTGGCGTTCGCCCACGCCCGTCTGGTGGTCCACCGCGACATCAAGCCGTCAAACGTCCTGGTGACTCGTGACGGCAATCCGAAGCTGCTTGATTTCGGCATCGCAAAGCTGCTGGACCCGGCCACGACGCAAGAAACGCGCGGCGAAAGACTCCTCACACCTCAGTACGCGAGTCCCGAGCAGCTCCTCGGAAGCCCGATTACCACCGGCTCCGACATTTACCAGCTTGGCGCGCTGTACCTCTCGGTGCTGGCCGACGAACCGCCATTCAGCGAGACCTCCCTGGAGGAAGCGGTGAACCGAGCCGCTTCCGGCCGGGAGGTCCAGGTTTCCGAAGATGCGCGCAGAGACATTCCCTCGGATCTCATCGCCATCGTTGAGAAATGCCTTCGCGCAGAACCCGGCGATCGCTACCCGGACGTAGGCGCCGTTCGCACGGACTTGCTGAGTTATCTGGAAGGATATCCTGTGTCCGCCCGGCGGGGCGCCACCCTCTACCGGCTACGCAAGCTGGTGACGCGGAACAAGGCGGCGTCAACCTTTGCTCTCGCCGCACTGCTTATCGCCGTCGGCGGGAGCGTGATCTACGCCGTAGACCTTCGTGAGGCCCGGGAAGTGGCCGAGGCCCGGGCCCGGACCGCTGAGCGCGTTCTTCACGCGATGTCGGAGCTCATCACGGATACCTACAGCGAGTTGATGGAAACGAGTGGCCTGCGGCGCCAGGGCAACGACCCGGACTCAGACTTGCAGAACGAGCCTCTCCGGCTGGTCCTGGAGCGCACGACGCGACTCATCGAGCGTTCCCTCGTCGATGAACCCAGGCTGCGGGCCGAGTTGCTCCGCGTCCAGGGTATGACCAACCGGGAGTTGAATCGTCCTGGACTGGCCAGAACCCAGCTGGCAGAAGCCCTGGAAGCGTCGATGCGCGTGGCGGATACGGATCTCGGAATGTCTGTCCTGGCGGAACTCGTCCGGGTGGGCCTCTACGACGGTGATCGCCACGCATCGGAGACGCACCTGAATCAGGGTCTGGCCCTGATGGAACGGCACGCCGTTTCCGCACCGGCCGCTGCCGATCTGTACTCTGCCGCCGCGCGGTTCGAGGAACATCGTGGGAACTTCCAGGCAGCTGCAGAGTACGGACTGAAGGCCATCGAGCTTCTCGAGTCCCTGCCGGGGCAACGCGGCATTCCCCTTGCCCGGGCCTACGCCGGACAGGCTTCCATTTACGGACAGCTTGAGGCGCATCAGGCTGTCCGCGCTTATGCCCTGAAGGCTGCCGCCATTTACGAAAAGATCGAGGGACCGCAGTACCGGGGCCTGATCTCGGCATACTCCGAGCTCGGAAGGTCACATTTCCTGGCCGGTGAGTACGAAGCCGCGCTGGGGTATGCACAACGTTCGCTGCGGGTCTCCCGGGCGAACTTCGGCGAGCATCACCTGAGGACGGTTCGGGCATACAACAACGTCGCCGTGACGGCCCGTCGAATGGGAGATATCGAAGGGTCCCTGGAAAGCCTCATGCGGGCCAGAGCCATCGCTGAAGAGATCGCGCCGGACAACCTGCTCGTCCAGATCAGACTCCTGACCAGTATCGGGAACGCATACGAATCGCTGGGCGAGCTGGACCGGGCCGCCGAGGAATTCGAGAGAGGTCTCGCCATCGACGGACTGGCCAAGGCCTACCCGAAACAATACGCCTTCCTGCTCAACAACTACGGCAACCTGCTGGCCCTGCGGGGCGAAACGGCGAGGGGTGCCGGGATGCTGCGTGAAGCCGCCTCGATCAAGTCCCGGGTGATGGGCGAGGTCAACCCCTCCACAGCCCGGTCGCTTCTTCAGCTCGTCCAGTCACAGATCCGCACTGGCCATGATACCGACGCCGCGGTGCTACTGAAACAGGCTGAGCGCGCCTACAAGGAGGCATTCGGAAGCGGCCATCCCAAGATGGCATATCTACATCTTGTTCGGGGCCAGTATCTGCGTTCACAGGGCGCACTGGATGATGCGACGGCGGAGTTTCGGGCGGGACTGGAAGGGCGACTGCATGAGTACGACGAGAAGCATGTCCGCACGACCGAGATCCTGGTCGAGCTGGCCCTTACGGCGCTGATGGCGGGTGATGAGGAGGCCGCGCGCCGCTGGCTGTCGCGCGCCGCACCCGGCATTGCCGACATGCCGGCCAGCATCCCGGAGCGTGTCGAGGCGGCGGTGGTCGTCGCTGAGGTCGCCGCGGCGACGGAGGCCCCGGCTGATGCCGCGCGCGCGAAGTCAGAGGCTCTGGCACTGGTAGGACAGACGCTTCCCGGGAGAGACGACCTGACCCGGCGCCTCGCGGCGCTCTGACCTGATGCGCGGATAGCGCTGCCGGATTTTTGCCCTCTTCTTCCGTCGCCATGTGGCGGGTTCCACCTCCCTGTGTCGTTCTTAATGGTTGAGGACAGACACAAAGTGTGGCCGGGGGGGCAACATGAACCTGTACTTACGCCTGTTCCGCAGTCTGCTCCGGGGCTGGATTGCACCCCGGATCTCACCGTTCGATATCGCCGAGTCGTATTTCCGCGTCTGGGTCAACGACATCGACGCATTCGGCCACATGAACAACGGCCGCTACATGCAGATCATGGACGCAGCCCGCGTGGAGTGGATGGTTCGCTGCGGCGTTGGCGCCGCCATGTGGCGACACCGCTGGGGCGCGATCGTCGGGGGCGGCATGATGCGTTACCGCCACTCCCTGCACGTCGTGCAGCGCTACTGCGTCCGAACGCGCCTGATCTTCTGGGACGCCAGGTGGTTCTACCTGGAGCACACTTTCGTGGACGACAACGAGCGCTGCGTGGCGGCAGGCATCACCCGCGCCGCCCTGCGGGAGAGGACCGGCTGGGTCGGCACTGCAAGAGTCGTCCAGGCCGTCGCGCCCGGTGCTGCTTCCCTCCCGGAACCCTCGTTTCTGCGTGACTGGCTGTCCGCGGAAGAGCGCATCTTCGACGACGCCAGGGGACTGGCCGTCAGCCTCCCGGGCCGCGGGTCTCAGCGCGTCAGCCCCGACAAGCCCGACCGGGAGCTCGTGCAATGAGCGCCCGAACCACGCCGCACAGCCCGGCTGAAGCGCTGTTCGAGAAGCTGACCAGGCGTCCGTGGCTCGCAGTATTGCTGGGCTTTGTCATCACCGCGAGCTGCGCCGCCGGCCTGCCTGGGCTGGTCAAGGACACGTCCGTGGAGGCATTCATCCCAAGGGATCATCCTTCCGTGACCGTCCGGGACCGGGCCGAAGAGATCTTCGGTCTGCGGGACCCGATCATCGTCGCCCTGGTGACGCCATCACGCAACGGGATCTACCAGCCTGGAGCCCTGGAGCAGCTGCGCAGTCTCCACCAGGCCATCGCAGCACTGGACAACGTGCGCGCCGACCGGGTGATGAGCCTCGCCTCGGAGTCCAGTATCAGCGGCGACGACGTCTCCCTGGACATCGAGCCCTATTTCCCGGACGGGCCCGTCGACGACGACGCCATAAGTTCCCTCCGCCAGAGGGTGGCAGCCATGCCGCCGCACGTCGGGACGCTGGTATCGGAGGACGGCTCAGGCGCAATGATCATTGCCGAGCTCGTGGACGAGGACCTGGCCAGCGATTCCTACGAACGGATCGTCGGACTTGCGAAGCAGACCGAGCAACCCGGCCTGGAGGTTCATGTCGCCGGCCAGGCTGCCGTCGGAGGCTATCTCAGTCGTTTCATCGATGAAGATGCCAGGCGCCTCCAGCCGGCGGCGATCGTGGTCATCATCGTTGTCGTCTTCCTGACGTTTCTCAAGGCACGTGCGGTCTTCGGGCCGCTGCTGGTCATCGTTGGTGCGGCGGTGGGCACCGTGGGCGCGATGGCCTGGCTGGGGACACCCTATTACGCCATCACGAGCGCACTGCCGGTGGTCATCATTGCCATCGCTGTCGCCGACGCCATCCACATCATGACGCGGTTCTACGAACTCCGGGAGGAACGACCGGGTTCCACGACACGAGGTCTGGTTATCGAAGCCATGGCGGACATGTGGAAGCCCGTGACGCTCACGACCCTGACTACAGCAGCAGGGTTCGTCGGCATCGCCGTCGCGTCGGTCATGCCCCCCATCGCGTTGTTTGGCTGGTACGCGGCGCTGGGGGTCCTGCTGGCCTGGTTCTATTCCCTGTTCGCGCTGCCGAATCTCATGATCATTCTGAAGCTGAACCGGTCGCCCGCCTTTGCCCGTTGGCACCGCGAGGGCGGAGACCCTATTGCGCGCACCCTGACCCGCGTCTCCCTGGCAAGCGCGGCCCATCCCGGCGCCGCCCTGGGCGGCATGGCCGTGCTCGCGGTGATCGCAGCCGTCGGCGCAAGCCAGCTCAGGATTGACAGGTCGCTGGTCGAGAATTTCAGGGCGGACGAGCCGGTGCGGATCGCCGACGGCGTGCTCAATGACACCTTCGCCGGCAGCTCCATGCTGGACGTCATGGTCACCACCGACGCGCCGGACGGGCTACTGAACGCCCGGCGCCTTCGAAAGATGGCCGCGCTCCAGGACTTCATGGAGTCACAGCCCTTCGTTGACAAGACGGTGGCGATCACGGACTACCTGGACAGGCTTCATGTCGCGCTGGCCGGCGGGCCAGGCGAATCCGGTGACGGTCGTGCGCTGCCCGACGAAGATAATGCCATCGCGCAGTACCTGCTCATGTACGAGGCGTCCGGAGACCCCACCGAACTGGAGGAGGAGATCGATCTCCATTACCAGCATGCACTGGTGCGGGGCTTCATGACGTCGTCACTGTCCAGCGAAGAGCGTCCGGTCGTGGCCGAGATGGAGCGATACCTGGAAGAGACGTTCAATGAGCCGGGACTTACCGGGCTGCTCAGCGGCCGGGTCAACGTCGATTACCACTGGATGAACAGGCTGGCGGCCAGCCACTTCGAGAGCCTCGCCATCTCCCTGCTGCTTATCCTCGGCGCGTCGATCGCCCTGTTCCGCGGCCTCCTCCCGGGCATCGTGTCCATTGCGCCCGTGAGCTTCGCCATCTTGTGCATCTATGGCGTGATGGGGGTCGTCGGGGTGTACCTGGAACCTTCCACCTCGATGTTTGCGGCCATCTCCCTTGGTCTGGGGGTGGACTACGCCATCCATCTCATAAGCCGCATCCACCGCGTCGGCGAAGGAAATATCCAGACCGTCCGGGATGCGATCCTCGCCAGATTTCCGGCAGCCAACCGGGCCTGTTTCTTCAACGCCCTTGCCCTCGCGGCGGGCTTCTCTGTTCTGCTGCTATCCGAGCTGGCGACCCTGCAGCGTTTCGGCGGACTCATTGCCGTGGCCGCGGTGAGCGGGTTCCTCGGCGCCCTGGTGCTGGTGCCCGCGGTGTTTGCGCTGAGATCCCGGCGGGATGAAGCCCGTCTGAAGACACCGGCCACGGGGCATGCCGTCGTCCTGCTGGCTTTCGGGTCGCTGGCGTTCAGCCTCGCGTGCGGGGAAGTCCGCGCCGACGACGGGGATATGAGTGCCCGCCTGGTCGCGGAACGCGTGGCGGGCCGTCCGGTGGGCAGCGCGGTGGAAAGGGAGCTCCAGATGACCCTCACGGACCGCCGGGGCAAAACCCGGGAGCGCGGCGCTGTGGTGCTGCGGAAGACCGCCGAGGGGGTGCGCAAGATCCGATTCAGCTTTACGTCGCCGAAATCCATCCGCGACACGACCTTCCTGAGTCACGACCCCGAGGATCCGGCCGAGGACGACAACCGCTGGCTTTACCTGCCGGCTACCGGCAAAGTTCGGCGCATCCCGCCCTCGGACCGAGGCGACTATTTTCTGGGAACCGACTTTACCTACGAGGACATCGACTCCCAGCTGAAGTTCGACCTGGACGACTACGAGTTCTCGCTTCTCCAGGCCCAGCCGGGCGACGGGGACAACGTTGTGCGCATCGCCGGAAAAGCAGCGTCAGACGCCGTCCGGCAGGAGCTTGGCTACGGAGGATTTTCGGCGGTCATCGACACCGGCAGCTGGATGCCTGTCAGGATCGAATTCCAGGACCCCGCGGGCCAGCCGCTGAAGACCGTCAATGTTCTGGAAGTGGAGCAGGTAGCCGGCATCTGGGAGGCCCGCGCTATCTCGGTCGAGAACCACCAGACGGGACACAGCACCTCGTTCCGGTACACCCGTATCGACTTCGGGGCGGACATTCCCGACGCGGCCCTGACGCCGACCGGGCTGCGATGGTAGGGAAACCATGGGCCCCAGGCAAAAAGCCGCCTTCGTCCTGGTCAGTCTTTGGGCCGGCCAGGCTGTCGCGGCAGAGGTGGAAACACTGCAGCTGGATTTGTCAGCCGACATGGGCTGGAGTACCCGTGACGGCGGCTCCGTGCAGCAGGAACTTACTCTGGAACCGGCCGTTGAGGGGCTGCTCACCGACAATCTGGACTTCCGTGTGTCAGCACGAGTTCGCGCCGACGCCCGGGACGAGCTGGAGCCGAGACGTCCGGACCTCCGAACCTACTCGAGCTTTTCGCGCCCCGCGACCCTCGGCACGGTGGGCACTGCGGAACTGCGTGACGCCTACGTCGACGCGATCCTGGGACCGGCCCGCATGAGGCTGGGCAAGCAGCAAATTGTCTGGGGCTCGCTGGACGGGTTTAAGATCCTGGACGCCCTCAATCCACAGAGCTTCCGCGAGTTCATACTCGACGGATTCCCGGATTCACGCATCGGCCTCTGGGCCGCCAGCCTGGAGTGGCCCATGGGTGCGGCGCTGGCGCAGGTGGCCTGGGCGCCGGATCCCACCGTGCATGAGCTACCCCGGCCCGACGCTTACTTCGCGTTCCGTGCTCCCCGCTTCCGGTTCGGCGCACCCATCGATTCGCCGGCTCCGGACCCGGCTGTGGTTAACCGCCCCGACGACGCGTGGAAGGACGGCGCTGTCGGGGCGAGGATCCGGGGCTTCACGGATGGCTGGGACTGGTCGGTTGTCGCCCTGAGCGGCCTGAACCCGCGGCCTTACGCCACCGTGGAGCTGACGGGTGATGGACCTGCGCTGGCGCACAACTACCGGCGAAGGGAGCTTTACGGCTTCAGCTTCGCCAGATCCTTCGGCAATACTGCGCTGCGCGGCGAGGCGGCCATCCGGCCCGATCTTTCCTACAACACGCGTACAGAGGAAGGACTGCTCGGCGTCACCCGGCAGGACAACATCTCGGCCGCCCTGGGGACAGACATAGACGCGCCAGGCGATGTTTTCCTGAGTACGCAATTATTTGTCGACCACGTTCGCGACCCGGCTCCCGGACTCGTCAGGCCGGAAACAGACTGGATATTCACGCTGTTCGCCAGAAAGATGTTTCTCTACCAGACGCTTCGAACTGAACTGAAGTGGTACGCCTCGCTGACCGACGGGGACGGCGTGGTCAGGCCGGCGATCTCCTACGCGGTCAGCGACAACCTCTCCCTGCGACTCGGCGCAGATGTCTTCTACGGTGACGGATCCGGAATTTTCGGCCAGTTTGCCGACCAGGACCGGGTGATTCTCGGCCTCGACATGACCCTGTAAGCGTGGGGGTCCTGACTACTCGAGCATTTCCCGCACAAGCTGCCTCGACCTGCTCCATAGCCTTTCGACGGTACGCTCGGAACTGGCGACCGCCTCCGCGGTCTCGGCCGTCGTGAGGCCGGCGAAGAAGCGGCATTCAAAGACCCGGCACATGCGCTCGTCGGTGTCCTTGAGACGATCAACGATCTCATCCACCTGGATCAGGAACTGGGCGCGGTCAAGGGAATCGACCGACACCGCCTCCTCGTTCAGCGTGACCTTGCGTCCCGCCCGCTTAAGCCGCTGGAGGGAGCGGGCCTCGTCGATGATCACCTGCCGCATGATGGTTGCCATCAGGGAAAAGAACTGCTGGCGATCCGCCGGCCCGCTTTCGCCTGCCGACAGGAACTTCAGGTAGGTCTCGCTCACCAGGGTAGAGGCTCCGAGCGGAGCGCTGCCTCGTGCCCTTCGCTGAGCCATCGCACGGATTTCCGGGTAGACAAGCGCCGCCAGGCGTTCGTAAGCCTCGCGATCACCATCTTTCCAGCGAATCATCAGACGGGGGACTTCTCCGTCACTCCTCTCCATTGCCCCGCCCCCGGATATGCGCGATGCATGTTAGCCCGAGCATCAGACACCGCCAAGATAACGCGAAGCGCCAGGAGCATACGCCCACGACGTCGCTCCGGCAGGAACGGGCAGCAGCCGCGGGGACCTGCCGCCGCGCCCGCAGTGCTGCGGATGACGGCCCCGGAATCGAGGCCCGAAAGGCCATGGCTGCTTCGGAAGCGGCACCGAGTTCGTCGGACCTCAGTCTCCTTCTTCCGTCGGCAGTCCTGCTTTCTGCCAGGCGCCCATGGATCCGAGGAACAGATCCACACGCGTGAAGCCGGCGCGGCGCAGCACGCTGGCTGCGATGGTCGCCCGGGTGCCGCTGCCGCACATCACCGTGTAAGCGGCGTCCCTGTCCAGCTCAGCAACGGCTCCGGGAAGCCGGCCCAGGTAGAGGTGCCTGGCGCCCGGGATCATGGCCGCTTTGACCTCGTCCTCGCCGCGCACGTCCAACAGGATCCAGTCGTCGTCGTCTCTGTCTATCCTGCGTTTAATGGCCTTTGCATCGGCCGCCGGCAGGGAGCCGAACTCGCCTCCGCCGGCCGCCCATGCGGTCAGAGAAGGTGCCAGGTAACCGCGGATCCCATCGTAGCCGATCCGCAACAGGTATCGCGCCGCCCGCCTCGACTGGGCCGCGTCATCTGCGATCAGCACCAGAGCTTCGTCGGGCTCCAGGAGCCAGCCTGCAAAGCTGGAAATCGTGTCCTCGGGCAAAGCCAGGCTGTTTTCCAGGTGCGCCCCCAGGTACGCAGATGCGCTGCGCACGTCCACGACGGTGACCTCTTCTCTCATCGCCTCCAGCATCGTGGCGCTCAGCGGAGTGGGCACCAGGGAATTAGGGATCGCCGCGGCGCCCCGGAGGTTCATCTCCTCCATATAGCGGAAATAGGGCGGTTGCTCGTGGTGCTCGGCCAGCTTGGCCTCGATGAACGCCTCCCGGTCGCTGATCTGCAGCCGCGGATTGTGGAGGCGCTCATGGCCTATGGTGGAGACTTCCCGGTCCGCCATGCCGGAGCCGCAAACGGACCCGGCCCCGTGAGCGGGCCAGACCACGGCCTGGTCACCCAGCGCCAGGAGTTTCTGCAGGCTGTCGTAAAGCAGGCCAGCCACTTCCCGGGCACGGTCCGGATAGAAATCTGTGCGGCCCACGTCGCCGATGAACAAGGCATCCCCGGTGAACACACCGAAGACGTCCGGGCCGGCATCGGTATCCACCAGGGCGAAGGACAGGCTGTCGTCCGTGTGTCCGGGGGTCTGGAGCACCCGGAGCAGGATGTTGCCGATCCGGTACTCGTCCCCCTCCCGGGTGGTCCGGGCGAACCTGACCTTCCCGGCGGCGTCGGGACCGTGATGGACCGTGGCGTTGGTGCGCTGCGCCAGCACCGCGCTGCCCGACAGGATGTCCTCGTTGCGGTGGGTCTCGAAAATCCGCGTGATGCGGCATTCGTTCCTCGCGGCAAGCTCGCTGTAGACGTCGCAGTCCCGGCGCGGATCGATCACAGCGGCCTCACCCTCGCTGCCGATCACGTAAGAAAGGTGCGCAAGGCCCTCGCTTTTGACTTTCTCGATAAACACTTGACCGGTCGCTCCTTGACCCGGGCGGGCCGGGGGGTTGATCACTCTACTGTTAACCCTAGACGCCTGGACCGCCAGTTCAACCGCTCGGCGAGCGAAGAAGCAACTGCGTTAAAATGGCGGATCACGCGCCCCGGCGTAAATCCAATCCAATTCGGAGCAATCCCTGTGTCCAAGATTTTTTTCGCCAGCCTGCTCGCATTCTCTGTCGCTGCATCGCTGGCTGCATGCAGCAAGGAGCAGCCTGCGCAGACGGCCGCTGCCCCCGGAACCACGCAGACGGCCCAGATGGCCGACCAGCCTCACCCAATGCCCGCCGAAATGGCGGACCAGCCGCACCCGATGCCGTCAACGGCCGAGACGGACGTGAACTTGTCAGGCATCGCAAAAGCGGAAGGCGGCCAGACCGTCGCCGACGTCTACGCTGGCAAGGCCGACCTCGAAGGCGAGACCGTCACGGTTCGCGGCAAGGTGGTCAAGGTCAACGCCGGGATCATGGGCCGGAACTGGCTGCATGTGCGAGACGGCTCCGGCGGCGATGGCACCAACGACCTTACGGTCACGACCAGCGAACCGGTGCCAGCGGTCGGCGACCTGGTGGTGATCAGTGGCGCCGTGGCCCTGAACAAGGACTTCGGCATGGGTTACAGGTACCCTGTGATCGTCGAGAACGCGGCCGTCACCGTCGAGACCGACTGACCCGCGTTACGTCCCGGTAATGACAAGGCCGCGCCAGGGCTCCCCGGCGCGGCCTTTCTTATGGCGGGTGCGACGACCTCAGGAGCGCCCCGCTCCCGCTCGTCCACGAAGGCCGGTCCGCGGCCGCAGCACGAACAGCACGCCCAGCGCGGCCACGAGCAGCCCCGCCACGTCCGTTGCCCGCAGCGTGTGCCCGAACGTCAGCCAGGCCATCAGCATTGTCACGGGTGGGCCCAGGTAGAACAGGCTCGACACCCGGGTCGCATCCAGGCGAGGCAGCAATGCCCACATCAGGGCGTAGGCCAGCAGGGATACGGCAATGACCAGCCAGGCCATGGTGCCGACGAAAACGGGGGTCCAGTTTGCCTCGAGGCCTTCCAGCAACACTGCCGGACCGGTTACGACAACGGCTGTAGCCAGCGCCTGCCAGAAAAGGGCCTGGTCCACCGGAAGGTCCAGCGCCGGTGCACGCAACTCGATCCGCCGCTCGATGAGAGTCGCCGTGGTGATGGCTGCAACCGAGCCGAAAGGCAAAAGGTGGGCGGACACCGAGGCTGAGTCTTCGAAATCCATGCGGGACAGCACCGCGATCAGCACCCCGGCAAATCCCAGGCCCAGGCCGAGCCACTGGCGGGCGAGGATCGGCTCCCCGACCACGCGGCCCGACAGCGCCCCGACCGTCATGGGTTGCAGCGCCACCACGAGGGCCACGATGCCGGGCGGCACGCCCGCATCCTGGGCAAGCAGCACGCACCCAAGCCAGGCCCCGTGGGCGAGTACGCCGACCACTGCGGCAAGGCCCACTCGGCGGGCACCCGGCCAGCGGAGCCGGCCCCGCACGGCGAGATAGACAGCCAGCACGCCGGCAAGGGCCCAGTAGCGCCAGAACAGCAGGGTGAACGGCCGGGCGTAGTCCAGGCCAACCTCCGCGCCGATGAACCCGGAATTCCAGAAAAAGACAAAGGCGGCGATGAGAAGGAAAGTGCTGCGCACGGTTTACGGCGCTGGGTGCCGGAGTGTTCATGCCATGTTGACATGGCCAGCGGCAAGCTTGCGAGTCACCAGCGACGCCTTCCGATGGTCCGTCAGCACGACCAGCAGAGGGCGGCGCGGCATTCGCCGCACCGTGCCGATCGGCCGTCCTGCCGATCGGTCAAACCCACCACGTGGGTTCTCATCCCATCGAAGCACCGGCAGAAAAGCGAAGGCCCGGTCAAGCCGGGCCTTCTGACATCTGGAGCGGGTGATGGGAATCGAACCCACGTCATCAGCTTGGGAAGCTGAGGTTCTACCATTGAACTACACCCGCGAAGTGTGAAGCGAGGGCTGCACGGCCTCTGCCTGAGCCTACCCTGCCTACGCGCGAATTCTAAGCGAATCTTCCAGGCGGAGAGAAGCGACGGCCGGCCTGCGACGCCGGGGCGGCCGCTGCAGCCGCAGCCCGGCGTCATCCCTGGAGTTGTCCGCAAAGTCACCGGCAGATGTACCCGGGTCCCAGGGGTGCCATTCGCGAGGCTGGCCTCACCCCGTTTAGTTGACATGTAAACCTTATCGTTTATACTTCAACTAAATGAGGATGATCGCTATGTCCAACATCGACCGCCGACGCCTGGAAGCCGAAAGCTGGCTCGCCGTCGTGCACGCGTACCAGACCTGCACACGGCGCTACGCGCAGATGCTCGAGCACTTCGGGCTGACTGTCGCGCAGTTCGACGTGATGTCAGCTATCGAGCGCCATCGTGAATACGCGACGCCAAAGTCGATCGCCGACGACTTGCTCGTTACAAAGGGCAACGTGACAGGTCTCATATCGCGCCTGGAGGCGCATGACCTGCTCCTCCGCCGCCGGCACCCGACTGACGGGCGCTCGTTCTACTGCGAACTCACTGGCGAAGGTAAGGCGCTGTACCGCCGCGCCCGCGACGCCGCGGCAGCATTCGTCAGGGCCCAGCTGGCGCCGTTCGACATCCCGGAGCTCGAATTCACACGCGATCTGATGGAGCGCATGCGTGCCCACCTCGAAACACTCGATCCCCACGGCATCGCCGACACCCCCGCGGAAAACGGAAGCGAACATGAATGACACAGGCGCGCCGCTCATGCCCCCGCAGCGCCGGATGATGCTGCGAGAGACCCGCTTGCTCGCCGATCTGACCCGCATGACGGTGCCCCTTGCCAGGGCATTTCTGCGGCCGGCCCCGGTGAGCGGCCGATCACTCGTCATCGCCCTGCCGGGATTCGGCGCCGGCGATCGGGCAACAGCTCCGATGCGGGCATGGCTCAATCGTCGCGGATTCGAGACGGAAGGGTGGGGCCTGGGACGCAATCTGGCCGGCCTCGACATCACGACCCGCAGTGCCCCCGTCTCGCCGGGCTGGGGCCTGGCCCGAGGTGAACAAAACCGGGGCGAGGTGGGCGTGCCGCTGCTCGTCGACCGCTTCGTCGAACGCGTTCGGCAACGGCATGGTGAGACGGGCCGTCCCGTCTGTCTCGTGGGATGGAGCCTGGGTGGCTATATCGCGCGCGAGGCCGCGCGGGACCTGCCTGACATCGTTGACTGCATTGTGACACTGGGTTCGCCGGTAGTGGGCGGACCCAAGTACACCGCGGCTGCCGACACGTTCCTCCGCCGTGGCCAGGATCTGGACTGGATAGAGCGTGTCGTCGCCGCCCGAGAGGCGCGCCCCATCGTGCAGCCTATCACGGCCATCGTGAGCCGAAGCGACGGAGTCGTCGCCCGTGAGGCCGCCGTCGACCGCTTCAGCCAACGCGTCACGCACGTGGAAATCGACGCGGCCCACCTGGGGCTCGCGTTCAATCCGACGGTGTGGCGCTATGTCCTGCGCAGCCTGCGCGGTAACGAGGAGTCAATCCCCGAGCCGCGGGTACAGCGCCGCGATGACTAGATGAGCAGGAGCCCGGCGGGTATTCCCCGTTGCGGCGGGATCAGTAATTTACCGGACCGTTCATCGGGTCCGGCCGGGCATTTCTGGCGGTCCGCGATGATCGAATCCGACCGTCATCCTGGCCGGAAGGGCCAGCGGCATTCGGCCTGCCAGATTCGCGTTCACCGCTTGGGAAGCTGAGGTTCCACCATTGAACCACACCCGCAAATCAGGGAACTGCGGCCTCAGGGCAGCCGGTTGAGGCCAGATCTGAGGCCGCCCGCGGTCTAAGCGAATCTCCGGTGCGGAGAGAAGAGATCGTCGAGTTGCCTCGTGATTTACGGCGTGTACCAGATCGGTGACGTATAGGCGCGTTCCTGGATTGAACTCGGCACGTCGTCGGGCAGATCCACGCCGAAAATCTTGGCGTCGTAGGTCGTCCAGCGCGGCGTCGGGATTTCGAGGACGCGGACATAGTAGAAGGCGCGCTGCGCGGGATCGAACTCGGGGTCGGTCCAGAAGGCCTGCAGGAAGGGTGTCCCGATCGAGTTGTCGTAGCTTGCGTTCTCGACATCCACCGTGTTGCCCACGGCCGGCAACTTGCCGTCGTCGCCCGGTTCGCGATCGCCCGACCACGCGATGTCATAGACCTGTTCGTGCGCTTCACCGGAGTCGTCGACCCATCCCTTGATCATCTGGATGCGGTCGAGATTGGCCCCGTCCGGATCACGCAGTGCACGTACCAGCAGCGTGGGCGCTGCACCGTCGGGGGCAGCGGAAAGGTCGCCACCCATCGGGACGCCGGTGTCGTAGCCATGCCGCGCGAAATCGCTGCGATCCAGATCGCCCTCGGCAAAGTCCCACGCGGCGAATACGCGGACGCGTATCCGCGTGCCGGTGGTTGCGAAAACTTCCTTTCGCTTCAGCGCGTCCCAAATTGCTTCGCGCGTATTTTCGCGGGCCCAGACTGCCGCCAATCCGGAGGCACTGTTTTGGCGTGCATAGATCTGATGGCCCTCAGGCGCCGGGCGCCCCGCAATGACCTCGTTGAAGCGGATCGGGTCTGCCGAAGGTTCCAGGATCACGACCTTGCCGAAGTAATTGTCTTCCGCCGCGGTCGCCAACGATGTGTGTGAATCGGTAGATCCGATGACGCCGAATTTGAACGGGTTGGTGCCGAGCTCGGCTGCGTATGCCATACCCCTTTTTAATGCCTCTCGAGCGTATTCGCGCGGCAGCATGTCAGCGGTCTTGGGCTCGGGGCCGAAGCTTGCCAGATCCCATGTCGCGTAATCGGCGAACTCGTCGTCGGGCGACAGCATCGGATGCGCTTCGCCGTCGCCCTTCTGCTGGGTAATCTCGTAGACCGGCTCCCAGCGCTGGCGGCGCTCGGCGTAGGCTTGCGTCAACGGATCCCCGGAAAACGTGACGTCGTCAAACATCAGCCCGTTCGAAAGGTTGCCGTTGTGCGGGATAGCCAGGACCTGACCGCCGGTCTTGTCCTCGTACATCTGCATCCAGTCCCACAGGTCCTCGGCATCGAAGCTGTCGTACTGAGAGAAAGGAATGACCTGGTCGGCTTTCGCCTTGCCGTCGCGGAAGATGACGTTCCGGTGCAGGTTGTTGCCGTTCGGCATGGAAGTCCATTCGTAGCCGATCAGCGCAGTGAACAGGCCCGGATCATTATGCTTCTCGGCGGCTGCGGTGAGGTTGTTCCACATCTCGGCCTTCAGATCGGTCAACTCCGCTAGCGGGTCGTCCTGCGTGGCGTTCTTCGCCATCCAGTTCTCGTACGCCTGCAACGCGCCGTCGGGCCCGGACTTGACCAGATCGTGCTGCTCCTTACCCCATGGGTTCGACAGCAGCGCCGGGTTCGACTCCGCGATAGCGGGCGCGAGACCGAGATTCTCCGAGTGATCCGCGATCACCAGAAAGTCGAGAGGCCGCCTGAGCCGCGCCTGGAGCCCGGTACTGGAAGTGACTGTCTCGCCCTTCGCAAATCGGTAGGCTTCTTCCGGGCCGAGCGTGTTGCCGATCATGCCTGCATCGGCCGAATAGGCCGTGTGCAGATGTGTGTCGCCGAAGTAGACGTTATTGGGAAAATTCTCTTCCGGGTAGGGCGAATACTGGATGTCACTTCGCTCCGCCGGGTGAGTGCCAGCCTCGAACTCCTGCGCGTTAGCAACGGGCCAGTGGACCACCGACAATGTGAGCAGGGGTCCGACAAACATCATTGTCTTTCGCGCTCGCTGTCCCGTCATCGTCTCCGCTCCGTGTCCAATCCGTAAACTGGAAGCTACTATAACCGGGTGGGGGGAAGCCAAAACCATGGGCCCCAGAGCCTGTGCGGCCTCGGAATACGGTTTCGCCTGCAGCCTTCGCGTCATCTGCACCGGTCTCAAAAGTGAGGCCAAAACTGAGCGTACTCAGAAAGCCTGCTGGAATCAGTTGGTTACTTTCGGGTGATCTAACTCGTTGAAACCGGTGGTCAGAAGACCGCGGATATCAAGCAGTTAAGAGGTTGGTCAACTCAGAGACTCCGATTGGGAAGCTGAGGTTCCACCATTGAACTACACCCGCAGATCAGGGAGTTACGTCCCACTCAGGTCTAGCTAAGCCTAAGAGTGAGAGTCCTCGGATTCCAGCGATTCTACGGCCGCGAGAGAAGAATTCGGACAACCCATCTCCATCGCCGTGTATCCGCTATGCCCAATAGCCGACATTCAGATCGTCTGGGAATGGCCAATTTGACCGGCGGCCATCGGCCAGAAGCGAACCCTGAGTGCAAGCGAAGCGATCAGAAATACAGGCCCTTCGACCAGATCGTCCCGGTGATCCCCACGGTCAGCGAGAAGGTGCCGGCGCTTGCTCAATTCCCTCGTAAAGAGCAATCAACAATTCGTGTGCCGCTTCGGGATCCGATGCCAGCGGCACGCCGGCATGCGCAGCCTGCGGTGCAGTGTCCGCATCGTAAATTGCCTCGCCATCCTTGATGGTGAGACGCACCTTGAGCTTGGCAAGATTATCCGGCTCTACCGTCACCGGGTTGTCAGAAAGGATGACGAGATCGGCACGCTTGCCCTGTTCGATGGAGCCCTTGTCGTTCTCCTCGAATTGCTGCCAGGCAGGCCAGATCGTCATCGCCTTCAGGGCCGTCATCACGTCCACGCGCTGGTCGGGGCCGAGGACGTCACCGGTGCGGGTGCGCCGAGTCACGGTGGCGGACAACACTCGCATGCTGTCCGGAAATGCGACAGGCGCATCATGATGCGAGCCGAATATCATGTCACGCTCCCGGGCCCAACCGGTCGGCGAGATGTTCTGCGCCATCTCGGGTCCGACAGTGTGGTCCCGATGCCAGTCGCCCCAGTAATACGTGTGCATCGGGAAGAGCGACAGGAACACGCCGAGTTTCTTGTAGCTGTCGACCTGGTCCTCGCGCAGAAACTGGCCATGGATCAGGACCGGCCGTATGTCGGGCGTACCAAACTCGGACTGGGCGTTCTCTATGGCTTCGATCAGCATGTCGGAGGCACCCTCGCCGTTCGCATGCGTGATGATCTGGATGCCCTTCTCGTAACACCAGTTGACCGCGTCCTGCGTCTGCTCCATGTCAATGGCTGAATAGCCGGCATAATCGGGAGGATAGTCGCCGACCGGATCATAATACGGCCGATCCCTCAGTGCGGTGAACCCCTGTGGCGAACCGTCGATAGTCAGTTTGCAGCCGCCGACACGGATCCCGTCGGTATATGTCTTTGAAACGTTCGCGGCGATGTAGTCGCGGGCCTCCAGCACGTCGGGATAGGCAACCACATCGATCGGAATCTCGCCGGCGGCGGCCAGTGACTTCAGCACCTCGACTATCCCGCCTGAAGATCTCCCATCCTGCGCCGTCGTATAGCCGTAGCTTGCCCACAGCTCAGCGCCGGCACGAGCAAAGGCTTCGAGGCCCTCCTGCCCGAGTTCGCCGATCAGCGGAACCAGTACGGCGAAGAATGCGTATTCCTCGAGCACACCGTTGGGTTCGCCATTTTCGTCCTTGCGAATGATGCCACCCGGAGGTGCTTCGGTAGATGCATCGACGCCAGCGAACTCGAGCGCAGCCGAGTTTGCGACACCGATGTGGCCGGACTGGTGAACGAGCAGGATGGGGATTTCGGCCGAAACTTCATCGAGGTCCTCACGAGTCGGGTGCCGGACTTCGGCGAGCTGGGCATTGTCGTATCCGAAACCGATGATCATGTTCGCCTGGTCGACGACCTCCGAATTCTCCTCGGCCCAGGCGGACAGCGTGGCCTTGAGGCTGGCAATATCGGTTACCTCCCCATCGGGTGGTGCGAGAAGGTTCGCCGAGAGCGCCTGCAGTCCGCCCATAACGACGTGGCCATGGCTATCCACAAAGCCTGGGACCATCGTACGGCCATCGAGGTTGAACGATTCCGTGCCCTCTCCTTCGAAGGCCTTCACTTCGACGAGCGATCCTACGGAGAGGATGCGCCCGTCCTTAACGGCGACGGCCTCGGCGGTGGGCTGCGCATCATCCATGGTCAGAATCGGGCCACCAGAGTAAATCGTGTCGGCGACGATCTGTTCCGGCGATTCAGCCTCTGCAGGGGGCGCGGCTTCCTCCTGTCCGCAGCCGACAATTAGCATGGTGATGGCAAGAACAGCAATCCAGGTTTTCATACGAGTGTCCGCTCAGGGTCATAACCGGCAAGCAGCCTAGCAGGAGAATGGCCACGTCCGAAACTGAGTGGTCATTCGGATATCGGAAGATTCCGTGCAGTTGAAGTGAGGCTAAAACTTAGCGCACTCAGAAAGCTTCACGCAGTCAGTTGGTTACTCTTGGGTGAAATGACTCATTGAAACCGCTGGTCACAGGACCACGGAAATCCGGAGGTTATCGGTCTGGACAACTCAGCGACTCCGCGAGCGCGAGAAGGCATGCCGGCAATAAGAACACGAGCCCGAGGTCCGGCACATTCTCTGCCGGTAAGGGCTGCGGAGGAATTTATTCCGGCACAAAAAGAAGACGAGTCACAATCGCGGTGCGGTCCGTCTTGACCAGACTTCTGCCCAGGACGTCCCAGCGACATTCCAGATTTGCATTAATTGGAGTTTGGTGGCCCCCGCGCGCCGTCAGCGGCGGTCGAACTAACCGACTCTTCGAGCTCACCGGAGGCGGGGGAGCGGATCGAGGCGCCGGATGCCGAGGCCTTCGTGGGCGCACGTTCGCAGGTCGAGCGCTGCGCTATTTTGCATGGGGCCGGCCTGGAAGTACTGTTAGTGACAGGTCGGATTTATCGACCACGCCCGACGATTCGGCCGCTCCGGCGAGAAACATGCCTGGCGTCCGTATCCCGGACCAGGCGGCCCGTGACGCGGTAAGATCGGATTGCAAATAGCACTCGCGAAACAAACCATGCAGAGACTTAAGAGAACATTCGCCTTTGCGGCGGCAGCCCTTTCCATTGGCGGCTGCGCCAGTATCGATTTCGACTATCCGCGCAGCGAATCCTACGCTTACACGGACACGGCCGACACAGCCTACGGCCAGACGCTCACTGAACTGCTCCGCAGCAAGCCCGCCGGCCAGTCAGGCTTTTACCCTCTGTCCGACGGCATTGAGTCGCTGGCAGCGCGCCTGGTCACGGCGTCCAACGCGGAGAGGAGCATCGATCTTCAGTACTACCTGATCAAGCCCGACGTGACCGGCGCGGCGCTCATCCACGAACTCCTCAAAGCCGCCGATCGGGGCGTCCGTGTACGCCTGCTGCTGGACGATGTTTTCACCAAGGGCACCGACTTCGGCATGGCGGGTCTTGATTCGCACCCGAACTTCGAGATCCGGATTTTCAATCCTTTCTATCGCGGCGTCGCCGGCCGCGCCGTCAGCGGCCTGACCAATTTCGGCCGCATCAATCGGCGCATGCACAACAAGTCATTCACGGTGGACAACCAGGTTACGATCGTCGGCGGCCGCAATATCGCTGACGAGTACTTCGGAGCGCGCGAGGATTCGAAATTCAGCGATCTCGACGTTATCGGCATCGGCCCGGTCGTGGAAGACGTCTCGACGATGTTCGACGTTTACTGGAACCACTCGACAGCGCTGCCGGTGGCCGCATTTGCCCGCATGCCCGACGATCCCGCAGCAGAACTCGAGCGGGTACGAAGAGAGCTGCGGGGCGCGAGAGAAGCAATCATCGAGTCGGAGTACGCCGGTGCCGTCAAGGATCAGGTCTTCCGCCTGGATAACATGAAGGCGGACCGCTTCAGCTGGGCAACTTACCAGCTGGTCTACGACTCACCAGACAAAGGCATCAGGGGGAAGGCGAAAGAAGCCCCATCGATCACAAAGCCGTTGATCGAGTCACTCGGTTCGGCATCGGAACGTGTTGTCGTCATATCGCCCTATTTTGTACCCAGAAAGTCGGGCGTCCAGGGCTTCTCGGCGCTGGAAGCCCGCGACGTCGACGTCACGATCATCACCAATTCGCTGGCCGCAAACAATCAGTTCGCGGTGCACGGCGGATACGCGCCGTCCCGCAAGCCGCTGCTCGAGAACGGCGTCGAGATCTACGAAGTCCGCCCCGATGCAGACGTCGCAGGGGCCGAGATCATCGCCGCGAGCGGCGCGAAAGCGACGCTGCACACCAAAGCCTATATCGTGGATGACAGAGAGCTCTTTATCGGCTCTTTCAATTTCGACCCGCGCTCGGCAAACATCAACACCGAATCCGGGGTCATCATCTACTCCGCCGAGATGGCCCGGGGGCTCGCCGCTCGCATCGACGACGCCCTGCCGCAGCAAACCTACGAGGTATTCCTCAATGAGGACGGCGAGGTTCGCTGGCGAGGCAGGCGTGACGGCGAGGACCTCATCTTCGACAAAGAACCGGAGACGACCTGGGCTCAGCGATTCATGGCGGGAATCATGCGCCTTCTTCCCATACGCGGCCAGCTTTAGGAACTGAACAGAAATTCCAGTTCCCCGGCGGAGCCGGGGTCCGCAGACCGCTCAGCCAAAACGGGATGCCCGCCTCAGCAAAGCGACTTCGTACTGCCCCAGCGATAGCCCAGTTGGCCCGCCAGTACGCGATGATCGGATTGGACCGTCTTGGTGGCCGGCCGAACAAGCAGGCCGCCATGGCGCGAGGCGCCGCCCGTGACACGCCACGTCGCCAACGACCCCGGCCGGGCACGTGCAAAGCCTGCAACGGCAGTCTCCACCGGCTCCCCGGCGATGATGCGCTCGATTGCAGCCGCTATGGCGTGTACCGCCGCGGAGCTCAGCCAACCACGCGCTGAATGGGCCGCTGTCGGTGCTGGCATCCCGCATCGAACCAGGCGTGCGCCTAAGGAGCTGACCAGCCCATGGCTGGTCAGTCCAGGCAGCAGCGCCAGCCGGTGCAGGGGCCCTCGCGTTCCACGGAGGACAGGCCGAGGCCGCTTTCGCCGGCCCGCCATTCCCAGATGCCCGTGCTAGCCTTAAAGGCCAGGCATGAGTTTCTTGTCCCAGTTCGCGGAGGCGGCCACCACGGCCGTCGGATTTTTCTGGAAGGCCGGCTGGGCCTTTGTGCTCGGCTACAGCATCAGCGCCATGATCCAGGCCTTCGTACCGACAGGCCGACTGACGCCTCACCTGGGCGAACCCGATTTCCAGAGTGCTTCGCTGGCCACGCTTTTCGGCGCGGCCTCATCCTCCTGCTCGTTTGCAGCACTGGCCGCGGCGCGGGCTCTCGTGCTGAAAGGCGCCCATTTCGTCGCGGCGGTCGCCTTCATGTTCGCGTCGACCAACCTTGTGATCGAGCTCGGCATCCTGATCTCCGGGCTGCTGGTGCAGTTCTATCTGAGCCTCTGAAGGCGACCGTGCGGCAGGGAGTATGAGTGACGTCGGGGGCGAGGGTCCCCCATCGCGACGCCGGGAGCGACTCCATCGCAACACCTGGCGCGCCGGACGCGGACTGCCGGGTCACTGATGGCCTGCACGCTGACTCGGCTGCGTCCGCGGCACGTGGCGATCAACTCCCGGCCGGACTCACCCTGACCACCGGCCGGACCCGCCACCTGCCCTGTGCCTTGCCGGAGGCGGCGGTCAATAGCGGTCGCGGGCGACAGGCAGGCACGTCTCGCCAGTGCCTTTAACCCGCCGAAGCTGTCGGCGATCGCGTCCGGCTCGCAGGGTGGTCTTTGCTGCCGGCGGCACCAGGGCCGGTTTCAGGGGGACGCAGGTACGAGCATCCGGGTCATGCCTGGTCAGGAGGTCTTCTTCGAGTCGCGCACGGACCTGCCAGCGTCTTTCAGGGCCTTTCTCACTATGAATTCAAGCTGGGCGTTGACGCTGCGGAGATCATCGTCCGCCCATTTCCTGAGCGCTTCCAGGACGGCCGGGTCGGTACGGAACAGAAAGGATGAGCGTGCCACGGGTTCCCCTGGGCAATCCGCCGGGCGAGCGGCAGGACCCGTCCGCCCGGCGCTGACCTCAGTTGTATAGCGTGCCGGTGTTGACGACCGGCTGGGTGTGCTTGTCGCTGCACAGAACGACCAGGAGGTTCGAGACCATGGCTGCACGACGCTCGTCGTCGAGATCGACGATACCGTCGCGCTTCAGGTGGTCGAGTGCCATGTGGACCATACCCACGGCACCTTCCACGATCTTCGTGCGCGCGGCCACGACAGCCTGGGCCTGCTGCCGCTGCAGCATCGCCGCCGCGATTTCTGGCGCGTAGGCGAGATGGCTGATACGCGCCTCAATGACTTCGACGCCCGCCTTGCCCAGGCGTTCCTGGATATCTTTCCGCAACTCGTCACCGACGGCGCTGGTGTTGCCCCGCAGTGATTCTTCTTCGTCGCCGCCGTCGTAGGGATAGCGGCTTGCGAGGTTCCGCAGGGCAGCTTCGCTCTGGACGGCAACGTAGTCCTCGTAGTCGTCTACTTCAAACATTGCTTCCGCGGTATCGACGACCTTCCAGACCACGACAGCTGAAATCTCGATAGGGTTTCCGTCGCGATCATTCACCTTGGACGGCCGTCCGCCGGTACGACTCTTCTCCCGGACAACCTTGCCGGAGGAGTCCTTGGACTGGGGAACCGACTGGGAGCCGGTCTCGAAATTGCGCACACGTCGGGTGATCTTCTTCTTGGAGAAAAACGGGTTGACCCAGAAGAACCCGGAGTCGGTAACCGAGCCCTTGTATTCGCCGAACAACAGAAGCACCCGTGCGTCGTTGGGGGCAATGGCCATGAATCCGAAGACCATCAGCAACGCGAGCAGCAGCAGTATGACGCCGGGTACAACCATGATCTGCACGAAGCTCGCGATCGACAGGCCGACCAACACCAGCACGCCCGCCAGCGGGAGCCAGCCGGACATGGCGCGATAGGGTCTCTCAAGAACTGTTGCCATGGCGATCCTCCGCCAGTGATTGATATCTTGATGATATCATATTGCAAGCATATCGGAGAAGGCCGGGGCGCCTGTCGCTGCGCCGGCCTGCCGGGCCTGGTCAATGCCCGGGAAACGCGCTGGCGTTTCGTCGGACCATCCTGCTGTGGCGCACCTCGGCTTCATGCATAGAGGTCGTGGGAGATGTGCAGGCACTCCTCCACCAGCCACTTGAACTCGGCGAAGCTGTCCACGATGGCATCGGGCTGGTGGGGATGGTCTTCGGTGCCGGGGAAGATCCTGTTGATCCAGTCGTGCTCCCAGCCCACGCCGTTGAAGAACACCGGCGCGACGGGCGGCCGCGACGTCGGTGGTGCTGTCGCCCAGGTACCAGGCCACCGGGCCCGGCGGCCGATTCCAGGCGGTTTCCCGCAGTCAGGCAGGTCAACTCCGAGCGCTCACGCACCGGCGGTATGGGCACCGAGGTTCTTTTGCCGGGACACTTGCCGCTGCCGGTGGCCGAATCAAGGTCACGGCCCGTGACTGTCCCGTGTTTGCTCCGCATGCTGCCGTCCGCGGAGAATGGCCGCAGCATGTCTCGGTCTTTGATAAACGGACCCGGGTGGGTGTTCGGCTACGGGTCGCTCATCTGGCGGCAGGACTTCCCCTTCCTCGAGGCACGGCCGGCACATGTGCAAGGCTGGGTACGGCGCTTCTGGCAGGGATCACACGACCACCGCGGCATCCCCGAGGCACCCGGCCGGGTACTCACCCTGGTCGAGTCTCCCGGCGAGATCTGCCGCGGGAGGGCGTTCCTGGTGGACCCGGAAGTGCTCGCTCACCTGGACTATCGCGAAAAGAACGGCTACCACCGACGGCACCTGCAGGTCCACGTGGGCACGGAGACGGTGACCGGGTTGACCTACGTCGCCCGGCCGGACAACCCGGCTTTCCTCGGCGACGCACCGCTGGAAGATATGGTGGAGCAGATCCGTCTCAGCCGCGGCGAGAGCGGGACCAATACCGACTACGTGCTGGGTCTGGCGAGGGAGCTCCGGCGCATGGGCATCCACGATGCCCACGTCTTTCGCCTCGAGGCCCTGCTTCTGCGTGACTCGGCGTAGGAGTCCGGCGCCGCTGATGCCTCACGCCCGGGCGCGAACCGGAAGCCCGGGAGCGGGACTCCTGGTGATTTGGTCAAACGCTCCGCGAGAATTGCGGCATCCGCGCATCTGCGGGCAAGACACGGTGAGCCGCGGCAGGCTGCGTCCGGTGCTGTAGCAAATCTTCCCTTCGGCTTCACCCGTCCGACCCCGAGAAGACTGCGTCGACCCCCACGCCCGGCCGGCATGGCGCTTGCCTCTGGGCCGCGGCAGTAAGGACCCTGGATGAGGGATCCCTAAATCCAGCTCAGGGCCTCTTCGATGACAGGCGATGCTCTGGCATCCACGCACTCGCCGTGGGCAATCAGGAGCTTGTCCGGTTGCCAGGCAAGCAGTTTCTCCCGCGCGGCTCTTGTCTGCTTTCTTCTCAGGAAACTCAGCCGCCACTCCCGGGGAGTGCTCCCCTGTTTTCCTACGAGGCTGTCGAACCTCATCAGGTAACCCTTCCAGCCCTTCGCCGCTGCTTCCGGGAAACGCTGGATCAGGTCGCCGACAATGGCCGTGCGACTCTTGCGATGGAAAAACACGACCTCTTCCATCGCGGCCGACCCGCGGAAGATCACCTGGTCGATATCCTTTTCCCATGCGGAGTCCGGCTCGTCGCCGAGCTCTGCAGAAAAATGCAGATCCGGTTTCTTCCTGGCCAGGCCGGGCGGCGCATACAGGCGGGCATCCGGCCATTGCCTGGTCCATTCAGCCAGGAACAGGTGATGGATCTTGTTGGGGGAAACGATATAGCGCACCGGGCCCAGGGCGTTCACGGCCTCGATGAGCTCGTCGGTGAGAGCGACCGGCGACCAGGCCCAAAGGTCTCCGCCTGAGAGTTTCACCAGGGCCATCCTCGTCGTGTACGGGAACCCGAAGAAGGGCACGGCGGGTCCGTCGGCTACGTAGATGGACGGACCAAATTCCCGAAGTGCAGCCATGAGTGCTCCTCTTCCTGCCCGGCCTGGTTCCGGTCAACGCGGCTGCATAGCGATGGGCACTGTCGCCGGACTCCGCCCTCAATATAGCTCGTGGGAGATGTGCAGGCACTCCTCGACGAGCCACTTGAACTCGGCGAAGCTGTCGACGATGGCGTCGGGCTGGTGGGGATGTTCCCTGGTGCCCGGGAAGATCCTGTTGATCCAGTCGTGTTCCCAGCCGACGCCGTTGAAGAACACCGGGGTGATGCCGGCGCGGCGGGCTGCGGCCACGTCGGTGGTGCTGTCACCCAGGTACCAGGCCGCCGGGCCGGGCGGCTCGTCAAGGTTCTCCAGAGCCTTGAGCACCGGGTCCGGGTTGGGCTTGCGGCGGGTGGTGTCGCAGCCGCAGACGGTAGTGTCGAACAGGTCCACCCAGGCGCCGTCCTCGACCAGAGCCAGCTCCTTCTCAAAAAACTCCCGGTCCCGATTGGTGAGCACCCCCAGCCTGATGTTGAGCTCGCCCATCTCCTCCAGCAGCGCCCGCTCGCCGCCCTCGAAGGGTTGCACCTCTCCGTAGTGCTGACGGTAGGCCTCGTTGAAGGCCTCGTGAGCCACCTTCTTGGCGTCCTCGTTCGGGCCGAACAGCACTTCGAAGATGTCGGTCCGGGAGATCTTCCGGTCGATCCTGATCTTGGGATGCAGCTGCCGGTACTGGCGAACGTAGTCCACCAGCCTGGCGTCCTCCGGCGTCCGGCACCGGGAAGGCGCCACCAGTGCGTCCATGAGACCGAGTTCCGGGAAGCGCGGGATGACCTCCTCCACCGCGTGATACATGGCGTCCAGGGTGTCCACCAGGGTGGCGTGCCAGTCGAACAGGACCACCCGGGGGGCCGCCAGGGCCCGTGCGGCCTCGTCCAGTTCTCTGAGCATATTCGACTGCTCCGGGGCCGGCGATATCGCCGCTCCTGCACTGGCATCCTAGAGGTTGCTGACCGTGCCCGCCACGCGAAAGCCGGCTCCCCCGTCAGTGTAGGGGCGATCCCGACCGGCGGCCGGGAGGGTTCAGCCTGTTCCCTGCCCTGCCCGGCCCGCACCGTTGCCGGTGACGCGGAGAATTCCAGGGGATGCATTTCAACGGCCCCCGGCTGAGGCTCTAAAAGCTACCCGCCCGTGGCCCCGCGTGACCGGTTTCTGTCCCGCCGGGCCGGCTGCGCGCCCTGGGGCGAGGCCGTCGAGAAGGCACGCCGGCGACGGACCGGTTCCCGGACGTAAGCCTTTCCGGGCCGACGCGGGCACTTGCTGTCTCAGGGCAGGAAGGTTCTAAGTCCCGGCCTGCGGTAGATTTCCGCGATGGCCATCTCCCCGGAGACCACCGCCACGATTCCTCCGCCCACGCCGCCCCTCCGGCAGATGCGTGTCGCGAAACAGGCAAGGCTCGTACGGCCGCAAGGCAGCCACGGGACACCGCACACCCGAACGCCTCACCGCAGGTTTGATGAACCTGGCACGCTGACGGCCTGAGCGCCGTCCTGAGTGTGTCTGCGCAACCAGTAGATTTCCGTATCGGCCGTCAGTCTTCGGCAGCTGTCGCGTCGCGCTGAGCCACGGCAGCCCGGGCCGCGTTCAGGACGGCCGTCGAGCCCAGACCGATGCGCTTGTTCAGTTCCACCACATCCCTGGCTGTGACGGGTATCGCCTGAACGCGGTCCGGGGCGACCATGGCCACGGCGCCGGCCCAGGGATCAGGCGCCCCCGGCAGGAACACCACAACGTCGCCGGCATCCAACCGGTCGACCTCGAAACCCACCTGGGACAGATCCTCCAGGCGCACAAGAACGGGCTTCAGCTCCCTGGCGTCTTCGGCGCTCAGCGCTGCCCCGGTCTTGGCCTTCAGCAGGGCGTAAGCCGGGATCTTCTCAAGCACGTTGCTTTCCAGCGAATCCACCAGGGCCCGCGCCCACTTGCTGCGGGCAGCCAGGCCACCCAGGAAACACACCAGGACCAGGAGGCCCAGGGAGATGATCAGAGATACGGCGATGTTCCCAACCCCGTCGAAGGGCAGGCTGGCGACGATAGGTTCCGCCAGGGCCATCGAGATACCCAGCGCCTCTCCCATAATGATGACGAAAACCACGACTGGGACCAGGAACACGATGCCACCCAGGACGGTTGTCCGGATGAATCTGAGCATGGCGGATCTCCTGAACGTTCGTGCACCGCGCGGCAACATGCGGTGTTCCAAGTTCAGTATGGATGAAAATCGCCGGCGGCAGCCGTTCCGGTGAACGATTACTTCTCCACGAACAGCGCCGGGTCCTCGGAGACGACCTTGAAGGCACGGACGTCGATGAAGATGTGCCCGGGACCAAAGCGGGGCTACGGGCCTGGAGACCACAGTGCAAGGATTGCGGGAAAGCGCTATGGACAGCCGCGACCGGGACAAGGCCTCGATTTCCGGGCGCCGGCTGCGGCACACTTGCCCACCCAGCAGCAGTAGAGTCCCCGTGATGACAAACTGTCGTCAAAGTATGGCCGCACTCGTGGCCGCCTCGCTCTCGATCGGAGCGGCCTGCTCCGCCGCCGACCAGCCGGAGGTACGATTCGTGGAGGGACAGGGATCAGCAGAGGAACTGGACCCGGAACAGCGGGTGCTGGCGCAGCTTGCCATCGCCACCCTGGCGGAGGATCTCGGCGTCTCCGCCGAGCGCATCCGCGTGGACACCATCCGTCCCGTCCAGTGGCGTGACAGCAGCCTGGGCTGCCCGCAGCCAGGGCAGCAGTACCTGCAGGTGGTCACCCCCGGCCACAGGATCAGCCTGCGGATGGACGGCCAGCTGTACACGGTCCACGAGGCCGGGGGCAAAGCCTTCGTCTGCCGCCAGCGCAAGCTCGGCGGCGTTCCCCTGACGCCCGAACTGGAGATCGTCTGGGGCGAGCAGATGCTCGAAGCCAGGGCGGACCTGGCATCCCGCCTGGGCGTGGCCGAGAACGACATCCGGCCCGTCGGAGGCCGCCCGGAGACCTGGGATGACTCGAGTCTCGGCTGTCCCGAGCCTGGCAAGAGCTATCGCCCGGGGCCGGTGCAGGGTTACGTCCTCGTCCTGCGCCACGGCATGCGGCAGTTCACCTACCACACCGACATGGAGCGGACGATTCCCTGTCCGCCCATCAGCGCCGACTAGCTCCGGCTCACCCGCGAGCCGGCCGGCCGCCCGGCCGCTGAAAGGGCAACCGCAAAGAAAAAGGCCGCCCGGGGAAATCCCGGGCGGCCTTCGTATATCCCCGGTCAGGGGTAGTTACTCGCAGCCGATCAACGGACCGAAGTCACACAGAGTGAATCCCTCATCGTTCTCGATGTTGATCAGGGTCAGGTCCTGCACGCCAGAAGCGTCGCTGTGAGAAATGGCTCCCAGCTGCTTGGAGCCCGGCCCGGTCGGCAGGCCGAACCAGTCGACCTCCAGCGTGGCGGTCTCGCCAATGGTGGCCGACGACGGCGCGCTGACGGTCATGTTGCCCCGGTCATCCACCACGCCAAACACGTGGTCGAACAGGATGACGTCTGCGACCGGACCGTCAGTCTCGAAGCCGTGAGTGAACACGAGGTAGAAGTCGGCCGGCCCGGTTTGCGGGAAGGTAACCTCCACGGACTCGTTGGCATCCACGTTGGTGCTGCTGTCGATCAGCGTGCACGAGAAGTTCGGGCAGTAATACAGGTACAGGTCTATGTCGCTGTTGCCGCTCGTGTACTCGTTGAACGTGGACCAGCGGGCATGGGCCGTGCCCGGCGGCAGAGGCTCGAGGAACGCGATCTCCACGCCGAGGCCGAGGAACTCGAAGCTGTTGCCCGGATCATCCGGCGTCGGCACCAGCGTCAGGCCGGGGTTCGCCAGCCCGTGCACACCCGCCGTGTAGGGCCCGGTGTAACCGAAGGTCACGTCGAACTCCGCGCTGCCCTCGGTACCGGTACCGAAGACTTCCGGCGGCACGACGAAGGCCTTGGCGTTCACCGCGATGGGGCTGCGGATCTCGTAGCGGCCCTTCACGTCCTTCCAGGTCAACGACCCGAAACGCCAGCTGTTCGGAGGCGCGGTGGAATTGGTGATGGTCACCTCGAAGGTGGCCGTCTCGCCCTTCTTCAGGGCCAGCCGGCTCGGCGATACCGTGACGTCGAAGCCTTCCGGCGCCTCCACGTAGGCCTCGTAGATGCTGTTCTTGCCCACGTTGGTGACGGTACGGATCACCGTCTTGGTGCCGGGCAGCTCGCCGACGCCGATGGCCGGCAGGTTGAGGTCTGCCGGGTCGGTGGAGAAGCCCAGGCTCGAGCCAAGGAAGTCGCAGTCGGCCGGACCCACCAGCGGCGTGACCGTCTCACAGGACGCTGCCAGGTAATCCAGCGTGCCGGCGTCGTAGATCAGGCCCGGATCGATCGCCTTGTTCGGGTCCACGTGACCGGCGCCGAAATCGAAGGGATCTGCCGGCGTGACGCCGTCTTCCTTCACCACGTCCTGGCGGGCGGTGGTCATCAGGGCAGACCGCACGGCCGCCGGGCTCCAGTCCGGATGCTCCTCGATCACCAGGGCTGCCAGGCCGGCGATGTGCGGGCTCGACATGGAGGTTCCGCTCAGGTAGCCGAAGAGGCCGCCGCCGGAGCCGTCAGCCTGGTCGGGCGAGTAGCCGGCCAGGATGTTGACGCCGGGTGCGGTGATGTGGGGGGTGATCCAGTCGGACTCGGTGACGTACGGCCCGCGAGAGGAGAAGCCGGCCATGATGTTGCCGTCCCGCGGCTCGGTCACGAAGACCCCGTCGTCCAGGGTGGCGTTGACGGTCTCGCCACCTTCGATGGCCGCCAGCAGCTCCAGGCCGATGTCGTTGTCGATCATCACCCCCGGCACGCTGAGGGTCAGCTCGGTGGCGTCGCCTCCCATGCCGGTCTTGGGACGGTCGTCGGTGTACATCAGGATGGCGCCGGCGCCGGCCAGGACCGCATTCTCGACCTTGACCGTGAAGGCGCAGGTGCCGCGGGCGATCAGGGCGATCTTGCCGCCGATGTCGTTGGCAAGCGGGGCACAGGCGTCGATGGGCTCGGCAGCCACCACGTCGTCGGTGACGGGGCCCAGCTCCGACAGGGGTCCGGTGATCACGCCCTCGATGGCCGGGTAATCGCCGGCAAGGGACGCCGGCGCGTTGATCCGGGCGGCCAGCGCAAACAGGCTGCCCTCGACCGTGGAAGCAGCGACGGAGGTCACCCAGGGCTCGCCGGCGTTGGTCGTGGCGAACCCGGGACCGTCGTTGCCCGCGGAACGGGCGACGAATACCCCGGCATCGGACGCGCGCAGAAAGGCGAGGTCCTGGGGATCGTTGAAAGCCGCCGCGGTGCCCACGGAGAAGTTGATGACGTCCACGCCGTCAGCCACTGCGTCATCGGTGGCGGCGGCGGAATCGGAGAAGAAGCAGCTGAAGCTGGGAGCACCCGGGGCGAGCCAGCAGGCCTTGTAGACGGCGATGCGGGCCCGGGGGGCCATGCCGCTGACGGTGGCGACCTCGGTGCCGGCCAGGGTGGCGACCACCTCGTTTCCGGCAGCTGTCGTGGCCGTGTGGGTACCGTGCCCCGAGGAATCACGCGGGGAGAGGAAATCTCCCTCGACGGCACCACCGGTGCCGGCCAGGAAGCCGTCGTAGTACCAGCGGGCGCCGATCAGCTTGTTGTTGCAGTCGCTTTCGGCGAAGCCTTCACCGGTCTCGCAGACCCCATTCCAGCGGGCCGGCGGTGCGGAGTAGGTCTTGACGGTGCGCTTTTCGCGGATCGTCTCGCAGGTCTGCACCTGTTTGCCGGTGGGGTTGTCGCAGAACGGCGGCAGGGGCAGCACCTTCTCGTCGGAGATGCTGGGATGCTGGGGCACGATGCCGGTGTCGATGATGCCGACGATCACGTCCTCGCCCAGCAGCTTCTCGCGGGTCCTGAGACCCTCCCGGCGATCCAGCAGACCGAGGAAAGCCGGGCTGTCGTTCGTGTCCACGGAAATGGCCTGGTCTTCCCAGACCTGCATCACGGCCTTGTCCTTGCGCAGCCGTGCGGCTTCCTGCTCCGTCAGCCGCGCAGCGAAGCCGTTCAGGGCGTGCTTGTAGCTGTAGATCTTGTCGGCCTTGCCCGCGGCGCGGCGCAGAACCTTGTCCTGCTGGCGCTCCAGGTAGGCCGTGTACTGCTGCACATGGCTGGCCTTTGCGTTATAGCGCTGACCCTTGCCGGGGGCCGTGGCCGCGAAGCCCTTGACGCCGCCGGTGTAGCTGACGGCCGGCTCGGCCTTGAGCTGCACGACGTAAGTCTTCCGCGAGGCTTTCTGGGGCGCGGGGGCCGGAGTCGCGTCCCTGAGCTGTGCAGGCGCTTCGATGGGACCGGCACGCAACGTGAGGGCGCGGTCCGCCTCCGTTGCGCCCGCCGGAACGGATGCGATGACCAACAGGCACGCACCGAGACAGGAAATGACCTTTCTCATAACTCCCCCTGGCTGGGTCAGGAACATTCTTCGTTGATTCAGGCGTTGCCGGCATGGGGCGAGACGCATCCGTGCCGGCAGACGCAAGAAGGGGTTTTTACTCGACGGCGCAAACTGTGACAAGCGTCGGGCCTTATGTTAAGTCCCGGCCCGGGCTGCGTTCTTGGGAAATCCCTTGCAGATCCGCGCACAAGAAGGCGTGCGCGCAGTCTGTGAAGGTTTTTTGTCCACTCCGTCTGCGCTCCCCGCCGGGGAAGCATCACGGCATCAGCAAGTCTGGAGAGAGGAATGCTGGCCGCTTTCTCCGATGTTCTCCCGGGCGGGCAAGGTTATGGCGACGGGTCCTGAGTCCCGGAAATCCCGGATGCCGGCGTCACACCGGGCGCCGTCCCTGGTGCGGCCGTGCTGATGATTCGAACGTCGCGCTGCGGGAACGGGATAGTGATACCGGCGGCCGCGAAGGCGTCGAGCATTCGCTGCCGGACCTGGCTGGCGGAGACGAGGACGTTGGACAGGTCCTCGAACCAGACGTACAGCCGGAAATTCAGGGCGCTGTCGCCGAAGCCGGTAAACACAGCGAAGGGTTTCGGGTCCCGGGTGACGTCTTCCTGCTCCGAAGCCACCCGCTCGAGGATGTCCAGCACCTGCCCGGCGTCGCTTCCGTAGGCCACGCCGACGTCGATCTCGGCGCGGCGGCGCCGGTTGGACCGGGTCCAGTTGAGCACGGACTTCGATACGAAATCCGCGTTGGGAACGATGACTTCTGCACCGTCGAAGGTCTCGATCAGAGTCGAGCGGATGCCCATCTCCCGCACCGTGCCCATGAATTCGTCCACCTTGGTGATGTCGTTGATCTTGATGGGCCGCTCGAAAAGCAGGATCAGCCCCGAGACAAAGTTGTTGACGATGTTCTGGAGGCCGAAGCCGATGCCGACGCCCAGTGCGCCCGCCAGCACCGTGACTTTGGTGATGTCGAAACCCATCACCGCAAGAGCAAAGATGAATCCTGCCACGGCGATGCCGTAACGCAGGACCTTCGAAATGGCGAAGGACACGCCCGCGGCCATGCTGGCGCCGTCCAGGCTGCGGCTGTCGAAGATGAAGCGCACCAGTCGCGTGATCAGTACCGTCGCGACTATCACGAGGACGCCGGAGACCAGGGCCGAGACGCTGACGCTGATGGCGCCCAGGGAAAGCTCTGTGCTGAGCAGCGACTCCACCCACTGGACCACCGTCTCGAGAAGCCCGCTCGCCTGCAGCGTGGTGAACAGCCAGGCAGCCCCCAGGAACAGCCGTATCGCCCGTTTCAGGCTGCCGACGATGGCCCAGCGCCGGTTCTTCACGACTGTCATGTTCGAAAAAGGCCTGACATGGAGCATGGCTATGACCAGGCCTGTCAGGACGTAGGAGGCGGACACGAAAATCATGCCCAGGGCCAGGCCTCCGAGGACCAGCTCCTTGAGTGTCCGCGCGGGTCCCACGAGCCCCACGAGGTCCAGAAGCAGGATGGCGATCACGGATACGCAGACGACCTGAACCAGGATCCGCAGCCGGCCGGGCGGCATTTTGGGAAAGGCTCGCGCCCAGTTGCCGCGCCTGAGGTCCAGCCCGAAGGCAATGGCGATGGAAAGCAACTGGAAGGCCGTGAAGGCACGGTCGAGAACCGGCAGCCCGTCCAGAAGCGGCTGTAGCTGGAGAATGACCAGCGCCAGGGCAAGGGTGTACAGGGACAGCCGGATCGGCTTGCCGAAGACGCTGACCGCAAGCGCGGCTGCGGGCAGGGGAAGGAGCGCCCAGATGACCCGGTCAAAGACCACCGGTCCCGGCGGAGCCAGCCAGTAGACTCCCATGAGCGCCGCGAGAAGGGCCGCTGAGCCAGGCCGCCTGAAGATCGCCGCTGACTTCAGCCCGATGTCATCCTTCTCAAGGTATTCCTCGACGCGGCGGCCGGTCGCATCCAGCAACCAGTAGATGACGCCGAATATCCCGACAAGCCACAGGAAGATTCTCAGGCCGTGTTCCTGCAGGTAGGCCACGAGGGCCAGCGCGGCCCGCTGGAGTTCCCGCAGAGCCGCCCCCGAGAAAAGGGGGTGACCCCAGAAGTCCGAGTCCCACACGGGGGCGCCGGCGGCCTGCTGCGCTTCCGCTTCCAGCGCCTGGGTTCGGCTCCGGAGCCGGGCCTCGAAGCTCGCTACGGTCATCTGGATGCGGGTGATCTCGCTGAGGCCCGCCAGCGCCGCATTCCGGTCAGCTTTCAGACGGGCCTCGGCATCGTCGATTTCGGGAAGCGCGCTGCCGGCGAGTTCCATGACCTCGGCAGGCGCCTCCCGCTCCCGGGCGGAAGCGATGATGTCCTGCCATTCCGACCGGTACTCGCCCAGCTTGTCGAGCTCCCGGTCGCGACGGTTGGACCGTGAAACCAGGTCATCGGCCAGCGCTTTCAGCGTGTCTCCCTCCGCGCGGAGTTCCGTGCGGAGATCCACCAGCTGCTCGACGCTGGCGTCCTTGAGCGCCTCCGGCGCGATGAGCGTCCGAATCCTTGTGACCTCGTTCTCCAGACGCGCCGCCAGTTCGGCCTGCTGGGCGAGAAAGGCATCCGTCTTCAGGTCGCTGACGGAGATGAGGAAGTCCTGCAGTTCGCGGCGGGCGGAGAACACGTCCGCCACCGGCGGCATTGCCGGTGTGGCGCCAGCCGACGCTTCCGGCGCGGCTTGCGTTGAATCCTCGGCCTTCGCCGGCGCCGCCAGCAGCAGCACGGCCGCCGCAGCGAACACGGCAGCCCCGGGGAAGGCTGTCATTCGGTTGAACCTCATGTCGTGGCTAAAGCTCTTCTTCGATGGGCAGAAGGGAAAAGAACCAGTCTTCCAGCTCCTGCAGGAACGAGCTCGAAGGCTGGGTCGTGCGCGTCTCTCTCGCCGAGACCCAGATGACGCCGCCCTGCCCGTTCGGCTGGAGCTTCCAGGCGTTGGCCGGATTGAAGTCCGGGTCGATCACCGATCGGATCTCGGCGTTGAACTCACGCCCGCTGACCAGCACGCCCATCTCGGTGTTGAGCCTCAGTGAGCGGGGATCCATGTTGGCACTGCCGATGAAGGCGTACTCGTGGTCGATGAGCAGCGCCTTGGCGTGCAGGCCGAGCAGCTTTGTCGCTACCGGGCTGATCATGTAGCGCTGGCGGTCCCGGGCGTCTGCCCGGACCTCGTGCACTGCCACGCCGTCGGCCACCAGGCCGGCAATGTGCCTCCGGTAGGCGCCGTGAGCGGCCAGGTGATTGTTTGAGCGGACGGAGTTCGTCAGCATCCGGACCTGCACGCCCCGGTCCACTGCCCGGGCGACCGCACTGGTCAGATCGGACGTGGGTATCAGGTACGCGGAGATGATGACGATCTCTTCCCGGGCGCCATCCAGCAGCGTGATCAGCGCGTTCGCCACCTGCACCGGGGCGCTCTCCGGGTTGGCGGGATTCTTCTCGGGCGGGTTGTCGGCAAAGAACGTGATCTCGCCGTCGGGAGCTGACGCAACGAGAGTCCGCCAGCGTTCAGCCCGCTCCGACTCGGGCTCCACGGTGTAAAGGCCAAGACCCCTGTCCCACCGGCTTCGAATCTCCTCAAGGGCCAGCGGCGACCCTGTCGAATCCGACAGCATGGCAACGGGAACGGACCAGGGACTGTTCCAGTAGTCGTCGAAGGAACCGCTCACGGCCCGCACCGCCGGCCCGGCAAGCAGCGCCTCGAGGTCGCGGAAGTTGGCGAGCTCGTGGGTTCCGAAGTATTCGTCGGCCAGGTTCCGGCCTCCGACGATGGACACCCGGCCGTCCACGACCAGTGACTTGTTATGCATCCGGTGATCGAGGCGGTCGAGCTCGTTGAGATTGGCCAGCATGCGCGAGGCGGACTCCCGGGACCGGTTCGCGTAGGGGTTGAAGACCCGGAATTCGATGCGGGGATGAGCATCCAGGGCGACGAGAACGTCATCTTCGCCGAGCAGGTACGTATCGTCGACCAGCAGCCTGACGACGACGCCCCGCTCTGCGGCAGCCAGCAACCGGTCCAGCACCATGCTGCCGGCAGTGTCGAAGGTCCACAAAAAGGTCTGGAGGTCGATGCTCTCCGTGGCGCTGTCGATGGCCCTGAGCCGCCACTCCAGCGCCGTGGGCCCGTCATTGAGAGGGACGATCCAGCCCTCCGGCCGGGCCTGTTCCAGGCTTGACCACAGGGGCGCGTCTGCCGGAGGCGCGGTGTACTCTGGGGGCAATTCCACAGGCTCCAGCGACGTACAGGCACCGATAAGCACCAGCAGACCGAGGACGATGATTCGCGGCACGAGAAACTTCCCAGAAGCGCCGGAGCGAGCAGCGGCGAGGACTGGCGGAGAAAGCTATCACACCGGCCGCCTGCGGACAGCGGCTCGCTGGGAGCCCGGCCGGATTTCTGTAATCCTGAAGGCGTCCCTCGTCCATCTTCCACGCGCCGCGAAGGAGTGAACCTGATGCCCCGGATGACAACCCTCGCCGTCGTGCTACTCGGGCTTGCCGGCAGCTTCACCGCGTCGGCGGAAGTGCAGACGCGGGAGATGAACGACGGGATGCTGATCCTGGAAGACATCCCCGAAATCCCGCGGGACATCGTGGACGAACTGAATCGCTTCCAGAGCATGCGCGCGGCGGCGTTCCGGCAGTGGGACGCCAGCGGGGACAGCCTTTACGTCTCTACCCGCTTCCGGGAGGTGCCCCAGATCCACCGGGTCGACATGCCCGGCGGGGCACGGAGGCAGCTGACGTTCTTCGAAGAACCCGTCGGCCAGGTCGCCCGCCAGCCCGGCGGGGAAAAGCTCGCGTTCACCATGGATGCGGGAGGCAGCGAGTTCTCCCAGATATTCCTCTACGATCCGTCCACCTCCGGCTCCACCATGCTTACCGACGGCGAGTCCCGCAACGGCAGCATCGTATGGGACCGGCAGGGCCGGCAGATCGCTTTCCTCAGCACCCGGCGCAACGGGGCTTCCAACGACATCTGGCTCATGAATCCGGAAGACCCGGGCCCGGCACGGCTTGTGCTGCAGTCTCCGGACGGAACGTTGTGGAGTCCCGTGGACTTCGATGCGCCCGGCAAGCGTCTGCTGGTCATGAACTACGTCAGCATCAACGACTCGCGGGCCCACCTGCTGGACCTGGACACCGGGGAGATGCCACTGCTTGCGGGTTCCGGGACGATGCCCGCCAGCAACTGGCCCTTGGCCTTCGACGCCCGGGGCGCCGGCTTCTGGTTCACCACGGACAGCAGCAGCGAGTTCAGGCAACTGGCGTGGCGTTCCCTGGAGCCGGGATCAACGCCGGTGATCATCACCGCCGACATCCCCTGGGACGTGGAGGCCATGGCGCTGAGCGAGGATCGCCGCCGCGGTGCCTTCGTCGTCAACGAGGAGGGGTTCGGCCGGGTCTACCTGATCGATCCGGAGTCCCGCGAGTACGCGGCGGTCCGGGGACTGCCTGAAGGAGTCGTCAGGGACCTGTCCTTCAGCCCGGACGGCGCAGCGCTGGCGCTGACCCTCGAGACGCCCGTGCGGCCTGGCGACGCGTACGTCCTGCCGCTGGGCGAGTCGGCGCTGGACCACGGCAGCCTCGTGCGCTGGACCTTCAGCGAAACCGGCGGCCTGGACCCCGGATCATTCATGGGTCCGGAACTCGTGAGGTACGAAAGCTTCGACGGCCTGAGCGTCCCCGCCTGGGTGTACAGGCCGCCGGGCGACGGCCCCTTCCCGGTGATTGTTTCCATCCACGGGGGACCGGAATCCCAGGCCCGTCCGGGGTTCAGCGACAGCTACCAGATGTGGCTCAAGAAGCTCGGCGCCGCGGTCATCGTACCCAACGTCCGCGGTTCCCGCGGCTACGGCAAGAGCTACCTCAAGATGGACAACGGGTACCGGCGCGAGGACTCCGTTCGCGACATCGGCGCGCTCCTGGACTGGGTCGCGGCGCAGCCGGACCTGGATGCCTCGCGCGTCGGTGTTATCGGCGGCAGCTACGGCGGCTACATGGTTCTGGCCAGCGCCGTCCACTACAGCGATCGTCTCAAGGCGGCGGTCAACCGGGTCGGCATCTCCAGTTTCGTCACCTTCCTCGAGAACACCCAGGACTACCGCCGCGACCTGCGCCGCGCCGAGTACGGCGACGAGCGTGATCCGGAAATGCGGGCACACCTGCAAGCGATCAGCCCGCTTAACAACGTGGGCAGGATCGAAGTGCCCATGCTGGTCGTGCAGGGCGAAAACGATCCCCGCGTGCCGGTCACAGAAGCCATCCAGATCGTCGAGGCCCTTCGCAGGCACGGCCAGGCCGTCTGGTACATGAACGCCCTCAACGAGGGCCACGGCTATCGCAAGAAGGAAAACCGGGACGTCTACCAGCAGGCGGTGGTGCTGTTCTTCCGCGAGCACCTTTTGTGATTGCGCCTCCCCGCGCCGTTCGTCACGGCGGCGGGTACTGACCGGGAAACTGTGGGATACTCGTAGCGCTAAATTGACAATAACCTCGTAGGGGGATACATGTCCGAAACCATGGAAAACCGGCCCGTGCTTGCGGCGGCAGGCAGGGGCGTCTGTGACTTCTGCAAGCGCACCTGGTGGGTATTCCTGATCGGCGGCGCCGCCGCGGTCATCTTCGGGATCCTGGCCTTCATGAATCCCGGCATCGCCCTGCTGGTCCTGGCGACTTACTTCGCCGCCATGGTGCTGGTGGACGGCGGTATCAACGCCTGGGGCGCCGTGAAGAACCGGGAAAAGGACGGCTGGTGGATCATGCTGCTGCTGGGCATCCTGGGCATCGCCGTGGGGGGCTATGCCCTCTTCCATCCGCAGCTGAGCGTACCGGCCTTCGTCTTCCTGGTCGCCTTCACGGCTATCTTCATCGGGGTCCTGCTGGTGAGCCTTGGCTTCCGCATCCGCAAGGAGATCGAGACGGAGTGGATCCTGTATCTCACCGGCGCGGTCTCGATCATCTTCGGCGCGCTGATTTTCTTGAGACCGCTGGAGGGCAGCCTCTCGGTGGTGTACCTCATCGCTTCCTGGGCGGTGCTGCTGGGCGCCCTCAAGATCTGGTTCGCCTTCAAGGTGAAGAACTTCCCGGAGAACATGGCCGAAAGAGTCCAGGCCCGGGCCTGACCAGCCGCGCTCCAGGCCGAAACGGCTGCCCCGCCAGCGGGGCAGCCGTTTTTCGTTGCCTTGCGGGAATCCCCGCTGGCGGGGCTCGGCCAGCAGCAGGAAGTTGCCGCCCGGTCCGCAGCCGGCATCCCCAGGAACATTCGAGCGGGATCCGGGACGGGCTGAGCATGCCAGTTCGTGCAGGTTCATGCCGTCGGAGTCGCAAATGGCATTCATCTTGACGAACCCGGGGCAGTCATGACCGGTGGCGCCGCCCGGGCGTGTCAGCGCCACCGGCCCCCGAGCCTCGTCCGACGCCACGTGTGTCTCG
>JARRON010000034.1:0-27799 GCA_037383845.1 Gammaproteobacteria bacterium
CTGCCCTGGTCGGCCTGCTCGGCGCCCTGCCGCGCCTGACGGACGCCATCACCGACCCGCTGATGGGCTACATCTCGGACAACACGAGGTCGCGCTGGGGCCGGCGCCGGCCGTACATCGTCGTCGGCGCGATCGCCGCCGGCGTCATTTACGCCATCCTGGGGCAGCTGCCCGCCGACAAGAGCACGACCTTTTATTTCACGTATTTCCTCATCGGCTCCCTGATCTTCTACCTCGCCTACACGGTCTACGCGACGCCCTGGGTGGCGCTGGGTTACGAGCTGACGCCGGACTACCACGAGCGCACCCGCCTGATGGGCGTGCAGAACTTCATCGGCAACATCGCCTACATGATTTCGCCCTACTTCCTGGCCATCATGTACTTGCCGGTTTTCGGGGATGCCGTGACCGGTGCCGGCTATCTCGCCCTGATCATCGCTGCCGTCGTCATCGGCCTCGGCGTGCTCCCGGCGATCTTCCTGCGGGAGCGATTCAAGGACATCGCCGCCGGGGAAGAAGAGGGTCAGCGCCCCAGTGGCCTCGGGGCTGTCCTCAACTGTTCGTCATCGTCTTCGTCACGTGGCTGGCCACAAAGATAGGCAAGCGCCGGGCATTCTTCGTTTCCACCGGCATCTCGATGATCGGCTACTCGCTGAAGTGGTTCTGCTACACGCCCGACAACCCCTGGCTCGTGCTTATTCCCGCGCCGCTGATGGCTTTCGGCCTCGCCGGCCTGTTCACCCTGATGCCGTCGATGATCTGCGACGTCGTCGACGTGGACGAGCTGAATACGCACCAGCGCCGGGAGGGCATGTACGGTTCCATCTTCTGGTGGGTCGTCAAACTCGGGCAGTCCGTCGCCATCGCCGGCGGCGGTGTCCTGCTCGTCTGGACGGGTTTCGACGTGCACCTGGGCGGCAACCAGAGCCCGGAGGCGATCACGCTGATGCGACTGTCCGACGCCTTTATTCCCACGATTGCCTCGGGGATCGCGATCATCTCGATCTGGACCTACACGATCACCGAGGAGAAAGCGTACGACACCCGCAAGAAGCTCGAGGCGAGACGGGGTGTCGCCTGACGGCCGGCGAGCCGAAGGATTAACGCCAGCCTTTCTCCGCCCGGCACGACTGACGCGGCGCGGCCCGGACTACTCCCACTCGATGGTGGCGGGGGGCTTCCCGGAGATGTCGTAGGTGACCCGGGAGATACCGGAGACCTCATTGATGATCCGTCGGCTGACCAGGTCCAGGAACTCGTAGGGCAGATGGGCCCAGTGGGCCGTCATGAAATCCACCGTCTCTACCGCCCGCAGCGCCACGACGTAGTCGTATTTTCGGCCGTCGCCCATCACGCCAACCGAGCGCACCGGCAGGAATACGGCGAATGCCTGGCTGACCTTCTCGTACAGGCCGTGGCGCCTGAGCTCTTCGATGTAGATGTGGTCGGCCTGCCGGAGCAGGTCGGCGTATTCCTTCCTGACCTCGCCGAGGATCCTGACCCCGAGGCCCGGGCCGGGGAAGGGATGGCGGTAGACCATGTCGTAGGGAAGGCCCAGCTCCAGGCCGATCTTCCGGACCTCGTCCTTGAAGAGCTCCCGCAGCGGCTCGACGAGCTTCATCCGCATGTGCTCCGGCAGCCCGCCCACGTTGTGATGGGACTTGATGACGTGGGCCTTGCCGGTGCTTGCGCCCGCCGACTCGATGACGTCCGGGTAGATGGTCCCCTGGGCCAGCCAGTCGATGCCCTCCAGCTTGCCGGCCTCCTCGTCGAAGACCTCGATGAACATCCGTCCGATGATCTTGCGCTTCTCCTCCGGATCGGAGACGCCCTCCAGGGCCGACAGGAAACGCTCCTCCGCGTTGACCCGAATGACCCGGATACCCATGTGCCGGGCGAAGGTGGCCATGACCTGGTCGCCCTCGCCTTCCCGCAGCAGCCCGTGGTCCACGAACACGCAGACAAGCCGGTCACCGATGGCCTCGTGCAGCAGCGCCGCGACCACCGAAGAATCCACGCCCCCGGACAGGCCCAGCAGGACCCGGCCGTCACCTGCCTGCTCCCGGACCCGGGCGATGGCGTCGGAGATGATGCTGCCGGGGTTCCAGTCGGAGCCGCATCCGCAGATATCGTGGACGAATCGGGAAATGATCCGCTGGCCCTGGCGGGTGTGGGTCACCTCGGGATGGAACTGCAGGCCGTAGTAGCCGCGCTCGTCGTCCGCCATGCCCGCCAGGGGCGCATTGTCGGTCTCGGCGATGGCGTGGAACCCCTCCGGAAGGGCTTCCACCCGGTCGCCGTGGCTCATCCACACGTCCAGGAGGCCCCTGCCCTTCTCGTCGGCGTGGTCCTCGATGCCGTCCAGCAGCCGCGAGCCGCCGGCGATCCTCACCTGGGCGTAACCGAACTCCCGGTGCCGGGAAGTGGCCACCTGGCCGCCCAGCTGGCCGGCCATGGTCTGCATGCCGTAGCAGATGCCGAGCACGGGCACGCCGAGCTCGAAGACCGCGTCCGACGCCCGCGGACCCTGTTCCACGGTGACCGACTCCGGCCCCCCGGACAGGATGATCCCCGCCGGGGCGAACTCGCGGATGTCGCCGGCCGGCAAGTCCCAGGGCCGGATCTCGCTGTATACGCCGGCTTCGCGAACGCGTCGGGCAATGAGCTGGGTGTACTGCGAGCCGAAATCGAGGATCAGGATCCGCTGGGCATGGATGTCGGTCATCGGCTCCGGGCTCAGTCCACGCGATAGTTGGGCGCTTCCTTGGTAATGGCCACGTCGTGCACGTGGCTTTCCCTGACGCCGGCATTGGTGATGCGAACGAACTGTGGCTGGGTGCGCATCTGCTCGATGCTGGAGCAGCCCGTGTAGCCCATGGCCGAGCGCAGCCCCCCGGCGAGCTGGTGAACGATCTGGATCAGGCTGCCCTTGTAGGGCACCCGGCCCTCGACGCCCTCCGGCACCAGCTTCTCGATCTCCTCGGTGGTGTCCTGGAAGTACCGGTCCTTCGACCCGTGCTGCCCGGACATGGCCCCCAGGGAACCCATGCCCCGGTAGGACTTGTAGGAGCGGCCCTGGTAGAGCTCCACCTCGCCCGGCGACTCCTCGGTGCCTGCGAACAGGCTGCCCACCATGACCGTGTGGCCGCCGGCGACGAGGGCCTTGGCGATGTCGCCGGAGTAGCGGATCCCGCCGTCAGCGATGACAGGCACGCCGGACTTCTCCAGCGCCCGGGCCACGTTTGAGATCGCCGTGACCTGTGGCACGCCCACACCCGCCACTACGCGGGTCGTGCAGATGCTGCCCGGTCCGATGCCGACCTTCACCGCGTCGGCGCCCGCCTCCGCCAGGGCCAGGGCGCCCTCGGCCGTGCCGATGTTGCCGCCCACCACCTGCAGCTCCGGGAAGACCTGCTTGATGCGCTTCAAGCGATCCTGTACGCCCTTCGTGTGGCCGTGAGCCGTGTCTACTACGACCACGTCCACCCCGGAGGCCACCAGGGCCTCGACCCGCTCGTCCGTGTCCGGGCTGGTGCCCACCGCGGCGCCCACCCGCAGGGCGCCCCGCTCGTCCTTGCAGGCGTGGGGGAAATCCGTCGCCTTCTGGAAGTCCTTGGCGGTGATGAGGCCCCGGAGCCGAAATGCGTCATCAACAACCAGCACCTTCTCGATACGGTGTTTGTGCAGCAGCAGGAGCACCTCGTCCTTGTCCGCACCCTCGCGCACCGTGACGAGGCGATCGTGGGGCGTCATGACCTCGGTCACCGGCGCATCCAGCCGGGTCTCGAAGCGCAGGTCCCGGTTGGTGACGATGCCTACAAGCTGGTTGCCATCCACCACCGGAACGCCGGAGATATTCTTCGCCCGGATCAGCTGCAGCACTTCACGGACAGTCTTGTCCGGCGTCACCGTGATGGGGTCGCTGATGATGCCGCTTTCGTATTTCTTGACCCGCCGGACCTCCCGGGCCTGTGACTCGATGGTCATGTTCTTGTGGACGATGCCGATCCCGCCCTCCTGGGCCAGCGCGATGGCCAGGCGGGCTTCGGTCACTGTGTCCATGGCGGCGGAGACGATGGGCAGGTTGACCCGGATGCCGCGGGTGAGCTGGCTTTCGAGACTGACCTGCCTGGGCAGGACCTCCGAGTAGGCAGGCTGCAGCAGGACGTCATCGAACGTGAGAGCTTCCGAAACGATTCGCATGACGCTGCACCTCTCCCCGGACCAGGCCGTTGGCAGTGGAGTTAAACCGGCCATTTTACTCTTGCGCCCCGGGTGGGTAAATCTCCCGCCCCTGTCGTTCGCCTCCGCGGTAACATGGCGCCATGGTGGATCAGGAGTCGCTCATCCCGGAGCGGGAGATCTGGACCGTCTCCCGGCTCAACCGGGAGGTCCGCATGCTCCTCGAGGGCACCCTTCCGTCATTGTGGGTGGAGGGGGAGGTGTCCAACCTGGCCCGGCCAGCCTCGGGTCACCTGTACTTCTCGCTGAAGGACGAGTCCGCCCAGGTCCGCTGCGTCATGTGGCGGTCCACGGTGTCGCGGCTCGGCTTTGTCCCCGCCAACGGCATGCAGCTGCTGGTCCGGGGTCGGCTCGGTGTCTATGAGCCCAGGGGCGAGTACCAGCTCGTCCTGGACTTCGCCGAAGAAGCCGGCGAAGGCGCGCTGCGCCGCCGCTTCGAGGCACTCAAGGCGCGGCTCAGGGAAGAGGGCCTGTTCGACGAGGCGGTCAAGCGGCCCCTTCCCCGCCTGCCCCGCCGGATCGGCGTGGTGACCTCGCCCAGCGGGGCCGCGGTCAGGGACATCATCCACGTGCTGGCCCGGCGCTTCCCGGCGATCCCGGTGAGGATCTATCCCGTGCCCGTGCAGGGTGGCGACGCCGCACCCAGGATCGCCCAGGCCCTGGCCCGGGCCTCGGACCGGGGCGACTGCGACGTTCTCATCCTGGCCCGGGGAGGCGGGTCCCTGGAGGACCTCTGGGCCTTCAACGAGGAAGTGGTGGCCCGCGCCATCCGGGCCTGCCGGGTGCCGGTGGTCTCCGGCGTAGGCCACGAGACGGACTTCACCATCGCCGACTTCGCCGCGGACCGTCGGGCCCCCACGCCGTCCGGCGCGGCGGAAGTTGTGGTTCCCGACGCTGCGGAGTGGCTGTCCCGCCTCGCCCGGGACGACCGTCGGCTGCGGGCTGCCGCCAGCCGCCGCCTGGGAGAGCTGGCCCGTCGACTGGCCTACCTGCGCCGGCGACTGGAGCTGGCCCACCCGGGAGTCCGGCTGAAACAACACGCCCAGCGCCTCGACGAGCTGGACGTCCGGCTCCGGCGCGCCATGTCAACCCTCCTCGGAGCCCGGCGGGATCGCCTGGCGCGGCTCCGCGCAGGCCTGGCCGGACAGGCTCCGGGACCACGGGTCCGCGCCGCTCGGCAGCACCTGGAGGCGCTGGGACAGCGGCAGCGTTCCGCCATGGACCGGCGCCTGGCGGCGGCCAGGGCCCGCTGGGACGTGGCGGCCCGGACCCTGCATACCGTGAGCCCGCTGGCCACCCTGGGCCGGGGCTACGCCATCGCCACCCGGGCCTCGGACGGGGAGATTCTCAGGGACGCCTCTGCCGTCGAGGCGGGCGAAACCATCAGGGTAAAGCTCGCCCGGGGCCGGCTGGACGCGGACGTCACCGCCTCGGAGGACTAGCCGCCCTGGCTCCGGTCGAAATAGCCGGCGATCAGCGGCCGGAACCGGTCCATGTCCACCAGGAAGGCGTCGTGGCCCTGCAGGGACGGCAGGGCGTGGAACTCCACTTCCCTCCCCGGCTGCTCGAGGCATTCCGCCAGTTCTTCCTGCTGGTGGATGGGGAACAGGAAGTCCGTCTCCACCCCGATGACGAGGGCCCGGTCGATGCTTGGCTTCGACAGTTCCGTCTGGACGCAGCCGCTGTGCTCACCCACGTCGAAGAGGTCCATGGCCCGGGACAGGTACAGGTAGCAGTTGGGGTCGAACTGGCCCACGAACTTGTTGGCGTGGTGTTCCAGGTACGACTCCACCTCGAAATCGATGCCGAAGGGGTCCCCGCCGTCGTGCACCTCGTCGCTGGTGCGCTCCCGGCCGAAGCGGTATTCCCACTCGGCGCCGGAACGGTAAGTGATCATGCCCAGCTTCCGGGCCAGGCGCATGCCGGTCACCGGCGGCTTGTCCGCCGGGTAGTTTCCATTCTGCCAGTCCGGGTCGGAGCGGATGATCTCCCGCTGCAGGGACCGCAGCGCGATAGCGTAGGGCATGGCCCGGGCCGACGACGAGATGGTCACAAGTCCGGCGCTCATCTCCGGGAACAGGGTGCAGAAGGCCAGCGCCGACATCCCGCCCAGGGAAGGTCCCATGACGGTGTGGAGCTTGCTGATCCCGAGGTCCCGGATCACCTCCCGGCCGGCGGCCGCGATGTCCTCGATGGTGAGCACGGGGAAGGACAGGCGCCAGGCCTGCCCGGTGCGGGGGTCGATGGACGCGGGTCCGGTGGAACCAAAGCAGCTGCCCAGTGAATTGACGCAGATGACGAACCAGCGCCGGGTGTCCACCGGCCGGCCCGGGCCGATCATCTCCTCCCACCAGCCCGGTGAAGGGTCTTCCGGGGAAGACGCCGCGTGGGCGGAGGGGGACAGCCCGGTGAAAATCAGCACGGCGTTGTCCCGCTCGGCGGAAAGCTCGCCCCAGGTCTCGTAGGCAACGTCCAGCCGTGGCAACACGCCGCCGCGGTGCATGGTGAACGGTGTATCCCGGCGCACGAAACGGCGCGCGGAACTTGCCGAGCGGGCTTCCATGGGACCGAAAGCGACTCGTTCCGTCTTGATGGGCTCGGGGCTGCTCATGGCGCTAACTTAGCTCCTAACGCCGCTTCTTCGCAAAATTCATGAGCCGCTCCCGCTTGCGCCGCTGCCGTGGCGTCAGCGTGTTCCGGCGACCGGCGTAGGGATTGTCCGGCGAGCGCAGCTCGACCCGCACCGGCGTCCCGGCCAGGTCGAAAGCCCTGCGGAAAACGTTGGCCAGGTAGCGCCGGTAGGCCGCCGGCAGGCGCTCCGCCTGGGTGCCGTGCACGACGATGACCGGGGGGTTCCGGCCACCCTGGTGGGCGTAGCGGAGCCGGATGCGGCGGCCCCGGACGATGGGCGGCTGGTGTGCCGTGACGGCGTCGGCCAGCACCCGCGTCAGCTCCGGCGTGGGCAGGTCCCGGTGGGCCGCGTCGTGGGCGCTGTCCACGAGGGACAGCAGGTCCCCCACGCCGGTGCCGTGGAGCGCGGAGATAAAATGCACCGGGGCATAGTCGAGAAACGGCAGCTTGAGCTCGAGCTGGCGCCGGACGGTGTCCCGCTGGTCCGCCGAAAGACCATCCCACTTGTTCACCGCGACGACCATGGCGCGACCCCGCTCCGCCGCCAGTCCCAGGAGGTTCGCGTCCTGGTCCGTGACGCCCTCCCGGGCGTCGAGCACGGCGATGACCACGGAAGCATCGTCGATGGCCTTGAGCGTCTTGATGACGCTGAACTTCTCCACGGCCTCGTGGACGCGCCCGCGCCGGCGCACGCCCGCGGTGTCCACCAGCACGTACTGCCGGCCGTCCCGCTGGAACGGCACGTCCACGGCGTCCCGGGTGGTGCCCGGCTGGTCGAAGGCCACGAGACGGTCCTCGCCGATGAGACGGTTGATCAGCGTAGACTTGCCCACGTTGGGACGGCCGATCACGGCCGTGCGGACTGCCCCGCCCGGCTCAGCCGGCGCCTCGGGCTCCTCCGGGTAAGGACCCAGCACGGCTTCCATGAGGGCCCGGACGTTGTCGCCGTGGGCCGCGGAAATCACCGCCGGCTCGCCCAGGCCCAGGGCATAGAACTCCGCCGCCGCGGTCTCCGCCGGCAGGCCCTCGGCCTTGTTCACCACGATCCTCGCGGCCGCGCCCCGGCGCCGCAGCAGGTCCGCGATCTGCTCGTCCGCCGCGGTGAGCCCCTCCCGGCCGTCCACCAGGAACAGCACGACGTCGGCTTCGTCCAGGGCACGCAGGGTCTGCCTGGCCATGAGCCCGTCGAGGCCGTCCTCGTCGCCGGACAAGCCGCCGGTATCCACCACCACGAAAGGCACGGGTCCGAGGCGGCCGAAACCGTACTGGCGGTCACGGGTCAGGCCCGGCAGGTCGGCGACGATGGCGTCCCGGGTCCGGGTGAGGTAGTTGAACAGGGTGGACTTGCCCACATTGGGACGACCCACGAGCGCGACGACGGGGAGCATGGCGGGATGCCGGTCAGTCCGCGGGAGCGGCGCGGAAGGCGTACACCCGGTCGTCCTCGTCCTGCACGACCAGGTACTCGCCCGCGCTCACCGGCGCGGCGACGATGGCGTCCGATCCGGCACGCTCGCGTCCCTCGATCTCCCCGGTCAGGGAATCCAGCCAGTGCAGGTAACCATCCAGGTCGCCCACGACGACGCTCTGGCCGAAAGGCACGGGCGCGGTGAGCTGGCGCATCCGCAGGGCGTCCTGGCGCCACATCTCGGCACCGCTCGACCGGTTCACCGCCACCACTTCGCTCTCGGCGGTGGTGACGTAGACCGACGTCCAGTCCGCCCCCAGGCCGCTGTGGCTGGACAGCTCCGTATCCCACAGGACCTGGCCCGACTCCGGAGCGACATTGGCAAGCCGGCCGTGATAGCTCACCACGTAGATATCGTTGCCCACCAGCACCGGGGTTGCGTCCACGTCGGCGAGCCGCTCCAGCTCGGTGCGGCCCCGCCCGGTGGAGACGTAGTTCTCCCACACCGGCACGCCCTCTCGCAGCGTATAGGCAGCGATCCGACCGTTGTCGAATCCCGCCACCACCAGGTCGCCGGCAATCACGGGATCGCCGTTGCCCCGGAGGGAGAGCCTGGGCGGCGTCTGCTCGACGGTCCAGAGCTCGGTGCCGTCGGCCGCGTCCAGCCCCCGGAGCCTGCCGTCCACGCTCCGGACCACCACCACGCCCCGGCTGGCGGCCGGGGTGGCCAGCACCTCACCGCTGAGGCGGGTCCGCCAGACCTCGGCACCGCTGGCGGCATCGATGGCCACCACGGCGCCGTCGCTGCTGCCCACCACCACCAGGCCGGCACCCACGCCGGGCCCGGCGGACAGCCGCAGTTCCGTTTCCGTGGTCCACTCGGACTTGCCGGACGCCAGGTCCAGGGACACCACCCGGCCGTCCCGGCCGGCCGCGAATACGCGCCCGCCCTGCACGGCGGGCCGGAGGCCGAGCCGCAGCAGCTCTGCACCGGGTCCGACACTCACGTCCCAGACCTGGTCCACGTCCACGGAGCGCTCGAAGTCGGTCAGCTCCGCAGGCGGCTCCACGGGCTCGTCGGAATCGCCAAACAGGCTGCAGCCCGACAGCAGCACGCTGCAGGCAAGCATCCCGAGCCCGGCGCGACACAGAATCACGACGTGCTGCTCTCCGCCGCGGCGCCGCCCAGGGCCTCGAGCTTCATGCGAACGAATGCCTCGTCCACGACGCCGCCCTCGGCGACGCCGTCCAGGGCCGCCTGGTAGGCCTCGCGGGCCGCGTCGGTGTCGCCGCGGGCGGCGAGCACGTCGCCGCGCACCTCGTTAAGGGCCGAGCCGAAGGTGCCCGGGTTGGCCACGGTGGCAACTTCGAGGGCACGGTCAGCCTGGCCGGTAGACGCCAGCAGGCGGGCCAGCCGAAGCCGCGCCACCAGCGAAAGTTCCGGGTCGTCCGCCTCATTCATCACCTGCGCCAGAAGATCGGCGGCCTCGTCGGACCGCTCAGCTTCCACCAGCGCAGCGGCCAGGGCCAGGCGTCCCTGCTGCAGGTAGGGCGTGCCACCGTAATCGCCGGCGAGCCGTTCCAGCTCCGACCGGGCCTCGTCGATCTGGCCGCTGCCGGCGGCGGAGCTCAGGCTGGCGTAGACCGCGGATGCCTCCTGGGCCTGGGTGAGCTTGTGGCTCTGCCACCAGTTCCAGCCTGCCAGCCCGAGGATGCCGACGCCCACGCCCACGATGATCCAGGCGCCGTTTTCCTTCCACCAGGCGCGGATTCGCTCGATTTGTTCCTTCTCGGAAAGATATTCGTCCACTTCCTTCTCCGTCATTGCGCCCGGGATTCGCCGGGGCGCCGGTCTTTCAGCCAGCCGAAGCGACCGTTCGCGTCAGCATGTCGATGAGGGGCCCCCGGGCCAGCGAGGCCTGGCCCCCTTCCGAACGCAGGGGCTTCAACGCCACCGTGTCCCGGGCCAGTTCATCCTCGCCCAGGATGAGCGCCACCGCGGCGCCGCTTTTGTCCGCCTTCTTCATAGCGGACTTCATGGATCCGCCCCCGCAATGAACCATCAGCCGCAGGCCCTCCACCGCGTTCCGGAGGTCTTCCGCCAGGCCCATGGCCCGGATTTCGGCCGCGTCCCCCAGGGGCACCAGGTAAGCGTGAGGCGCGGGGGCCGCCGGCGCGTTGTCCGACACCAGTTCCACCAGGCGTTCCATGCCCAGCGCCCAGCCGATCGCCGGCGTGGGCTGCCCTCCCAGCTGTTCCGTCAGGCCGTCGTAACGGCCACCGCTGCACACCGCCGCCTGCGCACCCAGGCGGTCCGTCAGCCACTCGAATACCGTCCGGCTGTAGTAGTCCAGCCCGCGGACCAGCCGCGGATTGACCCGGTACCCGAGGCCTGCGGCGTCCAGCAGCGCCTTCAGCCGCGCGAAATGTTCCTCCGACTCCGGGTCCAGGTGGTCCGTGATGGCCGGCGCGGCCTCGATAACGGCCGCCATGTCGGGATTCTTGCTGTCCAGAATCCGCATGGGATTGTGCTCCAGCCGCCGAAGGCTGTCTTCGTCCAGTTCCCCGCGGCGACCCTGGAAATATTCCACCAGCAGCGCGCGATAGGCCTGCCGCGCCTCGGGCGTGCCCAGGGAGTTGATCTCCAGCACCAGCCCGTTGAGTCCCAGCTCCGACCACAACCTGCGGCACATGAGGATGAGTTCCGCGTCGACGTCGGGACCGGCGTGGCCCAGGACCTCCGCGCCGATCTGGTGAAACTGCCGGTATCTGCCTTTCTGGGGCCGCTCGTAGCGGAACATGGGCCCCGCGTACCAGAGCCTGTGCTGCCGGCCTCGCAGCAGCCCGTGGAAAATGGCGGCACGAACGCAGCTGGCGGTCGCCTCCGGTCGCAGGCTGAGGCTGTCGCCGCTGCGGTCGGTGAAGGTGTACATCTCCTTCTCGACGATGTCGGTGACTTCGCCGATGGAGCGGGCGAAGAGCTCCGTGCGCTCGACCACCGGGACCCGGAGCTCCCGGTACCCGTAGCTGTCGAACACAGCCCGGGCCGTCGCCTCAACCCACTGCCAGACGTGGGAGGCGTCCGGCAGAATGTCGTTCATGCCCCGGATGGGCTGGATCAGCGCCGCCACTGGAGAATCCGGATCAGCCGGCGCCGCCGCCGACGGTGAGACGGGCCGTGCCGTTTCGTCGGGCTGCGGCTCTCACGGCGACGGGCTCGCCATTCACGGTCAGTTCGACGGCCTCAGCATCGCCGAGGAAGATGGAAACCGGCGCCGTGCCCCGGACCCGCGTGACCTCCCCGGCCCGACCGAGACGATAGGCCAGCCGCCGGCCCTCGGCATCGGTAATCTCCAGCCAACAGTCGTCCATCAGGCGGATGCGGATGTCCGCCTGCCCTGCGCTGATGGCCGGCGTCACCGGCTCCGCGGTCGCGGCGGCCGGGTCCGCCTCCGTGCCGGCCGCGAGGGAGTCCGCCACCGTGTCGGCGGCCGGCGGCGCCGCGGGCTCGGCGTCCGCCTCGGCGACGGCATCCGCGGAGGGCGCGCCGTCCGGACCGGCCCGCCCGGCAGATTCTTCAGCCACGGCCTCCCGTGCCTCGGCGATGCCGGCGTCGGACCCGGCTGGCCCGGACTCTGTCCCGCCCCCAGGCTCGCTGCGGGCAGAAGCCGGCGCGGGCAGCCGGACGGGAGACGCCGCCTCGGACAAAGCGTCTTCGGAAACCGGCTCCAGGGTCAGGGGACCGTTCTTCTGGGCAGGCGGCGAGGACTCCGAGGCCGTCCGGCCCGACTGCTCCGGCCCGGGCGCAAAGAACCACCAGCCCCCGGCCAGCACGCCCACCACGACGGCCGCCACCACCAGGGTGCGGATCCATCCGGACCTGTCGGGGCCCGGAACCCGCCCCGGAGGCAGGCCGATGGGATCGACGGTCCCGGCCGGCCCGGCGTGCGCCTCATAGAGGCGAAGCACTTCGTCCGCGGGAATACCCAGCAGAACGGCGCAGCGGCGCAGGTAACCCCGGACGAAAACGGCGGGTCCGAAGGCGTCGAACTCGTCCCGCTCCAGGGCCGCCAGGCGCTCGGGCGGCAGCTTCAGCTCGGCGGCCATGGCGGGGAGGCTCCAGCCCAGGGCTTCCCGGGCGGCCTTCAGGCGCGGGCCGGGGCCCGCGGCGGCGTTGTCGCTGTCGTCAACGAGTTCCCAGCCGTGTGGGGATTCACTCATCGCGCAAGGCTCCTGGCCTCGGACGAATCGGGGAAGGTACGGGCCAGTCGCCGGGCATAGTCGGCGGCTTCTTCCTCGTTGCCCAGGGCCTTTTCGATCTGGCGGCCCAGCATCAGGGTGGTGGCGGTAGGTTCGGCGACCGACTCGTATCGCTGCAGGAAAGCGCGGGCGCTCAGCGGTTCCCCTTCGGCCAGCTTCAGATCCGCCAGTTGCAGCAGCGCCTCCGCATAGAGCGCGTCCCGGGCGAGGGCCCGGCGGAAGAACTGCTCCGCCCTGGCCAGGTCGGGGATGCCCCGGGCACAAACTCCCGCGTTGGTCAGCGCCGCCTCCGGCGTGCGGTAGTAGGCGTTGTCGGCCGCACGCTCAATGAATTCAAGCCCCTTCTGGCGGTCGCCGCTGCGACACAGGAAACCGCCGTAGGCATTCATCAGGTTGGCGTCGTCGGGGGACAGCCGAACTGCCGTGGCGAAGTGCTCGCCGGCGTCGTCAAGCTGGCGGGTCCGCTCGTAGAGAATGCCCAGGGCCGCGTGGGCCGAGGCGAAGTCCGGATCCTGATCCACTGCCTTTTCCAGCTTGTCCCGGGCCGCCTCCAGGTCGCCGCGACGCAGGTAGCTCACGCCGAGCTGCGTATTGTAACGGGCCGCATCGTGGTCCGAGACCTTGCTTTCGTCGCTCGAGGTGCTGACACAGCCCGCCGCCATGAGACAGGCCGCCAGGACGGTCCGGCGCCGGGCCGACCGGAATGTCTCTGCCCTGCTCATGCCCGCGCGGCCACAGGCGTGAGCTTGGTGCCCAGGCGGTAGCGCATCCGGTCGTTGACCCGGCCGGCCAGCTGGCCGCAGGCCGCGGCGATGTCGTCGCCCCGGGTGCGCCGGATGGTGGTCCGGATTCCCTTGCGGAGCAGGTAATCCCGGGCGTGTTCCACCGTCTCCACGGGAGAGCGGCGAAACTCCGTGCCCGGGAAGGGATTGAACGGGATCAGGTTCACCTTGGCCGGCCGGTGGGACAGCAGCCTGGCCAGACGCGCGATGTCCTCGGGACGGTCGTTGACCCCGTCAAGCATGACGTACTCGAAAGTGACGTGACGTCCGGTGTGAGCGTTCGCGTAGCGCCAGCAGGCGTCGAGCAGCTCGCCGATGGGATGACGCCGGTTAATGGGCACCAGCTCGTCACGGAGACCGTCATCCGCCGCGTGGAGGGAGACCGCCAGGGCCACGTTGCAGTCCGTAGCCAGCTTCTCCATCTGGGGCACGAGCCCGGACGTGCTGACCGTGACACGCCGGCGGGACAGGTTGAATCCCATGTCGTCCACCAGCAGCTTCAGCGCGGGCACCACGGCCCGGTAGTTGGCGAGCGGTTCCCCCATGCCCATGAAGACCACGTTGGTCACCACGCGGCTGGCATCGGGGTCGTAGCCGAGGGCCTGGTTGGCGAGCCAGACCTGGCCGACGATTTCCGCCGCGGACAGGTTGCGGTTGAACCCCTGCTTGCCGGTCGCGCAGAAGGCGCAGTCCATGGCGCAGCCCACCTGGCTGGAGATGCAAAGGGTGCCCCGTGCCGGCTCCGGGATGAATACGGTCTCGATGGCCTGGGCGCCGTCCATGGCCAGCAGCCACTTCAGCGTCGAGTCGTCCGAGTGATGAAAGTCCCGCACCTCGGGTATCCGGATTTCCGCCACCTCGGCAAGCTTCGCCCGCAGGGACTTGGAAAGGTCCGTCATGGCCTCGAAATCGGAGATCCCGCGGCGATACAGCCACACCATGACCTGCCGGGCCCGGTAGGGCTTCTCGCCGAGCTCGACGAAAAACGCCTCGAGGGCCTCGCGGGGCAGTCCGAGCAGGTTGGTGCGGACTTCGGTCACGGTGGTTGGCGCCTCAGCGGGTCCTGGGGCAGATGTCCGTGCCGGCGAAGAAGAAGGCGATCTCCTCCCGCGCGGTGTCCGGGCCGTCGGACCCATGGACCACGTTCTCTTCGATGCTCTCGGCGAAGTCCGCCCGGATCGTGCCCGGGTCGGCCTTCGCCGGGTCGGTGGCACCCATGACTTCCCGGTTGACGCTGATGGCGCTGTCGCCCTCGAGCACCTGCACCACGACCGGGCCGGAGGTCATGTAGGTGACCAGGTCATTGTAGAAGGGCCGTTCCCTGTGGACCGCGTAGAAAGCGCCGGCCTGGGCGGGGGTCAGGTGAAGCATCCTCGACGCAATAATCTTCAGGCCCCTTGCCTCGAACCGGCGGTAGACCTCGCCGATGAGGTTCTTCTCGACCCCGTCGGGCTTGATGATGGAAAGCGTACGCTCGATCGCCATGCTGTATTCCCGTGCAAATCCGCGGCCTGCGTCCGGACATCGGCCCGGCCCAAACAGGGAATGATACTGCCGGCGACCGGTGGCCAGCAATCAGACGTTGAAGCTTTCGCCGCAGCCGCACTCGCCCTTCACGTTGGGATTGCGGAACTTGAAAGCCTCGTTGAGGCCCTGCTTGACGAAGTCCACTTCCGTCCCGTCGATGAGTTCGAGGCTGTCAGGGTCCACCACGATCCTGACCTCACGGTCCTCGAAGACGACGTCGCTGCCGCCGATCTCGTCAGCAAAATCCACCACATAGGCCCAGCCGGAACAGCCGGTCCGCTTGACGCCGAGACGTATTCCCACGCCGCGGCCCCGGCGGTCCAGGTGGTTCCGGACCCGGTCGGCGGCAGACTGGGTCAGCGTAATGGCCATAGTTCCTCCTTCTGTATGTTCATTGCCCGGGCCGGCCGCCGGTATCCGCGACCATGGCACGGTAAGCATCTTCCACCACCAGCAGGCTGCCCAGCTTGTGCGCAGGCGCCTCCAGGCGACGGGCGAGTTCATGGGCGTCTGGCCAGTCCGGCTCGCCCACCGCCCGGCCCTCGGCGTGTTCGGCCACCCAGGAGGCCGCCGCGATCACGTGCGGACAGCCGTAAGCCCGGAAGCGGCATTCGACGACCCGGCCGCTGCGCACCCTGGCCTCGAAGCTCACGCGCGCCCCCAGCCGGGTGTCTCCCGCGCTGCCGGCCAGCCGGTCCGTGGGGGCACCGAACAGCTCGCCCTGGCGGGGCGGCGCCTCGAAGCGGCGCTCCACCTCCGGACTGTAGACAAGCGGATCCGGCATTCCGTTCACATGGCCTCCCTGGAGCCGGCGTCAGTGCCCGACGATGCGATGGCCCGCAGACGATCCACCTGCTCGCGCACCGTCCGGATGCAGAAGTCCACGTCCGCCTCGGTGGTGTACCGGCCGAGGCTGAAACGGATCGAGCTCTGCGCCAGCTGGTCGTCCCGGCCCAGGGCCCTGAGTACGTAAGACGCTTCGCGGCTCGCGGAAGTGCAGGCGGAGCCGCTGGAGACCGCCAGATCCCGCAGGGCGTAGAGCAGGCTTTCGCCTTCCACGCCTTCGAAGCTGACGTTGAGTATGCCGGGGGCCCGGCGCACGGGACAGCCGTTCAGGTGCACGCCGCCCAGACCTGAGATACCGGACCACAGGCGCTCCCGCAGCCGGCGGAGCCGGGCCTGTTCTTCTGCCAGGTGCGCCCCCGCCAGCCGGAAGGCCTCCCCCATCCCCACGATCTGGTGGGTGGCGAGGGTGCCGGAGCGCATGCCCCACTCGTGGCCGCCGCCGTGAATAAGCGGCTCGACCCGCGTCCGCGGACTGCCGCGGACGTACAGGGCGCCGATCCCCTTGGGACCGTAGACCTTGTGGCCCGAGAGGGATACCAGGTCGGCGCCGAAGGCGTCTACGCTCACCGGGAGCTTGCCCGCGCCCTGGGCGGCATCCACGTGGAAAAGCAGGGCCCGGTCGCGGCACAGCTGCCCGATGGCTTCCACGTCGTTGGCGACGCCGGTTTCGTTGTTCACGTGCATGACCGACACCAGAACCGTGTCGTCTGTCAGTGCCGGCTCGATCTGCTCGGCGCCCACCACGCCGCCGGAGCCGGGCAGCACGTAGGTCACTCGGAAGCCTTCTCGCTCCAGCTGCCGGCACGTATCCAGTACCGCCTTGTGCTCGGTGCGGCTGGTGACGATGTGGCGTCCCCGGTCAGCGTGGAACCGGGCCGCGCCCTTGAGCGCGAGGTTGTCGGACTCGGTGGCGCCGGACGTCCAGACGATCTCCGTGGGGCCGGCACCGATAAGCGCGGCCACGTCCTGGCGCGCCGCCTCCACGAGTCCGCGTGCCCGCCGACCGGGCTCGTGGGAGCTGGAGGCGGGGTTGGCGTAACAGCCCGCCCGGCACAGGCATTCGGCCATGCGCTCGGCCACGCGTTCGTCCACCGGCGTGGTGGCAGCGTAGTCGAGATAGACCGGTGTGGCGGGATTGTTCATGTACTGCATCGATTCAGGTCGGCCTGGCGCCGGGCTACCGGCGCGGCGGATACCTTAACGCGTCCAGGGCCTGCGCGTCTCGCCCGGACCGGGCCAGGAAAGGCTATCCGGGGCCGGGCGGCACATCCGGCGCCAGGGCGCTTAGTATGCCACGCAAAATGTTGATTTCGTTGGTATCAAGCTCGGCACGGTTGAACAGCCGGCGAAGGCGGCGCATCAGGTGGCGGGGATTGTCCGGGTTGAGGAAGCCCCGGGCCACCAGGGCCCGCTCCAGGTGAACGTAGAAATGCTCCATTTCCCCGGCGCTGGCCAGGGGTTTCTCCCTCACGGGGGCCAGGGAGGGCGCCGTGTCCGAGGCCAGCAGCAGTTCATACGCCACCACCTGCACGGCCATGGCCAGGTTGAGCGAGCTGAACCCGGGGGCCGTCGGGATATGCAGCAGGACATGGCAGCGGGCCAGGTCCTCGTTCGACAGGCCCACCCGCTCGCTGCCGAACACCACCGCCGCCGTTCCGCCGGCCGCTTCCGCCGTCACCTTCGCGGCGGCTTCCCGGGCCGTCATGAGCGGCCACGGCAGGCTCCTGAGGCGGGCGGACGCCCCGGCCACGAAGCCGCAGCCGGCCAGGGCCTCCTCCAGGCTGCCGCATACCACCGCGGACGCCAGGATGTCGTCCGCGCCGGCCGCCCTTGCCCGGGCCTCCTCGCTGGGAAAGCTTTGGGGACGCACCAGCGCCAGCTCGGCCAGGTCCATGTTCTTCATGGCCCGGGCGACGGCGCCGATATTCCCCGGGTGGGAGGTATCGACGAGCACAATCCTGACCGGAATGGGCATGGAGTCACCAGGTCTGCGGCGGGGTCGGCAAGTCTGATATTCTACGCGGCTTGACGGGTGTCGCCGCTGCCTGCTTTGCGCGGAAGACGCCACCAGGAGAGACTTCCATGCATCCCCTCCTAAACATCGGCGTTCGCGCCGCGCGGCGCGCCGGCGACCTCATTGTCCGGCACCTCGACCAGCTCGACGCCATCAAGGTGGCTTCCAAGGGCAGGAACGACTTCGTCAGCGAAGTGGACCGGATGGCCGAAGAGGACATTATCCACACCATCCGGCGCAGCTATCCCGACCACGCCTTCCTGGCGGAGGAAAGCGGGCGGCGCGGCGGGGGAGAAAGCCGCGGCGCCGAATTCACCTGGGTCATAGATCCTCTGGACGGGACGACCAATTTCCTCCACGGGTTCCCGGTCTTCGCCGTCTCCATCGCGGTGATGCAGGCAGAGCGGATCGAACACGGGGTGATCTACGACCCCATGCGCCAGGAGCTGTTCACCGCCAGCCGCGGCGGGGGCGCCACCCTGGACGGCCGGCGGATGCGGGTCAGCGAGGCCCGCCAGCTCGCCGGCGCCCTCCTGGGCACCGGCTTTCCCTACAAGCCGGGCAGCGACCTGGAGGCCTACACGGGCATGCTTGCCGACGCCATGCGCGCCACCGCCGGCGTGCGACGGCCGGGAGCCGCGGCTCTCGACCTGGCCTATGTGGCAGCGGGCCGGCTCGACGGTTTCTGGGAGATCGGCCTCAAGCTTTGGGACATCGCCGCGGGGGCCCTGATGATCCAGGAAGCCGGCGGCATGGTCGGCGATCTCACCGGCGGCAGCGGCTGGCAGAAGTCCGGCAACATCGTGGCCGGCAACCCGCGTATTTACGGGGCGCTGCTGGAACTCATCGCTCCCCACCTCACCCCGGAGCTCCGCCGCCCCACGCGGGCGGGCGCCTGAGTCTCCCAGCGAAAACGGCCGAAAGCCCTTCGGCTTCCGGCCGTCTCCGGGTCTCTGTCGATCGTGCCCGACCTAGGGAAGGGCGTCCGGCGTCTCTTCCTTCGGCGGCGGGGCCACGTCCAGGGTGCTGACCTTGAGCGACAGGGCCGTAGCGCTGGCCACGTAAATGGACGAGTAGGTACCCACGACAATACCCACGATCAGGGCGATGGCGAACCCGGACACGGCCTCGCCTCCCAGGAACAGCAGCGCCAGCAGCACGAGCAGGGTCGTGAGCCCGGTGATGAGGGTCCGAGACAGGGTCTGGTTCAGCGACGCGTTCATGATGTCCTCGGTGGACTTGCGCCGCATGCGAAGCATGTTTTCCCGGATGCGGTCGAAGATGACGATGGTGTCGTTGAGCGAATAGCCCACCACCGCCAGCAGCGCCGCCAGCACGGACAGGTCGAAATCCAGCTGGGTAACGGAAAAGAATCCCAGCGTGATGATCACGTCGTGCACCAGGGCCGCCACGGCGCCCACGGAGAATTTCCACTGGAAGCGGAAGGCGACGTAAGCCAGGATCATGATCAGGGCAAAAAGGGTCGCCAGTGCGCCCTGCTCCTGGAGTTCCTTGCCGACCTGGGGCCCGACGAACTCCACGCGCCGCAGTTCCACGCCCGGCTCCAGCTCCTGAAGCACGCCCATGATGGAGTCCCGCACCGACCCGGCCGCGGCACCGTCCTGGGGCAGGAGCTGTACCGTGACCTCCTTCGACGACCCGAAGTGCTGGACGATAGGCCGGTCGAAGCCGGCCGCCTCCAGGCCGGCGCGGATGGGCGGCAGATCGATGGGCTCCGGGAACGCCGCCTCAAGCACAACGCCACCACGGAACTCGATGCCGAAATTGAGGCCCCGGGTTGCCAGCGACACCAGGGAAATGGCGATGAGCACCCCGGAAATGATGGCGGCGATCCGGCGGGGACCGAGGAAATCGATATGGGTTTCGCGTTTGAAAAGTTCCATGGACTGTCCTTCTACACCGGCAGCGACTGAACGCGCTTGCCACCGTAGAGCGCGTTGACGACGGCCCGGGTGCCCAGGATCGCCGTGAACATGGAGGTGATGATGCCCAGGGACAGGGTGACGGCGAAGCCCCGGATCGGTCCGGTGCCGAAGGTGAACAGCACCACGGCAGCGATCAGCGTGGTGATGTTGGCGTCGGCAATGGATGAAAACGCCTTCTCGTAGCCGGAGTGGATCGCGGCCTGGGGCGTGTTGCCGTTACGCAACTCCTCCCGGATTCTCTCGAAAATCAGTACGTTCGCGTCCACCGCCATGCCCACGGTGAGCACGATACCGGCGATGCCGGGCAGGGTCAGCGACGCCTGCAGCATGGACAGGAGGGCTACCACCAGGACCAGGTTGGCCAGCAGCGCCAGGTCGGCGATCAGCCCGAACACCCGGTAATAGACGGCCATGAAGACGATGACCGCCAGGAAGCCCACCAGCACCGCTTCGAAGCCACGGTCGATATTTTCCTGACCCAGGCTGGGGCCGATGGTCCGCTCCTCCACCTTGTAGATGGGCGCGGCAAGGGAGCCTGCCCGGAGCAGAAGCGCCAGGTCCCGCGCCTCGATGGGGTCCAGGCCGGTGATCATGAACCGGTTGGAGAACACGCCCCGGATGGTGGCCACGCTGATGACCTCTTCCTCGGTCCGGGTTACTTCGCGACTCTCGCCGTTTTCCTCGACGGTCTCCCGTTTCTGCTCGATGAAGACTACCGCCATGCCCTTGTTCAGGTTCTCGCGCGTGGTCTCTCCCATCTTGCGGGCGCCCTTCGCGTCGAGATTGACGAATACAGCGGGCTGGCCCTGGTCGAAGCCCGCGGAGGCGCCGGTAAGCTGATCCCCGGTGACGATGACCTCGCGTTTCAGCAGCACCGGCTGACCGTTGCGGTCCTCGTAGAGCTGGGACCCCAGGGGCGCCCGGCCGCGCTCCCGCGCCTCGAAAGCGTTGTTGTTCTCGTCCACCAGCCGGAACTCGAGCGTGGCCGTCGCCCCGAGGACGCGCTCCGCCTGGGCCGGGTCCTGGATGCCGGGCAACTGCACGACGATCCGGTCCAGGCCCTGGCGCTGCACCACCGGCTCGGCCACGCCGAGCTCGTTGACCCGGTTCCGCAGCGTGATGGTGTTCTGCTCGATGGCGAAGTCCTGGCGTTCGCGGACCTGCTGCTCGCTCATGCGCACCGCAAGCTCGAAGTCGTCTCCGGCTTCGCGCTCGTTGATGACCAGCTGGGGATCCGCTTCCCGAACTACGTCCGCCGCCGCTTCCCGCTCGGCCTCCGTGTCCAGCACGACGCGCACGACGTCGCCGTCGCGGCGGACCTGCTTGTAGCGGATGCGCTCTTCCCGGAGCATGGTCCGGAAATCCGCCTCGTACCGGTCCAGAGCCTGCCCGATGGCCGCGTCCATATCGACCTCGTAGAGGAAATACACGCCGCCGCGGAGGTCGAGCCCGAGGCTCATGGGCTCCAGGCCCAGGCTTCGCAGGAAGGCGGGTGTCCGGGGCGCCAGGGTCAGGGCTACGACGAATCCCCGGCCGAGCTCGTCCCGGAGCCGGTCCACGGCCTCCAGCTGCGCTTCCACGTCGTCAAAGCGGACCGTGACCCGGTCCTCGTCCAGGTAGGCCGCGTCGTAACCAATGGGGGCGGACTCCAGTACGCGGGTCACCCGCGTGACTGCGGTCTCGTCCAGGGGTCTGCCGCTTTCGTCGGAGACCTGCACCGCCGGAGCGTCACCGAAGACATTGGGCAGCGCAAAAACGATGCCGAGCAGGATGACCCCGGCAATGAGTGCGTTCTTCCAGGCAGGAAATCGGTTCAGGACCACGAGGGCTCCCTTCGTCCGGCGTGGGGAAAGGCCGGATCAGATGCTTTTGAACGTGCCCTTGGGCATCACGGCGGCGACGGTCTGGCGCTGTACCTTGAGCACCACGCCCTCGGCCACCTCGACCTTGATGAACTGCTCGCTGACGTCGGTGATCCGACCCAGGACGCCACCGCTGGTGACCACCTCGTCGCCGGCTTTCAGTTCGGACACCATCTTCTTGTGCTCCTTGGCGCGCTTCGTCTGCGGCCGGATCAGGAGGAAATAGAAGATGACGAAAATCAGGATCAGCGGCAGGAAGCTCATGAAAGGATCCGGCTGACCTGCGGGCGCCTGGGCCCAGGCATTGGAGATAAAGAATTCCATGGAGACTGTCCTTCTTGGAGCCGCCCGGAGTGCCGGGGGCGGGAAAACAGCGGGGTATTATGCCATGCCTGTGGCGTTACGCACCCCGTCCGGGCCGCGGATTATCCTCCCGCCGGCTCGTCGCCCCTGGCCCGGGCCGCGTGGAAACGCCGCCGGAAGTCCGCGAAACCGCCGGCCTCAATGGCCTGGCGCATCTCGGCCATCAGCGACAGGTAGAAATGCAGGTTATGGATGGTGTTCAGGCGGGCGCCGAGGATTTCGTTGCAGGCCTCCAGGTGGCGGAGGTACGCCCGGGAGTAGTGCCGGCACGTGTAGCAGGTGCAGCCCGCTTCCAGGGGGGCCGTGTCGTCACGGTGCCGGGCGTTGCGGATACGCACCGTCCCCGTACGCGTGAACAGGTAACCGTTGCGGGCGTGCCGGGTCGGCATCACGCAGTCGAACATGTCCATGCCCAGCGCCACTGCCTCGACGATATCCGCGGGCGTCCCCACCCCCATTAAATAACGTGGCCGCTCCTGGGGCATGGCGGGTTCCACCGCGTCGATGACCGCCTCCCGCTCCGAGGCGGGCTCGCCCACGGACAGCCCCCCCAGGGCGTAGCCGTCGAAGCCGATTCCCGCCAGCCCCTCAAGAGACTCCGCCCGGAGCGCCGGGTACATGCCGCCCTGGACGATGCCGAACAACGCCGCCGGGTTGTCCCCGTGGGCATCCCGGCAGCGGGCCGCCCAGCGCAGCGACAGCTCCATGGACTGTCGGGCCTCGGATTCCGGGGCGGGATAAGGCGTGCACTCGTCGAACACCATGACCACGTCCGAGCCCAGGGCCCGCTGGACCTCCATGGAGCGCTCCGGGCTCAGGAACACGGGCGAGCCGTCCACCGGCGAGGCGAATTTCACGCCGTCTTCGGTGATCTTGCGCATCTTGGCCAGGCTCCAGACCTGGAACCCGCCGGAGTCGGTCAGGATGGGCCGCTCCCAGTGCATGAAACGGTGCAGCCCGCCGTGGGCCTTCATCACCGCCTCGCCCGGCCGGAGCATCAGGTGGAAGGTGTTGCCGAGGATGATCTCCGCGCCAAGGCCTTCCAGTTCTTCCGGCGTCATTGCCTTGACGGTGCCGTAGGTGCCCACCGGCATGAAGGCCGGCGTCTCCACCGTCCCCCGGGGAAACTCGAGCCGGCCGCGGCGGGCCCGCCCGTCCTGTGCCATGAGCCGGAACTTCACGCCCGGGCCCCGGGAGACGGGGTCACGAACATGGCGTCACCGTAGCTGAAGAACCGGTAGCGCTCGGCCACGGCGTGCCGATAGGCGGCCAGCACCGTTTCACGGCCGGCGAAGGCGGCCACCAGCATGAGGAGCGACGACTCCGGCAGGTGGAAGTTGGTGACCAGGGCATCGACGACGCGAAAGCGGTACCCGGGCAGGATGAACAGCTCGGTCTCGCCCTCGAAAGGCTCGATCCGGCCGTCCGCCGCTGCCGACTCCAGGCTGCGCACGACTGTGGTTCCCACGGCGATGACCCGTCCACCGCGCCGGCGGGTTTCCGCCACCGCCTCGCACACCGGGAGGCTTACTTCCACCCGCTCCTCGTGGAGGCTGTGCTGCCGGGGATCCTCGACGCGGACGGGCTGGAACGTCCCCGCGCCCACGTGCAGGGTGACGGTGGCCAGCCTGACGCCCATGTGCTGGATCGCCGCCAGCAGGGAGCGGTCGAAATGCAGGCCCGCGGTGGGGGCCGCCACCGCGCCGGGCGTCCTGGCATAGACGGTCTGGTAGCGCTCCCGGTCCGGCTCTGCGTCGGCCCGGCGGATGTAGGGCGGCAGAGGTACGTGGCCGTGCGCTTCAAGCCACGACAAGACCGGCCGGTCGAAACGCAGGCGCCACAGCTCTTCGATTCTCTCGAGGATCTGCGCGCTGGCCCCGCCCTCGAACTCGATGCGGCCGCCCACCGCCGGCGTCTTGCTGGCCTTCAGCTGGGCAGTGACCGTGTGGTCGTCGCTGATGCGCTCCACCAGCATTTCCACCCGGCCCCCGGTGGCCTTGCGACCGTAGGCGCGGGCGGGAATGACCCGGGTGTCGTTCAGCACCAGCAGGTCGTTGGGCGCCAGCAGGCCTGGCAGGTCGCGAAACCGGGCGTCCCTGTAGCTGCCGAGGGCGCCGTCCACCACGAGCAGCCGGCTCGCCGGTCGCTCTGCCAGGGGCGACTGCGCAATGAGTTCCTCGGGAAGCTCGTATGAAAAATCACTGCGGCGCATCGGCGGCGGAGTTTAGCACCGCCCCGGCGTCCCCCGGTGAAGGGGCCATGCCTCTTGGGGGCCCAAGAGGCTCGGCCCTCCAAAGGAAAAGGGGGCACCACCTCAGCGGTGCCCCCTATTGGGCCGTCCCTGGCCCCTCCGGGCGGTAGCCGGATTGCTAGTCGGTCAGACCGATGGTCCAGCCGGCGGCCCAGTTGCTGTCGGGATCAAACCCACCGATGTAGTCAACGGTGTCGAAGAACCCGTCCTCGTTGGGAGGCGTGACGTCGCTGCCCACCAGGGCCGGGGAGCCGCTCAGCGGCTCCAGCCCCGTGGCCCCGCCCAGCAGCGGGTCCGTGGTCAGGTTGCCCGTCTGGGTCGTGTACCAGTCGGACACCAGCCAGGGATCGTCGGTCTCGCCGTCGCTGAAGTTGCCCAGGGAGCAACCGGAGACGATGGAGTTCTCCATGGTCAGGTTGCCCGTCCGGGCACCGGGATCACCCGCGAAGTTGAAGGTCTCGGCATTGTCGATATCGACGCAGTACTCGCCCCAGCCGGTGGAGATGGCGTTGTAGATGTTCGCGCCGGTCCCCTCGCGGAGCAGGATGCCGATATCGTCGTTGCCCGAACCCAGGAACGTCAGGTTCGCCAGGGTGGGCAGCGCCCGCGGCGTGGACGTGTTCTCGTCGCCGTTGTTGTCCGCCTCGATGCCCTGGTCCCCGTCGTCAGCGTAGGACTTCACCAGCACGTGCTGCACCTTGCCGGTCCAGCCCTGGGTCCAGTCCAGGGCGTCATCGCCGGTGCCGGTCAGCACGATGTACTTGGCGTTCACCGTGCCGCCGAAGAACTCCACGCCGTCGTCAGCGTTGAGGTGCACCTGGATGTGGTCCACCTGGGTGCCGCTGCCCACGCCCTGGAAGGCGATGCCATTGAGCTCGTTCTCAGGCGTGATCTCGAAGCCGGCGTGCTCGACGCGAACGTAGCTCAGCGCACCGCTGCTGTCGTCGGGCACGTTGCCGCCGTAGAGACCGGTGGAGCCTTCGCCCTCGGCCTCGCAGACCAGCGTGCCGTCAGCGCAGCCATTGATGGGCGCGCGGCCGTTGATGATCAGGCCACCCCATTCGCCGCGGCCGACACCATCGCCGTCCGCAGAGGTCATCACGATGGGAGCCGCCGCAGAACCCACAGCGTTGATCGCTGAGCCGCGGTTGATGACGAGGAAGTCGCTGCCGGACTGGCCGATCAGCGTCGTGCCCGGCTCGATGGTCAGGGTCGCCGTGGCGGCAGTGGGATCCGGCGTCACGGCGCCACCCACGTCCTCGCCGATGAACACACCGCCGGTCACCACCCACACGATGTCGTTGGAGAGGGTGATGTCCTGGGTGTAAAGGCCCGAGATCTGGCAGGCCAGCGGGCTGGAACCTGGCACCTCGACCGCGAAGTCGGGACAGGAGGTGGCAGCAGGCGTCAGGCCCACGGTCCACCCGGCAGTCCAGTCTTCGGCGGCGCTTCTCACGCCACCGATGAAGTCCACGGTGTCGAAGAACGGATCCGGCGGCGTGGTTCCCGCCCCCAGGGCCGGAGACGTGGCCGCCGGTATGTAGTTGACGAGCTGCGGACCGATCACGGAGTTGCCGGACTGGGCGTTGAACCAGTCAGACACCAGCCAGGGATCGTCCGTCTCGCCGTCGCTGAACTCGCCCAGGCTGCAGCCGAACATGATCGAATTGACCATGGTCAGATTGCCGGAAAGGGCATCCGGCGGCGTGCCGGCGAAGTTGAAGGTCTCGGCGTTGTCGATGTCGACGCAGTACTCGCCCCAGCCGGTGGAGATGGCGTTGTAGATGTTCGCGCCGGTCCCCTCGCGGAGCAGGATGCCGATATCGTCGTTGCCCGAGCCGATGAACGTGAGGTTGGACAGGGTCGGCAGCGCACGCGGCGTGGACGTATTTTCGTCACCGTTGTTGTCCGCCTCGATGCCCTGGTCGCCGTCGTCCTCGAAGGACTTGGCCACCACGTACTGCACCTTGCCCTGCCAGCCCTGGGTCCAGTCCAGGGCATCGTCGCCGGTACCGGTGAGCACGATGTACTTGGCGTTCACCGTGCCGCCGAAGAACTCCACGCCGTCGTCCGCATTCAGGTGCACCTGGATGTACTCGACGATGGTGCCGTCACCCACGCCCTGGAAGGCGATGCCGTTGAGCTCGTTCTCAGGCGTGATCTCGAAGCCGGCGTGCTCGACCCGGACGTAGCGGAGGACGCCGCTGTCGTCGTTCGGGTTATTGCCACCATAAAGTCCGGTGGAGCCTTCGCCCTCGGCCTGGCACAGGGGCGTACCGTCGGCGCAGCCGTTGATGGGTGCGTTTCCGTTGATGATGAGGCCGCCCCACTCGCCGCGGCCGATGCCATCACCATCGGCGGAGGTCATGACGATCGGGTTCTCCCGGGTGCCGTTGGCGAGAATGCGCGATCCGCGGGTGATCACCAGGAAGTCCGCGCCGGACTGTCCCACGATCCGCGTGCCGGGTTCGATAGTGAGGTCGACGCTGGTGGTGTTGTCCACGCCGACGAAGACGCCACCGGCCAGCACCCAGGTCACGTCGCTGGTGAGCGTGAAGTCCTCGGTGAGGGTGCCGGTGACCTGACAGGACGGGACCGCGGCGCCCTGGATAGGTGTGCCGTTGGGGCCGCAGTCCAGGGCGGTGCCGTCCGGATTCACGGTGATCAGCACCGTTTCGCTGTCGGAAGCGGAGTCACCGTCCGTGGCCGTGAAGGTGATGCTGTACGGGCTGTTGTCTTCGGTGCCCGCCTGCGGCGTCCAGCTGAAGCTTCCGCTGCCGCCGCCGTTATCGGTGAAGGTTGCACCGGCCGGCAGGGCACTGGTGGAGAGGGTCAGGGGTGCCGGGCCGTCAGAGTCCGAGGCCGAGACGCTGAACGTCAGCGTGGCGCCCACGGTGACGCTGCGGTTGCCGATGGGCGTGAGCTGGGGCGGCTGGTTGCTGCCTACAAGGCCCACGTTGATCTGCACTGTCTCAGAATCGGAAAGGCGTCCGTCCGTCGCCGTGAATTCCACCGAGTACGGGCTGCTGCCCTCGGCGCCGGCGTCGGGGGTCCACCGGAAAGCGCCGGTCCCGTCGCCGTTATCAGTGAACTCCGCCCCGCTGGGGAGGCCAGAGGCGGTTAGCGAGGGCGTATCGGCCCCGTTGGGATCGGATGCCGAGACGGTGAAGCTGAGAGTTTCACCCACCGTCGCCGACTGGGTGCCGATGGGCGCCAGCACGGGGGCCAGGTTGAGGTTGCCACTGCTGCTGTCGCCACCGCAGGCGGCGATGCCGAGCGCGGCGACAAACAGGACGACGGCCATGTGAAGTCGACGGAACATTCTGAAGAACTCCCTTCGCAGGTTGAGCCGGTAAAAAGCGTGTTTCGAAAACACCGGAAGCGCAGGAACCGCGCATGTGGGACGAGGACGGTAGCCGTCGTTTGTTGCGGTTTATTTGCAGACAGCCCGCCGCGGGCCGGATGTCAGCAAATGTTCATGGTCGAAACATCTCGTTCACATGCTGCACTCGGCAGCCGGAGCTGGCGCACAAGAGCGTCGGATATGGAAACGCAACCCTCAGCGAACGACTTGTTACGAAAAATGAGGCAGCAGCCATGCGCCTTCGGTCCCCGTCGGGATGCCGGTTGTTCCGGGACTTCGCGCCCGCCCGGCTCAAGAACCGGA
>JARRON010000035.1:0-26506 GCA_037383845.1 Gammaproteobacteria bacterium
CGCTGCTCGCTGCCGGGTCGTCGGTGAACGCGTCGATGGACAACGGCATGACGGCGCTGAACCTGGTGGCCTGGACCGGAGATGTGGGTGTTGCGAAAGCGCTGATCGAGGCGGACGCTGATCCTGACCGGGCGAATTCCGCCGGCATCACGCCCCTAATGACGGCGCTTGGCCGGGGCAACGAAGGCGTCGCGCGCCTGCTGCTGGACTCAGGCGCCGATGTTTCACCTAAGACGGCCACCGGCCGGACGGCCCTGATGTACGCTGCGGCTCACACTCCCGGAATGGTCGAGCCCTTGGTAGAGGCAGGTGCCAGCCTCGAAGAGGTGGATGCCTACGGCCTCGATCCCCTGATGATCGCGGCCATGAACGGCAGCGTCGCGGGTGCCAGGGTGCTGCTCCGGCTCGGCGCGGATGCTTCGGCACAGACGCGCCAGCGAGTCACTGCGCTCATGGTCGCTGCCCAGAACGGTCATCCCGGGGTCGTGGACCTGCTCTTGGATGCCGGCGCGGATCCGGCGGCAGCCGACGAGGAAGGCCGGACGGCGGCGGACTATGCCGAGATGGGCGAGCAGGCGGCGCTCACCGAGAGACTCAAGGCCGCGGCGGAAGACGGGAGCCGCCAGGAGCGTCCCGCTTCGGACAGCGGGTTCTAGTAGCGGATGCCCAGCTTCCGGTAGACGAAAGCCAGTAGCCACATCGGGCCGATCATCAGAAACAGCAGGTCCTTGAAGAAGGACGGCTTCTTCCCCTCGATCCTGTGGCCGATGAACTGGCCGATCCAGGCCAGGACGAACACCGCCACGGATACCCACAGCAGTGACCAGGAGGAGATGCTGATCCAGTGGGCGAGGACGAGCATCGCCGCGAGGATCAGCACCATGCCCAGGGCCAGGCTCGGGGAGAGGATGAAGTAATGTCCTCGAAGGCTGCCGGCACCGGCAACGACCACAGGATGCCGACGACGCTGAACACGATCACCGGCACGCAGATCCAGTGGATCAGCTTGTTGGTGGGGTTCTGGTGGCTTTCGCCGTACTCGTCCAGCCAGCTCTGTACCGAACGCAGCGTCATTGGGACCAACCTCGCTGTTCTCGCCGGCCGGAAATGATACCCGAAGGTCGTAGCGTGGGCGCCTGGTCAGCCGTGGGGTCTGCTTCGGGGCAGAGTGCGTCGCCGGGCCGCAGAACAAAGGCCCGGCGCCTGGCCGGGCCCCTGCGACTGTCGCGGCCGGAGCGTGCTGTTCAGGCGGCCTCGCCCATGGCGCCCCGGAGCTTCTTGAGCGCCGCCGCCTCGATCTGGCGTATGCGCTCGGCGGAGACCCCGTACTCGTCAGCCAGTTCCTGCAGGGTCGTCTTGTCGTCGGCCAGCCAGCGCCGGCGGACGATGTCCGAGCTGCGGGCGTCCAGCCCTTCCAGCGCTTCCATGAGGCTGGCGCTGGCGGAGTTCTCCCAGTCCTCTTCGGCCACCAGGTCCGCCGGGTCGGCTTCCGGCGCCGGCAGCAGGGCCATGGGCGAGCCCAGGCGGTCCTCGTCGTCGTCGGAGGGCGCGGGGTCGTAAGAGACGTCACGGGAGGACAGGCGCCGCTCCATCTCGTTGACTTCCGCAGGGGTCACGCCCAGGTCGTCAGCCACTGCCCGGGTTTCCTCGGCGCTGAGCCAGCCCAGTCGCTGCTTGGCCTTGCGCAGGTTGAAGAAGAGCTTGCGCTGGGCCTTGGTGGTGGCCACCTTGACCAGCCGCCAGTTCTTCAGCACGAACTCGTGGATCTCGGCGCGAATCCAGTGCACGGCGAAGGAGACCAGCCGCACGCCGACGGCAGGATCGAATCGCTTGACCGCCTTCATCAGGCCGATGTTGCCTTCCTGGATCAGGTCACCCAGGGGCAGGCCGTAGCCGCTGTAGCCGCGGGCGATGTGGACCACGAAGCGCAGGTGGGAAATGACCAGTTCCCGGGCCGCGTCCAGGTCCTCCTCACGCCGGAGGCGCCAGGCCAGTTCGCTCTCACGCTCCTGGCTGAGCACGGGCACGGAAAACGCCGCCCGGATATAGGCGTCAAGATTGCCGACCGGTCCGGCCAGCATGTGTTCGTGATGGCGGGTAATCGCCGTTGTCGTCATGCACACCTCCATCTGAGCGCCTATTTTAGCACTCGGTAGGTTAGAGTGCTAATTCGTGCCCCGGGTTCCCCGCCGGAAGCAGAAAATAATAATGCTATGCATGACAAGGACATACGCGTGCTACTGGCCCGGCTCTATGCGCCGCATATGACGGGTGGCGGAGACCCAGGCGCCCAGCCAGCCGAGGGCGGCGCCGGCGCCTACCAGGGCCAGGCCGCCAGCGATCCCGGGCCCTTCCGGGCGGAAGTTGGACCCGTAAAGACCGGCGAGCCGGGCCACGGGTTCTGACAGCATGACCAGCCCTCCCTCCACGAGGAGCAGCGCCAGCAGGCCGCCGCCCAGTCCGTACCAGAAGCCGAGGTAGAGGAACGGGCGCCGGATGAAGCCGTCGGTGGCCCCGATGAGCTTGGACACCTCGATCTCGTCGCGCCGGTTCTGAATATCCAGCCGGATGGTGTTGCCGACGATCACCACGACGCCGACGGCCAGCATCACCGCTGCCAGGATCACGATCCGGCGGGCGACGTCCAGCATGGCGTAGAGCCGCCGGACCCACTCGGTGTCGGCCTGGACCAGGTCGACGTCGGGAAGGGAGCGCAGTGTTTCGGCCAGCGAGTCGATCTGCCCGGGGCTGGCGTGATCCTGCGCCGGCCTCAGAACCACAAGGTGGGGCAGGGGGTTGTCCTCCAGCACTGCCAGAGTGGGACCCAGCCCGGAGCTCTCCCGGAACTCCTCCAGGGCCTGGTCTGCCGTGACCAGTTCGGTTTCGGAAACGGACGCCATCGCTGCCACCTGGTCACGCAGCTCCCGGGCGCGGTCCTCTGTCGTACCCGGCTTCAGGTAGACCGATAGTTCCACGGAGTCGTCCCACTGGCCCGACAGGCCCTGGAAATTGGCCACCAGCAGCTGGAGGCCCGCGGGGAGCGCCAGGGCGATGCCGATGACGGCGATGGTCATGGCGGTACCCGCCGGCTGCCGGGTCAGCCTGCCCAGGGTGCCCACCAGGGTCTGGGCATGCCGGCTGATCCACCGGGCCAGTCCACGGGGCCCGGGCACCCGGAACTCGAAGCCGGATTTCCGCCGTGGCGGCTTCGGCGTCGCCGCCTGGCGCCTGGCGCCGCGGCGCTTTCTACGCCGTGGCGTGGCCTGGGGCCGCATGGGCCTCGTCCTCCGTGATGCGGCCCTCGGCGAGCGCGATGCGCCGATGGCCGAGCCGCTGGAGCAGGGCCAGGTCGTGGCTGGCTACCAGCACGGTCACGCCCACCTCGTTAAGGCGCTCGAACAGGCACATGATCTCCAGCGACAGGTCCGGATCCAGGTTGCCCGTGGGCTCGTCGGCGATGAGCACCGGCGGGCGCCCCACGATGGCCCGGGCGATGCCCACCCGCTGCTGCTCGCCGGTGGAGAGCATCACCGGGTAAAGCCCTTCCTTGTCCAGCAGGCCGACCTGGTCGAGGGCGGCGCGGACCCGCCGGGAGGTTTCCCGCCGGCCCACCCCGGCGATCACCAGGGGCAGCGCCACGTTGTCGTGGACGGTCCGGTCCTGCAGGAGCTTGTGGTCCTGGAAGACCATGCCGATCTGGCGCCGGAAGGCGGGAATCCGCCGCCGGGACACGCCGCCGGTATTGCGTCCGTTGACCAGCACCTGGCCCCGGGTCGGCCGCTCGATGAGCGCGACCAGCTTCAGGAGGGTGCTCTTGCCGGCGCCCGAATGGCCCGTCAGAAAGGCCATCTCGCCGCTTTCCATGGTGAAGGTAAGGTCGGACAGGGCGTCGTGGCCCCCGGGATAGCGCTTGAAGACCTGCTCGAATTGGATCACCGGGGGCGGGTCTCCCCGTCCCCGGCCATCAGGGCGTCGACGAAGGCCCCCGCCTCGAAGGGCTGCAGGTCCTCCAGGCCCTCGCCGATGCCGATGTAGCGCACCGGCACCTTCATCTCCTTGGCGATGGCCAGCACGATGCCGCCCTTTGCCGTGCCGTCCAGCTTGGTCACGGCCACGCCGGTCAGCCCCACGGCCTCGTGGAACCGGCGGGCCTGGATGAGGGCGTTCTGGCCGACGCCGCCGTCGATCACCAGGAGCACCTCGTGGGGCGCGGAAGGATCCTGCCGTCCCAGCACGCGCTTTACTTTCTTCAGCTCCTCCATGAGGTTTTCCTGGGTGTGCAGGCGCCCGGCGGTGTCGGTGATGAGCACGTCGATGCCCCGGGCCCTGGCCGCCCCATAGGCGTCGAAGGCCACCGCCGCCGGGTCCGCGCCCGTCTGCTGCGCGATGACCGGCACCGCGTTGCGTTCTCCCCAGGTCTGGAGCTGCTCGACGGCCGCGGCGCGGAAGGTGTCCCCGGCGGCCAGCATGACCGAGTGGCCGGCGTCCTTCAGCTTCCGGGCGATCTTGCCGATGGTGGTGGTTTTCCCCGAGCCGTTGACGCCGACGACGAGGATGACGAAGGGCCGGGGTTCGTCTGGTATCTCCAGGGGCGCCTCGCAGGGTTCCAGGATGTCGGTCATGGAAGCGCGGATGGCGCCCAGCACCGAGCGGGCGTCCTTGAGTTCGTCCCGCCAGAGCTTCTTCTCCAGCCCGCTGATGATCTCCTCGGTGGCGTCCACGCCCACGTCTCCGGTCAGAAGGCGGGTTTCCATCTCCTCGATGAATTCCTCGCCCACCTTGCCGCCGGGAAGGAGGTGGGCCAGGTCGTAGGTCAGCCAGCTCTCGCCCTTGTTGAGTCGCTCCCGGAGCCGGCGGAAGAAGCCCTTTTTCCTGCCGCTGTCCTCTGCGGCCGGCGGACGCTTTTCGGTGTCGCTTCCAGACATGGGGGATAGGTGAACCTGGGTGTGAAAGCCCCGGCAGGTGTCGCCGGGAATACGTCTATCCTACCGCCGGCGGCCGTGACCCGGAAAGAAAGCGGGCGGCCCAAAGGCCGCCCGCCGGGAGTGCCGGGAAGATGATGAGCCTACTGCGTATTGGCCCTCGGGCGATCCGGCGCCTGGCAGTCCCCTGCGGCGAACGAACCGATCACCGTCGGATCGGAGATTGGCAGCACCGTGCCGAATGACGCCCCGAAGGACACGGTTTCCGTTTGCATTTCCACCGTTGCGGCCAGGCTGGCGGATGGGTCCGCCTGGGAACCGTGGCCGCCCTCGATGAAGCACACCCGGGAGGCGCCGTTGGCGCTCACGTCGTTCGGGCCGGGCTCGGTGATTTCCGCCGCGCCCATGATGTCCGCCAGTCGGTTGCTGGAAGAGTTGGGCACCACCGTGTCGCCTTCCACCGTGATGAGGTGAATGGCGTGGGTCGCCGCCGCGTTGGCGGCGAAGCTCGCCGGGTCACCCGCATCCAGGATGTTCTGGAAGTCGCGGAAATAGTTGTTGTAGAGGCTGGTGTTGGGCACGAGGCCGTTCGCCTGCAAGCCGGCCTCGATAGAGGGGCCGAATGCGAATGAGTCAAGCGAAAGATCCCCGAGAACGGCACCGGCCACACCGAGTGTCGCGGTGGCCACCGTGGAAGCGTCGCCAAATGCTCCAAGAGCGATCGTGCCGTTCAGCCCACCAAGGGAGATGCCATCGTAGTGAACGGAGCTTCCCGCGTAGTCCGCCACGCCGTCGGGGGCGACACCGGGGGGAGCGATGTCGAAGCCCGGGATGGACTTGAAGAGTTGCACCAGGTCCAGGCCGGCCTGCCGCCACTGGTCCCGGGTGGTCAGGGGGCTCGAGAGGTTGATCCAGTGGGCGCCCGAGGGGTCGATGACGCCGTCCGGCGGCGTGCCGGGCGTAGCCCCGGTGATCAGGTCCACGTCGAAGGTGCGCTCGGGCACACCGGGCACGCGGAACAGCGCCTCGGGCGTCTCGGCCACGATGGCGCCGATCTCCTCCGGCGTCAGGTTCTCGAAGTCGATCTCCGGATAGGGGATGCCGTGGACCGGGAAGTCCATGGCGACGACCGTCGCCCCTACGGAGGCCCACTTCTCCGCCATGGCCAGGAGCGTCGTCCGGTTCCCGGTCAGCCCGTGGCCGATGACCACCACCGGGCCGCCGATCTGGGGCACCCCTTCGACCAGCGGGACCGCCACGAGCAGGGGCACGTTCACCATCGCTTCCGGGTCCTTGGGCACCGGGAAGGGGTTGAACTTGGTCAGCGTGCTCCCGCCGGCGCCGGTCCACCACTGGGTGATCATGTCGGTGTCGTTGGCGTCGTCAGGCACGGCCAGGTAGTAGTCCAGTCCCTGCAGCACGCCGCCGTACAGCAGCATGGTGGCAGGCGTCGGGTCCGGGCTGCCCAGAAGCGCGTAGACCAGGTCCGTGGTTACCGGCGTGCCGGCCGGAATCAGGCCGCCGGCTCCGTCGGGAAGGTCGATGGGCGTGGTGTAAGGAAAGAACTGGGACGGAAGCGGTTCTGAAGCTTCCACCGCCGACTCAAGCACTACCGTCGTATCCAGGGTCGTGAAGCTTGCCGACGCGATAATGTTTTCCGTCGGGATGCCCAGGGTCTTGCCGACTTCCAGGTGGGCGGCGATGAACAGGGCCAGCAGCTGGTCCAGGGTCAGGTCCGGCGGGAGGGGAGTTCCCGGCGGCGGCAGCTGGATGATCCCTGCCTGGTAGCCCGCCCTGATCTGGGCGTAGGTGGCGTCAGGCGAGGCAGGCGTGCCGCGCTCGTCGGTGATGGCGTCGGTCAGGATGACCAGGTAGCCGTTCTCCGTGCCCTCGGTAAAGAGGTTGTCCTGATTCCCGTTCAGCGGCTTTAGCAGGTCCAGCTGGACGGTCTGGCCGCCGGCGTCGATATCCGGCGCCACCTCGGCCACGTAATCCACGCCCGGGACGAGGAAAGGATTGCCCGTGGGCGCCACGCCGATGGCGGCGCATGCCTCCGCGGGGGCCGCGGCGACCTTGCAAAGCGTGGTGTCCGACAGGCCGACCACCGCCTTGGTGCTCTTGCTGAGAGCGACCTCGACGAGGAAGACGGAGCCCGGTCCGAGAGAGGCCGGGTCCACGGCGCGGGTGAAGTTGGCCTGGATGCGGGCATTGGTGGAGAACCCGTCGAGCTGGTTGACCGGGCCGGCCAGCGGCCAGGTGGACAGCTCCGGCACGTTCAGCGTCCCGTCGGCGCTGGGGTCCGCGAGGAAGCCCAGGATGTCGTTGGGGTAGGGCATGATGCCGTTCAGGGGATCGAACTGGGCCCTGAAGGTGCCGTCTGCCGGTGGGACGTCAGGGATGCCGGTATCCGGCGGGGCCGGTGTTGCGTTCGGGTCGTCGCTGTCGGAAAGACAGCCCGAAAGCGCCAGCGCCAGCACGGCGAGTGCCGCCGTATAGAGGGTTCTCATTATTCTGACTCCTCCCGAAAAGGGGTGGTCTTTTCGACCTGTTGTCTGGAAGGCCGGCGATGACCGGCTCACCCCACGCTAACGCCGGCGCGGAGCGCGTCTAGCCTACGCCCGTTGTCGCAGCCATTTCAAGGCTTTAAGTTTGCCCGATGCGCAGGCGCAACAACTCTGGCAACCGGGGCGGCACGAGGCCCGCAGGACGGTTCCGCATCATCGGCGGGGTCTGGCGGGGGCGGCGGTTTTCCGTGCCCGCCGCCCCCGGGGTCCGGCCCACGCCGGACCGGGTGCGTGAGACCCTGTTCAACTGGCTGACGCCGGTGATAGACGGGGCCCGGTGTCTCGACCTCTACGCCGGCTCCGGGGCCCTCGGACTGGAAGCTCTGTCCCGGGGCGCGGCGCGGGTGGTGTTCGTGGACAGCTCGGCGGTGGCCTGCGCCGCGATCCGCGATGCGCTGCAGATCGTCGGAAGCGAAGCGGGAGACGTCCGGCGTGAGACGGCGGAGAGCTACCTGGCGGGGCCGCCGGAGGCCTTCGACGTGGTCTTCCTCGACCCGCCGTTCCGGCAGGGGCGGGTGGAGCCGGCCCTCCAGCGTCTCGTGGACGGCGGATGGCTCCGGCCATCGGCGCTGGTGTACATCGAGACGGAGCGGCACGCCGCGCCGCCTCCCGGCTGGGACCTGCTTCGGGGCGCGACCGCCGGGCAGGTGCGTTACCATCTGGCCCGCCCCGAGCCACCCGCCGACGGTGAGAACCAAAAATGATCACTGCCGCTCTTTACCCCGGCACCTTCGATCCCATCACCAACGGACACCAGGACCTGGTAAGACGCGCGGCCACCATCTTTCAGCGGGTGGTGGTGGCAATCGCGGCGAACCCGGCCAAGACCCCTTTGTTCTCCCTGGACGAGCGGGTGGGCCTCGCCCGGGAGGTCCTGAACGATATCGATAACGTGGAAGTGCTGGGCTACACGGGACTGACCGTGGCTTTCGCCCAGGAGAACGGGCTGGGAGTGATGATCCGGGGCCTGAGGGCGGTTTCCGACTTCGAATTCGAGTTCCAGCTGGCGACCATGAGCCGGCAGCTCAGCCCCCACGTCGAGACGGTGTTCCTGACGCCGACGGAGCAGTTCAGCTTCATTTCCTCCAGCATGGTGCGGGAGATCGCGCTGCTCGGCGGTGACGTATCGCGCTTCGTGCACCCGGTGGTGGAGGAGGCCCTCAAGGGCCGCGCCGCCGCCCGGAAGGCCTGAGCCGCCGGAGCACTCGGCTCCCGGAGTTCCCATGCGAATCCTGAACCGTCCCCTTGTCGTTTTCCTGCTGTGGCTGCTGCCCGCGCTGAGCTGGGCACAGGGCCCCGGCAAGGCGGCCGTTGCGTCCGCCCATCCCCTGGCCACCCAGGCGGGTATCGAGATCATCGAGGCCGGCGGCAACGCCTTCGATGCCGCAGTGGCGGTGAGCGCCGCGCTGGGGGTCGTGGAGCCGTATTCCTCGGGCCTCGGGGGCGGCGGATTCTGGCTGCTGCATTTCGCAGCCGACGGGCGCCAGGTGGTGGTGGACGGCCGGGAGATCGCCCCGGGCGCGGCCACCGCCGACATGTACCTGGATGCCGATGGCGAGCCGGTTCCCCGGGCCTCCCTGGACGGCCCGCTGGCTGCCGGAATTCCTGGCGTCCCGGCTGCCCTGGTCCACATGAGCGAGCGCTACGGCACGCTGCCCCTGGCCCGCTGCCTGGCGCCGGCGATACGCCTGGCGAAGAGCGGCTTCCCGGTATACGAGCGGATGCGGGTGGGGTTGAGCTACAAGCGGGAACTGCTGGAGCGGTTCCCCGTCGCGGCGGCGGCCTTCCTCCCGGGCGGGGAGGTGCCGGAAGTGGGCGACGTGATCCGGCTCCCCGGCCTGGCCATGCTCATGGAGCGCCTGGCAAAGGAAGGCTTCGACGGCTTCTACCGGGGCGAGACTGCCCGGACCATGGTCGAGTCGGTGCGGGACGCAGGCGGGATCTGGAGCCTGGAGGACCTGGCGGGCTACCGGGTGCGCGAGCGGGAGCCCATGCGGACGCGCTACCGGGACGTCGAGATCGTCATGCCGCCGCCGCCCTCCGCCGGCGGCGTGGCCATTACCGAGGCGCTGAATGTCCTGGCCGGCTTCGACCTTCAGCGCATGGACCGGGCCACCCGTTCCCACGTGATCATCGAGGCCATGCGCCGCGCGTTCCGCGACCGGGCCTGGCTGGGTGACCCCGACTTCGTGGACATGCCGCTGGAAAAGCTCACCGATCCGGACTATGCCGCCGGCCTGGCCGCCACCGTGAGGCTCGACCGGGCCACGCCCAGCGACACCTTCGCGCCCCTTTCCGTGGAGGACGAGGGGTCCCATACGACGCACTACTCCGTCATGGACGCCGACGGCAACCGGGTGGCGGCCACGCTGAGCATCAACGGCTGGTTCGGCAGCGGGTTCGCCGTGCCGGGACTCCAGCTGATGCTCAACAACGAGATGGATGACTTTGCCATCAAGGTGGGCGTGCCGAACCTTTTTCGCCTGGTCGGCGCGGACGCCAATACCATCGAGCCCGGCAAGCGCATGCTCTCGAGCATGACGCCGACGTTTCTTGAGTCATCCCGGGGCGTCGCGGTGGTCGGCACGCCGGGCGGAAGCCGCATCATCAGCATGGTGCTGCTGGCGAGCCTTGCCTGGATGGACGGCGCGGACGCCGGGGCCATGACGGCCATGCCGCGCTATCACCACCAGTACCGGCCCGACCGGGTGTTGTATGAACCCGGGGCCTTCACGCAGGACGAGCTGGACCGGCTTGCCGCCATGGGCCACGAGCTGCGGGAGAGCAGCCGCCAGTACGGCAACATGAACGTGGTCACCTGGGACTACGACGGCAACCGCGTCGAGGCGGCGTCCGATCCCCGGGCCGGGGGCGGCGGCAGGGTCTACTGAGCGCCGCGCCGCCGGGAAAAGCCTTCCGGCCAGCGGCTGGGTTTCATCTCTGGCAGCGCGGACAGAAATAGGTCGCCCGCTGCCCGAGCACCCGCGATTTCACCGGCTCGCCGCAGCGCAGGCAGGGCTCGCCCGCCCGCCCGTACACTGCCAGTGCCTGGCTGAAGTAGCCGGGCTGGTTCTCGCCCCACGCAAAGTCTCTCAGCGTTGTTCCTCCCTGCCGGATGGCATCGGCGAGCACTTCCCGGATGGCCTCGGCAAGCCCCGCAAGGCGGACGGCGCTGATACGACCTGCTGCCCGGCTCGGCCGAATACCCGCGCGGAACAGGGCCTCGCTGGCATAGATGTTGCCGACGCCGACCACCACCCGCCCGTTCATGATGTGGGGCTTGATGGCGATCCGCCTGCCCGCGCAGGTGCCGGCGAGATACGCCCCGTCGAAACCGGGATCGAGGGGCTCCGGGCCCAGCCCGGCCAGAAGGGGATGCCGCCGGACGTCCCCGCGGATCCAGTGGATGGAGCCGAAGCGGCGGGGGTCGTTGAAACGCAGAACCCTGCCCGTGTCCAGGAGGATGTCGACGTGGTCGTGGTTTCCCGGCAGCGCCGCCGCCGGGGCGATGCGGAGGGACCCGCTCATGCCAAGGTGAAGCATCATGGTCCGGTCGCCGTCGAGCCGGAACAGCAGGTACTTGGCGCGCCGGTCAAGGGCCTCGATGCGGCGGCCGGTGAGGTTGGCCTTCAGTCGCGCCGGTACCGGCCAGCGCAGCCTTCGCTCCCTGACCACGACACCCTCGACCCTCGCCGAGGCCACGTAGGGCTCGATGCCGCGGCGGGTGGTTTCGACTTCGGGCAGTTCGGGCATGGCAGGCTCTTGTACGCCGGGGCCGCCGGAGGGGCAAGCGGGTCCACGGCGCGGGAATCGAACCCCCGGACACGAAAAAGCCCGCCGGTGGCGGGCTTCGTCGATAGGCGTCGGAAGGCTCCGGCGCTATTTGATCTTGGCTTCCTTGTAGGTCACGTGCTTGCGCGCCTTCGGATCATACTTCTTCACTTCCATCTTCTCGGGATGGAGGCGCTTGTTCTTGGTCGTGGTGTAGAAGTGACCGGTGCCGGCGGAGGACACGAGCTTGATCTTGTCTCGCATGTTCCGACTCCTCTAGATCTTCTCGCCGCGGGCGCGCAGGTCCGCGAGGACCTTGTCGATCCCGACCTTGTCGATGATCCGCAGACCCTTCTGGGACACCCGCAGCTTCACCCAGCGCTTCTCGCTGGCTACCCAGATGCGGTGGGTGTGCAGGTTCGGCAGGAAGCGCCGACGGGTCTTGTTGTTCGCGTGGGACACGTTGTTCCCGGTGACCGGACGCTTGCCGGTGACCTGACAGACTCGCGACATGACTGAAATCCTTAAGAAAATGCGACCGCCGGCCCCTGGGCCAGCGCCAAGTGAGCGGGGCATTATGCCTTGGCCGCCGCCCGCAGGCAAGACGGACCTGTGCCTGTTAAGGGCCGAAGCGGCATGGCCCCTTGGGCCGTAAGGCACGGCCCCATGGCGGCCCGTGGCGGGCTAGAGGAGGCCGCGCTCGGCGAAGGACACGCAGGCGCCGTCTCCCACCACCAGGTGGTCCACCACGCGGATATCCACCAGGGCCAGCGCGCTCCTCAGCCGCCGCGTGATGACCTCGTCGGCCTGGCTGGGCTCGGCCACGCCGGAGGGATGGTTGTGGGCGAGGATCAGCGCCGCGGCGTTATGGGCCAGGGCGCGCTTGACTACCTCCCTGGGATGGACGCTGGCGCCGTCGATGGTGCCGCGGAACAGTTCCTCGAAGGCGATGACCCGGTTTCGGTTGTCCAGGTGCAGGCAGCAGAAAACCTCGTGAGGCAGGTCCCGCAGCCGGGCCCGCAGGAACCGCCGCACCGCGTCCGGCGAGCCCAGGGCCGGGCCCCGCCGCAGGGTTTCCTCCAGGTGTCGCCGCGCCAGTTCAAGCCCCGCCTGCAGCTGTGCGTACTTGACCGGCCCGAGGCCCGGAAGGGCGCAGAACACGGCCGGCTCGGCGCACAGGAGGCCCCGGAGACCCCCGAAGTGGACCAGGGTGTCCCGGGCCAGCGCCACCGCGCTCCGCCCGGCGGTACCGGTGCGCAGGAACACCGAAAGAAGCTCTGCATCGGACAGGCGGCCCGCACCCTGGGCAATAAGCTTTTCCCGGGGCCGCTCGCTGGCCGGCCACTGGCGAATGGGCGTATGGGGCATGACGACGACAGTTCCAAGACCAGGAACAGTTACGCTAAGCTCCCCAGCCCTTCCAGGGGACGGAGCCAATATGTCCTCTCTGGCCGGAAAACGGGTGCTCGTCGGCGTCACCGCCGGCATCGCCGCCTACAAGACCCCGGACCTGGTGCGCCGTCTCCGGGAACGTGGCGCCTCGGTGCGGGTCGTGATGACCGGGTCGGCGACGCGGTTCGTGGGCCCGCTCACCTTCCAGGCGGTGTCCGGTCACCCGGTTCGGGCGGACCTGTGGGACCCGGCGGCGGAAGCGGCCATGGGCCACATCGAGCTGGCCCGGTGGGCCGACCTGGTGGTGGTGGCTCCGGCCACCGCGGACTTCCTCGCGCGGCTGGCGGGCGGATTCGCCGACGACCTGCTGACCACTCTCTGCCTGGCCACGGAGGCCCCTGTCCACGTGGCGCCGGCCATGAACCGGCAGATGTGGGCCAGCCCCGCCACTGTCGCCAACGTGCAGACCCTGGCGGGGCGTGGCGTCACCATTCATGGCCCCGGGGAGGGAGACCAGGCCTGCGGGGAGACCGGCGCCGGCCGGATGCTGGAGCCCATGGAGATCATCGAGGGGATTCAACAGGAGGTGCCGGACGGGCGCCTCGCCGGCACGCGATTCGTCATTACCGCCGGACCTACCCGGGAAGCCCTGGACCCGGTGCGTTACCTCACCAACCGGAGCTCCGGAAAGATGGGCTACGCAGTGGCGGCTGCCGCCGCCTCCGCCGGCGCGGAGGTCACGCTCGTCAGCGGCCCCGTGTCCCTTCCGTCGCCGGCGGGCGTGGAGCGCGTGTGCGTCGAGACGGCCGGCCAGATGCGCGAGGCAGTGTTCGATGCCCTGCCCGGCGCGACCGTCTTCATAGGGGCGGCCGCCGTGGCGGACTACCGTCCGGCCAGCGTCGCTCCCGGGAAGATCAAGAAGACCGACTCGGCCACGACCCTGGAGCTGGTGCCGAATCCCGACATCCTTGCCGAAGTGGCAGCCCGCCCCGGGCGGCCGCTGGTGGTGGGGTTCGCCGCGGAAACCGACGACGTGGAGGCGAATGCGGCGAAGAAACTCCGGGCCAAGGGCCTGGACCTGATCGCCGCGAACCGGGTGGGCGAGGCCTGTGGATTCGATGCCGACGACAATGCGCTGGTGGTGCTGTCGGAGGACAGCCGCGTGGACCTGGGCTCGGGTTCCAAGGCCGAGCTGGCCGGCGGGCTGGTGGAACTCATCGCCCGGCGGCTCGGCCGCTGACCCACGGCAACAGGAGGCCGCCGTTGCAGGTTGTAAAGCTCAAGATCCTCGACCCCCGCCTGGGCGACGAGTTCCCGCTGCCGGAGTACGCCACGGAGGGTGCGGCGGGCCTGGACCTGAGGGCCTGCCTTCAGGAACCCCTGGAGCTGGCGCCGGGGCGGACGGAGCTGTTACCCACGGGCCTCGCGATCCACCTCGACGATCGAGGCCTGGCGGCCGTTCTGCTGCCCCGGTCCGGACTGGGTCACAAGCACGGTATCGTGCTGGGTAACCTGGTGGGGCTGATCGATTCGGACTACCAGGGCCAGGTGTACGTGTCTGCCTGGAACCGGGGCAGCGAGCCCTTCACGATCCAGCCGGGGGAGCGCATCGCTCAGATGGTGATCGTGCCGGTGGTGAGGGCTCGCTTCGAGGTGGTGGAAGACTTCGAGGCGACCCGCCGGGGCGCCGGCGGATTCGGCCACTCGGGACGACACTGACCGGACCGGCCGGAAAGCCTAGCCCGCGTCGAGCCCCTTGAGCTCGCGGAACCGCCGGATGTCGTCTCCGAAGGACGCGCTGATCTGGGCCTTGTCGTCTTCTCGCCGGGCGATCTCGGCTTCGTACTCCCCGATACGCTGGCGCACGGCACGGACTTCGTTCTCGTCGCCGCCGTCGGCTTCCAGTTCTTCCAGCCGCGTCCGCAGGGCCCCCAGCCTGTCATGGGCGACGGCATTCTGGCTTTCCAGGTAGCCCAGCCGCCGGTCCCGTACCTGCTCGATTTCCGCCACGGAGCCGTAGGTCGCCAGCAGAGCCCGGTCGCGGCTGGTCTCCGGCTGCGGCTTTTCGTCCTGCTGCGGCTCGGTGGCGTGGACCGTCTCGACCCGCATGCCCCGATCGTTAAGCACGTCGTGGCTTTGCTTTGAGTACTTCGCCGGAATGGAGTCGCCGTAGTGGGTCACGCCGTTTTCGTCCACCCACTTGTAGACCTTGCCCGCGGCGAGCGCCTGGCCGGATGCAAGACCCAGCGTCAGCGCAGTCAGGGCTGCCAGGGTGGTCAATTTTTTGATGCGCAAGATCATGGCCGTCGCCTCCGGAGAAGTCATGCCGTCCCTGACATTATGTTAGGCGCCATCCGGCGGCGCCGCACAGGACGCAGTTCACATCTTTTGGCCGGTACTCACGCCGTAGCGGTCCCGGTAGGCCCTCATCGCGGCCAGGCGTTCCTCCTGTCCGGGGCTCCTCTCCAGGTGCTCCAGCAGATCGGCCAGGGTCAGGATGCTGATCACGGGCATCCCCAGGTCCTGCTGCACTTCCTGTACGGCCGAGCGCTCACTGGTTCCCCGCTCCTGCCGGTCCAGGGCGATGGCCACGCCGGCCGGCGTGGCGCCGGCGGCATCGATGATGGCCACCGATTCCCGGATGGCGGTGCCGGCGGTAATGACATCGTCGATGACCAGGACCCGTCCTTCCAGGGGCGCGCCCACCAGGTTCCCGCCCTCGCCGTGATCCTTGGCTTCCTTGCGGTTGAAGCTCCAGGGGACGTCGCGGTTGTGCCGCCGCGCCAGAGAGACGGCCGCGGCTGCGGCCAGAGGGATGCCCTTGTAGGCGGGACCGAAGAGGACGTCGAACTCCAGTCCGGAGGCCACGATGGCGTCCGCGTAGCAGTCGCCGAGGGCGCCCAGGGCGGCGCCGGTATGGAACAGGCCGGCGTTGAAAAAATAGGGACTGCTGCGCCCGGACTTGAGGGTGAATTCGCCGAATCGCAGGGCCCCGCGTTCCAGGGACAGTCCGATGAAAGCGCGCTGATAGTCGTGCATGGAGACAAAGGCCAGGCGTGGCGGGCGAAAGGCGCCCGGTCGGAAGTTATGATACACGCCGGTTCCCCCACTTCTTTCCCATGCGCATCATCACTCTGAACGCCAACGGCATCCGTTCCGCCGCGCGCAAAGGCTTCTATCGCTGGCTGTCACGTCAGCGTGCGGACGTGGTCTGCATCCAGGAGACGAAGGCCCAGGAGCACCAGCTCGGGGACCGCATCTTCCGTCCCCGGGGCTACAGCTGCTTTTACTTCGACGCGGAGAAGAAGGGCTACAGCGGCGTCGCCCTCTACTGCCGACGCAAGCCGCAGGACGTGATTTTCGGCCTGGGATCCGACGAGTTCGACGCCGAAGCCCGATACCTGGAAGCGGTCTATCCCGGCGTGGCCGTCGCCTCGGTGTATCTGCCTTCCGGCTCTTCCGGCGACCATCGCCAGGCGGCCAAGTACCGCTTCATGGACGAGTTCATGGACCACCTGAAGCGCATTCGCCGCCGCCGCCGGGACTATGTGCTCTGCGGGGACTGGAACATCGCCCACAAGCCCATTGACCTGAAGAACTGGCGGTCGAATCAGAAGAACTCGGGGTTCCTGCCCGAGGAGCGAGCCTGGATGGATCAGGTGCTGGGGCCCAGGGGCTTCGTGGACGCTTTCCGGGTGGTGAACGAACAGCCGGAGGAATACACCTGGTGGTCGAACCGGGGGCGGGCCTGGGAGAAGAACGTCGGCTGGCGACTGGACTACCAGATCGTCACGCCGGGGCTCGGGGACCGGGTGAAGTGTGCGGCGGTCTATCGCAGAAAGCGCTTCTCGGACCACGCGCCGGTCACCGTGGACTACGATTTCGATCTCGGGGGCGACCCGGAGTGACCCACCCCCTTGCGGGCTGGCTTGAGGCGATCCGGATCTACCGGCACCCCCGGGTGCTGGCCATGCTCTTCCTCGGCTTCTCCGCAGGTCTTCCTTTCCCTATGGTTTTTTCCACCTTGTCCGCCTGGCTGCGGGACTTCGGCGTGGAGAGGGCCACGATTGGTTTTTTCGCCTGGGTAGGCATCACGTATTCGGTGAAGGTCCTCTGGGCGCCGCTTGTGGACCGGGTGCCCCTCCCCGGGCTGACGCGGCTGCTCGGCCAGCGGCGATCCTGGATGCTCATGGCACAGATCGGCGTCGGCGCCGGGCTGCTGGCCATGTCCCGGCTGGATCCGTCCCTGCAAATCGGCGCGGTGGTGGCTTTTTCACTCATGGTCGCCGTGTCCTCCGCCACCCAGGACATCACCGTGGACGCCTGGCGCATCGAGGCGGTTGAGCAGTCGAGGCAGGGCGCCATGGCAGCTGCCTACAACTTCGGCTACCGGCTGGCTGTGCTGGCCGGGGGCGCTGGCGCGCTGTACCTGGCGGACTTCTACGACTGGCACGTGGCCTATGCCGTGATGGCCGGGTTCATGCTGGTGGGCATCGTCACCACCCTGGCGGTGGCCGAGCCGGAGCGGCGGGTCGACCCCATCACGGCGGAGACGGAAGGGGAGATTGCCCGCTATATGTCTGCCCACGCCGGACTCTGGGAGCCACTGCGGCGGGCAGCCGCCTGGATCGGCGCCTCGGTAGTCTCTCCCTTCGCCGAGTTCTTCCGTCGCAACGGCCGGTTCGCCCTGGTCCTGCTGGCGCTGGTGCTGTGCTTCAATATTTCTGATCGGGTGCTGGGCATCATGGCCAACCCCTTCTACCTGGACCTGGGCTTCACGAAGTCCGAGATCGCCAGCGTCACGAAGGTCTTCGGATTCATCATGACCATCGTGGGCGCCGCGGCTGGTGGCGTGCTGGTGGCGCGCTGGGGCACCCTGCAGACCATGCTGCTGGCGGCGGTGCTGCTGGCAGTGACCAACCTCATGTTTATGTTCCTGGCCCTGTCCGGCCCGGATATCCGGCTGCTGATGCTGACCATCAGCGGCGACAACCTGAGCATGGGTCTCGCCGGCGTGGCCTTTATCGCCTGGCTGTCCAGTCTTACCAATCCCGCCTACACGGCGACCCAGTACGCTCTGTTCAGCTCGCTCATGTCCCTGGTGGGCAAGACCATCAGCGGCTGGTCCGGCGTGCTCGTGGACGCCTTCGGTTATCCCCTGTTCTTCGTGTACGCGGCGGCGACCGGCATTCCGGCGATCCTCCTGGTGCTAGTGGTAATGCGGCACCGGCCCGTCGCCGCGCCCGAGAGGCCGGCGAACGCCTGAGGGATTCCGGAGCGCCAGCCGACGCCCGTCTTGACGTATGAAGGTTTGTGACACAAACTAGTTTGTAAAACCATGAGGGGCAGGCCCATGAACGCGACGACGGAGACCCTCGACCGGCTGGCGGACCAGACGGCCCGATACGCCCGATACGCCCGGGGTGCCGGCGGCCTGGGTTCGGTCATCGGCGGCGTGATGGTGCTGGCGGCATTCGCCCTCAACGGTTTCGTCGACCTGACGCCGCCTTTACGCGGACTGCTGGCGGCCACGCCCCTGCTGTGGCTGTCGGCCAAGGCTCTCCTGCGCCGCCATTACTACCAGGCAGCCGGGACCGTGGTGGCCCAGCCCTCGTCGACCGAGCGGCGGACCCGCTTCTGGATGGTCCTGCTGCTGGCACTGATCGCGGTGATCGTGGTCGGGGTGGTCGCCGCCGCCATGGTCCGTGACGGCAGGGCTCCCGAGTGGCCGCTGCTGGGCTATGCACTAATGGTGGGAATTATGCCGATCGCGGCCTGGCGGTGGTTCTGGTCGGTGAGCGACTTCCTCGTCGGGGTATTGCTGTTCTGCCAGTCCGCCGTGGTTCTCATGGGCGGCAACTACCCGGCCTCCTGGATGATCTACGCCGCAGCCTGCGCGGGCATCGCTATTCTTTACGGGTGGCGTGAGCACAGGGATTACCTGGCCCTGCGTTCCGAAATCTGCCGGCGAGGCCGGGCGGAATGAAGCCCGGCGCCCAGGCAGCCATCGACGGCGTGCTGGGACTGGACCGGCTCGTCCACGAGCCCGCCCGGCTCGCCATTCTCACCGTTCTCAGCCAGGCCGAATTCGCGGAGTTCGGCTTCCTCGAGATGGCCTGCCGCCTCACCAAGGGGAATCTGTCCAGCCACCTGTCGAAGCTCGAGGCCGCAGGACTTGTCGCCATCGAGAAACGCTTCCAGGGCAAGCGCCCGCAGACCCGCGTGGCCATCACCGACGCCGGCCGCGAGGCGCTGACGGCCTACCGCGAGCAGCTCTCGGCCCTGATCCGCCAGGTTCCGAAGAAGGCGGCAAGGGACGGCTAGACGGGGCAAGCCCCGGATGCCCGGGTCTCTTGCCGTGTTCCGGGGGCACGACGCCGGCCACGGGCTGCACCCAGCCGGGCGCGCTCAGTGAAGGGGCCGCCGGCTGCCCGTAGCAGCCCTGTGCACGGGCGCGGCGTGATGGGCCTTCATCTTCCAGCCGGAGCGGGTGAGCTCGTAGATATTGGTGACCGTGACCAGCGCGGCCTGGTCATCTTCCTCGCCGATGATCTCCAGGCCCATGTGCACGGCGAGACTGCCGGCCGTGGTCCGGTCCTGGCAGTCGAACCGGACATGCACGCCGCCGGTGGCTCCCAGGATCTCGCGCCAGCTCTGCAAGACGGCCGGCGGGCCGGCCAGTGGCGCCCGGCCGGGGTGGATGCATATGATGCTGCGGTCCGCGCTCCACAAGTCCTCCATGGACTGCAGGTCGCCTTCCCGGAAGGCGCGATAGAACGCTGCCTCGCAGGCATCAGGCGTCTCGAACGGGGGCGCGGGCTTCACGGGTTCCAGGGCAGAGATCTCCTCACAGTGAGTTCAAGCCAGCGCCAGTCAGTCTGCATGCTTGCCGATCTGGACGATCCCGGCGCCAGGGGATTCCGGTTCGGTGCCGGCGAACGGCTCCGTGAGGGCTTCGTCGTTCGCCGGGGCGAACAGGCCTGGGCCTGGCTGAACGTCTGCCCCCACGCCGGGCGGCCGCTGAACTGGAAGCCGGACGGGTTTCTGACCCGGGACGGCAGCCGCATCATGTGCTCGGCCCACGGCGCCACTTTCGAGCCGGACACGGGACTGTGCGTGGCCGGTCCCTGTCCGGGCCGGCACCTGACGCAGATTCCCTGCGAGATCGTGGCGGGGGAAGTAATCGTGGATCCGGAAGGGCTGTAGCCGCCTAGTCGGACTGGTCCAGGTAGTCCAGGGGGTCGGACCAGGACTTCTTGGCCGGCCGGTCCAGGTCCGTGTCGAAGTCTTCCTTCGCCATGTCCATGGACCCGGAGTAGTCTTCCGGGGGTTCCGCGGCCGCGAAGTCGCTCTGTTCCCAGGCGTCGAAATCCAGCTCCTCGACGGTGCCGTCAAAGTACTGTATCTCGATCGTGGCCTCGTCGTTGTCCACGGCGACCACCTCGAAGCGGTCGTTGTTCGGCGTCGTGAACCATTCGCCAATATTCGGTGGTGGTAGCGGCATGTTCCTCGTTTCCCAGCTGCGGATGGCCTGCTATCCTTGCGCGCCCTCGAAGCCGGCTGCCCGGCCCCTTTACCCTACTTATAGCCGAAAGGACCCGGGTCGCAAGAGACGGCATTAAGGGTCGATGATGAGGATATTCCTTCCGAACAGGGATTCGTGGCAACCGAAATGGCCGGCCCGCGGGCCCCGAGGCCGATGCTGCGGCGCCGCTATCCATGCTTGAACAACTGCTGAAAACCTTCGTCATCTTCTTCGTGGTCATCGAGCCGGTGTCCCTGGTGCCCATGTTCGGCGCGCTCACCCGGGGTGGGGAGCCCGGCTATCGCCGGCGCATGGCCTGGAAGTCAGTGGCGATATCCGCGGGCATCTTCGTGGTGTTTGCCCTGGTGGGGGACTGGCTCCTGCAGGTCCTGGGCGTGAGCGTGGAGGCTTTCAAGGTTGCCGGCGGGCTTTTGCTCTTCATGCTGTCGGTGGACATGGTGTTCGCCCGCCAGTCGGGGCTGCGGAGCACCACCGTCCGGGAGCAGGACGAGGCCCGCTACCGCCAGGACATCTCCGTGTTTCCCCTGGCCTTTCCCCTCATCGCGGGCCCGGGCGCGCTGGCCACTCTGCTGCTGCTGATCGGTGACACGCGGGGCGACTGGACGCAGTTCGCGCTGGTTCTGGGCACCGGGCTGGTGGCCCTGATGGTGACCCTCCTGTTCCTGCTGATGACCCAGCCCATCATGCGCATCATGGGAGTGACCGGCGCCAACGTGGTGAGCCGCCTGCTGGGCGTTGTCCTGGCGGCGCTGGCCGTGCAGTACGTAGCCGACGGCCTGAAGGCGATCGCCGCCTAGATATGCCGGGGCGGCGGCCCGGCCTGACGGTCGTTGCGCCGGCAGGCCAGGTCGAAGACCTCGTGGCCCAGGCGCAGGCCGCGGCGCTCGAAGCGCGTCAGCTGCCTGGCCGAGGGCCTGGGTGAGAAGCCCCCGCCGGGCGTGGCGTTGTCGAACCAGGGCGACGCCTCGCACGCCGCCAGCATGGCGTCAGCGTAGTTGGCCCAGTCCGTGGCCAGGTGGAGGCGTCCTTCCGGCACCATCACCCGGGCCAGGCTGTCGAGGAAAGCGGGCTGGATGAGCCGCCGCTTCTGGTGCCGTTTCTTGGGCCAGGGATCCGGGAAGAACACCAGCACCTCGTCCATGCAGGCGTCCGGCAGCCAGCCCTCGACGACCTCCACGGCGTCGTGGCGGATCAGGCGCAGGTTGCGCAGCCCCAGCCGTTCGATGGCCAGAAGAAGGTGGCCTATGCCGGGTTCGTGAACCTCCACCCCGAGGTAGTCCCGGTCCGGATGCCGCAGAGCCAGTGCGGCGAGGCTCTCGCCGTTGCCGAAGCCGATCTCGAGGGTCCGCGGCGCAGAACGGTCAAAGGCCTCGTCCAGGTCCAGCATCCCTTGCGGCGGGTCGATGCCGAAGCTGGGCCACAGGGCCTCGATGGCGCGGGCCTGGGGCGCGGTGAGCCGGCCGGCCCGGCGCACGAAGCTTCGGACTTTGCGCCGGCGCCTGCCTTCATCCTCGCTCACCGGAACGGGCTGGCCGGGCTAGAAGAACGTCCCGTCGATGGGGGAGGAGGCCGAGGCGAAACGCTTCCGGGGGATGCGCCCGGCCAGGAAAGCCTCGCGGCCCGCCTCGACGGCCTTCCTCATGGCGGCGGCCATCAGCACCGGGTTCTTTGCGCCGGCAATGGCGGTATTCATCAGGACCCCGTCGCATCCCAGCTCCATGGTCACGGCGGCGTCCGAGGCGGTGCCCACGCCGGCGTCCACCAGCACGGGCACCGAGGCGTTCTCGACGATGGTGAGGATGTTATAGGGGTTCCGGATGCCCAGTCCGGAGCCGATGGGCGCTGCCAGGGGCATGATCGCCGCGCAGCCCAGCTCCTCCAGCCGGCGGGCCATGACGGGATCGTCGTTGGTGTAGACCATGACGTCGAACCCGTCGGCGACCAGGGTCTGCGCCGCGTCCAGCGTCGCGGTGACGTCCGGGAACAGGGTCTGCTCGTCGCCCAGGACCTCCAGCTTGACCAGGTTATGGCCGTCCAGGAGCTCTCTCGCCAGGCGGCAGGTCCGCACCGCGTCGTCGGCGGTATAGCAGCCGGCGGTGTTGGGCAGCAGCGTGAACCGGTCGGCCGGGAGGTGGTCCAGCAGGTTCGGTTCGCCGGCCTCCTGGCCGATGTTGGTGCGGCGGATGGCCACGGTGACGATCTCCGCGCCGCTGGCCTCCACGGCGCGGCGCGTTTCGTCGAAGTCCCGGTACTTGCCCGTGCCCACCAGCAGACGGGAGTGATAAGTCCTGCCGGCGACCCGCCAGGTGTCGGGCTTAGTGTCGCTGTCCATCATCCGCCTCCTACGGCGTGGACGATCTCCACGCGGTCGCCGGGCTTCAGCTGCCTCCCGGCGTGGGTGCTCTTCGGCGCAATCTCGCCGTTGATCTCCATGGCGTAGCGCCGGCCGGCGAGCTCCAGCATGGCTACCAGTTCGGCCGCCGTGGTCTTCTCCGGCAGGCTCCGGGGCTGTCCGTTGACAATGATTTCCATGGCCCGGGAAAGGGTCTTGAAGTAGACCCTCTATCTTACACCTCCGCCGCGGGCCGGCGGGTACCGAAGCCGCCGTGGCGCGCTACCATAACGGCCCGTTCAAGCCCACGGCCGCCCGGGCGGCAGGACTCGAGACTTTCATGGCCGGACGCATCGGATTTGTCAGCCTCGGCTGTCCCAAGGCCCTTGTTGACTCGGAGCGCATTCTCACGCGCCTCCGGGCGGAGGGCTACGAAACCGTGGCCACCCACGAGGACGCCGACCTTGTGGTGGTCAACACCTGCGGTTTCATCGACGAGGCCGTGGACGAGTCCCTGGACGCCATTGGCGAAGCCATGGCGAAAAACGGCAGGGTCCTGGTCACCGGCTGCCTGGGCGCGCGCCCGGAGCGGATCCTCGAGAAGCACCCCAGGGTGCTGGGGATCACCGGTCCCCAGGCCTACGAGGAGGTCATGCGGACGGTTCACGAGCACCTGGCCCCGCCCCACGATCCCTTCGTAGACCTCGTCCCGCCCCAGGGCGTAAAGCTCACGCCCCGCCATTACGCCTACCTCAAGATCTCAGAGGGCTGTAACCACAAGTGCAGCTTCTGCATCATTCCGGCCATGCGCGGCCGGCTGGCCAGCCGGCCGGTGGGAGACGTCCTGCGTGAGGCCGAGGGCCTGGTGGCCGCCGGCGTCCGGGAGCTGCTGGTGATCTCCCAGGACACGAGCGCCTACGGCGCGGACCTGAAGTATCTGCCGGACAGCTGGCGGGGGGAGCGCTACGAGAGCCGCTTCGCCGACCTGGCACGGGGGCTCGGGGAGCTGGGGGCCTGGATCCGTCTGCACTACGTCTACCCCTATCCCCACGTGGACGAGGTAGTGCCCATGATGGCCGACGGCCGGGTGCTCCCTTACCTGGACATCCCTTTCCAGCACGCCAGTCCCGCGGTGCTGAAGCGCATGCGCCGCCCGGCGGCCTCCGAGGACACGCTGGAGCGCATCCGGGCCTGGCGTGCCATCTGCCCGGACATTGCGATCCGGAGCACGTTCATCGTGGGTTTCCCCGGGGAGACCGAGGACGACTTCCAATACCTGCTCCAGTGGCTGGAGGAGGCCCGGCTGGACCGGGTGGGCTGCTTCCGGTATTCGCCTGTCGAGGGGGCGGCGGCGAACGAGCTCCCGGGTGCGGTGCCGGAAGAACTGAAGCAGGAGCGCTGGGACCGGTTCATGGCCGTCTCGGCGAGAATCAGCCGGGAGCGGCTGGCCGCCCGGGTGGGCGGCATCGAGGAAGTGATCGTCGATGAGGCGATCCCGGATGAGGACATCGCCGTAGGCCGCAGCCGCCGCGATGCGCCGGAGATCGACGGACGGGTCATCCTGGAAGGCGGGGGAGAGCTCCTGGCGGGGGACCTGGTGCGCGTGCAGATCACCGCCTCCGACGACTACGACCTGGAGGCCCGGCCGGCTCCGCCGGGCGCCTGAGTCCGTTGGCGCCGGTGCGCATCGCCATGTGGTCGGGCCCGCGGAACATCTCCACGGCCATGATGCGGGCCTGGGAGAATCGCCCGGACACGGCGGTGGTCGACGAGCCCTTCTACGCGTACTTTCTTTCCCGGTCCGGTCTCGATCACCCTGGCCGGGACGAGGTCATCGCCTCCCAGCCGACGGACTGGCGGGAGGTGGTGGAGGGGCTCCTCGGGCCGGTGCCCGGAGGCCGGCCGGTGTTCTACCAGAAGCAGATGACCCACCACGTCCTGCCGGGCATGGGGCTCGAGTGGCTTCAGGACGTGACCAACTGTTTCCTGATCCGCCACCCGAGGGAGGTGGTGGCTTCCTACGTGGAGACGCGCTCCGCTCCCACGGCGCAGGACCTGGGTTTCGCCCGCCAGGCGGACCTGTTCCGGCGGGTGGCGGACCAGCGTGGCGAGGCGCCACCGGTGGTGGACGCGGCGGACGTGCTCCGGGACCCGGGCGGCACCCTGGCGGCGCTGTGCAAGGCGGTGGGCGTGCCCTTTTACGAGGCGATGCTGTCCTGGCCACCGGGACGGCGCGCCTCGGACGGCGTCTGGGCACCCTACTGGTACGCCTCCGTGGAAAAGTCCACCGGCTTCCGGGCCTACCGGCCCAGCGCCAAGGCCGTCCCACCGGAACTGGAAAGCCTTGTGGATCATGGGCTTGCGTATTATGAGGTGCTGTCCGGATACCGTATACAATCTACCGAGGGCGCGGGAGGCGAATAGATCCATGGTGCAGGGCAGCCAGGGCTTCGTGCCCGATCCGCGCAACGACTCCGTGCTGGTGTGGATCAACGGAAGGCTGTTGCCCCGGGGCGAGGCCGTGGTCTCCGTGTTCGATGCCGGCTTCGTCCTCGGCGACGGCGTGTGGGAGGGCCTGAGGCTCGTCAACGGCCGGCTGGCTTTCCTCGACGCCCACCTGGACCGCCTGTTCGAGGGGGCGGCGGCCATCGACCTGGACGTGGGCATGGACCGGGCCGCCCTGACCCGCGCGCTCTACGAGACCACGGGGGCCAACGCCATGACCGACGGCGTGCATGTCCGGCTCATGGTGACCCGGGGCACCAAGCTCACGCCCAACCAGGACCCGCGCTACGTCGCCGGCGGCGCCACCGTGGTGATTGCCGCGGAGTACAAGACGCCCGGTCCCGACCTGCAGGCGAACGGCCTGCGGCTGGCCACGTCCAGCTTCCGCACCAGCGGGCCTGACGTGTTCGATATGCGACTGAACAGCCACAGCCGTCTGAATCTCATCCAGGCCCTGCTACAGGCCATCCGGGCCGGCGCCGACGAAGCCCTCATGCTCGACCCGAACGGCTTCGTGGCCAGCTGCAACGCCACCAACTTCTTCATCGTGCGCGGCGGCGAGGTCTGGACGTCCACCGGTGCCTACTGCTTCAACGGCATCACGCGAAGCCATGTGATCGGGCTCTGCGCCGACCACGGCATTCCGATCCTCCAGAAGGATTTCACTCTCGCGGAGGCATGCACCGCGGACGAGGCCTTCGTAACGGGGACCTTCGGCGGTCTGACGCCGGTGCGCTCCATCGACGCCCGGGATCTCGGGGCGCCACTGCCGGGGCCGGTGACCGGACGGCTCACCGCGCTGTACCGGGAGCTGCTGTCCCGGGAATGTCCCGCCTGACGCGGCCGCGCCGGGAGGCACCGAACATGTGGGTCGCCGGCCTCTCTTACTTTGCCATTGTCTTCGGGACGGGATTCGTGCTCGGTGTCATCCGCGTCCTGTGGGTGGCCCCGGCGGTGGGGGACAGAACAGCGGAGCTTGCCGAGATGCCCATCATGCTCCTGGTGATGGTGGTGGCGGCGCGCTGGGTTGTGCACCGTTTCCGGCTGCCGCCGGATGTGCCGGCGCGCCTCGGGGTGGGGCTGGTGGCCGTTTGCCTGATGCTGCTCGCGGAATTCGGACTGGTGCTGCCCCTGCGGGGCGTCAGTCTCGAGGGGTATTTCGCCCAGCGGGATCCGGTGACGGCGACGGGCTATTACCTGAGCCTCGCCGTTCTCGCCTTCCTGCCGGTCTTCTTGTCCCGGCGCTGAGCGGAACACCTTCCGGGTTCAGATCCTGCGCAGCCGGGCTCCTGGGACTCCCGCGTCCCAGGTGGAGGCCCGCGCGAATTAACAACAGCGCGGGAGCTCACCGATCGAGACACGCGTGGCGTCGGACGAGGCTCGGGGGCCGGTCGCGCTGACACGCCCGGGCGGCGCCACCGGTCATGACTGCCCCGAGTTCGTCATGATGAATGCCATTTGCGACTCCGACGGC
>JARRON010000036.1:0-44333 GCA_037383845.1 Gammaproteobacteria bacterium
GCACGAACTCACCCACGGTGTCCTGGGTAACCTCCAGGTCCATGATGATGCGGTCGTCCGGGGTGATCTGGGGCGTGACCGTCAGGCTCAGCACCGCCTTCTTGAACTGGGTGGTGGTCGCGCCGCTGGAGGCGGATTCCTGGTAGGGAATCTCGACGCCCTGCTCGATCACCGCCTCCTTCTGGTTGGCCGAGATGACCCGCGGACTGGAGATAAACACGCCCCGGCCTTCGGCCTGGGCCGCCGAGATCTCCAGGTCCACCAGGTAGTCGGAGCCGAGGATGGCCAGGCCGAGCGCACCGGCCGGGTTGGCCACCGGCAGGTTCACGTTGTAACGGTCGTTCAGCACGGGCACCTCCACCGGGAACGGGTTGCCCGTGTCGTTGATGTTACCCAGGCCGGAATTCACGATGGTGTCGGACCCTTCACCGGTGCCGGTCACGGTCCAGAGACCGTCGCTGGTGTCGTTGACGTAGGTAGCGCCGAAGCGCACGCCCAGGTCCCGGCTGAAATCGTCGTTGGCCACCACGATGCGGGACTCGATGAGCACCTGTCGCACGGGGATGTCCAGGGCCGCCACCATGCGGCGGATATCGGCCAGGCGCTCGGCGGTGTCGTAAACCAGCAGGGTGTTGGTGCGCTCGTCGATGCTCACGCTGCCCCGCTCGGACAACAGGGAATTCTCTCCGCCCCCCTGGAGGAGCCTGGCCATGTCCGAGGCCTTGGCGTAGTTGACCTGGAGGAACTCGGACTGCAGGGGTGCGAGCTGCTGGATGTCCTTGCGCGCTTCCAGCTCCTGTTTCTCCCGCGCCGCGATCTCCGGCGCCGGCGCCACCAGCATGACGTTGCCGACCTGGCGCTTGTCCAGGCCCTTGGTGGCAAGAATGATGTCAAGGGCCTGGTCCCACGGCACGTTGTCGAGCCGCAGGGTGACGTTCCCCTGCACGGAGTCGCTGACCACCATGTTGAGACCCGAGGTGTCGGCCAGCAGCTGCAGCACCGCCCGGACCTCGATGTCCTGGAAATTCAGGGTCAGGCGATCGCCGGTGTATTCCTTGCGCTCGTCGAAGGTGCCGTACTGGGTCGGGTCTTCCTCTTCCTTCGGGCGGAACTCGACGGTGAACTGGTCGTCGGCCTGGTAGGCCAGCTGCTCATAGTCGCCGGTGGCGTTGATGACAAGCCGGGACCCGCCCACGAAGCGGACGCTGTCGATGGTCTGCACGGGGGTGGCGAAGTCCATGACGTCCAGGCGCTGCACCAGGCTCTCCGGCAGGCTGGTGTTGCGGAACTCCACCACGGTGCGGTCCAGTTCCTCGCGGATGTCGACGGGCGCCGAGGGATCGCTCAGGGAAACGATAACCCGGCCGGCCCCGTCCGGACCGCGGCGGAAGTCGATTTCCTGAATCGTCGACCCGTCAGCGGCGTGATCTTCCCCGGAGACCTGGCCGAAAACACTGCGCGGGGCCTGGGCCGTCACGTTGCTGCCCACGCCGCCCAGGGTGACCGTGATGCGGTTGTCCCGGACCTCGGTCGTGTACGGCACCATGGCGTCCAGGTTCAGCACCACGCGGGTGCGGCCCTGGGCCTGCGCCAGGAGCACGGTGTCCAGCACGCCCCGCTTCACCTCCTGGCGCCGCTGGGAGATGCCCAGCTCGGTGCCCGGGAGGTCCAGAGAAATCCGGGCCGGGTCGTCGATGGTGAAAGACAGGGGCTCGGGAGCCATGCCTTCCGTGGTCAGCGTCAACACCACCTGGTTGCCCGGCAGCGTGTTGACGTCCAGCCCGGTGAGGCGCGCCGCCCCCTGGGCGGCGACGGTACCGGCCCACCAGAGCATCGACAGTGCGGCCAGCGCCGCAGCACCCCGTCGAATGCCTGCCGGTGTTCCGGCCCAGTTCATGCTCCGCCTGTGATCGCGCGTCATGCTCTTCTCCCCGAGCGTCAGGTCTCGCCCAGGCTGATCGAGGCTTCCCGCTCGGTGTAGCCACCGAGGCCGTCGGGGATGATCTCGATCAACTGGATGTCAGTGTCTGTGATGCCAACGATGCGACCGTCGTTCTGGCCAAGGTAGTTGCCGACGGTCACTCTGTGAATAAGGTTGTCCGAGGTCTGGACCAGGCCGTAGACCGTGCCCCCGAGGTTCAGGGTGCCCACCATGTCCAGCGTGTCCAGGGGGAAGTTCTCGAGGAACTCCCGGGTGCGGCGCTGATCCGGCCGGATGCCCGCCGTCGCCGGCCCTCCGGCATCGGGCTGGGTCGCCACGAAGGGTGAACGGGCGTTGCCCGGCTCGTAGGCGAAGCTCTCGTAGGTCTTGATCTCCGGCAGCGGCTCGATCTTCCCGCCGGGCCGGGCCTTGACCTCCGCCACGTAGGCATCCAGGTCGGACATGTCGCGTCCGCAGCCGGCCAGTGCCAGCGTACCCAGGACGAGGAGGACTGGGGCTATCCGCAGGTTCATTGTGCCTCGACCTCCTCCTCGATGTAGCGATAGGTCTTGGCCGTGACGTCCATCACCAGCTCGCCGGGAGCGCCGGAGGCGTTCCGGCCCCGCTGCTGTGCGGGTTTCAGGATGACGTCGTGGAGGGTCACGATCCGGGGCAGGGCGGCAACGCCGCTGACGAAGTCGCCCAGCTCGTGGTAGGTGCCCACCAGCTGGATCCTGATGGGCAGCTCGGCGTACGCTTCCTGGGCGCGCTCGCCCATGGGCTGGAACAGTCGCTCCTCCAGCCCCGCCGCAAGGCCGGTCTGGGAGATGTCCACCAGCAGGCTGGGCACTTCGGTTTCTCCGGGCAGCTGCCGGAGCATCGCGCCGAAGGTCCTTTCCACCTCCTGCAACTGGGCCTTGTAGGCATCCAGGTTGGCGGCCAGTTTCTGCTTGCTCTCGAACGTCGCCCTGAGATCCTGCTCCTGCTGTTCGACCCGCTGGAGCTCCGGAATCTTGTTCTTCCATACGAAGTAATACGTGCCGCCGACGGCGACGATCAGGAAAAGAATGGCGATGGCCAGGACCCGGAAGAGAAGGGGCCAACGGCCGACGTCCTTGACGTCGAGGGTGCGGAGCTGTTCGAAGAAGTTCACTCTACTCACCCCCCGGTTCGCCGATGCTCACCTGGCTGGCGGTGAGCGTGAACTGGGCCGCCCGGCCGGGGCCGGCGGGCGACGAGCGTCCGCCGGATTCGACGACCCGCAGGACGGGATTCGCCAGCCACTCCGACGCGTCGATGTTCCGCATCAGCGCGGACACCCGGGTGCTGGACTCGGCGACGCCCTTGATAAGCAGATTCTTGCCTGTCTGGGTCATCTCGGTGAGATACACCCCCTCGGGAACCACCTTCACGAGTTCGTCGAACAGGTGCACCACTTCGGGTCGGGTGCGCTGCAGGTCCTCGATGGCGGCCATCCGGAGCAGCAACCGCTCCTTCTTCAGGCGGAGATTCCTGATCTCCTTGATCTGCTCGTCCAGCGTGGCGATTTCCTGCTCCAGCCGCTGGTTCCGGGAATTCTGGTAGTCGATCATGCCCTGCAGGTAGGTGTTCACGCCCCAGATGACCAGCAGGCCCACGACGACGCCAGCCAGGGCGGCGATACCGAAATTCTTCTGGCGCTCCTTGCGCTCCGCTTCCCGCCAGGGGAGTAGGTTAATGCGAGGCATCAGTCGAAGCTCCTGAGCGCGAGGCCGCAGGCGGTGAGCAGGGCCGTGGCATCCCTCATCACGCCCTGGGACCGCGACCGGGACGAGATCTTCATCATTCCCAGGGGATTGCCGATCTGGGTCGCGATGCCGACGCGGCTGCCGATCACGTCCGCCACGCCGGGAATGTTGGCGCAGCCGCCGCAGACGAGAATCTGGTCGGGCTGCTCCCGGTTCGTGCCGGAGGCGAGGAAGAACTGCAGCGACCGGCTGACCTGCTGGGTCATGTCGTCGATGAAGGGCTCCAGGATCTCCGGCTCGTAATTTGACGGCAGGCCGCCCTCTTTCTTGGCGCGCCCGGCCTCTTCCAGGGTCAGGCCATACGTACGCATGATCTCTTCGGTCAGCTGCTGGCCGCCGAAAGCGAAGTCGCGGGTGTAGATCACTTTCAGGTCCCGCAGCACGCTGAAGGTGGTGCTGCTGGCACCGAAGTCCACCACCGCCACGTTATGCGCCCGCCCCTGGTCCGGCATCTGGTGGCGCAGAAGCCGGCAGGCGTTCTCCACCGCGAACGCTTCCACGTCGACGATGCGGGTCTTCAGGCCGGCGGCCTCCACGGCTGCCTGGCGCTGCTCGACGTTCTCCGTGCGGGTCGCCACGAGCAGGACATCCGTCATGTCCGGATCCTTCTCGGTGGGACCGATGACCTCGAAGTCGTAGCTCACCTCTTCCATCGGGAAGGGGATGTACTGGTCCGCCTGCAGCTCGACCTGGCCCTCCAGCTCGGCGCCCTCGAAGCCTGCCGGCATCTGGATGACCTTGGTAATGGCGGCGTCGCCGCTGATCGCCACCGCGGCGTCCCGGGCCTTCGCGCCCGAGCGCTTGATGGCACGCCGCACCGCCTCGCCCACGGCCTCGGCGTCCACGATGGCTTTCTCGTTCACGGAGTTCAGGGGGGTCGGCTCGGCCGCATAGGCCTCGACCCTGTACGCGTCCCCAGACTTCGAAAGCTCAATGAGCTTCACGGACGAAGTGGTGATATCAAGCCCTAAAAGGGGTCTCGCCGATCTCCCGAAGAGCACGTTGAATTTCCTTTTTCGTCCGTAGCTTGGAGGGCGAAGATAGAATAATGCCTTAGGCATTGCAACGAACGGAACACCGCCCTGAAAGCACCCGTTCGAGGAGTGTCGATACACTCCGCCAAGGCACCGGTCGGTTTCCGTGATGCCTGTCACGGGTTGACATAGTGCCAAACCCGTCACACAACAGCGCAGGGCGCGCGGGATGGAGGGGGGAAATGGCCGCCCCGGCCAGCGCCGGCGCCCATTCGTTGCGCCCTTCCGCGGCCCGATAACCGCCGGGGCCGGTGTTAAAATGCGTGGATGCCTTTGTTCAAGGCAAGGTAAGCTCGTCCCCAGATGAAACTCCTCCTGCGCTTCGGCTACGGCCTCGTTGTCCTCGCGGTCGCCGCGGCCTTTGGGCTCGGCATGGCCGTCATTGGCGCTTATTACTACGTCGCGCCCAGCCTTCCCGAGGTTGAAACGCTGCGGGAGGTCCAGCTGCAGATACCCATGCGGGTCTATACCCGCGATGGCCGCCTGATGGCGGAGTTCGGCGAGCAGCGCCGGATTCCGGTGGACGCTTCCGACGTGCCGGACGCGGTCCGTTCCGCCTTCCTGGCCGCTGAGGATGACCGGTTCTTCGAGCACCCGGGCGTGGACTGGCAGGGCTTCGCCCGTGCGGCCTACCAGGTCGCGCTGACCGGTGAGCCCCGGCAGGGCGGCAGCACCATCACCATGCAGGTCGCCAGGAATTTCTTCCTGTCTTTCGAGAAGACCATCGCCCGGAAGGTGAGGGAGATATTCCTGGCGGTGCGCATCGAGCAGGCACTGAGCAAGAACGAAATTCTCACGCTCTACATGAACAAGATCTTCCTCGGCCAGCGAGCTTACGGGGTCGGGGCCGCCGCAGAGGTATATTTCGGAAAGCCCGTGGAGGCCCTGTCCATTGCGGAAGCGGCCACCATCGCGGGGCTGGCTCGCGCCCCGTCCCTGGACAATCCGGTGGCAAGTCCCGACCGGGCCCTGGCCCGGCGGGCTTATGTGCTGCGGCGGATGAGGGAAATCGGCGCCATCACCCCCGAAGAACTGGAGGCGGCCTCGGCGGAACCCATGATGTCCCGCCTGCATGGTCCGACGGTGGAAGTGAATGCGCCCTGGCTGGCGGAAATGGTTCGCCAGGAAATGATCGAGCAGTTCGGGCCGGAAGCCTATACCGCCGGCTACGAGGTGGTGACCACCGTGGACAGTCGCCTCCAGCCCCTCGCCCAGGCTGCGGTCAGGGAAGGGCTGAGGCTGTATGACCGCCGGCATGGCTACCGGGGACCGGTGGCGAAACTCGACGCCATCCCCGCAGAGCCGGCGCAGCTGGAGCAGCTGCTCGCCGAGTATCCCGAACCAGCGGACCTCCGCATCGCCCTCGTCCGAAGCGTCGAAGAAGGCAGCGCCCGCATGGCGATGAGGGGCGGCGTAGACGTAGAGGTGCCCATGGCAGGGATGGAGTGGGCCCGGCCCTACCTGGATGACAACCGACGGGGGCCGGCGCCGGAGTCTCCCGCGCAGGTGGTGTCTCCCGGCGACCTGGTGTACCTGCTGCCGGACGGAGACAGCTGGCAGCTGGCCCAGGTGCCCGACGTCCAGGGCGCCATGGTCGTGCTGGATCCCCACGATGGCGCCATCGCCGCGCTGGTAGGGGGCCTGGATTTCGAGACCAGCAAGTTCAACCGGGCGGTTCAGGCCCGTCGCCAGCCAGGCTCGGCCTTCAAGCCCTTCATCTATTCCGCGGCTCTGAATCATGGTTTCACGCCCGCTACCGTGGTCAACGACGCCCCGGTGGTCCTGGATGATCCGGCCCTGGAAACTACCTGGCGCCCCAAGAACTACGGCGGCAGCTTCTACGGGCCCATGCGCCTGAGGGAAGCGCTGGTCAAGTCCCGGAACCTGGTGTCCATCCGCGTGCTGAACGACGTCGGCCTGTCACCGACCCTGGAGCACGTCCGCGCGTTCGGCTTCGATGCCGATGCGCTCCCCAGGAATCTCACCCTCGCCCTGGGCAGCGGCAATGTCACTCCGCTGGAGCTGGCCACCGGCTACGCCGCCTTCGCCAACGGCGGCTTCCGGGTCGAGCCCTACTTCCTCGATCGCATACTCGGGCCCGAGGGAGACGTCCTGTTCCAGGCAGACCCGGCCTGGGCCTGCGACGCCTGCGCCATCGAAGACATGCTGGAGGGCGGCGACGGGCAACCCGACGAGAGCGACGGGGCGGAGCTGGCGGAACTGGAGCACGTTCAGCCACCACGAGCCGTTGACCCAGCCAACGCCTGGCTCATCTCCGACATGCTCCATGACGTGACCGTTCGCGGAACCGGGGCCCGGGCGCGGGCGCTGGGCCGCGGCGACCTGGCCGGCAAGACCGGCACCACCAACGAGGGCCGGGATACCTGGTTCAGCGGCTTTACCAGCGACCTGGTGGCCACCGCCTGGGTGGGCTTCGACCAGGAGCGCTCCCTGGGCCGCGGGGAAACCGGCGCCTCGACCGCCCTGCCGTCCTGGATGGCTTTCATGGGACCGGCGCTGGAGGGTCTGCCGGAACAGCGTCCCGCGGAACCGCCGGGCCTCGTGACGGTCAGGATATCTTCCGACTCCGGCCTGCTGGCCCGGGCCGGTGATCCGGAGGCGATCTTCGAGACCTTCCGGGTAGGGCAGGTGCCCACGGCCGATACAGGCGGTCCGGCCGAGCTGCCCGAGGAAGAGCAGGCCGAAGAAGAACCCCTGTTCTAGACGGACGCGAGTAACAACCGGGAGGACAGCCCATGGCCAGGCGGGCAGGCACCAGGTCAACGCAGCTCCGGGTCCGGGTGGCGGAAGAAGCCGCGCGGATCATGCGGGAACAGGGCGTGCGGGATTACCTTCTGGCCAAACGAAAGGCCGCCGATCGCCTGGGCGTGGATGACCGGACCGCTCTGCCCGCCAATCAGGAAATCGCGGCCGCACTGTCCGCCCAGCAGCGCCTCTTCGGCGGCACGGCCCACGAAACGAACCTGAGATCCATGCGGGAATCCGCGCTTCAGGCCATGGACATGCTGGCCGGCTTTTCGCCCAGGCTCGTGGGTGCGGTGCTGGACGGCACGGCCATGCCCCACTCAGACGTGAATATCCACGTGTTCGCCGATTCTCCGGAGGAGGTCGCATTCCACCTCATGGAGACCGGCGTCCGCTACCGGTCCGGGGACCGGCGGATCAGGCTCTCCGCCGGCCGCTACGCTAGCTACCCGACCTTCGTGTTCGAGCTCGGGGAAACCACCGTGGATCTGACGGTATTTCCTGCCGCCGCCCTGCGTCAGGCGCCCACCTGCCCGGTCACGGGCGGGCCCATGCGGCGGGCGCGCAGGGAGGAGCTCGCCGAACTTCTGGCCGGCGCTGCCTAGCGGCGCTCGATGGGCACGTAGTCCCTGGGCCCTGCGCCCTTGTAGAGCTGGCGCGGCCGCCCGATGCGGCGGTGGGGATCGGTGATCATCTCCTGCCAGTGGGCCACCCAGCCGACGGTCCGCGCGATGGCGAACATGACCGTGAACATCGAGGTCGGGATCCCAAGGGCCCGGTAGATGATCCCCGAATAGAAATCCACGTTGGGGTAGAGCTTGCGCTCGATGAAGTATTCGTCCTCCAGGGCGATCTCTTCCAGCCTGAGGGCGAGCTCGAACAGGGGCGAGTCGGTGTGCCCGAGGCGATTCAGAACCTTGTGGCACATGGTCCGGATCAGCTTGGCCCTGGGGTCGAAGTTCTTGTAGACCCGGTGGCCGAATCCCATCAGCCGGAAGGGATCGTCCTTGTCCTTCGCCCGGGCGATGAATTTCGGGATGTTCTCCACGCTGCCGATCTGCTCCAGCATGGTGAGCACGGCTTCGTTGGCGCCCCCGTGGGCCGGGCCCCACAGCGTGGCGATGCCCGCGGCGATGGCAGCGTACGGATTCGTTTCCGAGCTGCCCGCCAGGCGCACCGTGGAGGTGCTGGCATTCTGCTCGTGGTCCGCGTGGAGAATGAACAGCAGATCCAGGGCCTGGGCCGCGACCTTGTCCACTTCGTAGGGCTCGCAGGGGACCGCAAAGAACATGTTGAGCATGTTCGAGCAATAGTCCAGGTCGTTGCGGGGATAGATGAAGGGCTGGCCGATGGAATGCTTGTAGGCCGCGGCGGCGATGGTGGGAATCTTTGCGATGATGCGGTGGGAGAAGATCTCGCGGTGCTTGGCGTTATGGATGTCCGTGGAGTCGTGGTAGAAGGCGGACATCGAGCCCACCACCGAGGCCAGCATGGCCATGGGATGGGCGTTGTGGTGAAAGCCGTTGAAGTGTCTCAGCAGGGTCTCGTTGATCATCGTGTGGGTAGTGATGATCTCGATGAATTCTTCCAGCTGGTCGCGGTTCGGCAACTCGCCGTTGAGCAGCAGGTAGGCCACCTCCAGGAACGTCGACCGCTCCGCCAGCTGATCGACGGGATAGCCGCGGTAAAGCAGAACCCCCTTTTCACCGTCGATGTAGGTGATCTTGCTCTCGCAGCTGGCAGTGGCCACGAATCCCGGATCCAGGGTAAAGACCCCCTGCTTTGCGTAGAGCCCGGCAATGTCCACCACGTCCGGCCCCACTGTGCCCTCCCGCACGGGGAGTTTCATCTCTGAACCGTTGGCGTCGTTGGTGAGAGTGAAGGTCTTTTCGCTCATGGTGGCCGTCCTGCTTGTTGTCTTGTCTTCATCGAGCCGGACCCGGCCGGGACAGGCTCTACGCGGCGCCGGGTGGAGCGCGCCGGAAGACGGACCCGGTAGGCGGGCAGTGACCGCTCCGCCGCAGGCATCCAGGCAGCCCCGGCGGAGGACAATCGATTATAGTCCTTCGACGCGGTGCGGAAAAACGAAAGGGGCGCTGTCTCCAGCGCCCCTTTCTCATGTTCGGCAGAACTGCCAGCCCGGCTACCGGGTCATGCTCCCGTACTTGCGCCGGAACTTGTCCACGCGCCCGCCGGTATCGAGAATCTTCTGCTTGCCCGTGTAGAAGGGATGGCACTTCGAGCAGACTTCCACGTGCAGCTCTTCGTTCAGGGTCGAGCGTGTCTGGAAGGTGTTGCCGCAGCTGCACACCACCTTGATCTCGTTGTACTCGGGATGAATGTTCGGCTTCATGACTATTGCGGTTCCGAAAAAACGCGCGCCCGGCCCGGAGGCGGCCTCGCAGAAAGCGGACCATGATAGCGGACTGAAGGCACTGCAGGCAATAGCCCCGTTCCGGCCGAACACAGGCATAAGGAACCGTTGTGCGCCTGCCGGATATGTGCAGCGCAACAGCCTCTTAAGGTTTCACTTTAAGTTCCGGCGGCTATGGGCGGCGGCCATTCGGCGTTTCGAAATTTTCCACAAATCCTGTGGATAAGTCTGTGGATGCCGGGTTGATTGACGCGCCGGACCCCGGATTTTCTGCCTCCGGACTCAAAATGGTGAAAAAGACACCACTGGCCATGGAATCCATATTTTTCAGCGAGTTATGAGCCTTCCGGCCGGTCGTGCAGACATCCAGGCGGCCGTTATTCGCTGCCGGCGTCTCCCCGTGTGCATAAGTTGGCCCTGCTGCGCAGCGTCATTGGCGCAAAAAAGCGCGCGCTGCCGCCGGCCGCGGAGGCCGCAGCCCCCGTGCCGGCGGCGGGGCTCAGGCGGGGAGGAAAAGCGCCTGGAGGTCGTTCAGAAAGCGGCGCCCGCGGTCAGTGGGCCGCCAGCCGCTGCCGACGGACTCCAGCAAACCGGAGGCGCTGCCCGCCTCCAGCGCGGGGCCAAGGCGAACCGGGTCCAGCCCCGTCCGGGCCACAAAAAGACTCGTCTCGAAGCCCTCTGAGAGCCGCAACGCGTTGAGCATGAACTCGAAGGCCAGGTCGGCCCCGGTGCTTTCCGTCTCGTTCTCGAGGCGATCCCGGCTCGCCAGGTAAGCGGCCGGCCGCCGCTTCTTGCAGCGGCGCAGGACCCTGCCGGGCCCCGGGGTGATCTTGCCGTGGGCCCCTGCGCCCACGCCGATGTAGTCGCCGAAACGCCAGTAGTTCAGGTTATGAACGCATTCCCTCCCGGGCCGGGACCAGGCGGAAGTCTCATAGCGGCCGAACCCGGCGTCGGCCAGGCGCGCAGCGCAGGCGGCCTCCATCTCCCAGGCGGTGTCAGGATCGGGCAGAGGGGGCGGGCGACGCGCGAAAGGCGTGCCCGGCTCAAGGGTCAACTGGTAGTGGGAGATGTGGTCGGCGCCGGCGGCAATGGCCATGTCCACGTCCCGGCAGGCCTGCGCCACCGTCTGCCCCGGCAGGCCGTACATCAGGTCCACGTTGAAGCTGGTCATTCCCGCGGCAGCCAGCTCGTCCAGAGCGACCCTGGCCTGCCGGCCGTCATGGATGCGCCCGATGGCGGACAGCAGGCTGTCGTGAAAACTCTGGACGCCGAGGGAGACCCGGTTGATGCCCGCGGCGGCATAGGCCCGGAAACGGCCACGCTCCAGGGTCCCGGGGTTGGCCTCCAGCGTAATCTCCGCACCGGGCTCGAGCCCGACGAGCCGGTCCGCCTCGCCAAGGAACCGCTCGAGGTCAGCTGCCGGGAACAGGCTGGGCGTTCCACCGCCAAAGAATACCGACACGAGCCGGCGTCCCGCGGCGCCGGGCACCTCGGCGGCCAGATCCTCTGTCAGTGCGTCCACGTAGGCATCGAAGGGAATCGGGCGCCGGGCCTCGTGGCTGTTGAAGTCGCAGTAAGGGCATCTCCGCACGCACCAGGGGAGATGGACGTAAAGGGAAAGGGGTGGCCCCGGGGAACCGGCGGGCATGTCCGGATACTGGGAGGAAGGCGTCATCAGCGCCGGCCCAGGCGCTCCATGAGGCAGGCGAAAGCCCGGGCCCGGTGGCTGGACTGGTTCTTTTGCGCCGGCGTCATTTCGGCGGCGCTGTGGCGGCTGCCGGCGGGCAGAAAGACAGGATCGTAACCAAAACCGGCCTCGCCCCGCGGCGCCTCGAGCACCGTGCCCTCCCAGGCGCCCTGGCAGATGACCGGCAGGGGATCCCGCGGATGGCGCAGCAGCACGACGAGGCAGACGAAACGGGCGGTGCGCCGGGGCAGCGGGACGTCCGTCAGCGCGTCCAGCAGCTTACGGTTGTTGTCCGCGTCGCTGGCCCCCGGCCCCGCATAGCGCGCTGAGAACACGCCGGGATCCCCGTCCAGGGCGTCCACCACCAGACCAGAATCGTCGGCGATCGCCGGCAGGCCGCTGCCTGCGGCGGCATGGCGTGCCTTGACGAGGGCGTTCTCGACGAAGGTGACGCCTGTCTCCTCCGCCGGGTCGATGCCGAAGGCTGACTGTGCCACCACTTCCATGCCGGCGGACTGAACCAGGGCGTTGATCTCGGCTACCTTGCCCCGGTTACCCGAGGCCAGAACAAAGCGCTCCATCGCCCGGCTCAACCCCGAAGGGCCTCGCCCTGGAGTTCCACCAGAGTGCCGATGCCTGCCGCGGCCAGGTCCAGCAGGGCGTCCAGCTCATCCCTGCGGAAAGCGTGGCCCTCGGCGGTCCCCTGGACTTCCACGAAGGCGCCCGCCTCGTTCATGACCACGTTCATGTCCGTTTCGGCCTGCGAGTCCTCCGCGTAGTCCAGGTCGAGCACGGGCACGCCCCGGTGGATGCCGACGGATACCGCTGCGACCTGGCCGAACAGGGGATCCCGGGCCAGCGCGCCGCGGGCCTTCAGGGCGCGCAGCGCCAGGGCCAGGGCGACGTAGCCGCCGGTGATGGCGGCCGTGCGCGTCCCGCCGTCGGCCTGCAGTACGTCGCAGTCCACGGTGACGGTCCGCTCTCCAAGGGCGTTCAGGTCCATGACGGCCCGCAGGCTGCGACCGATGAGACGCTGGATCTCCAGGGTCCGCCCGCCCTGCCTGCCCCGGGCGGCCTCCCGGGCCATCCGGGTGTGCGTGGACCGGGGCAGCATGCCGTACTCCGCGGTCACCCAGCCCTGGCCGCTGCCCTTCAGGAAGTGCGGCACCCGGTCCTCGACACTGGCCGCGCAGAGCACGCGGGTATCGCCAAAAGAAACCAGGACCGAGCCCTCCGCGTGACGCTGGACGCCAGGAGTGAAGCTCACCGGGCGCAGCTGGTCCGGTCGCCGCCCGCTGGGTCTGGCGATGGTGTCTGTCGGCATGGTGACTAGTCCTCGGTAATTCTGAGCGCGATGGCGGTAGTGTTGTCGCTGTAGGGCATGGTGGCGCGGATGGCGCGTCCCGCCTGGCGCGCCAGCCAGCCGTCCAGGTCGGCGGCGTCACCCGCGGTGGCAGCCAGCGCCTCGTCGTCCACCCCGCTCCACAGTCCGTCGGAGCAGGCCAGCAGAACATCGCCGGGTTCCAGCGGCGTAAGCTCCGCCACCGAGATATCGGGCAGCTCCGAGAACCCCCCCAGGCAATATTCCACGTAGTGCCGCAGGGGATGGCCCGGGATGTCCGCCTCGGTGATCAGGCCGTCCCTGACGAGCTGCTCCACGGGCGTGTGGTCCCGGGTACGGGAAAGCACCTTGCCGTCCCGGAAGTGATAGACACGGGCGTCGCCCACGTGGCCCCAGGTGGCCCGGTCCCCGTCCACCAGGAACACGGCGACGGTGGCTCGCGGCCGGGCGGCGGCCGGCAGGTCGTCCCCGATGCCCACGACCTCCCGGTGCGCCTGCTCCAGCGCGCCTCGCAGGAAGGCCTCCGGATCGGCGGCCTGGCCGGAGGTTTCGAAGCTGCGTCGGAGGGAGTCGACAGCAACTTCCGCCGCCTGGGCTCCTTCCGCGTGCCCACCCATGCCGTCCAGCACCGCGCAAAACGTGCGATCGCCGGACGCCATGATGGCGGACCTGTCCTGGTTGTCCTCGCGATCGCCGAGGAGGCTTACCTCGGCCGTCTCAACGCCCAAACCGCCCCCGGCTGTTCTGCTAGACTACGCGCCCGATTCGGTGCAAGGCGGCAAGTATACGCGCAGCGCGCCGCCGCCGGCAGGGACCCCCAGCTGACATGATCAGAAGCATGACCGGCTTCGCCCGGACCGAGGTCAGTGCCCCCTGGGGACAGCTGTCCTGGGAACTGCGATCCGTCAACCACCGCTACCTGGAGACGCTCTTCCGCCTGCCGGAAGAGCTCCGCTTTCTCGAGAGCGAGTTCCGGCGCCAGGTCGCCGGCCGGCTCCGGCGCGGCAAGGTGGACTGCTCCCTGAGGCTCTCGTGGGACGCAGCCAGCGCCGGGGCCCTGGCACTTGACCTGGAACTGGCCAGGCAGGTCGCCGATGCCGCCCGTGAGATTCACGGTGCCACAGGCACCACCGGCGGGCCCACCGCCATGGACGTCCTGCGCTGGCCGGGCGTGGTCATCGAGCCGGCCAGGGACGTGGAGCCCGTAGCCGCCCAGGCCCGCCGGTGCCTGGAGGAGGCCGTCGGCCAGCTGGAAGAGGCCAGGGCCCGGGAGGGCGAGCGCATCGCGGGTATGCTGGAGGAACGCTGCGGTGGGGTCACCGTCCTCTGTGCCCAGGTCCGGGACCGGCTGCCCGTTATCCGCGAGGGATTGCGCAAACGGCTCACCGAGCGGCTGGCCGGTGTGGACGTGGAGGCCGACCCGGCCAGGCTCGAACAGGAACTGGCGATCCAGGCCACGAAGATGGACGTGGACGAGGAGCTTGACCGTCTGGACAGCCACGTGGTGGAGGTGCGCCGCATCCTGGCAGACCCGGGAGCCAACGGCCGGCGGCTGGATTTCCTGATGCAGGAGTTCAACCGGGAGGTGAATACGCTGGCCTCCAAGTCGGTGGACACGGAATCCACGCGGATCGCCGTCGACCTGAAGGTGCTCGTGGAGCAGATGCGCGAGCAGATCCAGAACGTGGAGTAGTTTTCGTTGGACGACGCCCGCGCCCAGCCGAAGCTGTTCGTTATCGCGGCCCCTTCCGGTGCGGGCAAGACGAGCCTGGTGAAGGCGCTCATGGAAGCGGCGCCCGACCTGCGTTTCTCCACCTCCTACACCACCCGCGCCAGGCGAACCGGCGAAGTCCCCGGCCGGGACTACTTCTTTGTCGACGAAGCGGAGTTTCGGCGCATGGCGTCCGACGGGCAGTTCCTCGAACACGCCCGGGTCTTCGACAACCTTTACGGCACCGGGCGCCGCCAGGTACAGGAACTGCTCCGGGCTGGCCACGGCGTGGTGCTGGAGATCGACTGGCAGGGAGCCCGCCAGGTGCGCGAGGCGATGCCCGAAGCCGAGACCATCTTCATCCTGCCGCCCTCCGTGGCCGAGCTGGAGCGCCGGCTACGGGGCCGGGAGACGGACAGCGAGGCCGTGATCCGTCGCAGGCTGGCAGACGCCCTGGACGACATGGGCCACTGGCAGGAGTTCGACTACGTTGTCGTCAACGACGACTTCGGCACGGCCCTGGCGGCCCTGGAGTCCGTCGTCAGGGGCGCCGGCGATCCCTGGCGGCGGGACCGGCCGGAGATCGCCGCCACGGCCCGGCGCCTTCTGGCCTAGACGGGGCAGCTTCGCTATGCTTGACCGCTCGGCCTTTGACAGGCCACCGTTTCCGCCTGACCCGATAGCGAAAGAACTTTATGGCCCGGATCACCGTCGAAGACTGCATGCAGCAGGTAGACAACCTGTTCGACCTCGTCCTGATCGCCTCCAAGCGGGCGCGTCAGCTGTCCAACGGCGCTCCCACGCAGCTGGAGTGGCAGAACGACAAGCCCACCGTCATGGCGCTTCGCGAGATCGCCGACGGCCTGGTTGACCGGGAGATCCTGCGCGAGCCCGACGCCCCCCTGGCCGAGCCCGAGCAGGACGAGGAACAGCCATCCGCACAGCCCATCCCCCCGATGGGAGACTGATTTTCCGGGGCCGACGCCATGGATTACGCCGCTTCCTTTCTGGCAAGACTGCCTAAGAGGAAGCGGTCCATCGGCCTGGACCGGCTGAATCGTCGCATGCAGCGCTACCTGCCCCCCGAGCAGGTGGCCAGGGTCATGGAAGCCTACGAGTTCGCCGCCGCCGCCCACGAGGGCCAGCAGCGGCGGTCCGGGGATCCCTACATCTCCCACCCGGTGGCGGTCGCCACCATCCTCGCCGAGCTCAAGCTGGACGCCCAGACCCTGATGGCGGCGCTCCTGCATGACGTCATCGAGGACACCGGCGTCGAAAAGGAGCGGCTGGGGGAGCTGTTCGGCAACGAGGTGGCGGAGCTGGTGGACGGCGTCAGCAAGCTGGACCGCATCCAGTTCCGAAGCCGCGCCGAGGCCCAGGCCGAATCCTTCCGCAAGATGCTCATGGCCATGGCCGGCGACATCCGGGTCATCCTGGTGAAGCTCGCCGACCGCACCCACAACATGCGGACGCTGTGGGTGATGCCGGCCGACAAACGGCGGAGGATCGCCGCGGAGACCCTGGAGATCTACGCGCCTATCGCCAACCGGCTGGGCATGAACAGCATCAAGCTGGAGCTGGAGGATCTGGGTTTCCGTTGCCTGTATCCCTACCGCTACCGGGTCCTGGAGCGGGCCCTGAAGCGGGCCCGGGGCAGCCAGAAGCAGATCATCCAGAAGATCACGAGCCGCTTCGAGGACAACCTGCAGCAGGCCCATATCGATGCCCGTGTCCTGGGCCGCGAAAAGCACATCTACAGCATCTACCGGAAGATGCGGGACAAGAAGCGTTCCCTGTCGGAGATCGTGGACGTCTACGGCATCCGGATCGTGGTGGACACGGTCGACAACTGCTACCGGGCCCTGGGGATAGTGCACAAGTGCTACAAGCCCATGCCCGGCCGCTTCAAGGACTACGTGGCCATTCCCCGGGTCAACGGTTACCAGTCCCTGCACACCAGTCTCTTCGGTCCCCAGGGCGCGCCGGTGGAGGTCCAGATCCGAACCGAGGAAATGGACCGGGTGGCCGAGACCGGCATTGCCGCCCACTGGCTGTACAAGAGCGGCGACGGCGAGGGTGCCCTGCCCCAGGTCCGGGCGCGCGAGTGGCTGGCCAGCCTGGTGGAGATGCAGGAAGGCGAGACGTCCGAGGAGTTCCTGGAAAGCGTCAAGATCGACCTCTTCCCGGACAAGGTCTACGTGTTCACGCCCCAGGGGGACATCATTCGCCTTCCCCGCGGCTCCACCTGCGTGGACTTTGCCTACGCCGTGCATACGGACGTCGGGAACCGCTGCGTGGCGGCGCGGGTGGACCGGCGCCCGGTGCCGCTGAGAACGCCCCTGCGCAACGGCCAGACGGTGCAGATCATCACCGCAAAGGGCGCCACGCCGAATCCCGCGTGGGTGAACTTCGTGGTCACGGCCAAGGCCCGCACCGCCATCCGGAACTTCCTCAAGAACATGCGGCGCAACGAGGCCGCCGACCTCGGCAAGCGGCTGCTGGAAAACGCGCTCCGAGAATTCAGCCTCTCTGTGCGCAAGGTCCCCGATGATCGCCTCGCGGCGACCCTGGAGCAGCTGGGGCTGAACAACAAGCGCGAACTCTTCGAGCAGATCGGGCTGGGGGAGCGCATGGCGCCCCTGGTGGCCCGCCGGCTGCTGCCCGCGGAAAGCGGGGAGCCCGGCAGCGCCGCCATGGCCGCGCCCCTGACCATCGCAGGTACCGAGGGGCTGGTGGTGACCTATGCCCGCTGCTGCCATCCCATCCCGGGGGACATGATTTTCGGCTATCTCAGCGCCGGCCGGGGGCTGGTCATCCACCGGGAGGACTGCGGAAATCTCAGCGAGTACCGGAAGCAGCCCGACACGTGGATCCCCGTGGAATGGGAGAAGAAGATCGACCGCACTTTCCCGGTCGAGATCCGGGCGGAAGTCCACAACCGCCTCGGCGTGCTGGCGGCGGTTGCCGCCAACATCTCGGCCACCAACACGAATATCGAGCACGTCCAGGTCGTTGAGCGGGACGGCGACACCTCATCGCTGACCTTCCTCCTCCAGGTAGCGGACACCGCCCAGCTGGACCGGGTGTTGCGCAGTGTCGGCGCCCTGCCGGACGTGCGTGCCGTAATACGCACGAACACCTGAACCGGAGTGCCCCTGACAGCCCGACCCCTCGCCACCGACGCCGCGCCGGCCGCCATTGGAACCTACTCCCAGGCCGTGGAAGCCAACGGCACTGTCTGGATTTCCGGCCAGATCCCCCTGGACCCGGCGACCATGGAGCTGGTGGAAGGGGACACGTCGGCCCAGGTGGCCCAGGTCTTCGCCAACCTGGCCGCGGTGGCCGAAGCAGCGGGCTGCTCCCTTGCCGACGCCGTGAAGTTCACCGTGTACCTGGTAGACCTGGAGGACTTCGCCACGGTGAACATGGTCATGGAGAAGGTACTCCAGGAACCCTACCCGGCCCGGGCCGCCGTCCAGGTCTCCGCCCTGCCCAGGGGTGCCCGGGTCGAGGTGGACGCGGTCCTCGCGCGCACGTCCTAGCAGCACCTTGAACAGCCGCGGTCGCACCACGCGCCGGCCCGGCGCCGGCGATCCGGCGACCGTCCTGTCAGGCGTGGGCCCGGCCCTGGCCGCCCGCCTGGAAAAACTCGGCGTGCGCAGCGTCGGGGACCTGGTGCTGCTTCTGCCGCTGCGTTACGAGGATCGCACCCGCGTCGCGCCCCTGGGCGGGCTGCGACCCGGGATGCGGGTCACCGTGGAAGGAGAGATCCTCCACGTCGAGGTCGTGCGGCGGCGGCGCCCAATGCTGCTGGCCGCCCTTGGCGACACCACCGGCAGCCTGACCCTGAGGTTCTTTCACTTCACCCAGCGCCAGAAGGCCTCGCTTGTCCGGGGCGCTCGGCTGCGGTGTTTCGGCGAGGTCCGGGCGGGACCGGCGGGGCCGGAAATGGTCCACCCGGAATACCGGCTGGTCGAGCCGGATCGTCCCGCGCCGCCGGAGGAGACCCTCACGCCCATCTACCCCGGCACCGAGGGACTGCATCCCGGGCGTCTTCGCCAGCTCGTCCGCCAGGCCCTTTCCGCCCTGGGCGGGACCCTGCCGGACCTGCTGCCGCCGGGGACCGCCGAATCCCTCGCGCTGCCCCCGATGAACGAGGCCGGACCCGGACACCCTGGCGTCTCACCGGCACCCGGCCCGGCGGCGGCTGGCCATGGAGGAACTGCTGGCCCACCAGCTGTCCCTGCGCCGCCTGCGCCACCGGGCGCGCCGGGCCCGCGCCTGGGCTCTCTCCGGTGGCGACCTGGTAGAGCGATTTCTGGACACGCTCCCCTTTGCGCTGACCGGAGCCCAGGAGCGGGTCGTCGCCGAGATCCGTTCAGATCTCGCCCAGGAGGCTCCCATGATGCGCCTGGTCCAGGGAGACGTTGGCAGCGGCAAGACGGTAGTGGGGGCCGCCGCCGCGCTACAGGCGGTGTCCGCCGGGTGCCAGGCGGTGGTCATGGCGCCCACGGAACTGCTGGCCGAGCAGCACATGAGCAATTTCTCGGCGTGGCTGGAGCCCCTGGGCGTGGAGGTGGCGTGGCTGGCCGGTTCGACCCGCGCGGCGGCGCGCCGCGAGACCCTGGCCCGGCTGGCATCCGGGGCCGCCGCCGTCGCCGTGGGCACCCATGCCCTGTTCCAGGAAGGCGTGGAGTTTCACCGGCTCGCCCTTGCCATCATCGACGAACAGCATCGATTCGGCGTTCACCAGCGCCTGGCTCTCACCGAGAAGGGCAGCGCGGACGACCGGCGTCCCCACCAGCTGGTGATGACCGCCACGCCCATCCCGCGGACACTGGCCATGGCCAGCTACGCGGACCTGGACGCGTCGGTCATCGACGAGCTGCCGCCTGGCCGCGGCACCGTCCGAACCGTGGTGATGTCCGATGCCAGGCGAGCGGAAGTGGTCGAACGGATCCGGAATGCGTGCGGGAATGGCCGTCAGGCCTACTGGGTCTGCCCCCTGGTGGAGGAATCCGAACAGCTGGAAGCCGAAGCCGCAGAGAAGACCGCGACCCTGCTGGCGGAGGCGCTGCCGGGTCTTCGCGTCGGCCTGGTGCACGGCCGGCTGCGTCCGCGCCAAAAGGAACAGGTCATGGCCGCCTTCAAGGCCGGGGAACTGGATCTGCTGGTGGCCACGACGGTCATCGAGGTGGGCGTGGACGTTCCCCGGGCGAGCCTCATGATTATCGAGAACGCCGAGCGCATGGGACTGGCCCAGCTCCACCAGCTGCGGGGACGGGTCGGGCGGGGCTCGGAGGACGCGACCTGCCTGCTGATGTACCACCCGCCGCTGTCCGAGACTGCCCGTGCCCGGCTGGCAGCCATGCGCGAGACAAGCGACGGTTTCGAGATCGCCCGCCGCGACCTGGAGCTGCGGGGACCGGGGGAAGTGCTGGGCACCCGGCAGACCGGGCTGCTGGCGATGCGGGTAGCCGACCTGGTCCGGGACCAGGGCCTGATGCCCGACGTGCGCCGCCTGGCGGACCGCCTGCTTGACGAGGATCAGGACGCGGTCGATGCCCTGATCCGGCGCTGGGTCGGAGAGGGAGACCGCTACGGGCGGGTTTAGGGGCCGGCCCCGGCTTCGCTTGCTATGATGCCCACCCCGACGGCAGTTCCACGCCATGAGCAACGACAGCCCCCTGTACCTGCAGCCGTCCCGGACCGCCACGGCCCTGGCGTGGCTCGGCGGCGACCAGCCCGGCGCCCTTCCGGAGGATCCGGACCTGCGCGGCTGGCTCGAGGACACGGGTTCGCTCACCGCCCGCCTGCGCTCCGCCTGCCTCGCGGGCTTCCGGCTCGAGCTTCTGGGCGAGACCATAGAACCGGCGCCGCCGGATGCCCGGACGCTGGCAGACAGCAGCGGCGCGCTCCGTGCCCGGCGGGTTCGCATGTTCTGCGGCCAGCGCCTCTGCGTGTGCGCCACCACCCTGATTCCCCCGGCCACGCTGGCGGGTGAACCCTGGCTGGCGGGACTGGGCGACCGGCCCCTTGGGGACGCTCTCCTGGAACGGGGCGGTATTCGAAGATCACCCTTCCTTTATGCCCGCGCCCCGGCCGACCATCCCCTGTTTGCCGTCGCGCTGGAAGGCGCGGACATCCGGCCCAACCCCATCTGGGCGCGCCAGTCCACCTTCCGGCTCGCGGCCGGCCCTCTGCTGGTCTACGAGATTTTCCTGCCGGATCTCACCCGATGCGGGAGCCCCTGACACCGCCGCAGAGCCTGGGGGCACGACTGCTGGCGCGGCTGCGGGACTATGCGCAGCTGATGCGGCTGGATCGTCCCATCGGCATCTGGCTGCTCATGTGGCCGACGCTCTGGGCGCTGTGGATCGCCGGCGAGGGCCATCCCCGTCCGGACGTGTTCGTCGTGTTCGTTGCCGGGGTGGTGCTGATGCGCTCCGCCGGCTGCGTGATCAACGACTTCGCCGACCGGGAAATCGATCCCCACGTGGAGCGCACCCGGAGCCGGCCCCTGGCTGAGGGTCGGGTCTCCGCCATCGAAGCGCTCTGCCTGGCCGCCGGGCTGGGCGCCATCGCCTTCGGGCTGGTGCTCACCATGAACCGGCTGACGGTGCTGCTGGCCCTCGCGGGAGCCGCGCTGACGGTGACCTACCCGTTTCTGAAGCGTTTCAGCCACCTGCCGCAGGTCTGGCTCGGCGCCTCCTTCGGCTGGGCGGTCCCCATGGCTTTCGCAGCCCAGACCGGCAGCGTGCCCCGGGTGGCCTGGCTGTTGTTCGTGGCCGTTGTCGTCTGGGCGGTGGTGTACGACACCATGTACGCCATGGTGGACCGGGATGACGACCTGAAACTGGGCGTGGGCTCCACCGCCATTCTTTTCGGGGAGGCCGACCGGCCGATCCTGGCCGTCATGCAGGGACTGTTCCTGTTGGCGCTGTGGCTGGTGGGGCGGCTGGCGGGACTGGGCGACTGGTACCTGGTGGGCGTAGGCGTCGCCGCGGGCATGGCGCTGTGGCAGCAGCGGCTCATCCGGCACCGGGACCGGGACGACTGCTTCCGCGCCTTCCTCAACAATCACTATCTGGGGATGGCGGTCTTCATCGGCATCGTACTGGATTACACCTTCCGCCAGGCCTAGGTCGGCCCGCCGGCCGTCCGGGTTCCACCCCGGGCGACCGCCCACACTTCCACGCCTGCGGCTCCTGCGCGGCGGAGACAACGGGTCACGGCAGCCGCGGTGGCTCCCGTGGTCAGAACGTCGTCCACAACCGCCAGGTGCAGGCCGTCGCAGCCCCGGGCTGCGCTGAACGCGCCGGCCGGATTGCCTCGCCGGACGTCTGCCGGCAGTCCGGCCTGGGCGGGAGTGGCCCGCACCCGCCGACAGAGGGAAGCCCTGACGGGCACGCCCAGGCGCCTGCCCACGGGCCGGGCAATCTCTGCGGCCTGGTTGTAGCCGCGCTCCGCCAGCCTCGCCGGGTGGAGGGGCACCGGCACCAGGGCATCCACCGCACGGCCCGCCACCGCACCAGCCAGCAGCATCCCCAGCAGGCGGCCGTGGTGCAGCGCGCCCGCGTACTTGAACCGGCCCACGAGCCGGTCCACCGGGAACCCCCAGGCAAAAGGCACCACCGCGGCCTGCCAGGGCGGCGGCCGGGAAAGGCAGGAACCGCAGGTGGCCGGCCAGGGGACCGGTCGGCCACACCGCGGGCAGGCGGTGGAAATCCAGGGCAGATCGTCCCGGCAGCCGGCACAAATGGGAATCCCCCGCACTGGTTCGGCGCAGAGCTGGCAGCCCTCGGGCAGGACGGCATCCAGCAGGACCTGCGCAGCCCGGTGGCAGCCGTCAACTTTTAAAAGGTTCACAGGTTGACACCCTCCGCGGCTGGCCCGAATACTCCCGCAGCCCACAGACTTGCCCCGCCGCCCTGCCCCGGCGAGGGCCGTAATCCCAGCGGAGATTGCCGATATGCGACCGAAGCCTGCCCCCGGCACGGAGCCCCGCACCGACTGGACCGTGCAGGAGGTCCGGCGGCTGTTCGACCTGCCCCTGTTCGACCTGCTCTACGAGGCCCACGGCATCCACCGGGCCGTCTTTCCCCGTGGCCAGGTCCAGGTGAGCACGCTGCTGTCCATCAAGACCGGCGCCTGCCCCGAGGACTGCGCGTACTGTCCCCAGAGCGCGCGCTACGACACCGGCCTTGACCGGGAGTCACTGCTGGAGGTGGAAGCGGTGGTGGAACAGGCGAAGGCGGCCCGGGACGCCGGCGCCACCCGCTTCTGCATGGGCGCCGCGTACCGGCAGCCGAAGGACCGGGACCTGGCGGTGATCACCGAAATGGTCCGGCAGGTGAAGGCGCTCGGTCTGGAGACCTGCGCCACCCTCGGCATGCTCACCGCCGAGCAGGCCGACACCCTCCGGGGAGCCGGCCTCGACTACTACAACCACAACCTGGACACCTCGGAGCGCTTCTATCCCGAGATCATCACCACCCGTACCTACGCGGACCGCCTCGAGACCCTGCAGCACGTGCGGGACGCCGGCATGAAGGTCTGTTGCGGAGGGATCCTGGGTATGGGTGAAAGCCGCCAGGACCGGGTGCTGCTGTTTCACACCCTGGCCACCCTGCCGGCCCACCCGGAAAGCGTCCCGGTCAACCGGCTGGTCCGGGTCCCCGGCACCCCCCTGGAAGACGCGGATGACCTGGACCCCTTTGAGCTCGTGCGCACCATCGCCGTCGCCCGCATCCTCATGCCCCGCTCCCACGTGCGCCTGTCGGCGGGCCGCACCGGGATGAACGCGGAGACCCAGGCGCTGGCCTTCTTCGCCGGGGCGAACTCCATTTTTTACGGCGAGAAGCTGCTCACCACTCCGAATCCGGAAGAAGCCGGCGACCTGGCGCTGCTGAAGCGGCTGGGCCTGACCCCGGAACCTCACCCCGCCGAACATGCCGACGCCTCCGGGGGCTGAGTCCCTCGCGGAGGAGCTCCGCCGTCTTGAGGCCGCCCAGCTGCGCCGGCGGCGGCGCCTGGTTTCCCGGGCCCCGGGTCTGTCCGGCGCCGAGGTCATGGTGGATGGCCGGCGCTGCGTGAACTTCTGCAGCAACGACTACCTGGGACTGGCCCGGGATCCCCGGCTCGGCGAAGCCATGGCTCGGGCTGCCCGCGCCTGGGGCGCGGGCAGCGGCGCGGCCCATCTGGTCAGCGGCCACACCGAGGAGCATCACGCCCTGGAAGAGGAACTGGCCGCGTTCGTCGGAATGCCCCGGGCGCTGCTCTTTTCCACTGGCTACATGGCCAACCTGGGCGTCCTGTGCGCTCTGGCCGGGCGCGGCGACCTGCTGGTCGAGGACAGGCTCAACCACGCCTCGCTGCTGGATGCCAGCCGCCTGTCCGGCGCCAGGGTGCGCCGCTACGCCCACGCTGACTCGGCAGCGGCGGAACGCCGAATGAGCGGCGACTGGCGAAGGACGCTCGTGGTGACCGACGGCGTGTTCAGCATGGACGGTGACTCGGCACCCCTGGCGGCCCTGGCGGAGACGGCCCGGCGCACCGGCGCGTGGCTGGTGGTGGACGACGCTCACGGCCTGGGGGTCACCGGTCCCGGCGGCCGGGGCAGCCTGGCCGCGGCCGGCCTGGATCCCGGCGCGGCCACGGCCCTGGTGGGGACCCTGGGCAAGGCACTGGGCAGCTTCGGCGCGTTCGTCGCCGGCGAGGAAGCGGTGGTGGAGACCCTGCTCCAGCGCGCCCGCCCCTATGTCTACACGACGGCGCCCCCGCCGGCGGTGGCAGCTGCCACCCGGGCCGGCCTTGCCATTGCAGCCCGCGAGGAATGGCGGCGACAGCGGCTGTTCGAGCTGACGAGGCGCTTCCGGGAAGCGGCTGCGGGGCTGGGACTGCGACTCATGGCCTCGGATACGGCGATCCAGCCGGTGCTCACCGGCGAGCCAGGTGCAGCCCTGGCCGCCAGCGAGGCCCTTTTCGAGGCAGGGCTCTGGGTGACGGCGATCCGGCCACCCACCGTGCCTGCGGGCCGTGCACGTCTGAGAATCACCCTGTCCGCGGCTCACGAGGACGCTCACCTCGACCGGCTGCTGGACGTTCTGGCCGGGCTGCCGGCTCTTAGAGCTTCGGCATGAGGCTTCACGCGGACACCGTCGGCGCCGGCCCACCGCTGGTGATGCTCCACGGCTGGGGCCTTCACTCGGGCATCTGGTCCACCGTGCTTCCCCGGCTCCAGAGGCAATTTCGCGTGACCTGTATCGACCTGCCCGGCCACGGGTTCAGCCGCGGCTGGGGCGACGGTTTCGACCTGACCGCCGCCGCTGCCGCGGTGCTCGAGGTCGCACCCCCGCACGCGGCCTGGCTCGGGTGGTCCCTGGGAGGACAGGTGGCGCTGGCCGCCGCCGGCGCGCACCGGGAGCGGGTTGCCAGCCTGGTCCTGGTGGCCACCACCCCCCGCTTCGTTGCGGGTCCGGACTGGCCCTGCGGCATCGCCCCTGAACTCCTGGCGGATTTCTCGGCGTCAGTGGCCGCGAACTACCGCAAGACCGTGGGGGATTTCCTTGCCCTGCAGGTGCGCGGCGACAGCCAGGCCACGGCCCTGCTGAAGATCCTGCGCGACAAGGTCTTCGAGCGCGGCCTGCCGGAACCGGCAGCCCTGGCCTCGGGACTCACGGTACTCGCGGGAACGGACCTGAGGCGGGAGCTGCACCGGCTGTTCATGCCGGCCCTGGTGTTCTCCGGCCGCAGGGACAGACTGACGCCGGCGGAAGCCGGCCGCCGGATGGCGGCCACTCTGCCCGGGGGGCGGTTTCACCTCTCGCCGTCGTCGGCCCACGCCCCGTTCTTGTCCCATCCCGAGGAGTTTCTTGGACAGCTGACGGACTTCCTGGAGGAGGCGGCGTGAGCAGCGACCCCTTTGCCCTGGACAGGCCCCGGGTCCGCTCCTCCTTCGACGCGGCCGCGGCCGGCTACGACGAGGCCGCGATCCTGCAGGCGGAGGTCAGGGCCCGGCTGCTGCAGCGGCTGGACGAGGTCAGGCTGGAGCCCCGGGTCGTGGTGGACGCGGGCTGCGGCACCGGCCACGGCGCCAGGGCCCTGGCGGACAGGTACCGGAAGGCCAGGGTCCTGGCCCTGGACGCGGCGGGCGGCATGCTCCGGCAGGCGCGACAGCGCCGGGGGCGGTGGTTCCGCCGGCCGTGGCTGACCTGCGCGGAGGCCGAGGCCCTGCCCCTGCCGAACCGTTCGGCCCAGCTGGTCTTCTCGAACCTGATGCTGCAGTGGTGCGACGACCCGGACCGGGTCTTCACCGAGTTCCACCGGGTCCTGGCCCCCGGGGGACTGCTCACGTTCACCACCTTCGGGCCGGACACCCTGAAGGAGCTGCGGGAGGCCTGGGGCACCGTGGACGGGCACACCCATGTCAGCCGCTTCGTGGACATGCACGATCTGGGAGACAGCCTGGTGCGGGCCGGCTTCGCGGAACCCGTCATGGACGTGGAACACCTCACCATGACTTACGGGTCGGTGAGGGACCTGATGCGGGACCTGAAGGCCATGGGCGCCCATAACGCCACCCGGGGACGGGGCCGCGGCCTGACGGGCCGGGGCCGGCTGGCCGCGGTGGAAGCCGCTTACGAGCGCCACCGGCGGGACGGCCGGCTGCCTTCCACCTGGGAGGTGGTGTACGGCCACGCCTGGTCCACGGGCCGCCTGCCGGCGCCGCCCGGCGAGGCGCGCATCGACCTGTCCGACATCGGGCGGCGCTGACATGAGCGGGGGCGTGTTCATCACGGGCACCGATACGGGGGTGGGCAAGTCCCTGTTTGCCGCCGCCCTGCTCCACCGCCTGGCGGCAGCCGGCGTCGCCGCCGCGGGCTACAAGCCGGTGTCCGCCGGCTGCGAGCCCGTTGACGGCCGACTGGTGAACGAGGATGCGGCCCTGCTCCAGGCCGCCGCGCCGGTCGCCCTCCCCCTGGAGACCGTGAACCCGGTGGCCCTGGAGCCGGCGGTGGCTCCCCATCTGGCGGCAGCGGACGCCGGCATCCGCCTCTCCGTCCGTCCGCTGGCCGAGGGATTCCGCGCGGTGGCCGGACAGGCCCGGTTCGTGGTGGTGGAGGGCGCCGGAGGCTGGCGGGTACCCCTGAACGCCACGGAAACACTGGCGGATCTGGCCCGCGAGCTGGCCCTGCCGGTGGTCCTGGTGGTAGGGCTGAAACTGGGGTGCCTCAACCACGCCCTCCTGAGCGCCGAGGCCGTTCGCCGGGACGGGCTGACCCTGGCAGGCTGGGTGGCCAACATGGCCGACCCCGCCATGCCGCGGCTGGAGGGCAATATCGAGACCCTTCGCCGACGCCTGGAGGCCCCCCTGATGGCCCGGCTGCCGGCCTGCCCGGAGGCCACGCCCGGGGGACGGGCGAGGCGGGCCGCCAGGGCCATCGGTGGCGAGGCCCTGGCGCTGCTGGGCGCCGGGCCCGCCTAATGCGCTGTCCGGCCACGGAAAATCTGCGGCGGCGGGCGTCACCGTCGAAGTTGCGCCGCGACATGGCGCTCCCTTAGCATTAGCGCGCTTTTGTGAACCTCCGGCGGTAGAAGGAGTTGGCGCAGGCCCCAGCGACAGATCAACGGCTTCTCGGGCAGATCCATGTCAGCGCGAACTGTTCGCTGACGCCCCGGGATGCGCTGGTCTTCTTCGCGGGGGTTGCCGTAGGCTCCGTCTCCCTGGCGGTGCTGCTTGCCACCCGCGGCTTCTGGCCGGTGCTGCCCTTTGCGGGACTCGAGCTACTCGCGCTGGGGCTGGCACTGCGCATCAGCCTGCGTCGAGGGCGCTACAGGGAAGTGATCAGCGTCTTCCCCGACCGGGTGGTGATCGAGCAGGGCAGCAGTCAACCGACGCAGCGCACGGAGTTCCCGCGGGCCTGGGCCCGGGTGGAGCTCGCGGAATCCCGACACCGGGGACACCCGGGCCGGCTGTTGATCGGCTCCCACGGTCGCTGGTGCGAAGTGGGGCGGATGCTGACCGACGAGGAACGCAGGAGCCTGAGCAACCGCTTGCGGGAGCTTGTGGCCGGAGACGGCGCCGGGCGCTGAGTCCAGGCGTCGCCCCCGGACGAAGATTGAGAGAAGAGAGTTTCGTGTTTCACGGGAGCCCGGACAGATGTCCAACCTTATGACCAGGTGGACGGGGCGCATTGCAGCGTTTGCTGCCCTGCTCTTCGCCCTCCAGCCGTCGGCCCGCGCCGACTGGGAACTGAACATGCCCCGCGGCGTCACGGGGATCAGCGGCGAGGTCTATGACCTGCACATGCTGATCTTCGGTGTCTGCGTGCTTATCGCCGTCGTGGTTTTCGGGCTGATGATCATCTCGATCTTCAAGCATCGGAAATCCCTGGGCGCGGAGCCGGCCAGGTTCAGCCACAGCACCAAGGTCGAAATCGTCTGGACGGTGATCCCCATCATCATCCTGGTTGCGATGGCGATCCCGGCAGCGGACACGCTGGTGCGCATGGAAGACACGCGCAACAGTGACATCAGCGTCAAGGTGACCGGCTACCAGTGGAAGTGGCACTACGAGTACATCGACGAGGGCATCAGCTTCTTCTCCAACCTCGACGCCGAATCCAACCGGGCCCGCCAGGTGGACTCGGGCATCGACCCGTTCACCGTGGACAATTACCTGCTGAACGTGGACAAGCCCCTGGTGGTCCCGGTGGGAGCCAAAGTGCGGCTGCTGCTGACTTCCAACGACGTCATCCACTCCTGGTGGGTGCCTGCTTTCGGCGGGAAGAAGGACGCCATCCCGGGTTTCGTCAACGAGTTCTGGTTCCAGGCCGATGAGCCTGGGACCTACCGGGGCCAGTGCGCAGAGCTCTGCGGCCGGGACCATGGATTCATGCCTGTGGTCGTGGAGGTTCTCCCGACCACCGAGTTCGACCGGTGGCTTGCCGACAATCGCCCGGCGGACGCTGCGCCGGAGACCCGGATGGCCGCGGCTGAGCCGGCGCCTTCGTCCTCGGGCCTGGTGTCCGAGGCCGCGGCGGCCACGCCGGAGCCGCCCGCCTGGTCCATGGAGCGGGCCATGGACCGCGGAGAAAACCTGTACGCCTCCGCCTGCGCCGCCTGCCACCAGCCGGGGGGCCAGGGCCTGGCCGCAGCGGGGTTCCCTGCCCTGGACGGCAGCCCCGTGGCCACGGGACCTGTGGACCAGCACATCGACATCGCCGTAAACGGGGTCCCCGGCACCGCAATGGCCGGCTTCGGACCCCAGCTGTCCGACGAGGAGCTGGCCGCCATCGTGACCTACCAGCGCAACGCCTGGGGTAATGACACCGGCGACCTGGTCACCCCTGAAGACATCGCCGCCGCCCGATAGGGACTGGAGAGGGATTCGAAATGACGACTGCAACGCACACCGAACACCACGCTCCCGAGCCCACCGGGCTGCGCCGCTGGCTGACGACCACCAATCACAAGGACATCGGCAGCCTCTACCTGATGTTCAGCCTGCTGATGTTCTTCGTCGGCGGGGCCATGGCCATGGTCATCCGGGCCGAGCTGTTCCAGCCGGGCCTCCAGCTGGTGGACCCGGGGTTCTTCAACCAGATGACCACCATGCACGCGCTGATCATGATCTTCGGCGCCGTCATGCCCGCCTTCGTGGGCCTGGCGAACTGGATGGTGCCGCTGATGATCGGCGCGCCGGACATGGCGCTGCCGCGGCTGAACAACTGGAGCTTCTGGATCCTGCCCTTCGCCTTCACGCTGCTGTTGTCCACGCTGTTCATGCCCGGCGGCGCGCCCGCCGGTGGATGGACCATGTACCCGCCCCTGGTACTCCAGACCGGTGACGCCTTCCCGTTCCTGATTTTCTCGGTCCACCTGATGGGCCTGTCGTCCATCATGGGCGCGATCAACATTATCGTGACCATCATGAACATGCGCGCACCCGGCATGACGCTGCTGAAGATGCCGCTGTTCGTGTGGACCTGGCTCATCACCGCCTACCTGCTCATCCTGGTGATGCCGGTGCTGGCGGGCGCGGTCACCATGCTGCTGACCGACAAGTACTTCGGCACCGCTTTCTTCACCGCCGCCGGCGGTGGAGACCCCGTCATGTTCCAGCACATCTTCTGGTTCTTCGGGCATCCCGAGGTCTACATCATGATCCTGCCGGCTTTCGGCATTATTTCCGAGATCATCCCGACCTTCGCCCGGAAGCCGCTGTTCGGCTACAACGCCATGGTCTACGCCACGGCAAGCATCGCGTTCCTCTCGTTCATCGTCTGGGCCCACCACATGTTCACCGTGGGCATGCCCCTGGCGGGACAGCTGTTCTTCATGTTCGCCACCATGCTCATCGCCGTCCCCACGGGGGTGAAGGTGTTCAACTGGGTGGCGACCATGTGGCGCGGCGCCATGACTTTCGAGACGCCCATGCTGTTCGCCCTGGCGTTCGTATTCCTGTTCACCATCGGCGGCTTCTCCGGGCTGATGCTGGCCATCGTGCCCGCCGACATGCAGTACCACGACTCCTATTTCGTAGTGGCGCATTTCCACTACGTGCTCGTGCCGGGTGCGGTGTTCGCCATCATGGCCGGCGTCTATTACTGGCTGCCCAAGTGGACCGGCCATATGTACGACGAGAAGATGGGCAAGCTGCACTTCTGGCTGTCCGCCATCTCGGTGAACCTCACCTTCTTCCCCATGCATTTCGTGGGCCTGGCGGGCATGCCCCGGCGCATCCCGGACTACGCCACCCAGTTCGCGGACTTCAACGCGGTGGCTTCCGTGGGAGCGTTCATCTTCGGCTTCTCCCAGCTATTGTTCGCCTACAACATCTGGCGCTGTGCCCGGGGCGGTGCAAAGGCCACTTCCCAGGTCTGGGAAGGCGCGCACGGCCTGGAATGGACTGTGCCGTCGCCGGCCCCGCACCACACCTTCGATACGCCGCCGGTGGTGAAGTAGCTTGGCGGGCGACGGTAAGCAGGATCCGGCCCGCCGGGCCCGGGTGATCCGCACCGCGATCATCCTGGCCCTGGCGGCGGCGGCCGTTTACGTCGCCTTTTTCCTGGTCATGGCCGAAAGGAGCAAGGGCATTTCGTGAGTTCCACGACGTCGCTTAACCGACAGATGGTGCTGAAGCTCGTCGCCCTCACGCTGGCGATGTTCGGTTTCGGCTATCTTCTGGTGCCGCTTTACGACGTCTTCTGCGACATCACGGGAATCGGCGGGCGCACCGCCGACCAGGCCGCCGAGGCGGTGGACATCCAGCCGGACCTGGACCGCTCGATCCGGGTGGAATTCGTGGCGTCGGTGAATGCCAACGGCCCGTGGGAATTCCGCCCTGACGAATCCAGTCTCACGGTCCATCCCGGGCAGATGTACACCACGACCTTCTGGGCCCGGAACCTGCGGGACGACGCCGTCGTGGGCCATGCCACGCCCAGCGTGGCACCCGGCCAGGCGGCAAAGTATTTCGCCAAGACGGAGTGTTTCTGCTTCACTGAGCAGGCCTTCGGTCCAGGCGAGGGGCGGCACATGCCCGTGGTTTTCATCATTGATCCGGAGCTGCCGGACCACGTGGACACGCTCACCTTGTCCTACACGTTTTTTGATCAGCAGGGCGGCGGCGCTGGCAAGCTGAGCCGCTAGAACGACAACCGCACGACGACGCGCGCTTTTTCGGGGATATTCGATGGCTCAGTCTCAGCACTACTACGTGCCCCACGGCAGCAACTGGCCGATCATCGGGGCGGTCGGGCTGTTCACCATGATGCTCGGGGTTTCCAGCTGGCTGAACGGCTCCACGGCGGGCGGCTGGCTTGCATGGGCCGGCATCGCGACGGTGCTCGCCATGATTGCCGGCTGGTTCGGGGTAGTCATCAGGGAAAGCGAGGGCGGCTACTACAGCGACCAGGTGGACCGCTCGTTCCGGATGGGCATGACCTGGTTCATCATTTCCGAGGTGATGTTCTTCGCCGCCTTCTTCGGCGCTCTCTTCTACGCGCGCCAGATGGCGGTTCCCTGGCTCGGCGGGGAAGGGAACAACTTGTTCACCCACCTGCTGCTCTACCCCCAGTTTGAGCCCACCTGGCCCACCAACGGCCCCGCCGACATGGGGGGCGATTACACGCTCATGGGCCCGGCGGGTCTGCCGGCGATCAATACCGCCATCCTGCTGACCAGCGGCGTGACCATCACCGTCGCTCACCACGCCATCAAGGAAGGCAACCGCCGCCTCACCGCCGCGGGCCTGTTCGCCACCCTCGCGCTGGGCTTCCTGTTCGTGGGACTGCAGGCCTACGAATACGTCCATGCCTACCACGACCTGAACCTCAAGCTCACCACGGGCATCTACGGCAGCACGTTTTTCATGCTGACGGGATTCCATGGGATGCACGTGACCCTGGGCGCCATCATGCTCACGGTCATCTGGGTGCGCGTACTCAAGGGGCATTTCACCCCCACCCACCATTTCGGCTTCGAGGGGGTGGCCTGGTACTGGCACTTCGTGGACGTGGTCTGGCTGGGACTTTACGTCTTCGTGTACTGGCTTTAGCCGGCCCGGGCTTCAGGACAAACGACGGGGCGCCGTCGAGGCTGACGGCGCCCCTTCTTTTCCGGTTCGGGGCGGTTCCCGCCGGGGAAGATCTACAGCCGGCCGGGCTCGATGAGGCCGGCGGCGTAGGCGAGCAGAAGCAGGATGAACAGGGCGACGGACAGGCCGATCCGCCAGGTCAGGGCCCGGACGGTGCGGCGAGAGTCGCTGTCGTCCTTGAAAAGGTACACCAGCCCCGAGGCGAGGCTGGCGAGGATCGCGCCGAAGGCGAGCAGTATGAGGAGCTTGGCAGTACTCATGGGTGGCTCCGGAACGGGCAGGCAGTATAGCGGTTCGTCGGCACCGTCCCGGCGGACTCAGTCGCCGCGTGGCTTCCGTCCGGGGGTCCCCGCCACCCTGTTCACCGCCTTTTTCCTGCCGCTGCTGCTGGCCCTGGGCATCTGGCAGCTCAACCGGGCCGAAGAGAAAGAAACCCTCTTCGGCCAGTTCGCCGCAGGGGCCGGCGAGGCGGTGCCCCTGGACAGCCGGCCGGGTGGCCTGGACGACGTGCCCCGCTACACGCGGGTCGAGGCCCGGGGGGTCTACCTGGACGACCGGCAGTTCCTGCTGGACAACATGGTCGAAGCCGGCCGCGCCGGTTACCGGGTGCTTACGCCGCTGCTGCTGGCCGACGGGCGGGTGCTCATGGTGGACCGGGGGTGGGTGCCCAGGGAGTTCGGAGAGTCCGCCCGGACGCCCGAGATCGGCGTGGCCGTGGAACCGCGGCTGGTAACCGGACGCCTGGACCGGCTGCCCCGCCCGGGCATCGCCCTGGAGGGAGAGCCGGGGCAGGGCTGGCCACGGGTGGTGGTCTTCCCGAGCCGCGCCGAGCTGGCGCAGGCGCTGGGAAGGGAGCTGGTGCCGGGGCTGCTGCTTATGGACCCTGACCTCCCGGACGGGTTCGTGAGGAACTGGCGACCCGCGGAATTCGGGCCGGAAAGGCACCTGGGCTACGCGGTACAGTGGTTCGCCCTGGCCGGCACCCTGGTGGTGCTGTACATGGTGTGGGCCTTCAGGAAAACGGATTGACGGTGCAGATGAGCGCAGAACACGCAAAACGGGGCCGCAGCTGGCAGGCGTGGCTGCTGGCGGCCATGTTCTTCGGCCCGCTGGCCGTGGCCTGGTTCCTGTATTTCGATTCCGGCTGGCGGCCGGGCAGCACTACCAACCACGGACAGCTTGTCTCTCCTGCTGTCCCTCTCCCGGCGGTCTCCCTGCCCACCCCCGCCGGCGGCCGGACCGACGCCGGGCTGTTGCGCGACACCTGGAGCCTTGTGTACGTGGATCAGGGTCGCTGCGGGCCACCCTGCCGAGACGCCCTGCACGACAGCCGCCAGACCCGCCTGGCCCTGGGGCGGCGCATGGATCGCCTCCAGCGGGTTTACCTGTACACCGGCCAGGCGCCGGACCCCGCGTTCATCGCGGATGAGCATCCGGACCTCGTGGTGGCGGCTCTCTCGGGCCCGGACGCCGAAGCCCTCGCCGCTGCGCTGCCGAACTCCAGCGAAGGCTTCTGGCTGGTGGATCCGCTGGGCAACCTCATGATGGGCTACGCGCCTGATGCGGAACCCAAGGGGATGCTGGAGGACCTTAAGAAGCTGCTGCGCATTTCCCGCATCGGCTAGGCTTGCCTGGGACATCGAAATGACGACTTTCCGCAACGTTGCCCGCGCAGCTTTCCTGCTTTGCCTGGTGGTCGTGGTGCTGGGCGCCTGGGTGCGCCTGACGGACGCGGGCCTTGGCTGCCCGGACTGGCCGGGATGCTACGGACAGCTGCTCGCCCCTGGCCAGGAGCATGCCGAGACCGCTGCAGCCATCTGGCCGGAACGGCCACTGGATACGGGCAAGGCCTGGCGGGAGATGATCCACCGGTATGCGGCCGGTCTGCTGGGCATCCTGGTTTTCGCGCTGGCGGTGATGGCGTGGCGCAACCGGCGGGACCCGAAACAGCCGGTCAAGACGCCCCTGTTCCTCGCCGCGCTCATCATCTTCCAGGCGCTCCTGGGCATGTGGACGGTAACCCTTCTCCTGAAACCCCTGGTGGTCATGGCACACCTGATGGGCGGCATGGCGACGCTGGGGATACTGGCATGGCTTGCGCTGCCGTCCCGAGCGGACGAGGCAGGCGCGAACCTGGCCGCCCAGTCCAAGCGGTTCCGGCGGCTGGCAGTACTGGCCCTGGTGGTGGCCGGGCTGCAGATCGCCCTGGGCGGCTGGGTATCCACCAATTACGCCGCCCTGGCCTGCCCCGACTTCCCTACCTGCCAGACCCGCTGGTGGCCGGAAATGGACTTCCTGGGGGGCTTCGATCCCTGGCACGGGCTGGGCATCGACTACGAGGGGGGCATCCTCCACAACTCGGCCCGGGTCGCCATCCACGTGACGCATCGCATCGGCGCTCTCGTGGCCCTGCTCGTGATAGGCTTCGCGGCCCTGTGGGCGTGGAGGAGCCGTCCCTCGCCCCGGGCGCGGACCGCCGGGACCCTGGTGCTGATTGCCCTGATCACTCAGATCCTGCTGGGGATCGTGATGGTACTGACCAGTCTTCCCCTGTCCCTGGCTGTCGCCCACAACGGCGTTGCGGCGCTTCTGCTGGTGAGCCTGGTGAACCTGAACAAGGTGGCATGGCGTGCGAACTGAACTGACGACAGGACTGCAGGCGAATCGCGCGGGCATCCTCCGGGCCCGCCTGGCGGACTACTACGAGCTTTGCAAGCCCAAGGTGGTCGGCCTGATCGTCTTCACCGCCGTCGTGGGCATGTTCCTGGCGGTACCCGGAATGCCGCCTCTGGACAAGCTGCTGTTCGGCACCCTGGGCATCGCCCTGGCCGCCTCGTCAGCCGCCGCGATCAACCAGGTCCTGGACGCGCGCATCGACGCGGTCATGCGCCGCACGCGCCGACGGCCGCTGCCCACGGGCCACCTGTCCGAGGTGGAGGCCATCGTCTTCGCCTTCGTCCTTGGCACCTGGTCCATGCTGATTCTCGGCTGGCTGGTCAACGGGCTGACGGCGGTGCTGACGTTCTTCAGCCTCATCGGCTACGCCATCGTCTACACGGTATTCCTCAAGCGCGCCACGCCCCAGAACATCGTCATCGGCGGTGCCGCGGGGGCCGCACCCCCGGTGCTGGGCTGGACGGCCGTCACCGGCGACATCCACGCTCACGCGCTGCTGCTGTTCCTGATCATCTTCACCTGGACGCCTCCGCATTTCTGGGCCCTGGCCATCGCCCGCAAGGACGAGTACGCCAAGGTCAACATCCCCATGATGCCGGTGACCCACGGCGTCGAGTTCACGAGGCTCCAGATCCTGCTCTACACGATTCTGCTGGTGCTGGTCTCCGTGCTGCCCTGGCTGACGGGGATGAGCGGATGGCTGTACCTGGCCGGCGCCCTGGGCTTCGGCGGGGGATTCCTGTACTACGCGGTCGCCATGATGCGCTCCAAGCGGCCGGAGCTGCCCATGAAGACCTTTGCCTACTCCATCACCTACCTGTCCGGGCTGTTCGCGGTCCTGCTGGTCGACCACTACGTGCCGCTGCTGACCGGCTAGATCGCCGATGGCCCCGGGGGAGCCGGGACATGCTGAAGCGCTTCCTTCCCCTGCTGTTCGTCGTCTTCGTAACGCTGGCGACGGTGGTGCTGTTTCTTGCCTTCCGGGATCCTGCCGGCCCGGGGGACGATGCGGAGAACGCCGGTCCCGAACAGGGCGCGATACAGCGCCCCGGGGCAGATGCCGGCCAGGCTGTCGCCGGCGCCGACGGTGTACCCGAGTACCCGGTGAACTCCGAGGAGGATTATCTCCTGGCGCTCCACGCCCTGGGCACCAGCCCCGAAGCCATCGAGGCGTGGGCGCGCGGACGCGGGTTTCCGCCGGGCACCTTCACCGCCGCCAGCGACATTCCCCTGGACCAGCCCTACGCCGAGTACGACGAGGCCACCCTCAGGCGCCTGGCCGGCGACGGTGACGTCTGGGCTATGCAGTACCTGGCGGCCGAGCTCGGGCGAACCCGTCCCGTGGAGGCCATCGAGTGGAATCTGGCCGCCGCCGTGGAGGGCTCCGTCTATGCCGTACGGGAACAGGGAGAGCTGTACTACGACCTGGACCATGCGCTTGAGCGCGGCAAGACGGAGCGCTGGGACGAAGAGACCCTCGGCGCGGTGAAAGCGCTTGCCGCGGCTGAAGGACCCCTGGATACCGCCGGGCTGGCTTGGCTGATGGCCGCCGAGGTCGAGGGGCGCCTGCCGCCGGGATCCCTGGCCGTCACCCGGGCCCGGTTCCACGACCGCAGTCATGCCGTGGATGAGGCCTGCAGGCGTGCCCGGGGCATCCTGGCAGACCTGGCAGGGCGCCGGGCGGCAGCGAACGTCACCTTCACCGCGGCGCCGCCGCCTTTTTCCGTGGAACTGCCGCCGGAGGAAACGGCCGGCTACTGCCCCCCGGACGTTCTGCCCCGACCTGACTATTCAGGCTGCCAGACGGTACGACTGGTCTCGGGGTCGGGATCGGTGACGGCCCACCGCTGTCCCGCAGGAGACCCCGGGGCCGGCGGGCGCTAGAGGTCGGAGGCCACCGGGCTGGGGATTTCCGGCACGTCCATACCCGTGGCCGACCCATCCGCGGGCGCGGGCCATGCCTCCACCAGGCGCTCGCCCAGGCAGGGCGCGGGCCCGGCAGGGGTGTCGCCCAGAGGCGGTGCGGCCCTGCCCGGCGCGGAGCTGTACAGCAGGGCGCCCAGTGCTCCCAGGAGGACCGGTGCGACGACGGTGAGATGGAGACCGACGTGGGCGTACTTGCGCGACATGGAAGGACTCCGCAGCCTTTTCAGACGCGTCGGCCAATGTAGCCGACCCCGCCCGGCCGCGCATTGACCTGGGTCAGCAGTCCGGCCCGGGCTGCCGGCAGGCCCGGCCGCCGGCGGTACAATTGCCCGATGGACATCACGCCTATTCTCGAGCCTCTCAACGACCGGCAGCGGGAGGCAGTCACCTCGCCGTCAGAGGCCTCGGTGCTGGTCCTGGCCGGGGCCGGAAGCGGCAAGACACGGGTGCTGGCTCACCGCGTGGGATGGCTGGTGCAGGTGGAAGGAGCGTCCCCGTGGGGAATCCTGGCTGTCACCTTCACCAACAAGGCCGCCGGCGAGATGCGCGCGCGGATCGAGAGGCTCCTGGGGATGCCGGCGGGCAACCTCTGGGTCGGCACTTTCCACGGCCTGGCCCATCGGCTCCTCCGCCTGCACTGGCGTGAAGCCGGACTGCCCCAGACGTTCACCGTGCTGGACTCCGAGGACCAGCTCCGGATGGTCCGCCGTATCCTGAAGTCACTCGACCTGGACGAGGCGCGATACGTACCGCGGGAGATCCAGTGGTTCATCAATGCCCGCAAGGACGAAGGACTGCGGCCGGCCCACCTGGAAGCCGGCGACGATCCCAACCGGGCCGTGTTCATCCGCGTCTACGAGGCCTACCAGGTCCAGTGTGATGCCGGGGGGCTGGTGGACTTCGCCGAGCTGCTGCTCAAGTCCTTCGAGATGCTGCAGTCCGATGCCTCGCTGCTGGAGCACTACCGACAGCGCTTCCGGTTCCTGCTGGTGGACGAGTTCCAGGACACCAACGCGATCCAGTACGCCTGGCTGAAGCTCCTGGCCGGCAACCAGGCCCGGCCCTTCATTGTCGGTGACGACGACCAGAGCATTTATGGCTGGCGGGGCGCCAGGGTCGAGAACCTGCGGCGGTTCCAGAAGGACTTTCCCGGCACGACGGTGGTGCGCCTGGAGCAGAACTACCGGTCGACGGGCAACATTCTCAATGCCGCCAACGCCCTCATCGCCCACAACCGGGACCGCATGGGCAAGCGCCTGTGGACCGACAGCGGGGAAGGCGATCCCATCCGGCTCTATGCGGCCTTCAACGAAAGAGACGAGGCGGACTTCGTGGTGGGCCGTATCAAGGCCATGCTGGACGCCGGCGCCGCGGCCAGCGAGATCGGGGTGCTCTACCGCTCCAACGCCCAGTCCCGGGTCTTCGAAGAAGCCCTGATCAACGCCCGCATACCGTACCGGGTCTACGGCGGACTGCGCTTCTTCGAGCGCGCGGAGATCAAGGATGCCCTGGCCTACCTGAGGCTGGTGGCCAACCGGCACGACGATTCCGCCTTCGAGCGCGTCGTGAACCTCCCCACGCGCGGCATCGGCGCCAGGACGGTGGAGGCCCTGCGGCGCTACGCCAGGGACAACACCACGTCACTGTGGAAGGCGGCGGGCGCACTGATCGGCGACGGCCTTCCCACGAGGTCGGCCCAGGCGGTCCACGGTTTCCTGAGCCTTGTGGAGCGGCTTGACGCAGAAACCAGGGATCTGGCGCTGCACGAGCAGGCGGACCACGTGATCCAGGCCAGCGGCCTGGTCGCCCACCACGGCCGGGAGAAGGGAGAAAGAGGGGAGGCACGGGTGGAGAACCTGGAGGAGCTGGTCAGCGCGGCCCGGGGCTTCGAGCCGGAACCGGACTCGGAGATGCGCCCCCTGGACGAGTTCCTGGCCCACGCGGCCCTGGAGGCCGGGGAGGCCCAGGGGGGCAGGTGGGAGGAGTGCGTGCAGCTCATGACGCTTCACTCGGCCAAGGGACTCGAGTTCCCGGCGGTCTTCCTCACGGGCCTGGAGGACGGGCTGTTCCCCCACCAGCGCTCCCTGCTGGATCCGGACGGCCTGGAGGAAGAGCGCAGGCTCTGCTATGTCGGCGCAACCCGGGCGATGCGGGAGCTTTACCTGACCTACGCGGAGCAGCGCAGGCTACACGGCACCGACAGCTACTGCATTCCGTCCCGGTTCATTGGCGAGCTGCCGTCGGAGCTGGTGGAGGAGATACGCCCGGCGGTGCGGGTGGCCCGCCCGGCGGCAGCCCCCAGCGGCCGGTTCCGGGACGAGGCCCCCGACGGCATCGGCCTGGGCCAGCGGGTGCGCCACGGTCGGTTCGGCGAGGGCGTAGTCCTAAACTACGAGGGCCACGGGCACCACGCCCGGGTCCAGGTGAACTTCGAAGCCGAGGGCGTGAAGTGGCTGGTCCTGGCCTACGCGAACCTCGAAGTGGTCTGATAGTACCGTTCATGTAACATTTGGCGCCGTCCGCCCGGACCGGGACAAGTACAACCATGAAGATTCTCATCCTCGGCGCCGGCACGGTGGGTTCCACCGCCGCAGAATCCCTCTCCGAGGAGAACGAGATCACGGTGGTGGACCTCAACGCCCGCCACCTGAGAGAGCTGCAGGACCGCCTGGATATCCGCACCGTGGAAGGCCACGCCTCCCACCCGCGGGTCCTGGAGCAGGCCGGAGCGGCGGATGCGGACATCATGGTGGCGCTCACGGACAGCGACGAGACCAACATGGTCGCCTGCCAGATCGCCCACAGCCTGTACCGCACGCCGGTCAAGATCGCCCGCATCCGGGCCGCCGAGTACACCGCCCGCCCGGAACTTTTCACTCCCAAGGGCGTTCCGGTGGACACCATCATCAGCCCGGAACAGCTGGTGACGGACCACATCGAGCAGCTCATCCACTACCCCGGCGCACACCAGGTGCTGGACTTCGCCGAGGGCCGGGTCCGGCTGGTCGGCGTGATGGCGCGGGCGGGCGGGCCCCTGGTGGGACAGGAACTGCGCCAGCTGCGCAGGCATGTTCCCCACACGGATGCCCGGGTGGCGGCCATCTACCGCCGGATCGCCTCCGCCGAGCACTCGTCCGACGACGAACCCCGCTACGAGACCATCCTCCCGGAAGGCGACACCGTGATCCAGGACAACGACCTGGTGTTCTTCCTGGCCGCCCGCAAGGACATCCGGGTCATGATGAGCGAGCTGCTGAAGCTCGAGCACCCGGTCCGCAGCATCATGATCGCCGGCGGCGGCCACATCGGTTTCGAGCTGGCGCGCCGTCTGGAAGGCACCAACCGGGTCAAGGTCATCGAGCGTGATCCGGAGCGGGCCCGCTACATCGCGGAGCGCCTGAAGAAGACGGTGGTGCTTACGGGGGACGCGGTGGACGAAGCCATCCTGGTGGAGGAGAACATCGAAAGCGTGGACGTCTTCTGCGCGCTCACCAGCGCGGAAGAGGCGAACATTCTTTCCTCGTTCCTCGCCAAGCGCATGGGCGCCTCCAAGGTGATCGCTCTCATCAACCGGCCGTCGTACGCCAAGCTGGTGGAAGACCAGTACGTGGACATCGCCGTCTCCCCCCAGGAAATCACTCTCTCGGCCCTGCTGGCGCGGGTGCGGGGCATGCGGCTGGACGTGGGCCAGGTCCACGCCCTGCGCAGCGGTGCCGCGGAAGCCATCGAGGCGGTGGCCCACGGCGACGACAAGACGTCCAAGGTGGTGGGCAAGGCCGTGGAAGACATACCGCTGCCGCCCGGCTGCACCATAGGCGCCATTGTCCGGGGCACGGACGTGCTCATGGCTCACCACGACACGGTGATCGAAGCGGAGGACCACGTCATTCTTTTCCTCACCGACCGAAGCCAGATCCCGGCGGTCGAACGGCTGTTCCAGGTCAGCGTCAGCTACATGTAGGCCCTGTCCAAGGCTGCGCCCATGAACATCGCCGTCGTGCTAAGGATCCTGGGGCTGCTGCTCATGCTGTTCAGCCTGACCATGCTGCCACCGGTAGTGGTGTCCTGGATCTACAACGACGGCACCTGGATGGCCTTCGCGGAAGCCGCCGCGATCATCTTCGCCGTGGGCCTGGTCATGTATGTCCCGCTGCGTAACCGGCAGGCGGAACTGAAGATCCGCGACGGATTCCTCGTGGTTTCCGTGTTCTGGGTAGGGCTGGGATTCGCGGGGGCGGTGCCGCTGATGCTGGTGGACATCCCCATCATGGGATTCACCGACGCGGTTTTCGAGGCGGTTTCAGGCTTCACCACCACAGGCGCCACCGTCCTGGTTGGCATCGATACCCTGCCCCACTCGGTGCTCTGGTACCGCCAGCAGACCCAGTGGTTCGGCGGCATGGGGATCATCGTGCTGGCCGTGGCCATCCTGCCGGTGCTCGGTGTCGGCGGTATGCAGCTCTACCGGGCTGAGACCCCGGGCCCCATGAAGGACACCAAGCTCACGCCGCGGATCAAGGAGACGGCCAAGGCCCTCTGGATCACCTACGTCGGCATCACCGCCGTCTGCGCCATCTCCTACCGCCTCGCGGGGATGACGTGGTTCGACGCCATCGGCCACGCCTTCACGTCCATCTCCACCGCCGGCCTCTCCACCCACGACGCCAGCTTCGCCTATTTCGGCAGCCGCCTCATCGAGTGGCTGGGCGCGCTGTTCATGTTCATCGGAGGTGTCAACTTCTCCCTGCACTTCGTGGCGGCCCGGCGGCTTCTGCCGGACGTCAAGATCCGGATGGAGGGCGGCACGCCGACAGTCCGCTGGCCGAGGCGGCGCCGGGCATCCCTGGTCACCGCGCTGCAGGGCTACCTCCAGGATCCGGAGTTCCGCGCTTTCCTGGTCATCCAGTTCATTCTGGTGGTTATCATCGCCGGTTACCTGGCCATCGGCGGCCATCACACCCCCGAGGAATCCCTGACCCACGCGGTGTTCCAGTCGGTCTCCATCGGGACGACGACGGGGTATACGTCGGCGCCTTTCGCCGCCTGGCCGGGCGCGCTTCCGGTCATACTCATCCTGGCCAGTTTCATCGGCGGCTGCGCGGGCTCCACATCCGGCGGCATGAAGGTCATGCGCTGGCTGCTGATATTCAAGCAGGGCGTGAGGGAACTGAAGCGGCTGCTCCATCCCAGCGCGGAGATCCCGGTACGCATGGGTGACCGGGGCGTGCCGGCGCGTGTGGCAGAGGCCGTCTGGGGCTTCTTCGCCGTCTACATCATCGTCTTCGGAATCATGATGTCGATCCTGATGTTCACCGGTCTGGACCAGGTCACGGCGTTCTCGGCCGTCGCGGCCACCCTGAACAACCTGGGCCCGGGCCTCGGCGAGGTCAGTTCCACCTTCGGCACCGTCAACGACATCGCCAAGTGGGTGGGCATCGTGGCGATGATCCTGGGACGACTCGAGATCTTCACCCTTCTGGTGCTTCTCACCCCGGAGTTCTGGCGGCGCTGATGCGCGAGGCGCTGGAAAAGCTGCTTGCCGGCGGTCGGGAAGACGCCCTCCTGCGGTTCTCCCTGGGCAATGCCTGTCTCAAGGAGGGTGATGCCGCGGCGGCGGCGGAGCATTTCCGCCGGGCCGTGGCGCTGGACACCGGCTATTCGGCGGCCTGGAAGATGCTGGGCCGCGCCCTCGAGGAGGACGGACGGCTGGCCGAAGCCGCCGGCGCCTGGCAGCGCGGAATCGCCGCGGCGGAGGCCAGGGGTGACCTGCAGGCGGGCAAGGAAATGCAGGTGTTCCTCAGGCGGGTAAGACGCCGGATGGAGCCCGGGGAAGGGGAATGACGAGGCACCGCCAGGAGCGCTCCGACAGCGGGGCCCTGCGCGTGGCCACGGCCCTGGAGTCGGTGTCCGTCGCCGTCGGCCGGGCCGTTTCACTGCTCACCATCGCCATGGTCGCGGTGACGGCCCTGGTGGTGGTGCTCCGGTACTTCTTCGGCATGGGGTGGATCTGGCTCCAGGAGACCGTCACCTGGATGCACGGCGCGGTGTTCATGCTGGCGGCGGCTTACACCCTCGCCAGGGATGAACATGTCCGGGTCGACGTGTTCTACCGGGATCTGAGTCCGCGCGCCCGCGCCTGGATCGACCTGGCCGGCGTGATCCTGCTCCTTCTGCCCCTGTGCGTTTTCCTCGCCTGGTACAGCTGGGACTACGTGGCCAGTTCCTGGCGCGTGGGAGAAACCTCCCGGGAGTCGGGCGGTCTGCCCGGCCTCTACCTGCTCAAGTCGGTGCTGATCCTGATGCCCGCGCTGCTGGCCATGCAGGCCGTGGCCCTGGGGGCACGGTGTGTGGCCAGGATCCTCCAGCCGGGGGAAGACTGATCGCCATGGTGCTGGTACTGGTGCTGGCCGTGATCATCGCCCTGCTGGCGGGTTTCCCGGTGGCTTTCACCCTGGGCGGCGTCAGCCTGCTGGTGGCTGGTCTCGGCGTGGCGGCGGGCCTGTTCGACCCGGCTTACCTGGCTGCCATGCCCAGTCGGCTGTTCGGCGTCATGCTGAACGACACGCTGGTGGCCGTACCCCTGTTCGTCTTCATGGGCGTGATGCTGGAACGCTCCCGGCTGGCCGAGGAACTGCTGGAGACGCTTTCGGAAGTAATGGGATCGGTGCGGGGCGGCCTGGCCATGGCGGTCACCGTGGTGGGCATGCTGCTGGCAGCCAGTACGGGCATCGTCGGCGCAACGGTGGTGACCATGGGCCTGCTGTCGCTGCCGGCGATGATCCGCCGGGGCTACGACCCGGCAGTGGCCTCGGGGACCATCTGCGCGTCGGGCACCCTGGGCCAGATCATTCCCCCCTCCATCATCCTCGTGCTGCTGGGGGACGTCATGGCCTCGGCCTACCAGCAGGCGCAGCTGCAGGAGGGGATTTTTCGCCCGGAGACGGTCTCCGTGGGCGATCTCTTCGCCGGCGCGCTGCTGCCCGGGCTGATGCTGGTGGCCATGTACCTGGCGTGGCTGGCCATCGTGGCTGCGCTGAAGCCGACAGCCATGCCGCCCCACCACCAGGCCCGCCAGCCGGGGCTCGCGGGCCGGGCGCTGAAGGCCATGTTCCCGCCCCTGGCACTGATCCTGGCGGTGCTGGGATCCATCATCGGGGGCCTGGCCACCCCCGGCGAGGCGGCCGGCGTCGGGGCCCTCGGGGCGACCCTGCTGGCAGCCGCCCGGCGCCAGCTGGACCGGCAGTGCCTGGTGGAAGTGGCCCGGCGCACGGCGCGGGTCAGCAGCATGGTCTTCATGATCTTCGCCGGCGCTTCCCTGTTCTCCCTCGTTTTCCGTGGCTATGGCGGAGACGAGATCGTGCGCCACCTGCTGGAGAACCTGCCCGGTGGACCCGTCGGCGCAATGCTGGTGGTCATGCTGGCCATGTTCATTCTGGGCTTCGTGCTGGATTTCATCGAGATCACCCTGGTCGTCGTACCCATCGTGGGGCCGGTCCTGCTGATGATG
>JARRON010000037.1:0-39434 GCA_037383845.1 Gammaproteobacteria bacterium
CTCCACCAGGCGACGGATAGTGCACCGGAAGATTGATAGATAAACAGGAACGAAGCGCAAGAGGTAATTGACCAGTCTCACGTCGGCCTCGGTGAACCGGTCCCCACAGAGGTAGCGTGATCCCGAGAGGATGCGCTCGACCCTGTCCAGGCCCTCGAAAACCGACTGGACCGCCTCGCTGTAGGCGGCCTGCTTCTGGGCGAAGCCGGCCCGGTAGACACCGTTGTTGATCTTCGGGTAGATCCAGTCGTTGAGTTCGTCGATCCGATCCCGCAGGTCCTCGGGATACAGGTCGAGTCCCGGGTTGCCGGCAAGCGCCTGGAACTCCGAATTCAGCATCCGGATGATCTCGGCGGACTCGTTGTTCACGATCTGCCCGGTCTGCTTGTCGTAAAGCACCGGCACGGTGACCGTGCCGTCGAAGTCCGGGGCCGACTTGGTGTAGACCTCCCTGAGCAGGTCGAACCCGTGCACAGAATCTCCCGTCGCGCCATCGAGCTGCTGCTGGAAGGTCCATCCGTCGGACCCCAGCAGATGGTCCACCACGTCGAAGGAGATAACCTCCTGCAGCCCTTTCAGCGCCCGCGTGATGAGCGTGCGATGGGCCCACGGGCAGGCGTAGGACACGTACAGGTGATAGCGCCCGGCTTCTGCCGGATAAGGCGAGCTGCCGTCGGCACGGATCCGGTCCCGGAAAGTCGTGGCTTTCCTGACGAACTCCCCGGAATCGTTGATCTGGCGGTCCCAGGTGTTGCCTGCGCCCTGCCTGCTTTTCGATTCAGTCATGAATGCTCCTGCCAGTCGAATACGCCCGCCGGTTTCGCAGCTGGCGGGGTTGTGGGGACAGCCCGCCCCGTGCCTAGCGGGGAAGATCGCCCATCTCGAGAGCCGCCCGGTCCCAGGCGGCGGCATCGGCGGCAGCCTCGTAGGTGCTCTGCAGAAATGCCATGAGCGCCTCTTCGGGGCTGGCCGAGCGCCGGACCTCCTCGTAGCGGAGCACGAACTCACCGAGCTCGTCGTTCCAGGCCGCTGCTCCCGGAAGTACTTTCGTCTCCGCCAGGCCTTTTGGAGTCGGATAGGCATAGGAATAGAAAATCGGTTCCGGGAACGCCTCCCCACCGGGCCAGAAGCCGGCGCTGCTGACCTCGTGGGAATAGGCCTCCTGCATGACCCAGAGCGGAATGTTGGGGTAGCCGCCCGGATGGGGCGGCGCGGGCCGCCCGGAAAAGCGGGTGACCGCCAGGTCGAAGCTGCCCCAGAAGAAGTGCGACGGGCTCGCCTTGCCCAGGAAACGGGCACGGAAAGCCCTGAACACCCGGTCGATGCTGGACAGTCCGGTCCAGAAACGGCGCACCGCTTCGGGGTCGTACTGGGCGTGGACCGTGTCCTCGGAGAACGGCACAGCATCCGGTATCTCGTTCGGGCGGGGATGGATGGCCACCGCCAGATCGAGATACTTCAGGGCGTCCACGACCTCGGAATAGAAATCAGCCGTTGTGCGGGGCTCCAGCGACACGGACCGCCGGCCGCCGTCGGACGTGCGGAAAACCAGCTCGTGCGCGTGGAAATCGAATTCCGCGTCGAATGTGCGATATCCGCGGGACACGGTGCCCGTGGAGAGCCCGACGGGTGTGACGTAGAAGGTGGCGTGCCAGGAATGGTTCAGCCAGGGCGAACAGGCCAGGCGAATCTTGCCGACAACCTGGGTCCACAGGTGCAATGTGGCCAGGGTGTCCGCCCAGGGCTCATAGGGAATTGCCGGCCACGCACTATCCTTCGACTCAGGCATACGAATCCCGCCTCCGTCCGATCAGCATGAAACGAGGTTCGAGCCGGGTCCCGGATGTGGTTTCGCGGCAGACGGTTCCGGGCCCGGACCTTCTGCAATGGTGGCCGGCGCCGGATCCGGCGCCGGCCCACGAGGGACTCATGAGCCTTCAGGGACGAGGACAAACTCGATCCGGTTGTTGCGACGCGCTACCTGATTCCATTCACCGGCGGTCTGCATCCCCGGCGGGAACTGCACTCGACGCTGCGTGGAGGCCCGGTCGTGGGCCACCACTTCCACGTCAATGCCCGACCCGTTCACCAGCGGCGACGTGGCCAGGAAGTTGGCGAAGGCCACGGACTGCCGGTCGCTCACCAGGCTGGAGGTTTCCAGCGGATGGCCGAGGAAATCGCAGCCCTCCAGGGGCATGGAAGGGTCGGGGAGCATGTAGCCGCCCGCACCGTCGTTCACCAGGCAGAACTCGCCCAGGTGGGACTCCATCCGGACGGTGCCCCGGAACCCGACAGCCGCAAGCTGGCTGAGGAGTTCCTGCAGAAGCTCCTGGCGCCGGCCCCCGAAGGCGGGCTCGCCGAAAGGCACGACGGCGCCCTCGTTGAGGGCCCAGCCCACCGCGGACAGCAGGGCCCGGTACCGGGCGTCGGACTGCACCTGCTGGTCCGTCAGGGAAGACACCAGGTCCGAGGCCTCAGACCGGGCCGCCATGACCTGCTGCTGGGCCGCCGCCGCCAGGCGGGCGTTCTCGGCCAGCGCCGCGTCCCTCTCTGCCCGCACGTCGAGAAACCTGAACAACAGGAACAGCGTTGGCACGATGAGCAACAGCGCAAGACCCACCACGGCACCGGTGCTCACGCCGGGCTCCTTCGGCGGCGGCGCCGGGGGCTCCATATGCCCCAGCTCGGCCTTCTGCCTCTCGAAGATCTCCTGGGCCACCCGGCGGGCGAACTCGTGGTGACTCCTCAGGATGTCTGAACGAAGCTCCACGTGCTGGTCCTGGAGGATGCGCGATACCAGCGCCTGCACCGACATCCCGATGGCCTGCTGGTCGAGCTGCCGGTCGATGTCCTCTTCCGCCAGCTCCCGCTGCCGGTCTTCATGCCGCCGGTTCTGGGCAGCCCTGGGCGGAGGCGGCTTGTCAGCGCTCTTGCCGCGCCGTTCCTTCACCAGGCCCAGCTTCAGCAGCATCTCGAACAGCACGCCGGGCTGGACCTGCTTCGGCAGCACACCCACCGCACCCAGGGCGCGGGCCTGCCCCACGTACACCTCGCCTTCCCGGGCGGTGTACATCATGACCGGGATCATCGCGGTTCGCGGGTCCGCCTTGATGGCCGAGACCGCTTCCAGCCCGGTCATTCCGGGCATGGTGTGATCCATGAAGATCACGTCCACCGCGTGGGACTTCAGGAACTCTATGGCGTCTTCGCCGGACTCGGCGAAATCCACGATGAGGTCGTGCTTCTCCAGCAGCGTCTTCAGCGCAAGGCGAGCAGCCCTGGAATCGTCTACGACCAGCGCGCGCTTGAAGGACATGTGGCGCCTCCTCCCCTGCGGGCAGTGTAGCCGAGTTTGGCTACCGGGTGGCGGGTTGAACGCCCTCGCCGGCCACCCGGCCGCATGCAGCGGAAGCGCCCGTGGGATAGTCTGACGCTGCCCGTGCCGTCATATCCGGCAGGTCTCCGAATTGACTGACCTGGAGCAACCAATGCGAACGAGCCTGTTAACGGTCGCTGGCGTTCTCACCCTGGCGGCAGTCGCCCCGGCGGCCAGCCACGACATCGTCCGGCGGGTTGCACCCGAGTTTCCCGTCGCCAGCAGCGTGCGGGTGCCCGCCGGGGCGGAGCTGGTGTTCGTCAGCGGCATGGTCGCCGATGCGGCCGACCCCTCGGCGCCTCCCGGCACGCCGGCGCGTTTCGGCGACACCGCCGCCCAGGCGCGGAGCGTGCTGGGGAAGATCCGGGACGAGCTCCGCGCATCGGGTCTCTCCATGTCGGACATCGTCAAGATGACGGTCTACGTGGCAGGCGACCCGGCCCGCGGCGGCGCCGTGGATTTCATGGGCCTGATGTCGGCTTACGTCGAGTACTTCGGCACCGACGGTGCCGCGCTGCCCGCGGCCCGGACCACGGTGCAGGTACCCGCACTGCGGCTGCCCGGGGCCCTCGTGGAGATCGAGGTCATCGCCGCCCGCCAGCCCGAGCACGACCACTGAACAGGCGGGCCCGGAGGCCCGCCTGGCGCTGCCGGCGCTGCCGGATGACGGTCCCGCCGGAGCACTTACGGCAGGTCGCCCGGGGGCAGGTAATCCTGCCACCAGCCTGGGAACGCCGGGTTCACCTCCGTGGGATCATCATTCCCCGTGATCTCGGCCACGGCGCCCATCATGTCCTCCACCAGGTCCCAGCCCGCGGAGTTCGTCTCCTCGTAATGCCCGTCCGCCTCGTCCAGCGCCTGGCCGTAGCGGCAGCTGCCGGCAACGATTTCGGCAATTTCGGCCGAGGGATAGCCCGCCAGCAGGGAGGGGTCCTCGGTAATGGCCTTGCACGTCGAGCCGGCAATGGCATCGGGGAACTCGATGACCCCGATGGAGTTCAGCACCGCGCAGGTGCCGGGGCCGGCAAACGCGTCGGCGATGCAGAACACCCGATAGTTGGACAGCGGAACGAAATATCCCAGCTGATCGCTGCCCAGCCCGATGGTCCACTTGTAGGGGTCGGCCATGCGGTTACGGGCGTAGCCTGGAATGGTGTACTCGGCGCCGAAGGCGTGACGACCGATGGGTTCCTCGTACCAGTCTTCCGGGGTCGCGCGGAACCCGGCGGGCAGGCCGATGGTGAGTTCACTGGGGATCTCCCCGGGCATGAACATCATCCCGACGGGCCCGACCCGGACGTATTCCACGGCGCTTTGCAGGTGGTTGCCCAGCCGGAAGGGCGTGCCCAGGAGAGGATCCGTACCGCTCTGCGCGCCGTCCGGCTCACAGGTCTCGGCATTCTTCGGCCCCGTCATCCTGGTCCTGCCGGTCGCGGGATCGACGACCAGGAGCACCCGGAAGCCGAAGTTGCTTAGGTAAGTGTAGAAAGGCTCGACGCTGTAGGAAACCCGGGGCTCGGTGATTTTCTCGGTGGTCTCCAGCAGGCGCATGGTGGCCGCTGCCAGTTGCTCACCAATTACCGCTGTGCGGCGGAAGTTCCGCTGGCGGTAGTCGGTTCCCCCACCCGGTGCCTCGGCGCCGGCCGGTGCCCGGAGCTGGTTCCCCAGCGGATGGGTTTCGGTGACCTCCCAGACGTCCGAGCCGCCGGGACCGATCAGCACACCGAGGGCCCCGTTCAGGAACACGACTTCCCCACCGTAGGCCGCGTTGAGGTCCTCCCGGAGAATGCCGGGGAAGTCCGCGGTGAAATAGCGGCCCTCGGCCGTGCAGTCGCTGCCGGTCAGCCCCAGCTCGGCACAATCCTCTGCGATCACCTCGTAGGGCGGCTCCCAGCCAAGGGTGCCTTCCGGGTGATTGTTCCACTGCACCAGGGTGGCGATGGTCTCGCCACGGGTGTCCACCGCCTGCATGACGTTCAGGTTGGGATCGAAGATCTGCGGGTCCGTGCCGTCGTTCATACCGAACCAGTGCTGCCCTGCGGCCACGTAAAGCCTCGCCGGGCGCCGGGTCTTCACCGCCTCGACGATGGCCTCCGCCACCTGGTCGGACATCTGCTCGTACCACTGGTGGTTGACGTCGAAGGCGGTATCCGGACCGTGGTGGTTATGGGAGGCGGTGACGACGACCCGCAGCTTCTTCGCAATCCCCGGCGGGAGCTGCGCCGCGGCTTTCGCCCGCATGGCGTCGCCGTCGGTCCTGAAGACCATGTAGAGGTCCGTGGCCACGATGACGACGATCTCCGGGCTGCGGGGATCCTCGATGGCCACCGCCGTCGCCCGAACGTCGTCCCTGACCCAGTAGGACACGGATTCGCCGTTGCCCACGGCGATGCGGCCCGCATCCCACGCGGGCACCAGGATACCGGGGTCATAGGGATCTTCGCGGGCCGGGAAGCCTTCCTGAAGATAATCGTAGCCGCCGTCCACCCGCGGCAGGACGCTTCGGGATGCCGCCCCAACCAGCACGTTGCCCTGGCCCGGCGCCGCCTTGCCGTTCTGCCCCGGTCGCGCATCCGCTGCCCCTGATGCCAGCACCAGCGCCAGCGCAACACAACAGAAAATGCTTCGCTGCAGCATGACTCCCCCTCCCTCGAAGACACTCGTTCGTTTTGTCCGAAAGAACGTGCTCCGGCGGTCGCGGGAGTGTCAAGACGCAGTGCAACGTCGCAGCTGCACCGCAGGCACGGCAAGAACGGCCCGGAATCCCGGCTCCGCGGCCGGGCCGCGCGGCGCTGCGCCGCTTCAGAAGCCGTAATTCAGCCGCAGGAAATAACGCCGGCCGAACACGTCGTACTGGGAAGTATCGGTGTTGGCCTGCACGTAGGACGGGAAAATGGGCGGATCCTCGTCGCTTAAGTTCTCCACGCCGGCGCCGATGGTCAGTCCGTCGAGGATGCCCGGGCTCAAGGTGTAGCTGGCGTAGAGATCGACGTAGTCGCGGCTGGGAACCTCGAAGTCGGCGAACTCCCCGTCGTCCATGGCGTCCACGTAGCGCCACCGGGCGGTCACGTCCAGCCCCCGCCAGGCGTAGCTGGCCGCCAGCGTCCACTTCCATTCCGGCAGGGAACCGCCTACCCCGAAGGCTCCGACGGCGCCGATGGTGTTGACGTATTCCACCGTCGGCGCACCGGCCCCGGCGCTGCGCTCGTAGCTGTCCAGCCAGGACACCAGCCAGTTCAGCCCCGCTGTTCCCGGGCCCAGGTCGCGCTGCCAGTCCAGCTGGAAGTCCACGCCCGTGGTCTTGGTCCCCGCCACGTTACGGTTGATGCCGTAAACGTCGACGATCTCGCCGATGCCATCGATGCGGTCAAAATACTGGCACCACTGGTTGTCCGGAGAATAAGTGGGATTGGTCTGGGGATCGAAGCACAGATCGATGACCTCGTCCGCCGAGACCTGCTGGATGGCGTCCTTGACCTCGATTCGATACCAGTCCACGGAGGCCTGCCACCGCCCGAACGCGTCAGCGGAACTGCCGGATGTCCACGCCGCACCCAGGGTCAGGGTGTCGGCATCTTCGGGCTCCAGGTCCGGGTTGCCGCCGGCGAAGCCCTGGATGACGTCGTTCCGGTAAACAAAATCCGGCAGCACGTCGGCGGGCACCCCCTGGGCGAGACACAGGGCCTCGACGGCTTCCGCGTCCGGGCCGGTCCGCTCCGGACTGCCGGCGGTGCAGGGATCCGTGATATCGCCGGCGCTGGTCGTGTTGAACAGGTTCGCGGGCAGCTGGGGCTGGAATAGCTCGAACACGCTGGGCGCCCGGATGGCCTGCTGGTAAGAGCCCCGCAGCCGGAGCGATTCCACGGGACGGTACAGCAGCTCCGCCTTGTAAGAATCCGCGCCGCCGGCAGCCTGGTAGTCCGCGTACCGGAAGCCAAGTCCGAGCTCGAGGCTCTTCGCTCCCGGCACGTCGGACAGCAGGGGCACCAGCGCCTCGACGTACACGTCCGTGTTGGACTCGTCTCCGTCCACGTCGTCGCTGGCATTGAATCCCAGGATGTCCGAGCGGCCGTCGGGCAGGAATTCAGAGGCGATGGGATCCGCCGCATAGGAATACTCGTCGCGCTTGTAGAAGACGCCGAAAGCCATGCGCAGGTCGCCGGCAGGAAGGCTCATGACCGGGCCCTCCATGGAGACCTCGGCGGTGAGCTGGCTGACGTCCACGGTGTTAGACCCGCCGACGGTGATGTAGTCCATGCATTCCTGCGAGATGGAGCCCAGCCCGAAGGCATCGAACCCCCCGCAGACCGACACCCCGCCGTCGGGCGCGAAGGTCAGCTCCTCCATCTTCGAGCGCAGCACGTTGCCGCTCTGTACGAATTTCTGGTCGCTGGCGCCGTACTGTACGTACGCGTCCAGTGCCCAGAAATCGAACACGTCGGACTCCAGTCCGACCGTGGCCTGGTAGGTGTCGTACCGGTTCTCCGCGACCCGTGGCCCCGCCTCCGACAGGCGCTTGTACCAGAACAGGGGGGCGCCCGGGTTCGGGCGAGAGTCCAGCAGCGTCTTCAGGTCGGCCGGAATGTAAGGGTTGGTCGCCGGCATGACTTCCTGGAAGGCCGGGGTAGGCGCCAGCTGCTGCGTCACCGAGTAGTCCGCGTACAGCGCCTCGGCGAAGACACGGGTGGTGGGGCTGACGTCGAAGGTGCCACGGCCGAAGAAGGATGTCCGCTCAAGCGGCAGCTGCAGGGCATTGGGCGGCGCGAAGTTGTAGGTATACCTGAAGCTGTTGTAGAAGAACGGATCCCGCTCACCCCGGAAGTTCACGACCGATCCCGGCGCGAAAGTCCCCTGGGTGAACAGCGTGCCGTCTGCATTAAAACCAAGGGCCGACTGAAAGAGCACCGAACCCGGGGGGAAACCGTAGGAAGCGAAGACGGAGTCGAACGCCGCCTGGGACATGGAATTCTGGCCAGGGCCCGTGAAGAAGAACGCGCCACCCTCCTCGATCGTGCCGGAACCGGCGGGCACGAACCCGTTCTGCGGTCCCGTGATGCCGGCGCCGGGGCCGAGGTAGAACAGGGGATAGCGAGCAAAATCACGTTCCCCGTAGGTCAGCAGGTCGCGCTCCGAGCGGCTCACGAAGCCGTACACCGAGCCGCGCCCGCCGGCAAACTGGGTGCCGGCCGTCACGTTGACGTCCCAGCGGTCGCTGTCGCCCTCGCCCGTCTGGCCATAGAACCCGCCGAACTCGATGCCCTCGTAGTAGGGCTTGAGCTTGAAATTCACCACGCCCGCCACGGCGTCCGAACCGTATACCGCCGAGGCGCCGCCGGTGACGATCTCCACGCTCTCGATCAGGCTCGGCGGGATGATGTTGACGTCCGGCACGCCCGTGCCGCTGGCAGGCACCAGTCGCCGACCGTCAATCAGCACCAGGGTCGCTTCCGACCCGAGCCCGCGCAGGTCGAGCTGGGCACGGCCGTTCGCAGAAGGGTTGTTGGACGTACCGTCGGCGCTCGGAACGAACTGGGGGAACTTGTTGAGCGCCGCCTCCACCGTCGGCGAGCCGGTCTCGTCGAAGGCCTCGGCGGGGACAGTGACAATGGGGCTGGCGGACTCGAAGTCCGGTCTCGCGATACGGGAACCGGTCACCGAGACGCGCTCGAGGGTGGCCGCCTCTTCCTCCGGTTCCCGGTCCTGGGCGCCTGCAGGAACGGCCACCAGCAACCCGCCGCTTGTAACGACCAACAGGCAGCGAGTTCCGAAGCCCCGTCGACGGCTCACCATTCCATTCCCCCCTGACGCAGCCCAGACCCGCCGCGCCGCCCCTCCTGTAGAAATATCCTGTACAGCGATGCTCCGCGACGGGAGTCCAACGCGCCGGGATGTTTTCTTAAGTTGTTGAATAAAGCATGCTTCGCGGAGTGTCAAACGCCGCAACCGGACTCCGCACCCACCGCCAAAGGCGGCCCTGGCGACACCGGGGCTCCCACGAGTCCGTCGGGGAGAGCCAACCCGAGGCTCACAACATGCGAACGGACCGGCCGCAGGGGTAAGGTAAAAGGCGTGTCCTTCTTCTCAGAACTGAAGCGCCGTAACGTCTTCCGGGCCGCCGCCGCCTATGTCGCCGTGGCGTGGCTGCTGATCCAGGTCGCAGAAACCGTTTTCCCCGCCTTCGGCCTGGGGGACGAAATTCTGCGCGCCCTGATCATCGCCCTGGCGATCGGGTTTGTCCCCGCCGTCGCGCTCGCCTGGGCCTTCGAACTGACGCCCCAGGGGATCAGGCGCGAGCAGGACGTCGATCACGACAGCGAGCTGGCCCGGCGAACGAACCGGATCCTCGACCGGGGCATCACCGTCGTCCTGGCACTGGGCCTGGCCTACTTCGCCTACGACAAGTTCCTCCTGGACCCGGCCCGGGACCGGGAGCGTGAGACGGAGATCGCAGAGCAGGCGCGAAGCGACGCGCTCCTGGAGTCCTACGGCGACAAGTCCATCGCCGTCATGCCCTTCATCGATCTAAGCCAGGGCGCGGACCAGGACTACATCGCCGCAGGCGTCGCCGAGGAGATTATCAACCTTCTTTCCGGCGTGGCGGACCTCCGCGTCATCGCCCGGTCTTCTTCGTTCGCGTTCAAGGACCAGAACCTGCCTGCGTCTCAGATCGCCGAGCGCCTGAACGTGACCTACGTCATGGAAGGCTCCGTGCGGCGGGCCGGGGACGAGCTGCGCATCACGGCGCAGATCATCGACGCCCGCTTCGACACCCAGCTGTGGTCGAAGAAGTTCGACCGGCCTTTCGGCGACATCTTCGCCATCCAGGACGAGATCGCGCAGACCGTGGTCGACCAGCTTCAGGCGACCCTGAATGGCGATCCGGTCAAGGTGGCCGAAGCGGATCCGCAGGCCTATGCGCTTTTGCTGCAGGCACGCTATGCACTGAACCAGGGCACCGCAGAGGAGATCGGCGAGGCCGAACGCCTCGTTCGGGAATCCCTGGCAATCGACGATACCCAGGTCGCCGCCTGGAAGCTGCTGATGGAAGTGTATTTCCAGCAGGGCCTCCGCCGGATGGGCGACATCGAAGAGAACATCCAGCTGGCACGGGAGGCCGCCCACCGGATCCTGGCGCTTGATCCGGACAACGCGTTTGCGCGAATGCGCCTGGCCCGCTCCGAGCCAGACGCGCTGTTCGCGTGCCCTGGAGATCCTTAAGGATGCGGCTCAGTACTCCGGGGAGCTGGGACTGCCCGGGCAATCCGCGGCCCTGTACGAGTACATCCTCGAGCGTGACCCGCTGTGCGGCTCGTGCCTGGGGTTCCTGGCCCGGGCGTACGAGTCGCTAGGCCGTTATGAAGACGCCGTCCGGACTCTCGAGAGGGCCCGGACGCTGGGGCTGCTCGGCCCGCGGGGCAAAAGGGAGATCGGCATGTTGCGTCTTTTCCAGGGCGACGCCGAAGCGGCGCTGGCGATCTCGGAGGAAGTGGGGAAGATCACCGGTCAGCCGGAGCGGCTGCTTAAGCCCATGGCCCTTTACACCCTGGGGCGGACGCAGGAATTCGAAGCGGCCTTCGCGGACCTGCGCGAAACCTTCGGCGACCGATTCCCGGGAGAAATCGCCCGCGTTTACGCCTGGTCCGGCCAGGTGGACGAGGCCTTCGAACACCTTCGCAGGTCGATCAACCCGGCCGAGTTCCAATGGGGACCGGGCGCGCTGAATGACGACCCGGCCTTCGCTTCACTCCACGACGATCCCCGCTGGCTGGAGATCCTCGAGCTACGCGGCACCGCCCCCGGCCAGGTGGCGGAGATGGAATTCGACGTCGACGTTCCGGGCGGCTGACGCGCCGGATTCGGCGTGATCGCCGATGCGACGCGAAAGCTCGTCGCCGGGCAGCCTGTCTCCACGCCGGCGCCCGACGGGAGCACACGCCGCACCTGCCAAAACCAGACCGGCACCGGGTCTCCTTCGGCAAGCGGACCCCCTCACGCGAACCCGTTCCGGCACGCCACCGCCGACGGACACTCGATCGGACAGGCCTGGATTGCTTGCAGCCCGATGCAAGGCATCCCGGCGCGGCGCTTGCATGACCTCGATATTCATAGATGATGTAGGCGGGAAAGGCCGGAAATGAGCTGGGGGCGGCTTGTCCTTTTTCGCAGAACTGAAGCGCCGCAACGTCTTTCGGGCCGCGGCGGCCTACGTGGCCGTGGCCTGGCTTGTTATCCAGGTCGCCGAGACGGTCTTCCCTGCCTACGGCTTCAGCGACGAGGCCCTCCGCGTGCTGATCACACTGCTGGCCGTGGGCTTCGTGCCGGCGGTGGTGCTGGCCTGGGTGTTCGAGATCACTCCGGAGGGGCTGCGTCGGGACCGGGACATAGACCCCGGCAGCGAGCTGTCCCTGCGCACCCGCAAGATGCTCGACCGCGGAATCGTCGTGGTGCTGGCCCTGGGCATTGGCTACTTCGCCATTGACAAGTTCATCCTCGACCCGGCCCGGGATGAAGCCCTGGTAGAGCAAGCCCGGCAGGAAGGGCGTACGGAAGCCTTCACGGAGTCCTTCGGCGACAAGTCCATTGCGGTGCTGCCGTTTGCCAATCGCAGTCCGGACCCGGACCAGGAGTACTTCGCCGAGGGCGTCGCCGACGAGGTTCTGAACCTTCTCACCGGCATCGACGAGCTCCGCGTCATCGCCCGCTCTTCCGCGTTCGCTTTCAAGGGGCAGGACCTGCCGGTCAGCGAGATCGCCGAGATTCTCGGGGTCACCTACGTCCTGGAAGGCGCTGTTTACAAGGCCAGCGAGCAGGTCCGCGTCAACGCCCGGCTGGTGGACGCACGCTCGAACACCCAGCTGTGGTCGGAAAGCTGGTCCAGGCCCCTCCGGGACATCTTCGCCGTCCAGGAAGAGCTTGCTTCGGAAGTGGCGTCTCAGCTGCGCGTGCAGCTCCTCGACCTGCCGGGCCGCGGCGCCGACATCAGCCCGCAGGCCTACGAGCTGTATCTGAAAGGCCGATTCATGAGCGACAGCCAGGACCCCGACAAGTTCGATGAAGCTATCGCCGCGCTGAGGCAAGTGGTGGAGATGGAGCCCGGCTACAGCGCGGCCTGGGCCGAGCTGGCCCTTACGTATTACCGTGTCGCGGTGTGGCTGCGCAGTGGATCACCTGGCGACCATTCCCTCACCTTCCCGGAGGCCTGGACGGCCATGCAGCAGGCGGCGCAGCGGGCCGCGGAGCTGGACCCTGCAGGCGTGCTCGACCTGATGATCAATGCGTACATGACTTACTATGAGGCCGAGGGAGACCGGCAGGATTTCGCTGCAGGCGCGGCCCTGCTTGAGCGCGCCCTGACCCGGGCGCCCGCCAACCCGCGCCTGCTGACGATGGCCTCGGAGTTCGCCACGATCATCGGCCGTCCGGAGCTGGGCGTCCGCCTGGGTGAGGCGTCGGCCCTCCGGGACCCTCTCTGCGGGCCCTGCCGGGCAGCCCTGCTGGGGGCGTACCGGGAAGCCGGGCGCTATGCAGATGCCCAGGCACTGATTGAAGGGATGGAAGCGCGCAGGGGCGGTGAGCCACGCGTATTCGATCGCGTCGCGCTGGCCCTGGACCAGGGCCAGCCGGAAGAGGCGCTGGCACTGCTCGGAGAGCCCGACGGTGAGCTGCCGACCACTCTCGGCGACCGCGTGGCGGCCGGCTTTCGGATCCGGGCTCTGACGGACCTGGAACGGCGCGAGGACGCCGGGGCAGAACTCGACAGGCTGGCCGAGACCGCCGTTGACCACACGGCCCTGACCATCGCCGGCCTTTACGCGCAGCTGGGCCAGCCGGACGAAGCTTTCGAGTGGCTCGAGCGTACGGTTGAGATCGACGAATGCCGCCGTTTCCGGCTGAATTTCCTGTCGTCGATCCGGGAAGATTTCGAGGCCTATCAAGAAGATCCCCGCTGGACCGCGCTAACAGAGTATTGCAGCACGACCCCGCAGGACTGGGCCGCCATCGAGTTCGCCCCCGCGCTTCCCTTCTAGGCCTTTCCGGCGTGATCTCCGGGGCTGTCCGCGGCGCCCCGGGTGCGAAACGGCACCGCTTGAGCCATTATTCCCCCAGCCAGCCAAAGGGGGGAAACGGTGGCCCTGTTTGCCGAACTGAAGCGGCGCAACGTCTTTCGCGCGGCCGCGGCCTATGTCGCCGTCACCTGGCTGATCGTGCAGGTCGCCGAGACCACGTTCCCCGCTTTCGGCCTGTCCGATGCTGCCCTACGCAACCTGATCCTGCTCCTCGGCGCAGGATTCATCCCGGCCGTGGCGCTGGCCTGGGTGTTCGAGCTCACTCCCGAGGGCCTGAAGCGCGACAAGGACCTCGAGCCCGGCAGCGATCTGTCCCTGCGCACCAACCGGATCCTCGACCGGGGCATCGTCGCGGTGCTCGCGCTGGGCATCGCCTACTTCGCCATCGACAAGTTCCTCCTCGACCCGGCCCGGGACGCCGAAAAGATCGAACAGGCCCGAAAGGCAGGTCGCACCGAGGCGATCGTCCAGTCCTACGGCGAGAAGTCCATCGCCGTGCTGCCGTTCACCAACATGAGCGCGGATCCGGAGCAGGAGTACTTCGGCGACGGCATGGCCGAGGAGATCCTGAACCTGCTGGCGCAGGTCGCCGAGCTGCGCGTGATCTCCCGGTCGTCAGCGTTCACCTTCAAGGACAGCGATCTCAAGCTCAGCGAGATCGCCGAGGAACTCGACGTCGCCCACATCCTCGAGGGCTCGGTCCGGAAGGCCGGCAGCACGCTGCGCATCACCGCCCAGCTCATCGAGGCCCGGTCGGATACGCACCTGTGGTCGAAGACCTGGGACCGGGATCTGGCGGACATCTTTGCCATACAGGACGAGATCGCGGCGGATGTCGTCTCCTCCCTCAGGACGGAACTGCTTGGGGAGGTGCCCACGAGCCGCCGCCCCGACCCGGAGGCTTATGACCTGTTCCTGCGGGGCCGACATCTACTGGAACACGACCGCGGCTATGCGGCGTCGGAGCAGGCCCGGGACGTGCTGCGCCGCGCGGTGGATGTTGATCCGGATTTCGCCCGGGCCTGGGCCGAGCTCAGCCGGGCGTACTACCGGACTGTCTTCGCCTACCGGCGCGATCCCGACTTCGCCGGGGATATTTCAATGGAAGAGGCCTGGCGCCTTTCGGACAATGCCATGGACCGGGCTCTCGCAGCCGGCCCGGAAGACCCGATGGTCCTGGCCTACGAGGCGTGGGGGAAATTCTACGAGGACTCCGACTGGGAAGCGGCCGCCGAGCTCTACACCCGCGCCCTGGAGCTCAGTCCCGGCAACGTCGAGGCGCTGAAGGGTGCTGCCGTGCTTGCGCGCCTCTCCGGCAACGAGGAAGTCGGCATTCGACTCCAGGAAGCCGCCGTCGCCCGGGACCCGACATGCCAGACCTGCAAGCGCGGCCTGGCCGATGCCTACGCCGACGCAGGCCGGTTTGCGGACGCCGAGCGCATCCTGCTCGGGCTCCGGGACGCGGGCCTGAACGTGGACGAGGCGATGGCGCACCTCTTGGTCGAGACGGGAAAGCCCGCCGCCGCCCTGGTGCTCACGGAGGAGTCCACCGAGATCCCTGAGACCAACCGGCTGACCACTCGCAGTAAGGCCCTGGCGAAGCTCGGGCGCACCGCCGAGGCGAGAGAGGCTATCGCCAGGTTGATCGACAAGTATGGCCAGGATGCGGAGCTGGATATTGCCGGTGCCTACGCAGACATCGGCGACCGGGACGATTCGCTGGAGTGGCTGCAGAGGGCCGTGAACAAACCCGGCGGACCCCGACGGTTACAGGTAAATTTCTCGCACTGGATCAGGCAGTATGGAGAGCAATACGCCGGCGACCCGCGGTGGATCGCCATTGCCGAGCAGATCGGCCGGTCCCCCACGGACCCGAAAGTCATCGACTTCGACCCTCCCGTGCCCGACTGAACGGTGCCGACCCGCCAGGATGACCGCTGCTGCCACGCCTTTCCCGAGAACCTGGATGCCCCGATGATGAGCGACGCTGGAAAAGGATGGACGCTGGTTTGTCCGTATTCTCTGAACTGAAGCGGCGCAACGTGCTCCGGGCCGCGGCGGCCTACATCGCCGTGGCCTGGCTGCTGATCCAGGTCGCCGAAACCACCTTCCCCGCCTTCGGCTTCTCCGACGACGCCCTTCGGAGCCTCATCATCGTCCTGGCAGTGGGCTTCGTGCCGGCAGTGGTGCTGGCATGGGTGTTCGAGATCACGCCCGAGGGACTGGTGCGGGACCGGGACATGGTGCCCGGCAGCGAGCTGTCCCTGCGCACCCGCAAGATGCTGGACCGGGGCATCCTGGTGGTGCTGGCCCTGGGCATCGCCTATTTCGCCTTCGACAAGTTCGTCCTCGACCCGGCCAGGGACGAGGCGATGGTCGAAGAGGCCCGCGAAGAGGGCCGCACCGAGGCCTTCACGGAATCCTTCGGCGAACGGTCCATCGCTGTCCTGCCTTTCGCCAACCTGAGCGCCGATCCGGAACAGGAGTACTTCGGGGACGGCCTTGCCGAGGAGATCCTGCACCTGCTGTCCGCGATCCCCGAGCTGCGCGTTATCTCCCGGTCGTCCTCGTTCGCGTTCAAGGGGCGCGACGTGCCGGTCCCGGAGATCGCCGGCGCCCTCAACGTCGGCCACGTGCTCGAGGGATCGGTCAGGAAGTCCGGCAACACCATCCGGGTCACCGCGCAGCTGATCGACGGGCGATCCGATACCCACCTGTGGTCGGAAACCTGGGACCGCTCCCTGGACGACATCTTCGCCATACAGGACGAGATCGCAACCGAGGTCGCATCCCGGCTGGAACTGGAACTGGCAGAGCCTCCGCGAAGCGAACGCGTGGATCCGGCGGCCTATGAGCTGTTCCTGAAGGGCCGCTACCTGTGGGAGACGTTCCAGCCGGAGAACCTGGTGGAAGCGGAGGCCGCGGTGCAGCGTGCCGTCGAAATCCAGCCGGACTATGCCGATGCCTGGCTTCTGCTGTCGGGCGTGTACTACCGCTATTTCCACGCCTACCGCGGCAATCCCGACGCGTCGGTGCCCTACGGACAGGGCGAAGCCTACCGGCTATCGACGGAGGCGATGGACAAGGCCCTGGCCCTGGCGCCGGACCATCCCCTGGCGCTAAGCCTGAAAGGCTACCGGCTCTACTACGATGACCCCCCGGACGAGGCAGAGGCCGCGCGGCTGTTCGAGCGCTCCGTCGCGCTGGGGAACTACCAGTTCGGCGGCGAATTCGCCGGTGCCCTTGGCCAGAGAGAGACCGCCGTTCGCCTTACCGCGGCGGCCCTGCAGCAGGACCCCATGTGCAACTGGTGCCGCCTGGTGCTGGCCCAGGAATACCTCACCCTCGGCGACTTCGAACGGGCGGAGCTGATGGCCAGTAGCCTGGCAGAGCGAAAGGTCGGACTGCCGACGAATGCGCTCAACGCAGCGATCGCCCTGGAAAAGGGCGAGGCCCGGGAAGCGCTGGAGCTGCTGGCGGAGGTGCCCGGGGAGGAATCCAGGGATCTCCGGGTCCGAGCGCTTTATGCCGTAGGCAGGACCGGCGAGGCGGACGAGCTCCTCGCGAGCATGGCCGCCTCCGCGGACGACGTCAGCGGCACAACCCCGCCGCCCTATTCCTACCTTGAGCTCGCGACGCTTAATGCGGAGCTGGAGCGCGAAGACGCGGCCTTCGAATGGCTGCAGAAGGCCGTGGCCGGGGGCTGCCGCGTGTACCGCATCAATTTCGGAAACATCCAGCAGCGGTTCGAGGCGTTCGACGACGATCCCCGCTGGAAGGATGTCGCGCGTCGATGCAACCGCTCGCCGGAGCAGATCGCGGAAATCGATTTCGACCCGGTACTGCCGGAATAGCCGGTTGTGGCGGCGCGAAACGAAAGCGTCGCGATCCTGGCCATCGCCTCGTCAGCCCAGCCGCTCGGCCCTGCCCTGGCTGACCAGCATCCAGGCCGACAGCTTGTAGAGAAGCCTGGCGCCCACGTTCTGGTTCCACTCGTCTTCCGGGCTGGCCAGGTTCGGCGCCACCTCGTTGAGGTCGAAGCCGATGATCTTCCGCCCGGAGCGGACCAGTGACGACAGCAGGAAGTTGGCCTCCTGGAAATCCAGGCCGCCGGGGACCGGGGTGCCCGTATTCGGGCAGAAGCGGGGGTCCAGGCCGTCCACGTCGAAGGAAATCCACACCTCCGGCGGCAGGTTTTCGATGACGTCGGCCGCCAGCCTCGCCCACGCAGTGCCCTCCAGCTTCCGCCGCTGCAGGTCCCGGTCGAAGAACACCTCCACGCGCTCGCCCTGTTTCCGGCAGTAGTCGATCTCCGCCTCGCAGACGTCCCGGATGCCCACCTGGACCAGCTTCGCGACCTGGGGAATGTGTTCCAGCACGTTGTGCATGATGGATGCGTGGGACCAGGTGAAGCCCTCGTAGGCCTTGCGGGTGTCGGAGTGGGCGTCAATGTGCAGTACCCCGAAAGCCGCCTGTCGCTCAGCCATCGCCCGCAGCGCGCCGAAGGGCACCGAGTGGTCGCCGCCGACGACGCCCACCAGCTTGCCGGCCTCCAGCAGGCGTGAGGTCTCGGCGAACACGTAGTCGTTGAGCTTGCCGCCCAGGGTGTTGACGGTCTCCAGGTCGCTCGCCAGGGCTTCGTCGTCGCCGACATCCCCGCCCGCCTCGATGATCCGCTGTGCAGCGGTCTTCGCGGCCTCGTTCCATGCCAGGACTTCCCGTGACTGCGGCAGCATGTGCAGGCCGGGCTCGTAGGGCTTCAGCACGTCCAGGTCGTACAGGTCTACCTGCCGGCTGGCCTCCAGGATGGCCGACGGCCCTTTCGACGTCCCGCCGCCGTAGGAAGTCGTGGCCTCCCAGGGCACGGGCAGATACACCACCGCCGCCTCGTCTTCGGAGTGCGGCAGCCCGAAGATGCCGGAATCGGCGGTGGAGGCAGCGTTGGGGTCGAAGTCGCGGTATTTCATGCCCTCATTGCCGGGCATCTGGCCGCGAGAGTCAAGGCCAGGCAGGCCCGGTGACGTCCCGCATCAGCACGGGCGTCACCCCGTCCACACGAGCATGGCCACGCCGCCAAGGTAGAGCACCAGCACGATGGCGCCCTCGAACCCAATGGCGGCCACGCCCCGTCGCTGGCGCCTCAAGAAGCCCAGCAGGAGCACTGCCATGAGCGCCATGCACAGCGCGACCCAGAAGGCCGAGACGGGCTTCACCGCGTGGAACACCGAGCCGGGCCGATAGGCGATGTCCGACAGCCCGAGGAACAGCACGTCGAAGGTGTTGCCGCCGATGATGTTGCCGACGGCCAGGTTCACGGCGCCCCGCCTTACCGCGGCCACGGCAATGACGAGCTCGGGCAGGGAAGTCACCACGGCGGTGAACAGGGTCCCGACGAGGCTCTCGGAGACTCCCGTGGCCGCCGCAATGGCCAGGCCGGACCGGGCTACCACCCAGCCGGCCGCGGCCACCATCACCGTCAGTCCCAGGACCGCGATCCAGTCCGCGGGCGTGGAACTGTCCTCCAATCCCCTGGCTTCCTCCGGCTCGGAGCTGGTGGCCGCCGTGCGGCGCGGATACCACATGGGGTGCTGATGGGCCCGCGACACCATGCGGACGCCCAGCAGGTAGGTGACCGCCAGGATCGGCGTGGCCGGATGGATCCCCAGCCAGCTGATATCCGGGCCCGCCATGGCCAGCTGGGCGATGGCCAGCAGAAGGATCAGCAGCACGCCCTGCAGCAGGTTGGCCTCCGCGGCCGCCGCGTGTTCCAGGTTGACGTCCCGGTACAGGATGTCGGCGATCACGAGGACAGTGGTCTGGGCGGCGATGCCACCCAGGGCGTTGGACACCGCCAGGTCGGGATGGCCCGTCGCCGCAGCGGTCACCGAGGTCACTGTGCCGGCCAGGGACGTGATGGCGCCGATGACCACGGCGCCCAGGAACGCCTGCCCCAGCCCCGTCACCCTGGCCAGGTATTCGGCCTTGCGCGTGAGACGGACACCACCCCAGGCGATGACCAGCGCCGCGGCCACGAAAAGGACGAGGTGAACCGCCATTCCGGGTGCCCGCCCCGGCCCCGGCTCAGCTGCCGTTCAGCGCGTCAGCAGCCCAGTAGCGTCCCAGGCGGCGAACGAACTCGTCCGGCTTCTCGGCGTAAATTCTCTGGGCAAGCGGCCAGGCGGCTGCCTGGGCGCGGGCACGCCGCTCACCGATGGCCGCCCTGAGCTGCCGGGCGGCGGACGAATCCGGGTGCACGGTGTCCGGACCAAGGACCCAGGCTTCGAAGACGGCCAGGTCATGGTCATCCCCGAGCCGGTCGGAAAGCTCGTGCAGGGCGGACTGGTAGACCTTCATGGCCTTCGGCCAGGCCGGCCGGAGAATACGAACCTGGTAGCGGAGGTACTTGGCGCGCTTGCGCCAGTCGTGGAGGTTCTCGTTGGAGGGTTTCTTTCGGCACGTCTTGAGGCCCTTCCGTCCCCGGGCATAGACCCTTTCCAGTCCGTCGGCCACGATGCCGAATCCACCGTCCGGGATGGGCCAGTCCGGGATTGCGGCAAGCCCCTCCTTCAGATCCGCCGCCACCGCGGCCAGCAGGTCGCGGCGCTGCGCATCCTCCAGCATGGCGTCGCGCCGGGCGCACAGGGCCTCTCTCAGGGTGAGGAGGTCACCGGTCTCCAGGGGCAGCCAGGATTCGAACGCGTCCATGGTCTCCAGCAGGGCCTGGCTGTCCCGAAGCTCGGAGATCCGGCGGGCCGCGTCGCGGTATCTTCGGTTCTCCCGCCTGTACGCCTTCCCGCCCATGGCGTCCCGGGCAAGTCGGAGGACCGCACGGACCTTCTTGCAGGACTTGCGCGCCTCGTGGACGGCCTCGTGGGGGTCACCGCCGTCTTCCAGTTCACCGACCGCACCCTCGACCTGCTCGGCGGCAATCCGCTGCAGGCCCTCGGCAATCTGCTCGTTGCTTTTCAGACCGTATCCCATGTTCGGCGTCCCCTGGTGCGGCAGCCGCGACCCTTTGCCTCCGGCGGGACGCGGGTGGCCGCCGATACACCCTTTCTGCAGAACCCTCCTGACTGTACCGCGGCGCGGCGGCGCGGCCAATTCCGGCTGGTACGGGAATCACCGGGCCGGGCGTGGCAGAATCGTCGCCGCTGCCGTCAGGCGAGGGAGCCAGTACCATGTGGTGGAAAGACAAGGCATGCGTGCGCCGCTACGCGGTCGCGACACGGTGGCGCCTGTGCTGCGCGGCCGTGGCCGGATTCGCCCTGGCCCCGTTGCTGGCCTGGAGCGCCCCGGTCGTGAGTCCGGACGGCTCTGCCGTGCTTTCACTCGGCCTGGGCAAGATATTCACCTTCTTCTTCCTGACCCTCGGTCCGAACAGGGTAGTCGGGCCTTTCGCCCGGGCCACGGCGTCCTGCGACGGGGCGAGCCGCCGGAGGATCGCGGTGCTGGCAACCGGGGTGTCGCTGCTGTCCGTCGTGCTGGCCGCCACGATCGGGGTCACGGTGCTCGAGAACTGGGGCATCTCGTCCGGAGCGCTGCTGGTGGCCGCCGGCATCATGCTGTTCCTGGTGGCCGTGGACTCGATCAAGTCCCAGTACCGCAGGGAAGTTCCACCCCCGGCCGAGGACGACGCCAAGCCGGTGCCGGCGATGGAACAGGCGTTCCGCATGGCGTTCCCCTATATCGTCTCGCCGTACGGCGTCGCTGTTGTCATCCTCGTGCTGACCACCCGGCCCGAGAGCGTTCCCCAGGCGCCGATCTTCGCCATGCTGGTCGGGATCATGCTGCTGAATCTTGCCGCCATGCTGGCGGCACGGAACATCGCCGGCTCGTCGTTCGTCGCGCCGGCGCTGGCGGTGCTGGGGTCGGTGCTGGCGGTCCTCCAGGCAGCCCTCGGGGTCCAGGCGGTGATGCTTGGACTCCGGCTCGCCGGCATGTTCTGAGGCAGACCGCAGAGCCCGGGTCAGTCGCGGTCCGGGTCCGTCCCCAGGATGGGGGAATCTGCTTCCTCCAGCGCCCTGCCCCACAGGGACCACGCTGTCATGAAAAGGGCGCCGATGAGCGGGCCGACCACGATGCCCGTGGCGCCGAAGGCGACGAGGCCACCAAGCGTCGTCAGCAGCACCAGCAGGTCCGGCATCTGGGTGTCCTTGCCGATCAGCAGTGGCCGGAGCACGTTATCCGCGGTGCCCACGACGACGGCGCACCAGATGGCCACCGCGATGGCCGCCACCATTTTCCCGGTCAGCGCCAGGAAGATCACCGCCGGGACCCACACCAGGGCGGTGCCGATTCCGGGGATGATGGACAGCACGACCATGATGGTGCCCCAGAAGATGGCGCCCTGGATGCCTGCGAGCCAGAGTGCCAGCCCGGCCAGTCCGCCCTGGACCAGGCCAATGACCAAAGTGCCCTTGATGGTCGCCCGGCCCACGGAAGTGAAGGTGCCGAGCACCCGCTCCTTGTCCTCGGCGTTCAGCGGCGTGTAGTGAAGGATCGCGTCGAGTATCCGCCGGCCGTCGATGAGAAAAAAGAAAACCGCGTAAAGCATCACGAAGAGCTTGAGGAAAAACTCCGCCGTGCCCCTGGCGCCGGCGGCCAGGCCCTGGGCCACGAATCCGCCGATCTTGCCGGCCAGCTGCCCGGCCTTGGCCAGGATCTGGTCCTGGTACGGCAGGAGCTGTTCTACGAGGGGCAGGTTGCGCAGGCGCTCCTCCAGGTGCTCCCGCTCCTGAACCTGGTGGGAGACCCACTGGCCGGCTGTTTCGCTGACCTGCACCGCTTCGTTGACGAGCACCCCGAAGAAGACCATACCGGGCAGCACGATGAGCACGAGGATGAGAATGATGGTCGTGCCGGACGCAAGGACTTCCCGACCGCGATACAGCTTCAGCAGGCGACGGTAGACCGGATTCGCGAGCCCGGCGAGCACCGCGGCCATGAGCAGCGACAGCAGGAAGCCCGAGATCAGGCTGAAAAATACCGCCGAAATGGCCAGCGCCAGGAGGAAAAGAAAGCCTATGCGCAGCCGGGTGGTGCGTTGTTCTGGGTCGGCCATCAGCAGGCCTCCGGGCGGTCAGAGCTGCAAGTGTGCCGTGCTGCCGGTGCCTGCCTCAACCGTGCCGGGCGGCCGGGCCCCCGGCGGATGGTTCGCCAGCCTGCGCCCGCAGGCGGGAATGACCTGCCGGCTGGCGGCCGTTTACGATCTGTGGCTATAGTCTCCGGCGTGCATAAAGTCGTCCCCGGCGCGTCCGGGAAGGAAAATCCATGAGCAACATGATCCGGACCACCCTGCTGATGGGCGGGCTGACCGTTCTGCTGGTCTTCGTCGGCGGCGCCATTGGCGGGCAGACCGGGGCCCTGACCGCCTTCATCATTGCCGCCGGCATGAACTTCGTCGCCTATTTCTTCAGCGACAGGATGGTCCTTGCACGCTACCGCGCGAAAGAAGCCGGCCCGGACAGCGAACCGCGACTCTACGGCATCGTGGAAAAGCTCGCGAAAAAGGCCGACCTGCCCATGCCGAAGGTCTACGTCATTCCCGACCGGGCGCCGAACGCCTTCGCAACGGGCCGCAGTCCCCGCCATGCCGCCGTGGCCGCCACCCGGGGCATCCTGGAGACGCTGAACGACGACGAGCTGGAGGGCGTCATGGCCCACGAACTCGCGCACGTCAAGCACCGGGACATCCTGAGCGGCACGATCGCCGCCACGCTGGCCGGGGCAGTGGCGCTGGTCAGCCGCTCGGCCATGTACAGCGGTCAGTCCGGCCAGTCCAACTCGAATGCGCTGGGGGCGATGCTGGCGGTCATCGTCGCACCCTTGATCGCCATGATCCTTCGCATGTCGGTGTCCCGAACGCGCGAATACGCTGCCGACGACGGCGGCGCGGAAATAAGCGGCAAGCCCCTCGGGCTGGCCAGCGCGCTTGAGAAGATCTCCGCGACTGCCCGGCGGAGGCCCCTGGCCAACCTCAATTCGGCGCATGCACACATGTTCATCGTCAGCCCGCTGTCCGGGGGCGGCCTCGCAGGACTCATGGCGTCCCATCCGCCCATGGAAGAGCGGGTCGCACGGCTGAGAGCCATGGCCGCCGGGGCCTGACCGGAAACGTCGGTCCGGATGCTCGCAGACAGGGGCGGGAGACGCGCCAGTCGCCAGCGTGCCGGACATCGCCAGGCCGTCGCTCAATCCGGGGGCGTCTCCCCGCCGAAGGCTCTGGACACAGGCCACGATCTACACGGACAAGAGAGCCCGTCAATGAAAGACTGCCCGGTCATCGCGGAGACGTCGCCAGCAGGCGTAAGTGTCGAAGAAGGAAAGACTTATTACTGGTGTCGCTGCGGCAGATCGGCGAACCAGCCTTTCTGCGACGGGTCCCACAAGACGACGGATATCACGCCGCTGGCGTTTACGGCGGAGAAATCCGAGACGGTCTACCTGTGCCGCTGCAAGGGCACCGGCTCAGCGCCGTTTTGCGACGGCACCCACGCCAGGCTGGGCGACGTCAAGATCGGCGACCCGGTGCCCCGGGGCCACGACCAGGAGTCGCCGAAGGCTGAACCCACGGCGGAGGAACCCACGGTCGCCGCGATCCACGCCCTGGCGCGCCACGGATTGCCCGGCGCTCACGGGGAGATGGTGGCCATGGGTGTCCCCCGGAAGGACCTGCCCCACTGGGACGACATCCAGATTCTCACCGCGCAGCTGGCCAGGAAACCCCTCGAAGACGACACGCCGGTGGAGACCGGGCTCGTGATAGGGCCCCGGGCAGACAAGCCGCTGAAACTGGACATACCGCTGCTGGTATCCGATATGAGCTTCGGCGCCCTGTCCGAGGAAGCCAAGATCGCCCTGGCGCGGGGCGCGGAGATGGCCGGCACGGGGATCTGCTCCGGCGAGGGAGGCTCACTCAGGGAAGAACGGGAGGCCAACAGCCGCTACCTCTACGAGCTGGCCTCGGCGAAGTTCGGCTGGACGCCGGAACTTCTCCGGGAGATCCAGGCTTTCCACTTCAAGGGCGGCCAGGGCGCCAAGACCGGTACCGGAGGACACCTGCCCGGGGAAAAGGTCACTGAAAAAATCGCGGAGACACGGGGCCTGAAAGCCGGCCAGGACGCCATTTCCCCTGCAACCTTCGACACGCCGTCGACGGTGAAGGAGTTCCGCCGCTTCGCCAACGAGGTCCGGGAGGCCACCGGCGGCATCCCCGTGGGCTTCAAGCTCTCCGCCAACCACATCGAGGACGACATCGACTTCGCCCTGGAGGCTGGCGCCGACTACGTCATCCTGGACGGTCGCGGCGGCGGGACCGGTGCGGCACCGCGGATCTTCCGGGACCATATCAGCGTGCCCACGATCCCCGCCCTGGCCCGGGCCCGGGCCCACCTGGACCGGAAGGCCGGTCGGGACGTGACCCTGATCATCACCGGCGGGCTTCGAATGCCGGAGGATTTCGTCAAGGCCATGGCGCTCGGTGCCGACGGCGTCGCCCTGGCCAATGCCGCCATCCAGGCGGTGGGCTGCGTGGGCGCGAGGATCTGCAATACCAACAACTGTCCGAGCGGCGTGGCCACCCAGAAGCCGGAACTGCGGCGACGCCTGGACGTGGACACCGGCGCGGCCAGGCTGGACAGGTTCCTGCGCGCGGCCACCCAGCTCATGCAGGTGATGGCCCGTGCCTGCGGACACGACAGCCTGGCAGGTTTCCGGGCGTCGGACCTGACGACGTGGAAACGGGAGATGGCCGAGCTCTCCGGCGTTGCCTACGGCGGCCTCGGCCGCAGGCGCTGATTAACGAACACGGCCGCCGCGGCACCCTGAAAGCAACTGGCAAGGCACACCATGTTCCCTATCCGAGACGACAATCCTCATTTCCTGACGCCCTACATCACCTACGCCATTATTGGGCTGAACGTGCTCGCATGGGTCTTGCTCCAGGGCATGGGCTCGGAGCCCGCCCTCTCCCGATCCATCTGTAACCTGGGACTCATTCCCGGCGAAGTCCTGCAGACCGTGCCCGCCGGAACCCGGATCCAGGTCTCTCCCGAAAGCATCTGCGTCATCGGAGACAGCTCCAGCTGGTACACGGCGCTGACCTCCATGTTCATGCACGGCGGCTGGTTCCACATCATCGGCAACATGTGGTTCATGTGGATCTTCGGCAACAACGTCGAGGACTCCATGGGCCATACTCGCTTCGCGATCTTCTACATCCTGTGCGGCCTCGCGGCGGCGGCGCTGCAGACGGGTCTCGGACCGGACTCGGCCGTCCCCATGGTGGGCGCCTCGGGCGCGATCGGGGGCGTCATGGGCGCATACATCGTCCTGTATCCCCGGGTGCGGGTGCACCTGCTCGTCTTCCTCGGAATCATAGTCACCACCTTCGCCGTGCCCGCGGTGTTCATGCTCGGCTACTGGTTCGCCATACAGCTCATCAGCGGCTTTACCAGCATCGGCAGGGAAGGCGGCGGCGTCGCCTTCTGGGCCCACGTGGGGGGATTCGTGGCAGGTGCCATCCTGGTGCTGCTGTTCAGAAAGCCGGAACTGGTGAACCGCCATCCCTATCACGGATGGCAGAAGCGTCCCGAGTCCATGAACGCGTGGCAGCGGCTGCGCTGACCCGGCCCCGCTGCTGCCCTGCCATCCCGCGGCCGCTCGCTGCTCGCCTCGGCGGTGACCCGGTGCCGGCAAGACAGCCGGCCTCAAGAACCGGTCCCGTCGCAACTGCCCCATGGCGTCAGCGTAAGTATATTCACCGATAGTTTCCTCCCTGTATTCAACTAGTTAGATATCAGGGAGTGAGAACATGAACAGACGGTTCCGCCGTTCTGGCCGAAGGTTCGCGGCCCTGGTCCTTTCAGTGTGCGCCGCGGGTGGATGGACATCCCCGCTTGCCCACGAACCCCAGCAGACGACTGCGGTCCCGGGCTTCCGGCCCGAGAGCCCTTACGCCGCAGAATTCGTTGATTCCCTTTCCGCTGCGGAGATTGCTGTTCTTCCGACGCTCGTCAGACGCGCGGAGCGGACGGCCCACTCGTTTTCATCACAGCGACAGATCGTCGCGGAGCTGAACGAGTCGCGCATCACCACGGCACTGACGAAGCGCAGGCGAATCGAGATGGGCTCGCTGCAGCGAGCCTCCCAGTGGGACCTCTTCCAGTACGGTCTCGACACGATCGCCGAACAGCTCCAGGGCTACGATACAGGCGCCGACTACACGCTGGTCATGGAGATCCTCGTTCCCGGCGACCAGGCGGTCTTTGGTATCGAGGTCTACATTCTGGACAGTCAGCGGCGCAGCGCTTTCTCATTCCTTCTGAACTCTCACCACCAGATGTTCGCCGAGGCAAAGCTCGTCGCCCGGGACAAGTCCGAGGCGTCCAGGCAGGAGATGATCGGCAAAGCCACGCAAGTCGGGCTCGCGGCGTTCAGGGCCCAGCTCGAGCGGGCGCCGCAGCCCCGGTTCAGTGAAGTCCGTCTCGATGAGAACAGTTCCCGGGTGACCATCGACACCGCCGGGTATCCGGGGCTGGCCGCCGAAAAGGCCATGGCGCTGATGTGCGAATCCGCGCGGCTCACCGTCGACCGGGGTTTCCGGTTCTTCAGGATCGATCAGCAGGCCACGGGCCCCGGGAGTCAGAGCAGTTTCAGGATCACGTTCTTCCACGAGGTGCCGGAGGACGTGCCGGTGGCAGACCTGATCGGCGCCGATGCGCTCGGGGATGCGGAGCTTATGAACGCGGCAATAGATGCCCAGGAGATCATCCAGTTCTGCCGTTAGCTCTCTGGCGCGTGCCGCCCGGAACCTGAAAAACCGACGCCGCTCGGGAAACCGGCCACGGCCGACCGGGCAATCATCGTGACACCTGCTCTGCGCGGAGGTCGCTACCCTCTGTCGACGGAACCGGCCCGCCTGGCACAGCTCGCAGGCGCAGCGGCCGGCCTCAGTCGATGTAATAGAAGGTGACGTAGGCGATGAGCAGCACGGCGATCCAGATGGCCGTGGTGCCAATGGGCCAGGCCTGGGCGAAGACGCCCCGGGGCGACCCGCCGAAGTAGAACCTGGCCCTGCCCCCCAGCCGCCCGAGCAGCCTTTCCCCCAGGCCCGCCAGCGCCGCGCCGGCCCCCCTGAGCCCGGACTCAATGGCCAGCCAGCCGCGCTTGAGCCCGACGCGCCATATCCAGTCCGTGTCCAGCGTCAGCGTCTCGGTCCGACGCATCATCGGCAGGAGCAGGAAGAACGCAAGGCCGCTGAACAGGAGCAGCTGGAGGTAGAAGACCACTTTGCCGGGCGCGTAGGCCTGGTAGTCCACGGGGTACGGCAGGAAACGGTAAAGCAGCTCCGGCGCAATCCCGAAGAGAATGCACAGGGCAGAGAACAGGACCATCGCCACGGCCATGTTCCAGGGGGCGTCTTTCGGCCGCAGGCCGGAATCACGCTGGAAGAACACGAACCAGGGGAACTTGATGCCCGCGTGGAGGAAGACGCCCGCCGACGCCGCGGCAAGCAGGAAGTAGACCGTCACCAGCCCCTCGTCCGCCGCGGCCTGGGAGATCAGGGTCTTGGTGGTAAACCCGGACGTCAGGGGAAAACCGGAGATCGCCAGCGCACCAACGATTCCGCAAACCGTGGTCAGGGGCATGGTCCGGAAAAGTCCCCCCACCTCGGTGCACTTGTTGCACCCCGTGCGGTATACGACGACGCCGGCGCTCATGAACAGCAGCGCCTTGTAGATGATGTGGGCAAAGGCATGGGCCGCGGCGCCGTTAATCGCCATCTGGGTTCCGATCCCGACGGCGCAGACCATGAAGCCCACCTGGTTGACGATGGAGAAGGACAGGATGCGGCGGATGTCGTTCTCCAGAAGGGCGTAGATGATGCCGTACATGACCATGTAGAGGCCCACGCCGATCAGAACAGGCTCGCCCGGGAAAAGCAGGATCAGCGCCAGTACGGCGGTCTTGGTCGTGAATGCCGACAGGAAGACGGATCCCGTGGGACTGGAGCGCGGATAGGCATCCGACAGCCATGCGGAGATCGGGGGTGCCGCGGCGTTGATCAGTATGCCGGCCAGGAGCATCCAGGTATCGAAGTTCGTCGCCAGCATCGGCTGGACGTCGAGAGAGCCCGTGTGGACGTAGACGCCCTCGATGCCGACTTTCAGGATGACCCCTCCCAGCAGGTGCATGATGGCGTAGCGGATACCGGCCGCGCGGGCGCCCGGCGTGCGACCTGACCAGACGATCACCGTGGAAAAGAGGGCCATCAGCTCCCAGAAAAGGAACAGGCTGATGAGATCGCCCGCGAAGCTCACCCCGATGGCGCCCGCCGCGTAGGCGAATGCCGCTGCCAGTTCGTACCACCGTGCCTGGCGGAATGCGAACAGTCCCCCACCGAAGGCCATGATGGCGAAGATGGTGGCAAACAGGCGCCTGACCGGGCTGCCCTCGACGGGCTCGATGGGATACTCGAGGAAACTGAAGGTCAGCGCGACGCCGTCGGGCACCTGCCAGATGGCCGCCAGCGTCAGCAAAGGGGCGAGCAACACCACGGCGGTTCGCCAGGCACCCCGGGCCGGACCGATCAGTAGCGCCCCGAGCAGCAGGATCAGTGCCGGTGGGAGAATGTCAAACATCCTCGTCGACCCCGTAGTAGGTTTCTTCCCGTTTCAGAAAGCGCCCGAGGACCTTTGCGAATGCGACCATCGCGAAGCAGGCCAGGAAGCCGTAGGCCGCACCGAAACCGAACCACCCGTCGACAGTGAAATAGCCCTTGACCTTGACGACCAGCTGAGCCGCTACCGACAGCGCGAGTACGGCAGCGAACACCCGCCAGAGCAGACGGATGGTCGACGGTCTGGCAAGCCAGGCGTCGGATTCGCCGGGGTGAACCCCGGAACCCGGATCGGAAGACTTGTCGTTGAGACGGGTCATGGGACCTCCTCTCCGGCCAGCCCGGCCTGCACGAGCTGGGACTCGAGCTCGACAAGGGGCCCGTTGAAAAAGAAGAACGCCAGCGTCAGAACGGCGGTCACGGCCAGGGCCAGCACCGCGGCGAAGGGGGCTTCACCATGCTGCTTGTTCGCGGGGGTGTGGTCATGCCCGAACCAGGCGGCAAACACGACCGGGAGGAAGTAAGCGGCGTTCAGGGCCGTGCTCGCAATGACCGTGCCCAGCACCAGGTAGTTGTCGGCCTGGAAAGCGCCGGCCAGGATGTACCACTTCGAGACGAAGCCGCCGGTTGGCGGAACGCCGATCATGCTGAGCGCGCCGATGGTAAACGCGGTCATGGTGACAGGCATGCGCCTGCCGATGCCCCTGAGCTGAACCAGCTCGGTCTTCTTCGACGCGGTGTAGATGGCGCCTGCCGCGAAGAACAGGGTGATCTTGCCGAAAGCGTGCGCGACCATGTGAATGGCTGCACCGACCTCCGCCAGCGGCTTCAGGGTCGCCGAGGCCAGTACAACGTAGGAGAGCTGGCTGATGGTGGAATACGCCAGCATCCTCTTCAGGTTCTGCTGCTTCAGGGCCACCACGCTGGCGGCGATGATGGTGAACGCTGCGGCAACCGTCAGCCAGCTGCTGCTGGGGGCCGAGAAGAGGAAGTCGACGCCGAAAACGTAGACGATCACCTTGGTGATCACGAAGACGCCGGCCTTCACCACCGCCACCGCATGCAGAAGCGCGCTGACCGGCGTCGGGGCGACCATCGCGGCCGGCAGCCACCGGTGCACCGGCATCACCGCCGCCTTGGCGGTGCCGAAGACGAACAGCCCCAGGAGCAGCCCGATGGCAGGCCCTTCCAGGCGACCGGCCAGGATGCCCCCCGGAGTGAAGTCGCCCGTGCCCGCCAGCACGTACGTCCAGACGATGGCGGGGAGCAGCAGGCCGATAGACGCGAAGATCAGGAGTCCCAGGTAGACCCGTGCCGAGCGCACCGTCGCCTGGTCGCCCTTGTGGGCCACCAGCGGATAGGTGGAAAGGGTCAGCATCTCGTAGAACAGGAACAGCGTGAAAAGGTTGGCCGCCAGCGCGACGCCCATGGTGGCGGCCAGGGACACCGCGAACATCACGTAGAAGCGGGTCTGATGCTTCTCCCGGTTGCCCCGCATGTAGCCGATGGAGTAGACGGAGTTGATCAGCCACAGGCCGGACGCCAGGGCAGCGAACATCATGCCCAGGGGCTCCAGCCTCAGCCCGAGCGAAATGCCGGGCAGTACTTCACCCAGCGTCATCCCGGGGCGCTCGCCGGCAAAGACCTCGGGCAGGAGGCTCCAGACCACCACGATCAGGGTGACAGCCGTCAGCAATGTCATGGCTTCCCGGAAGTTGGGGCCCACCCGGCCCCCGAGGCCGATCAGGATCGCGCCGAGCAGCGGGACGGCCACCGCCAGCACAAGGTTGGCGTCCCCGGTCACGGTGTCTCTCCGAGAAGCATCCGGGCGCCACGGGACGCAAGGGTGGTTTGCAGCCACGGTGCCAGGCCGAAGTAGATGTTGGCCAGCGCAGCCAGCCACGTCACGGCAAGCATGAGCGCCGGTGCCTCCCTGGCCTGGACCTGCTCGCCCTCCGGCTGCCGGAACCATGTGGTCTCGACGACGCGCCAGACATAGGCCACGGTCATGAGCGAGCCGAGGACGATGACGGCCACCAGCAGCCATCCGGCGCCACCCATCTCCAGGCTCGCGGAGATGAGATACCACTTGCTGGTAAAGCCGGCGGTGCCCGGGATGCCGATCAGGCTGAGCCCGCCCACGATGAACGCCCCCATGGTCCACGGCATCTGCCTGGCCGCGCCGGCCAGGCCGGACAGCTCCACGGTGGCGAAACGCATGGCCAGGCACATCACCGCCAGGAAGAGCGTTCCCTTCGCCAGCGCATGATTGAACATGTGCATGAGGCTCGCCGTCAGGCCGAGCTGGGAGACCATGCTTGCACCCAGCAGGATGAACCCCACCTGCGCGACCGACGAGTAAGCCAGCAGTCGCTTGAGATTGGGCTCGAACATCGCCACGGCGGAGGCCGCGAGGATGCCCAGGATGGCCAGCGGCATCAGGAACGCCGCAAACTGGGCCTCGTGACCCAGGAGATTCTGCTGGAACACGACGAAGTCGAAAGCCAGCAGTACGTAAATGGACACCTTGGTCGCACAGGCCGCCAGGAACACCGTCGCCGCGTGGGGCGCGTAGTTGTACGCGTTCGGCAGCCAGACATGCAGGGGGAAGACGGCCGCCTTCAGTCCAAGACCCACCGTGATGAACCCGGCCGCCACCAGGATCGGCCGGAGATCCTCCACGTCCTGTATGCGCACCTGGATGTCCGCCAGGTTCAGGGTGCCCGTCATCATGTAGACGAGGCCGACGCCGATGAGATAGAAGGTCGCGCCGATGGTGCCCATGATCAGGTACTTGAAGACCGCGGGCATGGCGCGCCGGTTCGGCCCGCCGGCGACCAGGATGTAGCTGGCCAGCGACGAGATTTCCATGAACACGAAGATATTGAACGCGTCACCCGAGACCAGGATGCCGGACAGGCCGGCCAGCACCAGCAGCCAGGCGGTCAGGAACAGCGGCTGGCGCTCCGTCTCCAGCTGCTGGTCCAGGCTTGCCTTGCCGGCCAGCAGCGCGAGCGTCGAGGCCCCGGTCAGAACGAGAAGCAGCAGCGCCCCGAAGCTGTCGACACTGAGCTCGATACCGTAGGGCGCAGCCCAGGCGCCGAGCTCGTACTGCACGGGCTCCCCGGCAAGCACCTGTGCCGCGAGAGACAGCGCGATCACGAGCGCCATGACACTGGTCGCGGTGGCGGCGCCCCAGGCAAGGCCGCTGGGCCGCAGGATCATCACCAGGGGCGAGACCAGCAGCGGCACCACGACCTGCAGCACGGGCAGGTGCGTGTTAAGTGTCGTCACTGGCGATCGATCTCCTGGATGTCCCTTTCGTCGATCGAGCCGTACTCCTCCTTGATCCGCACGACCACCCCTAGACCCAGGGCCGTGGTCGAGATGCCTACGACGATTGCCGTGAGAATCAGCACCTGCGGCAGCGGATTGGAGTAGACCGCGTCGCTGACGCCCTTGGGCAGGATGGGAGCGGTGCCACCGCTGATCTTGCCCATCGTGATGTACAGCAGGAAGACTGCCGCCTGAAAAATCGACAGCCCGATCAGCTTCTTGATCAGGTTGGTATTCGCGATGACGGCGTAGAAGCCGATCATCAGCAGTACGGCGAATACCCAGTAATTGTAGAGACCAAGCACGTTCACTGTGCGGGCTCCCGGCGAGCAAAGGCGTGGTAGATGGTCAGGAGCACGCCGCAGACCGTCATGCCCACTCCGGCCTCGATGAGGATGATCCCGAGCTTCTGGCCCGTCACGGGATCCCCGGTGAGCACGGAGTAGGCGAGGAAATTCGAGCCCATGAGCATCCCCGCCACCCCCACGCCCCCGTAAAGCAGGGTGCCGCCCACGGTCAGGACCGTCAGGGCCCGCAGAGGCAGCGCCGACAGGGCTCGCTTCTCGCCCTCGATCAGCGAGTAAAGGATGAAGCCTGCCGCCACCAGCGCACCCGCCTGGAAGCCGCCTCCGGGCCCGTATTCGCCGTGAAACTGCACGTACAGCCCGAACAGGAGAATGAAGGGCACCAGCAGGCGGCCGACTACGACCAGGAGCACTTCGTCCCGGAGGTCGACCTTGCGTCTCCCGACACCCGTTCCCTGCTGCCGGGCCGACAGCAGGAACAGCACCCCGATGCCCGCCGTGAAGACCACGAATACCTCGCCCAGGGTGTCGTATCCGCGGAAGCTGCCCAGCACGGCCGTCACGACGTTGGGGATGTCGACGTATTCCGGCGTTTCTTCCAGATACCAGGGACCAAGGTAGCTCAGCACCGGCGCGTCCGGATCGCCGAACCGGGGCTTGTCGAAGGTGGCATATACGATGACCAGGGCAGCGCTGGCCACGACCAGCAGCGACAGCGCGCGTCTTCGCGCGCTCTCCCGCCTGTGCTCGAACTCCGAGGTGAGCGCAAGAGCGCCCAGGAACAGGACGGTGGAAATACCCGCCCCGACGGCCGCCTCGGTCAGGGCCACGTCGGCGGCGTCGAGCAGAAAGAAGTTGATGGCCAGGAGCAGGCTGAAAATGCCAAGCAGCATCACCGCTACCACCAGGTTCCGCGTCCGCACGATGGCGACGGCCGTGATCACGAGCAGCGTCAGCAGGAAAATGCCGAACAGGACCGTCACGCGGCGGATCCTTTGTCCGGCGGCGGCTGCGCCGGACGATCGGCGGCCTGTCCGGCGTCAGGCCGGATGCCGGAGAGCAGAGCAGCGCTGGCCAGGGCGTAGGAGGAGGTCGGGCTGGTGATAAGCAGGAAAAGCAGGATGGCGATCAGCTTGATGGTGGCCAGCGAAAGTCCCGCCTGCACCATGATGCCGGCGATGACCAGGAAAGCGCCCATCGTGTCAGTCACGCTGGCGGCATGCATCCGCGTATATAGATTCGGCATGCGCAGCGCGCCGATGCCGCCGATGAGCACGAAGGCTCCGCCGGCCGTCAGCAGTATCCAGCTCGCGATGTCCTGCAGCAGCGCGATCATCCGGCGGCCTCCCCGTCCTGTCGCTGCAGGCCCCGGCGGGAGCGGTTGCGGTAGAAATCCAGCACCGCCAGGACGCTGATGAAGTTGATAAGCGCGTAGGCCAGCGCCAGGTCGAGAAAGTCCGGCCGGCCACCCAGGAAGGCGATGACGGACAGCAGCAGAACCGTCTTCGTGCCGAACATGTTGACCGCGAGCACCCGATCGTAGACGGTCGGTCCCAGCACCGCGCGAATCAGGGCGAGGGCCATGGTGACGAGGATGGCGAGGGTAACGACGTAGTACACCTCAGCCCCTCCGAAGCCTGCCCACGCGGCGGTTCATTTCGCCTTCCATGACTTCCTCCGCGCCCTCCTTCGTCAGGGCGTGAACCATGAGCCGGCCGTCCCGGATCCGGATGGTGAGCGTCCCGGGCGTCAGAGTGATGCTGTTTCCCAGCATGGCCAGATCGACCCGGTTCCGGCTTTCCGCGTCGAGCTCCGCCACCGTGGGACTGATCGGCAAACTGGGGCTTAGCACCGCCCGGGTGACCTGCATGGTCGACCTGGCGACTTCCTTTCCCAGCCATCCCCAGTACCCCAGGAGCCGCCAGCCGAATCTGGCACTGAACACGCTGTAGTCGAGCAGGCGCATCCGCAGCGACGCATAGACAACCAGCGCGCAGGAGAACGCTCCCAGGCCCAGCAGCAGGGGCTTGTAGAGGCCGGACCAGAGCAGCCAGGCGGTCGCCAGCACGGCCGCCAGCGCCGCCGCTCTCGCAGCGACGGATCCCTCTGTCCTGCCGTTGGTGTCGTCACCCGGCGATGTGGTCATAACTCCCGCGATCCCTGCGCTAACCGGGCACCCTGGCCCGGAAACGGGCGGGAGAAGCGCAACAGCGGCCGTGACTGGTTATTCGGTCCCACCGAGTCCCCCAAGGCTTGATCGTTGTCATTGGGCGCAAGAACCTTTCAGGATAGGCGACGAGGCTGCCACGGCGCCAGCCGAGACGCCGGCGGCCACCATGCTGCGATGCGGCAACCCAGATCTGCGCAGGATGCGCCGCACCAGGCCGGATCATCGAAGGCACCGGCACCGTCCTTCCAAGGTTACCTGAGCTGGCTGTCCTTGCTGCCCCGGCGATTGTAGCCGGCAGTGGCGCCTTGCTGACGATCCTCGATTTCCTGGCAGGCTACGCACAGGCGCACGCCTGGGATCGCCTTGCGCCGCGCATCGGGTATCGTCGCACCGCACTCCGCGCACGCCCGTGCGCTCTCCCCCGAGCGGAGCCGGCTGCGGACCCGCCGCACTTCGTCTTCTATCGTAGCGTCGATCTGTTCGCTGACCGCGCCGTCTTTCGCGAAACCTCCGGCCATAAAATCGGTCCCCGTGGACTGGCTGTCCGCATATCCCGCCAGACTACCGGACGACGATTCCCATGGCGACACGGCGGCTCCGGAGATGAGACGCGGCCGGCCGGCAAAAACAACCGCCCCCCGGGACCACTTTCCAGGGGGCGGCATTGTTGGCGGTGACGCGTAGGGAGGCTGGCCGCCGCGCCTCCGGGCACCCACGGATTCGCGGACACGGCTTGACTGGCGCGTCTCGACGGTCCGGCGCTCCTGCCTGGCCTGCCCTGCCTCGGTGGCGGGTCCGGTGGACTGCTGGACACGGCTCGACTGCCGCGTTTCGGTAGTCTGCTGGACCTTTTCCTTTCTGCCGGCGTCGCTCGCCTTGCCTTCCTCAGGCATGCTCTTCTGCTGCACCTGGCGCGGCGTTGCGCCCTCGTCACCGTCGTCGAAGCGGTTCACCGAATCCGCGCCCTCGCCGTTCTTTACGAAATCCTTGAACGCGGCGGCGTCCCCGCTGGTGCGCGTCTCGATCCGGGTGTTGTGGATATCGTTGGGCATGTTGGCCCAGCCTTCTCCGTTCTTGCTGTTGTGATCGGCAAAGGCCTGGGCGCTGAATGCCAGTGCGGCGGATGCCAGCACCAGTGCGGTATTACGTAAGGATGTCATCTCCAGTCTCCAGAAGGGGGCTCGTACATCAACAGGAACGCGCCAGGCCGCCCTGCGTTGACCAGGGCGTCGTGCGGCGCGCAGCGGCTGGCGTCCGCTGGGCTGCGATTAAGGCCCGGCGCACCGCGCCGGTCGCTCGAATCCGCCTGCCGGGACGGGGCCTGGAGCTGACCCACGGTACGGCCCCGCAGGGAACTGGCCACGCCCCTCCCTTGCTCACGCTCTGAATTTCCACCGTCCGCGGACCTCGCTACACTCAGTCAAGCCAACGGCGCAGGTGGGTAAGGAACACCGCCACGACGGCAGGGGCATAACGAGATTTACCGTCAATTCACCCGGGGAGTCTGTCCGGAGCGCGGATCGACGCGCCTGCCAAGCAGAGCACACCGGGAAGCGCATCGGTGGCAATGGGCGGACCTCACGCAAAACCTGACTCAGGGAGGCCTGGCCCATTCCACCCCGTTGCGCCTGAAGGCGTTGGCCGCGGCCTGCAGGCACCGGTTCGACCTTCCCGACCCGGGCACCGGCATGGAGGAACCGTGCCAGCGAGATATCGGAGATCATGGGTCGGCGGACATCGTATTTGAGAGTCGTATGCGAAAGAGTTTCGATGTTGTGCCCCCGCCTGACTAGCTGCCGGCGCGGCGTTGTTGCTGGCGCATTTGTCCTGCTCGTTGTCACCAGCTGCGCGCCGGCTAACGCAGAACAAGGGCAGCCCTCTCAGCGCGTGCCTCGGGCGGGGATGGACCACCCCCGGGTCGGCAACGTCATCTTCGTTCACCCGGATGGGACGGGCCCGAGCCACTGGGCGGCCGCCCGCGCCTACTGGCGGGGACCCGACGGCGCGCTCGCCTGGGACGGACTGGAAGAGCTCGCCGTCTACCGGGGCCACATGGCGGACCAGCTCACCGCCACGTCCAACGGCGGCGCCACGACCCACGCCTTCGGCGTCAAGGTTCGGGGCGCAGGCTCCTTTGGCCGCGACGGTGAGGGCGACGACGCAAAGGAACTTGTCGCTCTGTCCGGCTACCGGGGCAGCATCATGCGGGAGGCCGCCAACGCCGGTCTCCCCGTGGGCGTCGTCAACGACGGAGATCTCGCAGAGCCCGGCACCGGCGCATTTCTGGCGGAAGCCGGAAGCCGGCACGACGTCGCGGACATCGTGGATCAGATGGTCTTCGGGCGGCCGGGAGCGGACGACATTCCGCCCGTGGTGGTGCTCGGCGGAGGGGAACGCTTCCTACTCCCGCGGGGCACCCCGAGATGCGTCGACCATGTAAGCACGCATTGCGCCGTCCACGCAGATCCCGTTACCGGCCAGGGCCCCATGCGACAGGACGGCCGCAACCTCGTCAAAGAGGCGGGCGAGGCAGGCTGGGTGGTCGTCCGAACCCGCCGGGAGTTCGACGCCCTGGTCCGGGAGGTGCAGACCCGAGCTGATTATCGGCCCCGTGTGCTGGGTGCCTTCGCCGCCGACGACACCTTCAACGACGTCCCCGAGGAAGAGCTCGTCATGCGAGGTCTGACAGACTCGCGCCGGGACGCCCGGGACCGCCGCGGGCGGCTGATCATCTGGGGCGATGCGCCAGGGTCGCGGGGCGCCAATCCCCCCACCGCGCGGGAGATGACCGAGCTGGCGCTTCTGATTCTCCAGCGACACTCGGAGGCGGCGGGAAAGCCGTTCTTCCTTGTCGTGGAGGTGGAGAGCACCGACAACCTGGCCAACGCCAACAACGCTATCGGATCCCTCAGGGCGATCAGGCGGGCAGACGAAGTCATCGCGGCGATACGGGATTTTGAGGCAACCCATCCCGACACGCTCCTCCTGACAGCGGCCGATAGCGACGCCAGCGGCCTGAACGTCATTTCGCCGCCGCCCGTGGACGACGACGGCCGCGTCTCTTCACTCAACAACAATCCCACGGGGCGCGCCGCCGACCGGCAGGATGTCGCAGCGGACGGGATGGAGGGACAGGGCACGATGCCATTTCGCGCCCTGCCGGACGCGGCGGGCCGTGCCTCGGACTTCGCTATCTCCTGGATCGGCATCAACGACGTGGCGGGCGGTGTCATCGCACGAGCCCAGGGTCTGAATGCCGATGCCTTGAGACATCAGTTCAACAACACGCTCGACAACACCGACGTCTATCGACTCATGTACCTGACACTGTTCGGTCGAATGCCTGAGGCCAGCACGCCCCCAGCCAGGACCCCGTGAAACGGGACGCGCCGGGCGGCCGGTGCCGCGCCGTAAGCGGGTAAGTCGATGCTGCCCGGAGAAGGACGCACGGCCGGGCCCGGCCTCACTCGGTGACGACGGTTGTCCTTGGTCCTCGCCACGGGCAGGGAGGTCCTGCGAACGACCGCCGGATAGCCCGGAAGGACACGCCCGTCGGTTGCCCTGTTTCCTGCGGGGACGTTCTCCCGAATCGCAGGAATACGGTCGCCCGTTGCCTGGGCCGGCGTATCCGTTCCGCTGTGATCCGGCTCACGCCGGCGTCGGCGTCTGTCTGTCTATCCTTCGGCGGCACCGCGCCCGGCCAAGGGCCGGCGCATGAAGACCAGGGAATACAAATACGCCAGCACAACAACAAAGCAGATAGCCGCCGAGCGATATTCCTGGGGTGCAAATGCGAACGCGGCGTACGCCCCAAGGGCCCTCGCCACCGCGTGCCTCAGGCCGACAGGGTCTCCTGCAGCCCACCCGTACGGGATCCATATGATGCCGGCGAGAATGGCCATCCCCAGGACGATGAGTGCGCCGTCTTCGCTGCGAACCCCGGCCGTGATCACGAGCGGAACCATGATGCCGATACCCACTATGGACGAGAGAAAGAGCCTCGTCAGGGGGTTCTCGTTACCGCCGGAGAAAGGCCTGCGCCGCTGAACCAGATCCAGCAGCGCGGCGAGGGGTACGATGGCCGCAAGGACATAGATGGAAAGTCGGCCCGTCGTGGCATCCGGCAACCACAGAGCGGCGATACCGAGCGCCAACCACACCACGGCACCCGCCAGCGGCATGGAACGCATGCTGTGCTCGAGAAAGTGAGCACGCAGATCCCTGAGTGACGCCGATTCGTTGATCAATTTAGTCAACAGGAGAGTTTGTCCTGGGGAGCTACGGGGTGCTGTTCCGGAGGAGGCAGGGTCCCGGAGTTGCGACGCGGCCACCGGAGCGCAGCCTCAACGTAACGTATCACGGCCTCGCCTGCAGATCAGTCGCAGGACTGTCCCTCGCCGTCTTCACGGTCCAGCTGTCTGCCCGACGCTCCTGCGGAGCACCCGCAACATCCGGACGATAGACTGTGGCGCTTCGCGTTCCTGGAGTCGCCTCGAAATCGAACTGGTGTGACTCGTCGGGAGTTCGAATCCCGGCATGGTCCCTCAACAAAATTAGGGCC
>JARRON010000038.1:0-42283 GCA_037383845.1 Gammaproteobacteria bacterium
GCACACCAAGGACCGCATCGGCCTGGAGTTCATCTACTTCCTGTCCGGCGTGGAATTCGGCGCGGCCATCGACTGGTTCATGGGCGATTACAAGCCCGCCTTCTACACCGACCAGAACGGCAAGCGTGTCCGGCTTAACCCGGCCGGGGACTCCGTGTCCACGCCGTTGGGCAACATCTCAACGTCCAAGGTCGACCTGGAGCACTATCGCCTGAAGGCTTTCATGAAGGTGAGCTTCTAGGCATTCGCTGCTAGCATCACGGGCAGTCCCGGGGTTCCGGGGCTGCCCGTGTTTACGTCTGGGACCCGCGTTTATGCACGCACTGCGCATCCTTAGCCTCTTCGCCGGCATGGCGTTCGCCGTATGGCCGGGGTCCGGTCCCGCGGAGGAACTGTTCCGGCTGGATGATCCCCGGGGTGACGATTTCGGCGCCGGGGATCTGGTCTACCCGAATCGACCCGATTTCGAGCGGGGCAGCCTCGACCTCGAATACCTCGAGGCGCGGTCCACCGAGGACGGCACCTGGTTTACCGTGCGCTTCGGCCGGCCCTTGCCCCATCCGCGGGACGCCACCCAGGAAATCGGCGGCGAGCCGATGGAATACCTCGCCCGGGACGGGTTTTACACGCTTAACGTGGATATCTACATCGACAAGGACCGGGTGGCCGGGTCGGGCAATACGTTCACCCTGCCGGGACGGCTGGTAGACGTCCACCGGGAGTCCGCCTGGGAGCAGGCGGTGATCCTCACCCCGCGGCCGCAGGTCGCCCGGGCCTGGTATGCGCTGCACCTGGGTCGGGTGGGGGAGGAAGAGCTCCGTGCCGAGAAGGGCAAGGTGGAAAAGGGCGACCAGGCCAGCATCGACGCCCAGGTGGAGGAACGGATAGACGAGACGGTGTATTTCTCCGAGCGGATCCGCGTCCGCGGCCGGGAGATCCAGTTCTTCGTGCCGGAGGACTTCCTCGGCGGCCCGGCCCGCGAGGACTGGGCGTATACGGTGCTGGTGACCGCGGCGGACGCTGAGCAGGCTGGCCGCGTCCTGAACATCTCGCCAGGCGGCTTCACCCTGATGGCCATGCAGGTGGCTCCCGGCATCGCCCGCGACCGGCTCGGCATCGTTAACCAGGGCGACGTCAACCAGCCCCCCGTAATGGACGTGCTGGCGCCGAGCGTCGAGGCCCAGAAACGGGCCCTGTCGGACTACGACGTGGTCGCGCCCAGGCTGGCCTCGGTCCCCGGGGTATCGCCCTCCGGGCGCCCGGCCACGCCCGCTGCAGCGGCCGCGGCGGGGCCGGCGGGGGCACAGCAGCCCGGCACCGGGCCCGCGCCCTCGATGGAGGCGCCCCTGCCTGAGGCGGGCGTGCCCGCCGCCCCCGGGCGCCGCACCATTCCCTCCCGCCTGAAGACGCTGAACAGTCTGAAGGAGGAGGGGCTGATCTCCGAGGAGGAGTACCAGCAGCTGCGCCGTAAGATCCTGTCGGAAATCTAGACGGGAAACGCATGATGGATACCGGACTCGTTGAATGGCTGCGGCAGCTCAGGGGCATTGAGCGCCGGTTCACCGACTTCCGCGGCGAAACCCGGGAAGCGTCGGACGAAACCGTCCTGGCCATCCTCGCGGCCATGGGTCATGCCGTGAACGACGAAGCCGCCCTGAGACGGGAAGCGGAGGCCCTGGACGAACTGGACTGGGTGCGGGTGCTGCCACCGGTAGTGGTCTGCCGCAGTCAGCGCCGGGTGCCCCTGACCTTCATCGCGCCGATGCTGCCCGATATCCGCTGGCGGGTGGAGCTGGAAGACGGCGAGGTCGTGGAGGGCAGCGCCGTGCCGGACGGTCTCCCGGTGCTCGACGAGCGGGGCGTGCGTGGCCTGTGGTACAAGCGCATCGGCATGGACCTCCCGGAGCTGCCGGTGGGTTACCACCGGCTCACGGTTGAGAAGACGGACGGCAGCATGCTGGGTTCGACCCGGCTGATCGTCGCCCCGGAGCGCTGCTACGAGCCCGAGGCGGTTCGACAGGGCGCCCGACTGTGGGGTCCGGCGGTTCAGCTCTACAGTCTGCGCTCGCCCCGGAACTGGGGCATGGGGGACTTCACCGACCTGGCGGAGTTCGTCGAGGCCGCAGCGGATCTGGGCGCGGACCTGGTCGGCCTGAATCCCCTGCATGCGCTGTTTCCGGCGGACCCCGCCATGGCCAGCCCCTACGGCCCCGCCAGCCGCAATTTCCTGAACGTCCTCTACATCGACCCGGAAGCGGTGCCCGAATTCGCCAGCTGTGCCGAGGCCCGGCGGCTCGTGTCGTCGCCGGAGTTCCAGGTGCGCCTGTCGACGCTGCGCCAGGCCGGCTTCGTGGACTATCCCGGCGTGGCCGCCTGCAAGCTGGAGGTGCTGAGGCATCTGTACGAGAATTTCCGGGTCCAGGCGTCCCCGCGGCGCATCTCGAGGTTCGAGAGCTTTGTGAGACAAGGCGGTGAAGACCTTGAAACTCTTTCGGTTTTCTCGGCTCTTCATGAGCACTTCTCGGCCCGCGGCATCCGTGCCGGCTGGCCGGGCTGGCCCGAGGCCTACCGGGATCCGGACAGCGCCGCGGTAGAGGCATTCCGCAGCGCGGAAGCCGAGACGGTGGAGTTCCACAAGTGGCTGCAGTGGGTCGCGGCGGACCAGCTCCGGGAGGCCGAGGCCCGGGCGAGGGAGGCGGGCATGTGCGTGGGGCTTTACCGGGACCTGGCGGTGGGCGTGGCCGGCAGCAGCGCCGAGGTCTGGGCCGACCCGGACCTGTACACCACCCTGGCCACAGTAGGCGCTCCGCCGGATGCGCTTGCGCTCCAGGGCCAGGACTGGGGCATCCCGCCCATGCGCCCCGACGAGCTGCGGGAGCGGGGCTACGAGCCGTTTATCCGCATGCTAAGGGCGAACATGGGCAGGGGCGGCGCGCTGCGCATCGACCACGTCATGGTGCTGTTTCGCCTGTGGTGGGTCCCGGCCGGGAAGCCCTCCGCCGAGGGGACGTACGTCTATTACCGGCTGGACGAGATGATGGCGATCGTCGCCCTGGAGAGCCAGCGCCACTGCTGCCTGGTGATTGGCGAGGACCTGGGCACCGTTCCGCCGGAGATCCGCCAGGCCATGCCGGCCCACGGCATGTACAGCTACCGCGTGTTCTTCTTCGAGAAAGAGGAGGATGGCGGCTTCATCCGCCCGGCGGACTACCCTGCACAGGCCCTGGCGACCCTCGGCACCCACGATCTGCCGCCCTTCGTCAGCTGGTGGGAGGGCACCGATATCGCGTTGCGGGAGCGGCTCGGCCTGTATCCCGACCCGGACCTGCCCGCGGCTGCCCGCGAGGAACGCGCCCGGGACCGGCGGGCCATCCTGGAAGCGCTGGAGGACGAGAACCTCCTGCCGGACTCCGCCCGGGACGGGAACGGCGCGCCGGCATCCGTGTCGCCTGAGCTGGTCGAGGCCGTGCAGCTTTACCTTGCCCGAAGCTCGGCGGGGCTGATGGCGGTGCAGCCGGAAGACTGGCTGCACATGGACAGCCCCGTGAATGTCCCCGGCACCGTGGACGAGTACCCCAACTGGAGCCGGAAGCTCAGGGAAGACTGGGGCCGGTTCATGTCGGCGGAGCCCGTGGTGGCGCTGGCGGGCAGGATCACGGCGGCCCGGGGGCTCTAGCGGCCCGTGAAGCTGCAGATCGCGTCCCCCGGCGAGTTCCCCGCGGGACTCGACCTGCCATGGCGCGATCCGCTGGAGAGCTGGGAACACCCGGCCCTGGTGCGCCTGACCCGGGGCATCTCCCGCAATATCGTCCGGTTCGCGGCTTACCGGGACGCCGTCTACGCCATCAAGGAGCTGGACGAGCGGCTGGCAGAGCGGGAATACGGCCTGCTAAGGGAGCTGGTGGAACTGGGCCTGCCGGTGGTCGAGCCGGTGTGCCTGGTAACCGAGAGAACCACTCCCGGGGCGGCCGGGCGCGGCCTGCTGGTCACCCGTTACCTGGACCATTCTGTGCCCCTGCGGAGCCTGATCTCGGGAGGCGCCTCGGCGGAGCAGGCCTCCAAGCTGATGGACGCGGTGGGTGACCTGCTGGTCCGTCTGCACCTGGCCGGGTTTTTCTGGGGAGACTGCTCCCTGTCGAACACCTTGTTCCGGCTCGACGCAGGACGGTTTGCCGCCTACCTGGTGGACGCGGAGACCGGCGAGATCCATCCGTCGCTGTCTGACGGCCAGCGCTTCCACGACCTGATGATCGCCTCGGAGAATCTCGCCGGGGAGCTGATGGACCTCGAGCAGGGTTTCGGTTTGCCGCCGGGCGTGGAGCCCGTGGCGCTGGCGGGTACCCTGGCGCCTCGCTATGAGCACCTGTGGGAAGAGATCCACCGGGTCGAGACCTATCCGGAGAACCGCCAGGACCTGTTGGAAGACCGTCTGCACCAGCTGAATGCCATGGGTTTCGATATCGAGGAGATGGAGATCGAGGCCCTGGCGGACGGGCGGCTGCGCGTCCGGCCCCGGCCCAACGAAGGTGGCTACCACCGGCGGCTGGTTCAGCGCCTCATGGGCCTGGACGCACAGGAAAACCAGGCCCGGAGACTGCTCACCGACATGTACGCCTACCGGGCCTGGCGAACCGGCGCAGAGGGCAAGGACATTCCCGTGGCCGTCTCTGCCCATCGCTGGTTCACCGATGTCTACCAGCCCACGCTGGACGCGATCCCCGCGAAGCAGCGCGAAAAGCTGGACGACCCGGAGATTTTCCACCAGATCCTGGAACACCGCTGGTACATGTCGGAGAGGGAGGGCAGGGAACTCGGCCTGGAGGACGTGATCCCGTCGTACGTGGCCCAGGTGCTTGAGCCCATGGCGGCACCACGGGTGGAACCGAGTCCGCTGGCAGGCGCCAGCGAATGAATGCTTGCGTGCCGCCCCGGCCGGTGTGAGGATTCCACCGCCATGAAATGCCTCGTTGTCTGTCTCACCCTGTCCGCCCTTCTTCTGGCTGCGTCGCCCGCTGTTGCCCAGGAGCCCAGTGCCGCCGAGTGGTTCGATGACTGCCGGGTCTACCTGGCCGTGCTCGCCGGCCAGGAGGGCAGCGATCTCGACATCACCTACTGCACGGGCCTGACGCGTGGAATCCTGGCGGGCCTCGGGACGGGTGCCGGCATTGGCGCCGTCAGCATGGCCTCGGCCCTGACGGTCATGGGCAACCTGCCCGAAGACGAGGTCCGCCGGCTCATCGACAGCATGAACCGCATGGATCTCCTGGGCATCTGCATGCCGGAGGGACTTCCCCTGGCGGACGTCGTGGCCACCGTCGCCGCTCACCTGGAAGCTTCGCCGCACGCCCGGGAACTGCCGGTCACCGCGGCATTTTTCGAGGCGCTCCAGACCCGTTATCCCTGCGTGACGCCCGACAGCCCGGGCGACGGTGAAGAATAAACCTCAAGTTATGACTCTAGTTCACTGATAAATGGAGACTCTCGGGACGGACCCCGCTGTCGTCCAGATGCCCGCCGGCCAGCTTCACGATGCACTGGCGGCCGGCCATACGGTGGTGACCGCCACGCGGCGCCTGGCCCGGCGGCTGATCGCCGACTACGCAACCACCCGGCCCGGCGTCGCCTGGCCCACCCCGGACGTGCTGCCCTGGCCGGCCTGGCTCACCCGGAGCTTCCGGAGGCTGCGGGATTTCGGCCTCCTGGCGGAGCCCCGGCCCCTGCTGGGGGAAGAGCAGGTGAGGCTTCTCTGGGAGTCGGTGGTGGCGGCGGACCCGCGGGGCCGGGACCTGATGCTGATTCCGGCGGCCGCCGCGGAGTGCCGCGCCGCCTGGGAACTGGTCCGCGAATGGGGGCTCACCCCGGATGACCTGTCCGCCCGCGCCGGGGAAGACGCCCGGCGATTCCTGGCCCTGGCGGAGGCCTTCCAGGCGCGGGTGCGCGCCGCGGGATTCACCGATCCCGCCCGCGTGCCGGAGATCGTCGCGGACCACGCCGGCCGGCTGCCGGAGAGCCGCCTCATCCTGCACGGGTTCGAGCGTCTCCCGCCGGCCCACGCCCGGATCCTGCGGGCGATGGGAGACCGGGCAGCGGTGACGAGCCCGGGTCGCGGCGGGAGCGCGGTGGTGGCGGCCTACCCGGACGTCCGCGGGGAAATCCAGGCGGCGGCGGCCTGGGCGCGGCAGAGGCTGGCCAGGGATCCCGGGGTCCGGCTGGCCATCGTCGTTCCTGACCTCGCTGCCCACGGATCCCTCGTCGAGGATCTTCTCGACGAAGCCCTGGTGCCGGCGCGACTTCTGCCGGCCACTGCCGGCCGGGAACGGCCATGGAACATGTCGCTGGGTCGTTCCCTGGCAGAGGTCCCGGTCGTCTCTGCCGCCCTGGAGCTTTTGTCGTCGGCGACAGGGGCGATGGAACTGCACTCTGCCGGGCGCCTGCTGCGTTCCCCCTTCGTCGCCGGTTCGGCCGCCGAGGCCGGCGAGCGGGCGGCCATGGATGCGTGGCTCCGGGAGAACGGCGGCACAGAGATCTCGGCCGGACGGCTGGCCGCGGACGCCAGGCGCCTCCCCGGGCCCGCCGGCGCTCCGGAGTTCGGGTCGCGGCTGTCCCGGCTGCTGGACGTGCTGTGGCAGAGTCCCAGGCGCCGGTCCTACGGGCGCTGGTCGGAGGCTTTCGCCAGGGCGCTTGAAGCGGCCGGCTGGCCGGGAGATGCGCCACTGGACAGCGCGGAGTACCAGGCCACCGGGGCATGGGCAGAGCTGCTGGACGAGCTGGCTGCCCTGGATGCGGTATCCGGTCCGGCGTCCCTGCAGGAGGCCTGCGGCCGGCTGCGCAGGATGGCGACGGAGCGGCTCTTCCAGCCGGAGTCGGCCGAGGTCCCGGTCCAGGTGCTCGGCCTTTTCGAGGCCGCGGGGCTACAGTTCGAGGGCATCTGGGTAGCTGGACTGCATGACGGCGTGCTACCCGCGCCCCTGGCCCCGTCACCCTTCATCCCCGCCGGATTGCAGCGGGCCCGGGGCATGCCCCGGGCCGACCCGGAGACGGAACACCGGCTGGCCCGGCTGCGCCTGGAACGCCTCGCCGCCTCGGCGGCCGAGGTGGTGTTCAGCTGGCCACGGCGCAGCGGCGACGAACCCTTGCGGCCCAGCCCGGTCCTGAAGGGCCTTCCGGAGGCCCTCCCCGCAGGCACGGCGCCGCCGCTCTTGCCGGTGCTTCAGCGCAACTCCGCGTCCCTGGAGTCGGTCGCTGACGAGGCCGGACCTTCGTGCAGCGGGCCCATCCGGGGAGGCACCGGCCTGCTGCGCGCCTACTCGGCGTGCCCCTTCCAGGCGTTCGGCCGCTACCGGCTGCGCTGTGAACCTCTCGCGCAGCCGACTCCCGGCGTGAATCCCATGGCCCGGGGCGAGATCCTCCACGAGGCTCTCCAGGTGTTATGGGCGGAGCTGGGTGACAGTGACACGCTCGCCGGCATGGACGCGGCCGATCGCCGGCGGCGCGTGGAAGCCGCAGTGGACGCCGGCATGGCGCGGGCGGCGGCCGGCGGCAGCCTGCCGGACCAGCCGGCGCTGCTGGCCATCGAGAAAGTCCAGGCGGTGGCCAGGATCGAAGGGCTCCTCGAGCTTGAGCTCCGGAGGCCGCCCTTCGAAGTGATACGACGGGAGGAGTGGCTCGAGCTTCCCGTGGGCGCACTGGTGCTGAAAGGCCGGGTGGACCGGGTGGACCAGGTGCCCGGCGGCATGGCGGTCATCGACTACAAGGCCGGGGAGTCCCGCCGTTCAGACTGGTACGGGGAGCGGCCCCGGGAGCCCCAGCTCCCTCTTTATGCCGTGACCCTCCCGGAGGTGGTGGCCGTGGCGTTCGCCAATCTCAAGCCCGGAAGGGTCGGCTACCAGGGCCTGGCCCGGGACGCGGAGGCCATGGGGCTCGTGAAGCCGGCGAGGAAGGACCACGGGCCACCGGAGTGGGAGGCACTGCTCGCCGAGTGGCGCGAAACCCTTGCCGGGCTGGCGGCCGGCGTGGCAGCGGGCAACGCCCGGGTGGCTCCACGCCAGGGACGCGTCACCTGCGAATACTGCGGTCTGCAGGTCCTGTGCCGGCGCGAGGAGCTGGCCGCCGAGGGGGCGATCGGCGATGACTGACCGGCGGCCGGCGGACTCCGCGGCCCGGGAAGCCGCCCTGGACCCGGCGGGCAGCTACATCGTGCAGGCGCCGGCAGGCTCCGGAAAGACGGAGTTGCTCACCCGGCGATTCCTCCGGCTGCTGGCCGGCGTACAGCGGCCGGAGGAAATCCTGGCCATCACGTTCACCCGCAAGGCGGCCGGCGAAATGCGGGACCGCATCCTGGATGCCCTGGCAGGCGCCGAATCCGACACGCCCCCCGGGGACGATCACAGCCGCCGCACCTGGGAGCTGGCCCGGGCGGCACTCGCAAGGGACCGGGCCTGCGGCTGGAAGCTGGCGGACAATCCCCGTCGCCTGCGGGTGGAGACCATCGACGCCCTGAATGCCTGGCTCGCCCGGCAGCTGCCTGTCTCCTCCGGCCTGGGCTCTGGACCGAACGTCGCCGAGGATGCCCGCCCGGCCTACCAGGCCGCCGCCCGCCGGGTGCTGTCAGCCGCCGGAACAGACCATCCGGCCGCCGGGCCGGCCGCGGCGCTCCTGGGACACCTGGGCAATCGCTTCGGCCAGGCGGAAGCCCTGCTGGTGGACCTGCTGGCCAGGCGGGACCACTGGCTGCGGCGAATCGGCGCCGGGACCGGCCCGCCGGAGGCGGCCGAGCGGGATGCCCTGGAGAACGCCGTGGCCCATTTCGTGGACGGCGAGCTCGCCCGCGTCTGGGCGCGGCTGCCCGGGACCCTCCGGGCGGAGCTCGGGGAGATCGGGCCCGCGGCGGCGCGCCGCGCGCCGGACAACGAAACGCTCGCAGCTCTGGCCGAGGCCGACGGCTTCCCGGCGCCGGAGTCCGCGGCCCTTCCGGCGTGGCGGGGGATAGCCGAACTGCTACTCACCAAACAGCCGAAGTGGCGGAAGACGGTCACGGCGTCCCTGGGGCTCGGGCCGGACGCCCCGGACGAGCGCGCCCGGATGATGGCTGTCCTGGCCGACCTGCAGGACGACGAGCCCCTGGCCCGGGACATGGACCGCGTCAGGAAGCTGCCCGATCCCGCCTACGGGGATGAGCGATGGGAGATCCTGGGACAGCTCCTGGCACTCCTTCCCCTGGCCGCGGCTGAGCTGGAGCTGGAGTTTGCGGCGCAGTCGGAGATGGACTTCGTCGGCGTGGCCCAGGCCGCCCTGGACGCCGTGGGACCGGCCGACGCACCCAGCGACCTGGCCCTGGCGCTGGACTACCGTATCGCCCACATCCTCGTGGACGAGTTCCAGGACACCTCCCAGAGCCAGGTGGACCTGCTGGAGCGTCTCACCGCCGGCTGGACGCCCGGAGACGGCAGGACGCTTTTCTGCGTGGGAGATCCCATGCAGTCCATCTACCGGTTCCGGGAAGCTGACGTGGGCCGCTTCCTGAAAGTGCGCCGCGACGGCATTGGTCAGCTGCCGCTGGTTCCCCTCGAGCTGACGGTGAACTTCCGCAGCCAGGGAGATCTGGTGCGGTGGGTGGGCGAGGCCTTCGGTGACCTGTTCCCGGAGGAGGAGGACCTCCAGCTCGGCGCCGTGCCCTTCAGTCGCTCTGAGGCCTGGAAGGCGGGGACGGGCTTCCCGGTGACCTGCAATCCCGTGCCACGCGGAGACCGGCAGGCGGAAGCGGAGGCCGTGACACGGCGGATTGCAGAGATCCGTTCGGCGGAGCCGGAATCCAGCGTGGCGGTCCTGGTCCGGAGCCGCCGACACCTCGCGCAAATCGGTCCTGCGCTGACCGCGGCGGGCATCGGCTTCCAGGCCGTTGACGTCCAGACGCTGGCCCGGTCCCCGGTGGTGCAGGATCTGCTCGCGCTCACCCGCGCGCTGTACCACCGGGCTGACCGGGTGGCCTGGCTGGCGGTGGTCCGCGCGCCCTGGTGCGGCCTTGACCTGGCCGGACTGACCCGGCTGGCCGGCGAGAAGGATGACGACGTGTGGTCCCGCCTGCGCGACCCGGAAGTCACCGCCCGGCTCGGCGAGGACGACCGGTTGCGGCTGAGGCGCCTGGTGGGCGCGCTGGCCCCGGCGATGGGCCAGGTGGGGCGCCGGCCCGTGCGGCGGGTCGTGAACGGAGCCTGGCTGGCCCTCGGCGGCGGCGCGACCACCCGGTCCACGACGGAGCTGGAGGATGCGCGCCGGTTTTTCGAGTTTCTCGACGACCAGGACAGGGCCGGGAACCTGGACGACCCGGCGGACCTGGAGGCCCGGACGGCGGAGCTGTTCGCGGCCCCGGACGTGGAAGCGGGCGACCGGGTCCAGCTCATGACCGTACACAAGGCCAAGGGGCTGGAGTTCGACCACGTGATCCTGCCCGGCATGGACAGGGGCATCTCCGGCCAGGGCGCAGGACTGCTTCGCTGGCTCGAGCAGGTGGGGCCAGCGGGACCGGAACTGATTTTCGCCCCGGTGGAGGCCTTCGGCGACGAGCGGGATCCGCTGCACCAGGCGCTGAAAGACCTGGAGGCCCGCCGGGACGCCCTGGAACAGGACCGGCTGCTCTACGTGGCCGCGACCCGGGCCCGCCGCCAGCTCCACCTCTACGCAGGGGTCGACGAGGACGATCCCGAATCAGGGGAACCGCCGCAGCCGGGCCGAAATTCGCCGCTCGAGCGGCTATGGCCGGCCGTGGGTACGGCCTTCCTGTCGGCCCGCGGCGCCGCGCCGGAGGCGCCGGATCCGGCGAAGCCGTCCACGCCGCCGGCCAGGCTCCGACGCCTCCGCCCGGACTGGTCCCCGCCTGCAGTGCCGGACGCGCCGGCGTGGGAAGGGCGCGCCGACCCGACTCCCGGACCGCGGGTTGCCGTGGAATATGACTGGGCGGGCCGGCACGGTCGGTCGGTAGGCCTCGCCGTCCATCGCATGCTTGAGGTGATTGCCCTCGAGGGTCCCGACGCCTGGCCTCCGGACCGGGTCACCGCGGCGGCGGCCCGGGTGCGGGCGATCCTGACCGAGTCGGGGGTCGAGCCGGAGGCCGTGGAGGCGCGCGTCGAGGAGAGCCTGGCGGCCGTGCGGGAGACCCTGGAGGATCCCCGGGGACGATGGATCCTGGCAGGCGATCACCGCTGGGCCAGGAGCGAGTACCGGCTCTCCGGCCGGGTCGGCGGCGAGCCGGTGCAGGGCGTGGTGGATCGCTGCTTCGTCGACGAATCCGGGACCCTGTGGATCGTGGACTTCAAGGTCGGCCGGCATGAGGGCGCCGGCCTGGAGGCGTTCCTTGACCGGGAGCGGGAGCGATACCGGGCCCAGCTGGAGCGCTACGCGACGCTGGCCGGGCCTGGCCATGAAGGTGCGGTGCGGCTCGGCCTGTATTTTCCCCGTCACCGGGGCTGGCGGGAGTGGGAGGCCGGCGAGGCCGCCACGGAATCGCCGGCCGGCTAGATCTCGCCGGAGAGCTGGAGCCGGCGTCCGCCGCCCGGGGCTGCCTCGCCCACGTACGCCAGGCCCTCCACCAGCTCCCTGGGAGGGTTCTCTCCAGGCGCAAGCAGCACGTCGAGGCTCCATCGGCCCGGCTCCGGAAGAACCAGTGTGCCTTCCACGGCCAGCGGGCCGCCGGCGGACCGGACATCCGCGGCCGGCGTATCGGTGTCCCCGGCGAACACGAATTCCAGCGGCCCCAGGGTCAGGATGACCCCCGGCAGCTGCAGGTCAGCAACGGCGATTCGTCCGGCCGCCCGGGTCGGCCAGCCTTTCTCCAGCCTCAGGTCGGGGAACTGGGCCGACAGCTGCCCGGCGACCCCGTCCGGCACCAGACGCCGCGGCAGCGTGCCGAGGGCGACAGCTGCCTCCAGTCCGGATACCTGCACGGTTTCCCCGGACAGGCTGGAGGCCACGCGGGCGCTGGCGAAGCCGTCCCGGCGGGTGATGCGGATGTCGGCCGCCGGATTCAGCGTCAGCAGGCTCATGGGGTGAAGGGACCACTCCAGGCCACCGATGCCGGCGCCGGACACGGCGACAGCCTCGGCCCGGCCGTTCCAGAGGGAGCCTTCCACCCCCCATGCCTGGACCTGGGGAGGCGCGAACCAGGCCACGGCGACCCGGGCCGGGAACGTGGCGACCAGGGCGGCCACGAAAGCAACAAGCCCCGCCAGGGGCAGCAGGATACGAAGCCTCAAGGGAATACCTCTAGTCCAGGGTTTGGCGCAGGACCAGGCTGGCGTTGACGCGCCCGGGCGCTTCGCCACGATCGAAACTCGCCGACTCGATGGCCATGCCCGAGCGGGCGTGGATCTCCGCCAGCCAGCCGGCGACGGCGTCGAACTCGGCGTTCTCAAGCCGGATCCGGATTCCGTCCTCGCCCATGGGCTGGTTCCGGGACAGCGCCTGGCCTAGACCCGCCTGGCGCAGGCTGCGATCGACGATGACCACCAGCGACTGGCCGGACAGGTCCGGATCCGCCGGCGCGTCGGCGACGCTGGCAAGCTCTCCTTCCGCCGCACGAATGTAGGTCAGGAGACTGCGCTTGGTTTCCACCCGTTCCCGCGCGGCGGTGGTGGCGGAGCCGAGAGGGGCCAGGACCAGTCCCCAGATCAGCATCAGCACGACCAGGACGCTGCCGACGGCCACCATCAGCCGCTCCCGTGGCGCGAGGCTTTCGAACCAGGCCCTCACGCGCCGCTCCCGGAGACCTGGATACGGCCCTCGACACCGGTGTCACGGGGATTGGCCTGCTGGAAGCTTGCGGTGAAGCGACCGCTGCGGGCGACGTTCTGGCGGATTGCCTCCAGTGCATCGACGCTGGGCGCTTCCAGCCGCAGGTCGAGGGTGCCCGAACGGAAGCTGATGGCCTCCAGCGTCACCCCGGGGGTGGCGGCCAGGGCGCCGCCCAGCGCATCCAGGGCCGCCAGGAAGCTCTCGTTGGTCTCGGCCCCGGCGCCCCGGGCCAGGGCGAGGCGCCGGTCGATCTGTGCCCGGGCATCCACCATCCGGGCGCCCGGCATGGCCTTCTCGAACGCGGCGGCGACGGCCTCGTCGAGTCGAGCCTCCTCCGCCTTCAGCCGGCTGAGTTCCACGGCCTGGACACCGATCCCGACCAGCACCAGTCCGGCGGCCAGGGCCGCCGGCAGCCGCCAGGGCTTCCAGAGCTTGTCCACATTGGTCCGCGGCGCGAACTCGCCCTGCAGCAGATTCACCGGTGCGCCGGTGGCCACCGTGGCGGCCAGGTGCGGCAGGATCCCGTCGGGTAAAAGGCGCACCTCGAGGGAGCTCACTTCCGGGCGCAAATTTTCCAGGGCCTCCCCGAAGCGGTCCTGAGCGTCCTGGGTCAGGTACACCGACAGGTGGCGTCCGTTCTCGCCGCCGTCCGGGAAGCCCGGACCGAACCGAAGGGCTTCCGCGACCGAGTCCACGTCCAGCACCACGGGCAGGTCGCCGGCGCTCCTGGCCAGGCAGCGATTCGATTCCAGGATCCAGGACAGGTGGTTCGGGACGTCGGGTACGCCCTCGGCCTCGGAGCACATCACCTGGGGTTGCAGGCCGGCTTCACGGAGGACATCCATCCAGCCCGTCAACTGCTCCCGGTTCACCGCCGCGGCGCTGACCCGGCCGTCCGGCAGCGGGGCGGCGGCGAAATGCAGGTCCTCCACGTCCTCTGCAAGCTGCTCCTCCAGCGCGAAGGGAAGGGCCTTCAGGATCCGGCTGGCGCCGCGGACGGGGAGGGAGACCCGGGTCAGGAGCACGTCCACCGCGGGTACGAGCACGGCGAGGCGCCGCCCGGACACGTGGGGCGCGGCGTCGGCCAGGGCGCCGGCGCCGGGCGGACCGACACGACGTCCCTGGGGATCCACGGCAATCCACGAACCCCTTTCCGGATCTTCGGCGGAAAGTCTGACGACGAGGGTATCTGGCATGAGTCCTATTCGTCTGCGAACCGCCGCAGCACGGCATTGACGGAGCCGCCGGGGTCGCGGTTGAGGAGACTGTACATGGTGAACCGCTGGGTGCCAATATCGATGCGGGTCGCGAGCTGGAACCACTGGGTGTCCACGCCCAGCGCGCCCGAGGCATCGCTGGGAATGAGATCACCGAGCTGGTCCAGGCCTTCCCAGCCTTCCTCGGGGCGGTCCTGCACGATCACGTCCGCATCCCCCAGGGTGAGGTTCTCCGAGACGGTGACCAGTACGGCGGGCCGGGCGGTGTTGATGTTGATCCGCGTGCCCCGGGGAAGGGCGGTGACGAACTGCCTGAGGACCTCGTAGCCCGCCTGCCCCAGCTCCGGGTAAACCAGCAACACCTCGGAGACGCTGGTGACCGGCCGGTTCGCCGCGCGAAAGGGCGGCTGCCGGGAAAGGTAATAGCCGTCTTCCGCGCCGTCGGGAAAATTGGGCTCAATGTCCCGGTCTATCCAGTCGGCCATCCGGTCCGCCAGGCGCACGTCCAGGTCCAGGGCCAGCAGCAGGCGCTTGAAGCCTTCCACGGCCGCCGGGTCCGTGCGGCCCTGGTTGTCGACCAGGTTATTCAGGTTGAACCGCCCCTGGAGGTCCTCCAGGCGCCCCTGGATCTGCCCCCCCTCGATCGGCAGGGGCGCCAGCTGGGTGGCCCAGGCCTCGTTCGGGTGATCAACGCTGCCGTTTTCCAGGTCGTCCGTCAGGATCCTGCCGGCCCAGGCCTCGGCCCCCAGCGCATACTGATAGCCCTGTTCGCCGGCAACCCGGCTGAAGGCACGGCGCTGGTCCAGGAACAGGTCCCAGGTCAGCCGGGCGGCCAGCGCCGTGGCGATGGCCACCACGAGGATGGCGGTGATCAGTGCGGCACCGGACTGGGGGCGGCGGAGGCCCATGGTCTAGCCTGCCACCTCGATGAGCCGCCGGATCTCGCCCCAGTCCTCCAGCTCCAGGGTGACCTCGATGGCGCGGGGAAGGTCGGCAGGATCGGCGCCGATGGTGGCCGGCCACTGGGTGACCCACTGGGCGCCCCGGCCGAGAAAACGGAACCTCACGTCGATGACGCCGTCGAGGACCTCGCGCTCGGTGGGTTCTTCGCCAAGGGTGTGGTCGGGTACGAACCAGTGCACCCGCAGCAGGCGTCCATCCTCCAGGCGATACGCCACGCGCTGGATCGCGGCCCGCGGTTGAGCGAGAGGATTGCTCCACCCGCCCCGGGTGAGCTCGATGTCGAACAGGTTGCGCTCGTCGGCAAGGACGGCGCTGCGGTACCCGTCGCCCAGTTCGTCACGGACCGGGCGCGGCTGGATCTGCTCCAGGTCCAGGGACAGCTGCCGGACCGCGTACTGGACCGACCTCAGCCGCTCGGCGTTGTCCCGCGCGATCTCCTGCTGGCGGATGACGGCCTGGAGCCCTCCGTAGGCCATCACCCCCATGACCGCGAATACGCTGACGGCGACGAGGATTTCAAGCAGCGTGAAGCCGCCCTGGGCGCGCCGGTTCATTCCCCGCCGGCCTCGTCGCTGTTGTCTGCCGGGGTCTCTTGCTCCTCGCCCGCCTCCTGGTCGTCGCTGCCGTCACCTTCGTCGGCACCGTCTGTTGCCCCGACGTTGGTTCCCCACCAGTCCACGCCGGCGCTGGGCGGGCCGGCGCGGCGGCTGATGAAACCGGTCACGATGGTCACCACGTCATCCGGGATCTCTTCCAGGGCCACTCTCATGTCGATGCGCCGCAGGTCCTCCACACCGGTCTCCGACACCGTGGCTTCCCAGCGCCAGGGCTGGCCCGCGAATTCCACGCTGCCGTCGAATTCGCTGACGTCGGGAAAGTCGCCGGAAAGGCGGATCTCTGCGATCTGGTTCATGGCAATCCAGTCCGCCTTTGCCCGCTCCTGGAGCCTGGCGGTGGAGTGAGCCATCTGGATGATGCCGTTGAAGGCCGCCACGACGCCGAAGGCCACGATGGCCAGCGCCACCAGCACTTCCAGCAGCGTAAATCCCCGCTGGGGCCTCACGGCTCTTCCCCTGGCTCGATCAGGTCAAGGGTCCCGTTCGCCGCGCCGGTGAGCAACCAGGCGCGGGGCTCGAAGGCCTCCGCCACGTAGAGCTCGAAGGGAGTGAACTCTCCGCCGGCGGAGATGGCGACATGGGGCGCAACCTGGTCCCGGCGCTCTTCCCGGCGCCCGCCCTGCTCGGACAGCGCGATCTCCCGGCCCTCGACCACCAGTCCGACCTGCAGGTCCTCCGGGAAACTGCGGGCCCGAAGCAGCTCGTCACCCGCGGGGACGACCCACAGGCGGCTGTCCGGGTCCCACGAGAGGAAGCGATAACCGTCGGAGAATATCTCCAGGCCGAAGTCCCGACCCTGCACGAGGGCTTCCTCGGACACCAGCTGGAGCAGCGCCGTCAGCCGCCGCGCCTCGGTCTCTGCCGGCGTCTCCCGGCCCACCGCGCCGATGGAGAACACGGCCATGCCTGCCATCAGGCCGACGATAACCACGACCACCAGCAGCTCCAGGAGGGAGAAGCCGGCCTGCCGCGGCCTTGCGGCCACCGGTGCTGTCAGTCGATGGTCCAGTTGCCGATGTCGGCGTTGATGCCTTCGCCGCCGGGCTGACCGTCCGCGCCGTAGGTGAAGACGTCGAACTCGCCGTGCTGGCCCGGATAAAGGTAGTTGTACTCGTTGGTCCACGGATCCCTGGGCAGCTTGTCGAGATAACCGCCTTCCCGCCAGTTGCGCACCGACGGGTCGTTCGGCCGGGTCACCAGCGCCTCCAGGCCCTGCTCGGTGGTGGGGTACTTGAAATTGTCCAGGCGATAGAGTTTGAGGGCGCTCTCGACGTTGCGGATGTCTGTCTTGGCGCGGCTGATGGCGGCGTCGTCGATCCGGCTGATCACGTTCGGGGCGACGATCGCCGCGAGGATCCCGAGGATGACCACGACGACCATGATCTCGATAAGCGTGAAGCCCTGTGCGCGGCCGGGCATGGCAGCCAGGGGTCGGGGTCCGGATAGCTTCATAAGCGGTATCGTTCCGTTTGAGTCGGTGAAGGGCACGGGGCCGCTGGTCCCCTGCCGCAAGGTGCTGACATGATATCAGAATGACCTTGTCCCACCGGCACCAGGCGAGGGGTCTGCAGGTCCCCGCGGGGCTGGCTGCCGCGATGCTGCTGGCGGCCCTTCTACCGGGCAGTTTCGAACTGCTGGCCTGGACCCGCGGCAGCGCCGACGGCGGCCAGTGGTGGCGTCTCGCGTCGTGCCAGTTCGTCCACCTCGGGCCGGGACATCTCGGCCTGAACCTGGCCGGGCTGGCGGCAGCCGGCGTCCTGCTGCGGTCCGATTTCCGCCGCCGGGACTGGCTGGCCGTGACCGCCGCCTCCATGGCCGGCGTGGCGGCGGGCCTGGTGATTTTTCTGCCGGAGATTGGCTGGTACGCCGGGTTTTCCGGGGCCCTGCACGGGATCTTCGCCGGTGCCGCGGCGACCTGGGTCCGCCGCGGGCGTCGGGAAGGCTGGCTCCTGGCCGGTGTGCTGGCGGCGAAGCTGGCCTGGGAGACCTGGGCAGGCCCCTCCGGTCTTTCCGTGGTGCTCACCGGAGGCCCGATTCTGGCAGCGGCCCACCTTTGGGGTGCCCTGGCCGGTGGACTGTGGGGATTGCTCCGGCGCCTGCCGGGCGACGTCTATAATCCCCGGCCCGGGTCCGGCGAATCCGGATAAACGCGCCACAGGCGTCCGGCGGGGCGCGCACACGACAAGGAGCACGATATGTCCGTGGCCATGATGTTCCCCGGCCAGGGCTCACAGTCCGTAGGAATGCTTGCGGACCTGATGGGGGCCGAGCCGGTGGTTGGGCAGACGTTCGAAGAAGCCTCCGACGCCCTGGGCTACGACCTGGCCTCGCTGGCGCTCCGGGGACCGGAATCGGATCTCAACCGGACCGACAGGACCCAGCCGGCCATGCTCGCCGCCGGGGTCGCCGTCTGGCGCGCCTGGCAGGCGCACGGGGGTCCGGCGCCGGTGGCGATGGCGGGCCACAGCCTCGGCGAGTACAGCGCCCTGGTGTGCGCCGGGGCCCTGGAATTCCCGGCGGCGACGCGGCTCGTAGCGCTCCGCGGCCGGCTCATGCAGCAGGCCGTCCCCGAGGGCGCCGGGGCCATGGCCGCGGTCATCGGCCTGGAGGACGACCAGGTGGAGGCCGCCTGCCGGGACGCGTCCGCAGCGGGCGTCGTCGAGGCGGTGAATTTCAACGCCCCGGGGCAGGTCGTGATCGCCGGGGAGAGCGACGCCGTGGACCGCGCCGTCGAGGCCGCCACGGCCGCGGGTGCCCGCCGCGCCATCCGGCTGCCGGTCAGCGTGCCGTCTCACTGCCGGCTGATGTCGCCGGTGGCGGAGGCGCTGGCCGAGGCCCTGGCGGAGATCTCCGTGTCGCCTCCCGCGATCCCGGTCTTCCACAACGTGGACGGCCAGCCCCGGCGCGAACCCCGGGAGATCCGCCAGGCCCTCGCCGACCAGGTCCACCGGCCGGTGCGCTGGGTGGCGTGCGTCAACGGCCTGGCCGGCACGGGTGCGGGCCTGCTGGTGGAAGCCGGTCCCGGCCGGGTGTTGACCGGGCTTGCACGACGGATCGACCGGCGCGTGCCGGCGGTGGCCGTGGAGGACCCTGAGTCCCTGGCAGTTGCGCTGAAAAAGGCAGAAGGAGAGTCCTCATGATCGATCTTTCAGGCCAGGTGGCCCTCGTCACCGGCGCCTCCCGGGGCATCGGCGTAAGCATCGCTGCCGCGCTCGCCGCCGCCGGCGCCTCGGTGGTCGGCACCGCGACCAGCGAGCAGGGCGCGGAAGGCATCTCGGAGCGCTTCCGGGAGTCCGGGCATACCGGCCGCGGCGTCGTGCTGGACGTGACCCGGGACGAGGCGGTGGCCGCGGCGGTGGCGGACATCAGTGCCAACGAGGGCCCGGTGACGCTGCTGGTCAACAATGCCGGCGTGACCCGCGACTCCCTGCTGTTGCGGATGAAACAGGAGGACTGGGATGCGGTGGTGGACACCGATCTCACCGCGGTATTCCGGACCACCAAGGCCTGCCTGCGGGGCATGATGAAGGCCCGCAACGGCCGAATCGTCAACATCGGGTCCGTGGTCGGCCTGATGGGGAATCCGGGGCAGGCCAACTACTGCGCGGCCAAGGCAGGACTGGTGGGCTTCACCCGGTCCCTGGCCCGGGAAGTGGGATCACGGGGCATCACGGCCAACGCGGTGGCTCCGGGCTTCATCGAAACGGACATGACCCGGGCGCTGTCGGACGCACAGCGGCAAAGCCTCGAAGGGCAGATTCCGCTGGAGCGCCTTGGGACGCCGGAAGACGTGGCGGGCGTGGTGGTGTTCCTGTGCTCGGCTGCTGCCGCGTACATCACCGGCGAGGTCATCAACGTCAACGGTGGCATGTACATGGCCTGAAGGCTTGCGATGACCCCGGCGGGCCGTGTAGAACCCCCGGGGTGATTACCCTACAATACGCCGCGCGGCGGGGAACGGGTCATGGGGGCCACGCAGTTCCGTCGCCTTCCAATGAGGATCATGACCAGATGAGCAGCATCGAGGAACAGGTAAAGAACATCGTCGCCGAGCAGCTCGGGGTAAAAGAAGAAGAAGTGACCAACGACGCTTCCTTCGTTGACGACCTCGGCGCCGACTCCCTCGACACGGTGGAGCTTGTGATGGCCCTGGAAGAGGCCTTCGAGACAGAGATCCCCGACGAGGAGGCCGAGAAGATCACGACGGTCCAGCAGGCCATCGATTACATCAAGGCCCGCCAGGGCTGATCTGACTCCTGCTCCGGGCGCAGGGAGGCGTCCCGGCAGATTTCGACCCTATGCCCAGACGCCGCGTCGTCATCACAGGGCTCGGCATCGTCTCCCCGGTGGGGAGCAACGTCGAGGCCGCCTGGCGGAACATCGTCGAGGGCCGCAGCGGCATCGGGCCCATTTCCCGCTTCGACGCCAGCCGATTCAGCACCCGCATCGGCGGTGCGGTGGCCGGCTTCGACGTGGATGACTACCTGTCCTCCAAGGAGGCCAGGAAGATGGACCCGTTCATGCATTACGGGTTCGCTGCCTCCCGGCAGGCCATCGAGGATTCCGGCATCACCGTCACCGACGCCAATGCGCACCGCATCGGCGTATGCGTCGGCGCGGGTATCGGCGGCATCGAGACCATCGAGCGCAATTACCGCAGCTACCTGGAGGCCGGAGAGTCCCCCAGGAAGATTTCGCCCTTCTTTATCCCCGGAAGCATCATCAACATGATCTCCGGGCACGTCTCCATCACCTACGGCATGACGGGCCCCAACCTGGCCGTGGTCACCGCATGCACCACCGCGACGCACGCCATGGGGCTGGCGGCCCGGACCATCCAGTACGGCGACGCCGACGTGATGGTGGCCGGCGGGGCAGAGATGGCCACCACGCCGCTGGCCGTCGGCGGATTCTGCTCGGCCCGGGCCCTGTCCACGCGCAACGATGCGCCGGAGCAGGCATCCCGGCCCTGGGACCGGGACCGGGACGGTTTCGTGCTCGGCGACGGGGCCGGTTGCGTGGTCCTGGAGGACTATGACCACGCCCGGGCGAGGGGCGCGACCATCTACGCGGAGCTTGCGGGCTTCGGCATGAGCGGCGACGCTCACCACATTACCGCGCCGCCCGAGGACGGGGAGGGCGCTTGCCAGTGCATGGTGAACGCCCTGAAGGACGCCGGGGTGTCGCCAGACGACGTGGACTACGTCAATGCCCACGGGACTTCCACGCCTCTGGGCGACAAGGCGGAGACCGTGGCCATCAAGAAGGCCTTCGGCGACCACGCCCGCCGGCTGGCGGTCAGTTCCACGAAATCCATGACCGGCCATCTGCTGGGTGCTGCCGGCGGCGTTGAGGCGGTCTTCTCCGTTCTTGCCATGCGGGACGGCGTCCTGCCGCCCACCATCAACTACGACAACCCCGACCCGGACTGTGACCTGGACTACGTGCCTAACGAGGCAAGGGAGTCCCGGGTGCGGGTAGTGGTCTCCAACTCCTTCGGCTTCGGCGGGACGAACGGTTCCCTGCTGTTCCGCGCGCCGGACTGACCGGCCCCATGACCGACTCGGGGGGGCCGTACCCGCCGGCCCGGTCCCTCGCCGGCGAGACGTTCTTCCAGCGCGAGATAGCCGATCCCGGCGACTTCCTGGCCCTCCACCGGGTCTTGCCCTCCCGTTACCCGTTCCTGCTGGAGAGTGCCGCCTGGGGGACGCCGCAGGGCCGCTACGACATGCTGCTGGGTTTCCCGGGGGACGCCCTCATCCTGGACGGCGCCAAGGGCCTGTCCGGCCCGGGGGCCGACCGGGCATCCGGATTCCTCGGCGCGCTGGATGCCTGGTGGTACGCCGAGCGCACCGCGCCGACCGGTGAAGCGTCACCGCCTTTCGTCGGCGGATGGTTCCTGTTCCTTGGGTACGAGCTGGCCGCCGAGATCGAACCCACGCTGCAGCTTTCCCTGCCCTCGGGCTGGCCGGTGGCGCTGGCTGTGCGGATTCCCGCGGCAATCCTCCGGGACCGGCTCCAGGGCTCGTGTGTTCTCGTGGCTGAGTCCCGGGAGCTGCTGGATGCCATGACCGCGGACATCGCCGGGGCTCCCGGGATGCCGCCGTCGCCGCCGGGACAACTGGCCCTGGCCATGGAGGAAGAGGACCCGGAGCTCTACCTGGAGGCCGTCGCCCGGGCCCGGGACTACATCATCGCCGGGGACATCTTCCAGGCGAACCTGTCCCGGCGGTGGCGGGCGACCCTGGCGCCCGGTGCAGATCCCGCGTCGCTGTACGCCCGCCTCCGGCAGACCAACCCCGGACCCTTCGCGGGCCTGGCCAGGTGGGGAGACCGGGCGGTGGTCAGTTCCTCGCCGGAAAGGCTGCTGAGGCTGGCCCACGGCAGGGCGGAGACCCGCCCGATCGCCGGGACGCGGCCCCGCGGCCTGAATGCCAGCGCGGACGATGCCCTGTCCCGGGAGTTGATCGGCCATCCGAAGGAGCGGGCCGAGCACGTCATGCTGGTCGACCTTGAGCGGAACGACCTGGGGCGGATCTGCGAGCCCGGCTCAGTGGTCGTGGACGAGATGATGGTCATAGAGTCCTACGCCCACGTTCACCACATCGTTTCCAACGTCACCGGCCGCCTCAGGGCCGACGTGGGTCCGGGCACCGCCATCGGAGCGGTCTTTCCGGGCGGTACGATCACCGGTTGCCCGAAGGTCCGGTGCATGGAGATCATCAGCGAGCTTGAAACCGGGCCCCGGGGCCCCTACACGGGTTCTTTCGGTTGGCTGGGACGGGACTGAAGCATGGACTTCAACATTCTGATCCGCACGGTAGAGCTGCAGGCCGGCTGCAACGTCCTGGGCCTGGCCTGGCCCGGCGCGGAGCTGCTGGGCCGGGACGTCGAGCGGCTTGCCTTGCCCGGAGGCGAGGGCATCATCAAGCTCATGATCACCCGGGGCGACGGCGGGCGGGGATATGCGCCGCAACCAGACGCCGGCTGCCGCCGCGTCGCCGGCCGGTACCCACTGCCGGCGCTACCGGAGACCGGCATGCAGGTCGGCCGCTGCTCGACGCGGCTCGGCCGGAACGCCGGGCTGGCGGGGCTGAAGCACCTGTGCCGGCTCGAGCAGGTGCTTGGCGCGGCGGAGGTTGCATCCGCAGGCTGGGACGAAGGCATCATGACGGACGAAGACGGGCGGGTCATCGAGGCGACCCGTCATAACCTGTTCCTGGTCCGGGACGGGAGGGTCCGGACGCCAAGGCTGGACGGATGCGGCGTGGCGGGCGTCATGCGGGCCCTGGTACTGGAATGGTGTCGGCGTTCGCACCGTCACTGCAGTGAAGACCGGGTCTCGTGGGACGAGCTTGTGGCGGCGGACGAGATTATCCTGACCAATGCGGTACGGGGGCTGGTCCCGGTGACCGACCTGTGCGGAAGGCCAGTCGCGCCGGGGCCGGTGGGCGCGGAACTGCGCGAGGGACTGGCCCGGGAAGGGGTGGTATGGCTCGGCGCGTGATACTGCTGTTTGCCGGGGTGGTACTCCTGGCCGGTCTGCTCGCCGCCGGCGCGGCATGGTGGGGGCTGCGCTGGCTGGATATGCCCGGGCCAGCCGACGCCGACGTTCGCGTGGAAATTCCCCCGGGCAGTTCCCTGGGGGCAGTGGCCGCCCGGCTGGAATCGGCCGGCGCGGTGGACGACGCCCGCCTGTTCCGGTGGTACGGGCAGCTCTCGGGGACCGCGCCCCGGGTGCGCGCGGGAGAGTACGACATTCCCGCGGGGTCCACGCCCCGGGCCATCATGGCGCTTCTGGTGTCCGGTGACGTGGTCATGCACTCGGTCACGATCGTCGAGGGCTGGACGTTCCGGGAGATGCGGAATGTCCTGGAGACCCACCCGGCGCTGCGCGCCGAGGCTGCGGGGCTGGAGGCCGGCGACATCATGGAGCGGCTGGGCCGGCCCGGTGTACCGCCGGAGGGATGGTTCCTGCCGGAGACCTATCGTTTCCCCCGGGGAACCTCGGACCTGGAGATCATGGCCCTGGCTCACGACGCGATGGAGACCGCGCTGGAATCGGCCTGGGCGGCCCGGGATGCAGACGTGCCCCTGGAGACCCCCTACGAGGCCCTGATCCTGGCGTCCATCGTCGAAAAGGAGACCGGGCTTCCGTCTGAGCGGGCGCGGGTGGCCGGCGTGTTTACCCGCCGCCTGAAAATGGGTATGCGCCTGCAGACCGATCCCACGGTGATCTATGGTCTTGGGGAGAGCTTCGACGGCAACCTGAGGCGCCGGGACCTGGAAACCGACAATCCCTATAACACCTATACCCGTGCCGGGCTGCCGCCCACGCCCATCGCCCTGCCGGGACGGGCGGCCCTGGAAGCGGCCACCCGGCCGGCGGAGGGCGACGCCCTGTACTTCGTGGCCACAGGCAAGGGCGACGGCAGCCACTATTTCTCGGCGACCCTGGAAGAGCACAACGAGGCCGTGCGCCGCTACCTGCGTCGGCTGCGGGAAGGGAGGGACGGCAATTGAGCGGAGCAGCGCAGCGGGGCCGGTTCATCACCCTGGAGGGCGGTGAGGGTACGGGCAAAAGCACGAATATAGGCTTCGTGGAGGCGCAGCTCCGCGCGGCCGGCGTGGACCTGGTGGTCACCCGGGAACCCGGAGGGACGGTCCTTGCGGAACGCATCCGCCATATCCTGGTCAGCCACGCGGACGAGTCCCTGCCGGCCACGGCGGAGCTGCTGCTGGTGTTCGCCGCCCGGTCGGTTCACCTGGAGAACCTGATCCGGCCGGCCCTGGCGGCGGGGCGTTGGGTGCTCAGCGATCGTTTCACCGACGCCACCTACGCTTACCAGGGCGCCGGCCGCGGCCTGGATGTGGAGTTGATCCGTACCCTGGAGTCCAGCGTGCAGGGTCAGCTGCGACCTGACCTTACGCTGCTGCTGGACTGCGATCCCAGGGTCGGCCTGGCCAGGGCGGGCGAACGGGGGGCGGCGGACCGGTTCGAGGCGGAACGGCTGGACTTCTTCACGCGGGTTCGGCGGGGGTACCTGGCTCGGGCCCAGGGCGAGCCGCGGCGGTTCCGGGTCGTGGACGCCTCCCGGCCGCTGGAAGCGGTCCAGCAGGACCTCTCTCGTCACATTAAAGACTTCATCCAACTGAATGACAAATAAGTTATTTCCATGGCATGAGAAGCCCCTGGCGGAAGTGGAGTCCGCCCTGGAGGCGGACCGGCTGACCCATGCCCTGCTCATCGAGGGGCCGGAGGGAGTGGGCAAGCTCGGCCTGGCCTTCGCCATCGCCCGGCGGGTACTGGGACTCGCGGGGGACGCGCCTGACCCGTTGGCGCCGCCGGTGCACGCCGATTTGCTCTGGATCACCCGGGAAGAGGGCGAGCGTGGCCTGAAGAAACAGATCGGCATCGACCAGGTGCGTGCAGCCTGCCGGGAACTGGCCATGACCAGCTACGCCGGGGGATGGAAAGTCGCCGTGATCGCACCGGCGGACCGGCTGACGCCGGCCGCGGCGAACTCTCTGCTGAAGACCCTCGAGGAGCCTGCGCCGGAAACGCTGCTGATCCTGGTTCGCACCCGGAGGGACACGCTGCCGGCGACGATCGCCAGCCGCTGCCAGCGGTTGCTGGTGAACCCCCCGGCGCCGGAGCAGGCCCTGGAATGGCTGCAGGCCAACGCCCGGGGCAAGGCGCGCTGGGACCGGCTGCTGGCCATGGCGGGGGGCGCCCCTCTGCTGGCTATCCGGCTCAGGGAGGAAGGGTTCGAGACCCTCGACGAGACCCTTGACCGGGGTCTTCGGGAGGTGGTCGCAGGCGTGGCCGATCCCGTGGAGCTTGCTGCCCGGACCGGCGACCGGGAACCCGCCGACGTGCTGCGCTGGCTCGACTTCTGGGTGGGCGAGCTCATCCGGCTTGGGGCGGCGGGACCGCGGCCGGAACTGGACCCGAAGCGGGCCGAGGCTTTGCAAAAGGTTCTTCAGCGAATACCCTTGCCCCGACTCTTCCGCTATCTGGACGAGCTTCGGGCTGCCTCGACGCGGCTGGACGGGGCCCTTAACGCGCAGCTGGTGATGGAAAACCTGCTGACGCCGTGGGCCGACGCTCTCGAGCCGACAAGGGGCGCCTCCGAACAAGGGGTACTGGCTGACCGATGACCAACAGCAAGCCCGGACTGCTGACGCTCACCATCAAGGACAAGAGCGCCCTCTACCTCGCCTACATGCCCTTCGTGAAGAACGGCGGGCTGTTTATCCCCACCAGCAGCAACTACCGTCTTGGCGACGAGGTGTTCATGCTGCTCAACCTCATGGGAGAGGACGAGAAGATCCCGGTGGCAGGGCGAGTGATCTGGATCACGCCGAAGGGCGCCCAGGGCAAGCGCACAGCGGGTATCGGCGTTCAGTTCAGCGAGCAGGACCGGGGCAGCACCCAGCGGAAGATCGAGAACTACCTGGCTGGCGCGCTGGGCGGCGACAAGATCACCCATACGATGTAGCCCGGGCCGGGCTACGGCGTTTTCCCTGACGGCACAAAAAACCGGGCCGCCCGCGGGCGGCCCGGCCGGATGATCGCGCAGGGGCTGGTCAGCCCGTGGTGTCGTCGATCTTGATGGTCGTAGAGTTCTTCTGGACGCTGGCGATGCCGCTCTCCATGGCCCGCTCGCTGTCATAGGCCTCGCTGGTGCCGATGACCTGGCTGTTGCCGGCCTTGAGCACGAACCGGAACTTGCCATTCTTGCCCGGGCGGCGCTCGAACCGACCCGGATCGGTGCCGTTCTTCTGAACCGAGGCGATGCCGTTCTTGCAGGACGCCTTCGTCTTGTAGCTTTCGCTGGCCAGGATGGTCTGCCCGTTCGAGGCTTTCAGCCGGAAACGGAACTCACCCTTCTTGTCTTTGAAGATCTCGAACTTGCCCGCCATGGACTGTCACTCCTTACTGCGTGTCGTGTAAAAGGCAGCTGACGCCGATGGCCCTGCCTGCTGCCGAAGCCGGAACGCAGGAGACCTCACCGCGTAGACACCGGGCCCGGAGTCTACCGGGAAACCGGTCTGCGGGATAGCTTGGCCGGAATGCGCAGGACGGCGCCGCGCCGAAGAACGTTCAGCCGGTCTCGGCGGGTGCCTCGCCGTCCGCCTCGCTCATGGTGAGACCGCCGCGGAGGACGTAGGCGTCGAAGCCCCGCTCGCTGAGGATGTAAGCGGCAGCGCTGCTGCGCCGGCCGGTGTCGCAGCAGACCACGTAACGGACGTCGGGGTCCAGGGTCTTGAGCTTCAGGCGGATGAAGTAGAGAGGGATGTTGATGGCGTCCGGCTGGTGATAGCTCTCGAACTCGGAAGGCAGGCGAACGTCCAGCCACTTGCCGCCGGACCCGATGATCTCCGAGGCCTCTTCGAAACTGACCCACTGGAGCATGGGCTCGTTCATGAGGGTGTTGAAGTCGTCCTTGCCCAGCCGCATCAGGCTGCCGTTCGAGGTCATGATGACGGTGGCGTTCCGCTTGGCGTTGGAGATCAGGGCCTCCTCGCCGAACGTGTCGCCGGGGCCGAGCTCGGCGAGCTTGATGCCGTCCTTGTTCAGCGGCGTCTCCCGGGTCACCTCACAGCGGCCCTCGGTGATCACGTAGAAGTAGTCGCCTTCGCCGCCCTGGCGGATGATTACGTCCCCGGCCTTGTGGTTCACCTGCTGCATGCGCATGAAGATGGCCTGGATGTTGGCCGGCGGGATCCTGTGGAAGGCCTTGGTCTGGAGCAGGGTGGTCATCCAGTCGTCGCTGTCGGGCAGGCTCTCGCCACGCAGCTCGCTGACCTCGTAGGTGCCGGTCTGGTCCCAGGTGAGCATCACATCCAGCAGGTCGCTGTCCACCGAGATGAACTCCACCCGGCTGCGCGCGCGGGCGCTGACCCGGCGGGGCAGGCCCGGCGCGAGAGGGCTGCGTGCCGCAGCGGTGCCCCCTTCGACGACGCTGAGGACCTTGTCTCCGTCGCGTATCTCGACTTCGCCGTCGATGACGTAGATCGCCCGCCGGTCGGTGTCGCCCTTGCGGAACAGGAAACGCCCGCCGGGCATGTCCTGCACAGTGGTCTTCTGCGCCAGGGCCCGGAGGTTCTCCGCCTTGAGTCCGTCAAGCGGTGAGAAAGCTTTCAGCTGCGAAGGGTCGAGCGTTCTGCCCGGCATGTTGAGAGTCCGTGATGCGCTGTTGACCGGTTGATCGGGATCGGCGCAATCCGTTGCGCCCGGACCTGATCGGGACCGCTGGGAAGAATATCACATGCAACGGGGCGGCAACCCTGCCGCCCCGTCGCCCTGCGGCGGGCGTCGCGGGGCCGCGTCAGGCGGCCAGCCGCTCCCATGCCGAGTCAGGCTCGAAGCGCTCGCCATGCCTGTCCCGGAGCCGCTCCAGGCTCTCGCTGACGTCGCCGACGCCGCGCGCCCTGGCATAGTTGACCGGTCCTCCGCGGAACGGTGCAAAGCCCGTGCCGAAGATGATGCCGGCGTCCAGCAGGTCAAGGTCGTCCACGACCCCGTCTCGCCAGACCGCAACGGCCTCGTTGACCATGGGCAGGATCAGCCTGTCCTCGAGGTCGACGGGGATGGTCGCGTCCTTGTCCGCGTCCTTGACGGGCTTGCCATCCTTCCACTCGTAGAAGCCGCGGCCGGTCTTCCGGCCGAGCTGTTTCTTCTCGACCATCTCCTCAAGCTTCTTCGGCACCGGGATGCCGTAGGCGTCGCCGAGGATCTTCGCGACGTTCAGCGCAACGTCCAGGCCGACGGTATCGGCCAGTTCCACCGGCCCCATGGGCATGCCGAATCGCCTGGCGGCCTCGTCGATGACCGGCAGGGGAATGCCGTCCTCCGCCGCCAGCAGGGCTTCCATCATGTAGGGCATGAGCACCCGGTTGACGACGAATCCCGGGGAGCTCAGGCAGGGCAGGGGCAGCTTGTCGATTTTCCGGCAGAAGGCGATGCCCTTGTCGATCTCCTCGCGGGGCGTGTCGGCGGTGTGAATGACCTCCACCAGGGGCATCATGGCCACGGGATTGAAGAAGTGCAGGCCGATCAGGCGTTCGGGGCGCTCCAGGGCGTCCTGCAGGTCCTCCAGCCGGATGCTGGACGTATTGGTGGCCAGCACGGCCTCCGGCTTCATGCGCGGTTCCAGGGAACGATAGAGGTCCTTCTTGGCGTCGGCGTTCTCGAAGATGGCTTCGATGACAACGTCCGCGCCGGCCACGCCGCGGCCGTCGACGTCGGGCATCAGCCGGTCCATGGCGGCCTGGATGAGTCGCGGTTCCCGCAGCTTCTTCTTGAAAAGCTTCTGGGCCCGCTTGACGGCGGGCGCAATGAACTTCGGCTCCCGGTCCTGGAGGGTCACCGTCAGCCCTCGCAGGGCGCACCAGGCGGCGATGTCACCGCCCATGACGCCGGCGCCGACGACGTGCACATGCCGGACCTTGAAGCCGGACTTGCCGCCCAGGGACTTGAGCTTGTCCTGGAGCAGGAACACCCTGACGAGGTTCTTCGACGCGTCGGTCAGAAAGAGCCGGGAGATGGAGCGCGCCTCCTTCTCCATCATGATGTCCGGCTTGTCGCCGTAGCGCTGCCACAGGTCGATGATGGCGTAGGGCGCCGGGTAGTGCTCTGGCCGGGCCTTCTTGCGAACCTGCTTTTCCATGATGCCGGCGATGACCTTCCGGGCCGGGCCGGCATTCATCAGCCGTTCCTTCAGCGGCAGCTCCCGCGGCTTCGGCGGGTTGGCCGCCATCATCCGGGCGGCCCGCTCCAGGTGCCGCTGGGGCACCACCTGGTCCACCAGGCCCATCTTCCTGGCCTGCCTGGGCCGGATGTTGCGGCCGGTCAGCATCATGTCCATGGCCGCCATGGGGCCGGCCAGCTTCACCGACCGGACGGTGCCTCCGAAGCCGGGATGGATCCCCAGCTTCACCTCCGGCAGGCCGATCACCGCCCGCGGGTCCTCCACGAGGATCCTGTACCGGCAGGCCATGGCCAGCTCCAGGCCGCCGCCCAGTGCGAAGCCGTTGATCAGGGCGATGGTGGGGCAGCGCAGGGCCTCGAGCCGGTCCAGGACCTTCTGGCCGGCGCGGACCATCTCGTAGGCCTCGTCGGCGTTCCTCAGCCCTGTGAATTCCTTGATGTCGGCGCCGGCGATGAAACCGTTCTTCTTGCCGGAATGGACCACCACGGCCTTGGGCAGGTCTTTCTCCAGGTCCGCGAGACGTTCGTTGAGCTCGGTCATCACATCGCGGGACAGGGTGTTGGTGGACGCGCCGGCCTTGTCCAGGCAGAGCCACGCGATGCCGTCGTCGTCGCGGCGGATCTTCCAGTGCTTTTGGGTATCGTTCATGGCTTTACTCCGGCTTGCTCTTGAGCAACATGGCGCCGCCCTGGCCGCCGCCGATGCACAGCGTGGCGATGGCGGTTCCCCCGCCCGAGCGCTCCAGGACCTTCAGGGCGTGGAGGACGATGCGGGCGCCACTGGCGCCTACGGGATGCCCAGTGGCGATGGCGCCACCGTCGATGTTCAGCTTGTCCTGGTCGATGCGGCCGACGGCGTTCTTCAGGCCGATCTCGGTCTTGCAGTAGTCTGCATCGTCCAGGGCTTCCAGGCAGGCCAGCACCTGTCCCGCGAAGGCCTCGTTGATTTCCCAGTAGTCGATGTCGTCAAGGCCGAGCTTGTTCCGCTCCATCAGCGGACCCGAGGCATAGGCCGGGCCGAGGCCCATCTGTGCCGGGTCCAGTGCGGCCCACTCGCAGTCCTCGATCACGCCCAGCACGGGCAGGTCGTGTTCTTCAACTGCCCGTTCGCTGGCCAGCAGGAGCATGGCCGCCCCGTCGGTGATCTGGGAGCTGTTGCCGGCGGTCACGAGGCCCACCCGCCGGTCGAAGAACGGCTTCAGCTTGGCCAGCTTCTCCTCGGAGGTGTCCCGGCGCAGTCCGTCGTCCTCCTGGAGCGCCTTGCCGGAGGGCGAATAAAGGGCGATGACCTCGTCCATGCGGCCCTCGTCGAAGGCCTCGGCCAGCCGCTTGTGGCTGCGGGCGGCGAAGGCGTCCATGGCTTCCCGGTCGATGCCGAAACGATGAGCGATGACCTCGCAGGTCTGGCCCATGTTCATATCCACCACCGGGTCGGTAAGGCCCTTGAGCAGGGCGATCACCGGCTTGAGGTGGCCCGGGCGCAGCTTCGAGAACATCATGGCCTTGTCCACCGGCGATTTCGCCCGGGCCAGGTCCGCCAGCCAGTTGACCATGTCGTCGTTGAAGAGCACTGGTGCCCGGCTCATCGCCTCGGTCCCGCCAGCCATCACCAGGTCAGAGCGGCCCAGCCAGATGTTGCGGGCGGCAGTGTCGAGGGCCTGCATGGCCGAGGCGCAGTTGCGCATCACGGTGAAGCCCGGGGTGCGGTCGCCGCAGCCCATGCGCAGCGCCACGATGCGGCCGATGTTGGGCTCGTCGGCGCTGGGCATCGCCGCGCCGAGGATGACCTCGTCGATAACCTCAGGCTCGATTGGCTGGCGCGCCAGGACATCGCGTCCCGCGGCCACTGCCAGGTCCGAGGCGCTGAAGGGTCCCGGGCGTCCCCGGGCCTTGAGGAAGGGTGTCCTGGCGCCATCCACCACGTAGGCGGGGCTGGCGTAGGAGACTTTCTTGGCCTTGGCCATAACGTGCTCCTTGGGCTGTTAACTGTTCAATCTTTTCCTGGTCGATGTCTTGCGCGACCGGGTGCTTCGCTTCGACTTCGGGCGCGTCGCCTTGCGTTGCCTGGCCGCGGTGCCGGACGGGGCGCGAAATCCTGCCGCCACGAAGGGAAGCAGCCTCTGCACCACCTCGCCGACGTCCCGGGCGCGGATGGTCTCGCCCGAGAGCAGCTCCACGAGCTGGCGCTCCGCCACCGGGTAGGTGAGGGCGCCCACGAGGAACTGCAGGCGCCAGCGCACCTCCTCCGGCGGCACCTCCGGGAGCGCCCGGCACAGCGCGTCGTGGTACCTGTCCAGGACCTCCCGGTAATCGCCCGAGAACCACTCCTGCACGGATTCCTCGGCCTCGGCGTGGGTCTGGCCCAGCAGCCGCAGCACCGTCGGGCCTCCCTGGGCGGGATCGGAGGAGCATTCCACCACCGGAAGCATGAAGGCCTCCAGGATGGCTTCCAACGGCGGGTCGCCGTGCTTCTTCTCCAGCCGCTCCAGGTTCCGCAGGCGGGCCTTGTTCAGCGGTTCCAGCCGGCGCCGGTAGACCGCCTCCACCAGGCCTTCCTTGGATCCGAAGTGGTAATTCACCGCGGCCAGGTTGACCCGGGCCAGGGCGGTAATGGCCCGCAGAGACGTACGCGGCACCCCGGTCTTGGCAAAAAGCTCTTCCGCCGCCGCCAGGATCCGCTCCTTGGTGGAGTCGAGAAGACTGGTCACTCCTGCCTCCCCCTGCGTCGTCGCCGACAGCGCCGACGCCCTTTTGAAACAAGCGTTTAATTGTAGGTCACGGGCGCGCGCCGGGCAACCGCAGGTCAGATCTCGAAATCGCAGATGAGGGGGAGGTGATCGGAATAACGGACCTGGGGAATCTCGAACCCGGTGGGCTTGAGGGACTTGCTGTGGAGGATGAAGTCCAGCTCCTTCCGGGGCGCGTTACTCGGATAGGAGGGCAGGCACTCGGTGTTGGCGCTCTCGAGACCCGTGGCCTGCATGAACAGGTAAATCTCGTGCTCGCCCCAGAAGGTGTTGAAATCCCCGGCCACGATGGCCGGCTTGGACACGGCCTTGACCAGGTCATGCAGATGCCGCAGCTGCCAGTGACGATGGCGGTACTTGAGCGACAGGTGCACCAGGAAGATGGCCACATCGTCCAGTTCCAGCTCGATGATGAGGCGCTTGATGCCGGTCTCGAAGTAGTGGAAGCGCTCGCCGTGGACCCGCGGCGCGGCAAGGAACGCGTTGGCCTGCTTCCGGACGATGGGCAGCCGCTTGTTGAGCGATGTCTCGGCGTACTTGCACTGGTAGGTGCTGTAGTGCCCCAGCTGCTGTGCGATGGCCTCGGCCTGGTTGACCATTCGTGTGCGAACCGAGCCCGTGTCCACTTCCACCAGCCCCACGACGTCGGGATTCTTGGACTTGATGAACTCGGTAATGGCCATGAGGTTGCCGGTGGTGCCCCGGACGTAGCCTGCGCCGGGGACGGGCAGGTTGAACCGGGCGCCCGTCCCGGCGGCGTAACGGATGTTGTAGAGGAGAAAGCGCATGTCACCAGGGGGAGGCCGAAAGGCCCCGCCATTCTATACCGGAACGGCGGGATTCCGACCGGTTCACGCCCTGACGGGGCGATCGTCGGTTAAACTCGGGCTACCGAACCCAAGACCAGGGGGTCGCGATGTCAGAATCGAATCCCATCCGGTTGTTCGTGGTCCACGGCTGGATCGCGGACGACGATTACTCCCGTCTCATCGAGTACCTGGAGACCGCCGAGAACTTCTTCTACCGCAGCGTCTCCAAGCCCGACGCGCCGGTAGCCGGCGGCGACGGGGTGGCCGCGCGGCGCCAGGCCATCGTCGAGTCCCTCAAGGACGCAGAGTGCGTCGTCTGCGCGGCTGCCATCTGGGACCGGTACAACGACTGGGCCCGCTACACCGTCGACCGGGCTGAGGAGATGGAGCTGCCGCTGGTGGCCATCGAGTATTTCGGGCCCCGGGAGATGGACCTGCGGCTGAAAGGCCACGCCGCGGAAGTGGTGAGCTGGGACTCCAGGAGCATCGTGGACGCTATTCGGCGGCAGGCCCGGCACGAGGACACGACCCGCTTCGACGTCATCGACTTCGACATGTAGGAATCCGCGGCGATGCCGTTCCTGACGGTCAACGGCGCCAGGCTCCACTACGAGATCCGCGGCCGGGGGCCCGGCACCCTCGTCTTCGCCCACGGGCTCCTCTTCAGCGGTGAAATGTTCGCGCCCCAGGTGGCTGCGCTGTCGCGCCAGTACCGCTGCGTGACATTCGACTTCCGGGGTCAGGGGCGCAGCGAGGTCACCGAGACCGGCTACGACATGGACACCCTGACCCAGGACGCCCTGGGTCTCATCCGGTCCCTGAACCTGGCGCCCTGCCACTTTGCCGGCCTGTCCATGGGCGGCTTTGTCGCCATGCGGCTGGCCATCCGCTACCCGGAGATGCTCGAGAGCCTCGTCCTCATGGCAACCTCGGCCGACCCGGAGCCGGCGGAGAACGTGGCGAAGTACCGGGCGCTGAATTTCGTCAGTCGATGGATCGGCCCGGGAGTCGTCGCCTCCCGGGTCATGCCCATCATGTTCGGCGGGACCTTCATGGAGGACCCGTCGCGGGCGGCGCTCCGGAAGGAGATGCGGCGCCGGATCGCCTCGAACGACCGCCTCGGAATCAGCCGGGCCACTGCGGGCGTGATAGACAGACAGGGCGTGTACGAGTCCCTGGGCGCGATCAGCGTTCCCACGCTTGTCATAGTCGGCGATGAAGACATCGCGACCACCCCCGCAAAGGCGCAGCGCATCCACGAGGCCGTCCCTGGCTCCAGACTGGTGACCATCCCGGGCGCCGGGCATACCGCCACCGTAGAGGAGCCGGCCGCCGTCACCCGGGCGATCGCGGATTTCCTTGCCCGCAACCGGCGCGGCGGACAGCGCTGACAGCCTCAGGGTGAAAACGGACCCGGCCCGGCGGAAGAACCCGTGAGCCCGGCGCGAGGCGGCGCTTGAACCGGGCAGGGCGCGGCCTTCCGGCCTGTCGCCTGCGCAGCCGCGTTCCGTCCCGTGTGACCGCAGGTCCGGCACCGGCCTGTCCCGGCCACTCAGCCTGGAGGATTCCCGGCCGCAAACGCAGGGGCATGTCATCCGCTGGCCTCGCCGTGCGTTACTGATAGTGAACCTCGGAATGACCGAGTGGGGCTTTTACCCCATACCCCCCGCCGGCGACGTGAATAATCCTGTGGCTGGACGGGGAGAGAACCCGACCGAACCGGAGAATGACCATGAAACTCAGAACCGCAGTTGTGGCACTCCTCGCCGGGCTTCTCGCCGCAACGTCCACGACGGCCATGGCCCAGGGCCAGACCCGCCAGGGCGACCGGGGCGAGCAGGCGAACCGGGAGCGGCAGCTCGAGCGCGATCTCGGGCGTGACCGCTCCGTTCAGCACGACCGGCTCCAGACGCGGGACCGCTCGAGTGTCCGGGCAGAAGCGCGCGACCAGCAACCGGCCCAGGGTGGCGATGGCGATCAGAACCAGGTCCGCAAGCAGGACCGCTACCAGACCGGCCAGCCGGAATATCCGATGGGCGTAGCCGACGCGGACATCTACGGGCACCAGATGATGACCGCCCAGGAACGCAACCAGTACCGGGAGCAGCTGGAAAACGCCTCCGAAGAAGAGAAGCTCAGGCTCAAGGCCCAGCATCGGGAACAGATGCAGATGCGGGCGAAGGAAGAGGGCATCGACCTGGACGTGCCTGGAGACGAGTGACCCCGAAGTGCGCGTAGCCCGGCCAGGCCAAGAGGTTGCGGATTCGGACAGGCCGGGCTAGCGGGCCCCCGGCGAGCGCTCAACGCGACGTAAGCCGCAAGGGAGAAAACGAATGGACAAGCGCAACCGGTTGCTCGTGTTGGCAGTTGTCCTCTCCGGCTTTGTCGCCGGGGCGGGCGCGGACGCCGTGAGAGCGGAGGAGGGACGCCTGACACTGGCCCTCGGGACGGAGTACACGACCGGCGAGTACGGCGGGGAAAAGTCCATCGAGGATCTCTATATCCCGGTGACGGCCTACTACGATCTTTCCCGATTCTCCTTCCGCCTCACGGTCCCCTTCCTGCAGGTGAAGGCCCCCGAGGGTACGCTCATCGAGACCCCGGACGGAGACATCATCGTCGGGGAAGGCCCGCGGACGACCGAGAGCGGCATCGGTGACGTGGTGGCAGGGTTCACGGTTTACGACGTGTTCCTGAGTGCCAGCGGTGACGTGGCCGTCGATGTCAGCGGCAACGTCAAGCTTGGGACGGCTGACGAGAACAAGGGCCTGGGCACCGGCGAAACCGACTTCTCGCTCGGCCTGGACTTCTACCGTTTCTTCGACCGGTTCACCGCCATCGGCGCCCTCGGTTACACCTGGCGAGGGGACCCGGAGGGCTACGACCTGGACAACACCATCTACGTCTCCCTCGGTGGCAGCTACCGGGTCGCCACGGCGACCCGAGTCGGTGTCTTCTACGACTATCGCCAGGCTTCACTGCCGGAGAATGACGACCCACAGGAACTTTCGGTATTCCTGTCCCGCTGGTTCGGCGACCGGTGGATGCTGCGGGGCTATGCCCTCGCGGGCTTTGGTGACAGCTCACCCGATTTCGGCGTCGGCGTATCAGCCAGCCGGGGTTTCTGAGGCCAGGGGCCTCCCGGCAGGCCTGCAAGTTCGCGCTCAATCGAAGTCCCCCCCTCGCGCGCGCTTGTCGGGCCTGCCGGTTTCAGGAACGGTCGGGATGAAAAGGACCCCACTCGGACAGCGTGATTTTACCTGCTACGCCTGATTCGCTACCCTGAAGCTCCGTCATGCGGCGGTGCATCGCAGCCTGCCGGCCACTGGCTCGCCGGCTTCGACCGCCTGAGGACTTCGTCGATGTTCCGCAACCTGCTCACGGCGCTGCGCGCTTCGCTGTGGGCGCTTCCTCTGGCTCTGGCCGCCTGTGGCCAGGCGCCCGGCCCCCAGGGTCCCCAGGGTCCGCCGGAGGTCACCGTCGCTCGCCCCCTCGTGATGCAGGTCATGGACTGGGACGAATACACCGGCCGGCTCGAGGCGGTGGGCTCGGTCGAAGTGCGTGCCAGGGTGAGCGGCTACCTGGAGTCGGTGCATTTCGACGAAGGCACGGTGGTCGAGCAGGGAGATCTGCTGTTCGTCATCGATCCCCGGCCCTACGAGGCGGCCCTGAACGAGGCCCGCGCCGGGCTCACCAGCGCCGAGGTCCGCCGCGATCTGGCGCGCAACGACCTGGCTCGAGCCAGGAAGCTGTTCGAGTCCCGCGCCGTCTCCGAGGAGGAACTGGACTCGCGCAACAAGGAGCTGCGCGAGGCGATGGCGTCCCTGGAGGCGGCCCGCGCGGCGGTGCAGGGGTCGGAACTCGACCTCGAATTCACCCGCGTGCGGGCTCCGATCCGGGGCCGCATCGGCCGTGAGCTCGTCACGGTGGGCAATCTCGTCAGCGGCGGTACGGCCCAGGCCACGCTGCTTACCACTATCGTCTCCATCGACCCGGTGCACGTGTATTTCACGGCCGATGAGCGCGCGTACCTGCGCTACATGCGCCTTCTCGGGGAAGGCGACGGCCAGCCGGACACCGCGGGAGTGGAGGTGCCCGTCAGGCTGCAGCTCGCGGACGAGGAGGGCTTCCCCCACGAGGGCCGTCTGGATTTCGTTGACAACCGGGTCGATGAGGCCACGGGAACCATGCAGGGCCGGGCCGTGCTGCCGAACCCCGACGGGTTGCTCACTCCCGGTCTTTTCGCCCGGGTTCAGCTCCTCGGACGGGGCCCCTACGAGGCCATCCTGGTCCCGGATTCGGCCGTTGGCACGGACCAGTCGCGGCGTTTCGTCTACGTGGTGGACGACGACGGCCAGGCGGCCCGGCGCGATGTGGAGCCCGGTCGGCGCATCGGGGAGCTGCGGGTTATCCGCGACGGCCTGGACGGGACCGAGCGGGTGGTCGTCAAGGGCCTGCAGAGAGTCAGGCCCGGCAATCCGGTGAAGGCGTCGGAGACAGAGCTGGAGAGGCCTCAGGAAGGCGACGGGGCGGCCTGGACGCCCCCGGAATGAAATTCGGACGATTCTTCATCGACCGGCCGAGATTCGCGGCGGTCATTTCCATCCTGATCGTCGTGGTAGGCATCCTGGCCTACCTCCAGCTGCCGGTGTCCCAGTATCCGCAGATCGCGCCTCCCACCATCGTCGTCCGGGCGATCTACCCGGGCGCGCCCCCTGAGGTGATCTCGGACACGGTCGCGACGCCCATCGAGCAGGAAGTCAACGGCGTGGAAGGCATGCTGTACATGACGTCCTCTTCGACGGCGGACGGGACGATGCAGCTGACCGTGACCTTCGAACTGGGCACGGACCTGGAGACCGCCCAGGTGCTGGTCCAGAACCGGGTGGCGGTTGCAGAGCCCCGCCTCCCCGAGGAAGTGCGTCGCCTGGGCGTGGTGACCGAGAAGAGTTCCCCGGACCTCATGATGGTGGTCCACCTGATCTCCCCGGCGGCGGAGTACGACCAGCTCTACATAAGCAACTACGCCCTGCTCCGGGTTCGGGACGTGCTGGCCCGCATCGAGGGGGTAGGAAACATCCAGGTCTTCGGCGCCCGTGAATACAGCATGCGGGTGTGGCTGGACCCGGACAGGCTGGCCGCCCTGGACCTGACCGCCAGCGACGTGGTGCTGGCGCTGCGGTCCCAGAACGTGCAGGTCGCCGGCGGCGCCCTGGGACAGCCGCCGATGCCGGCCCCCAGCGCCTTCCAGCTGACCGTCAACACCCAGGGCCGGTTCACGGACCCGGAGGAATTCGGCCGGGTCATTGTCAAGTCGGGTGAGAGCGGACGGCTTACGCGGGTGAACGACGTCGCCCGCGTCGAGCTCGGCGCCCGGGACTACGCCACGAACAGCTTTCTGGACGGGGAACCGGCAGTGGCGCTGGGCATCTTCCAGCGGCCGGGAAGCAATGCCCTGGAAACGGCAGACGCGGTCTTCGGCACCATGGACGAGCTGGCCGCGGATTTCCCGCCGGGCCTGGAGTACCGGGTCGTCTACAACCCGACGAAGTTCGTCGAGGATTCGGTCTTCGAAGTCTACAAGACCATCGGCGAAGCCGTGCTGCTGGTGATCCTGGTCATCATCCTGTTCCTCCAGAACTGGCGCGCGGCCCTGATTCCCATCGTGGCGATCCCGGTATCGCTGATCGGCACGTTCGTGGTCATGCAGGCGCTGGGCTTCTCGCTGAACAACCTGACCCTGTTCGGCCTGGTCCTGGCCATCGGCATCGTCGTGGACGACGCGATCGTCGTGGTGGAAAACATCGAGAGGAACCTGGACGAGGGCAAGGACGCAAAGGAGGCGGCCCGGATCACGATGGACGAGGTCGGAACGGCCGTCATCTCCATCGCCCTGGTGCTGTCGGCGGTCTTCGTGCCGGCTGCGTTCGTCGGCGGCATCTCGGGCCAGTTCTTCCAGCAGTTCGCCGTCACGATCGCCGTGGCCACGATCATCTCGGCGCTGAATTCCCTTACGCTCAGTCCGGCCCTGGGAGGCATTCTCCTTAAGCGCAAGGGTGAACCGGAGTCGGGGTTCTTCGGTCGCGCCTGGGACAAACTGCTCGGCCCGGTGTTCCGCGGCTTCGACCGCGGCTTCGACTGGGTGCGCGAACGCTACCGGGCCGGCGTGAGCCGGGTCGCCCGGCGGCCGGTCATCGCGGTGGCGGTCTTTGCCGTACTGGTGGCGGTGACCGCCTGGGGATTCAACCGGGTCCCAACGGGCTTCATCCCGACCCAGGACCAGGGCTATCTCATCGTGGCCGTCGAACTCCCCAAGGGCGCCTCCCTGGCGCGCACCACCGACGTGGTGCTGGAGGCCACCGACATCATCCGGGACGTGCCCGGCGTCGGACATGCCGTGGGCATCGCGGGATTTTCCGGCGCAACTTTTGCGGCCGCTTCCAACGCCGCGGCCATATTCGCGCCCCTGAAGCCGTTCGAGGAGCGCGGCCCCGAAGAGAGCGCGTCGGCGATCTACGGCAAGCTCTCCGGCGCGCTACGCGAGATCCAGGAAGCCCAGATCTTCGTCATCGAGCCGCCGCCGGTGCGCGGGCTGGGCCGGGGCGGCGGGTTCAAGATGATGGTGCAGGACCGCGCCGGGCGGGGCCTGCAGGCGCTGGAGCAGGCCACCTGGGCCCTGGCCGGCGCCGCCAATCAGGCTCCCGAGGTCGTGCAGGCATTCACGACCTTCAGCACGGGGACTCCCCGCTATTTCGTGGACATCGACCGCACCCGGGCCGAGATGCTGTCCGTGCCCGTGGAAAACGTGCTGTCGACGCTCCAGATCTACATCGGCTCCTCCTACGTAAACGACTTCAACATCTTCGGCCGCACCTACCAGGTTACGGCACAGGCTGACGCTCCCTATCGCATCGACCCGGTCGATATCGACCACCTGCGCGCCCGCAGCACCACCGGGGCCATGGTGCCCCTGGGGTCCATCGCAAGCATCCGGACGGAAACCGGCCCCGACCGGGTCGTGCGGCACAATCTCTATCCCACCGCGGAACTCCAGGGCACAGCGACGCCGGGGACCAGCACGGGCCAGGCCATCGCCACGATGGAGCAACTGGCCGGTAACGTCCTGCCGCCGGGCATGGGCTATTCGTGGGTGGACATCGCCTTCCAGGAGAAGCAGGCCGGCAACGTGGGCCTGCTCATATTTCCGCTGTCGGTGCTGTTCGTCTTCCTGCTGCTGACGGCCCAGTACGAGAGCTGGTCCCTGCCGCTTGCGATCATTCTCATCGTCCCGCTGTGCCTGTCTTTCGCCCTGCTGGGCGTGGTGATGCGGGGCATGGACAACAACATCCTGACCCAGATCGGCTACATCGTCCTCATCGGACTTGCCAGCAAGAACGCCATCCTCATTGTCGAGTTCGCCAAGCAGCGGGAGGATGCGGGACGCGACCGGGTCCAGGCGGCAATCGAGGCCGCGGAACTGCGCCTGCGGCCCATCCTCATGACGTCCTTCGCATTCATCCTGGGCGTGGTGCCACTGGTGATTTCCTCGGGGGCGGGCGCCGAGATGCGGCAGGCGCTCGGCACGGCGGTCTTCAGCGGCATGATCGGCGTGACGGTCTTCGGACTCTTCATGACGCCCGCCTTCTACGTAATCCTGCGCAAGCTGGTGGGCGCGGGCGCCGAGGATTCGCCGGACGCGGAGGCCGGCCGGTGAGCCGAGCCGGCGCGGTGGTGCTGCTCGGGCTTTCGCTCGGCGCCTGCATGGTGGGCCCGGACTTCGAGCCCCCGGAGATGGATCCCGGTGAGCAGTTCGCCGGCCTGGCTTCGCCCGGCGTCGACCGCGGCGCGGTGGAGCAGGCGTGGTGGCGCCGGTTCGGCGACCCGCGCCTGGACGCCCTGATACAGGAAGCTTTCGTCGCCAATCACGATCTTCGAATCGCCCGGGCGAACGTGGCCCGGGCGCGCGCGCTGCTGTCGGAGGGAGAGCTCGATCTCTGGCCGACCGTCACCGCCGAAGGCGGCGTGACGAGGCAACGCCAGAGTGCCCAGCAGTTCGGCAGCGCGTTTCCCGTCGAGCCCAGGATCGAGGAGTACTACGATGCGGGACTGGACGCGTTCTGGGAGCTCGATTTCTTCGGCAGGGTCCGCCGGGCCAACCAGGCGCTGGAGGCGGACCTCGCCGCAACCGTGCTCGATGAACGTTTCGTGCTGGTCACCGTGGCCTCGGAGGTTGGTCTCACCTACATCGACCTGCGGGGCGCTCAGTACCGCCTGGACGTGGCGCGGCGCAACGCCGACAACCAGCGCCGCACCTACGGGCTGACGCTCGCGCTGCTCGAGGGCGGGCGGGGTACGGAGCTGGACCTGGCACGGGCCCAGAGCCAACTGGCGACGACGCTCGCAAGCATCCCGCCCCTGGAGGCGGAAGTGGCCCGCGCGATGCATCGGCTCGCCGTACTCGTGGGGCGCAGGCCGCCGAGCTTCTACAGCGAACTGGCGTCGCCCCCCGAAGATCCCCTGCCGGCGATTCCGGGCCTGGTGGACATCGGCGATCCCGAGGCTCTTCTGCGGCGTCGGCCGGACATCGCCGCGGCGGAGGCCAGGCTCGAAGGCGCCACTGCCCGGATCGGCGTGGCCGTGGCCGACCTGTTTCCACGGGTCTCCATTGTCGGCAGCGGCGGCTGGACCGCGACCTCCCTCGACGATCTCGGCGACGAACGGGCCGAGCGCTTCAGCATCGGTCCGACCCTGACCTGGGCGGCATTCGACCTGGGGAGCGTCCGGGCGAGGATCCGGGCGGCGGAAGCCGAAGCCGACGTCGCCCTGGCGACCTACGAGCAGGTCGTGCTCCGGGCCCTGGAGGAAACGGAGACGGCCCTTGCCCGCTACGGCCGGAGTCGCGCCGCCGAGCAAAGGCTGATCGTCGCGGCAGAGGCAAGCGATCGCGCCGCGGAACTTGCCCGGATCCGCTACCGCAACGGCGTGGACAGCTTCCTGACCGTCCTCGATGCGGAGCGTCGCCAGCTGGAGGCGCAGGACCAGCTGGCCCGCGCGGAAACCGATACCGCCCGGGCCCTCGTGACCGTCTACAAGGCACTGGGCGGCGGCTGGGGGAGCGATGAAGCCGTGGAAGGGGCGGAAGCAGAGACGCCCTGAGGGCCAGGCACCTCCCGCGGGACAGGCCCGGGATCCCGCTTCCAGTGAACTGGCGCTCCGCCGCGGTTCCTCCGGGGCGCGAGAATGGATCACCGCCGGGGCAGAAGGAACGCCGGGCCGGTTCGACCTCCCGCGGGATGTCATTATCGCCGCTCGAACCTGGCGGGTGTCCCGCGGACCGCCCCTCGTGTCCGGCGTTTTCCGGCCGCGTGTCTTCGTGTCGCCGGGGAGGCAGGCTCACCCGAAAGGCTGCAGAACCGGGACTTTGAAC
>JARRON010000039.1:0-37234 GCA_037383845.1 Gammaproteobacteria bacterium
TGTAGCAGGTCCCAAGGGTATGGCTGTTCGCCATTTAAAGTGGTACGCGAGCTGGGTTCAGAACGTCGTGAGACAGTTCGGTCCCTATCTGCCGTGGGCGTTGGAAACTTGAAGGGAGCTGCTCCTAGTACGAGAGGACCGGAGTGGACGTACCTCTGGTGTTCCGGTTGTCACGCCAGTGGCACTGCCGGGTAGCTAAGTACGGACGGGATAACCGCTGAAAGCATCTAAGCGGGAAGCCCACCCTGAGATAAGGTTTCCCTGGGGACTCGATCCCCCTGAAGGGCCCTCGAAGACTACGAGGTTGATAGGTCGGGTGTGTAAGCGCAGTAATGCGTTGAGCTAACCGATACTAATTGCCCGTGAGGCTTGACCATATAACACCCAAGCATTCTGGGTGCTGGATCTCCGGCGTTGCCGGAGAGACTTGAGAATGCGTCGCCTGGATGGCGAAAACGTCAAAACTTTCCGATTTCGCGGCGCCACGCTTTGACGGCGGGGCGCGTAACGTGAACCAGTTTGCCTGGCGGCAATAGCGAGCGGGAACCACCCGATCCCATCCCGAACTCGGAAGTGAAAACGCTCAGCGCCGATGGTAGTGTGGGGGCTCCTCCATGTGAGAGTAGGTCACTGCCAGGCACCTCATAAAACCCCCGGTCTCGAGAGAGGCCGGGGGTTTTTCTTTGAACAGGCAGTGGCCTACTCGAACGCAGTGACAAAATCGCCGGGAGCGATTTTGAACGTCGGCGCATGAGCGCCGGCGGCCCGCAGGGCGTAGGGCAGGATGCACGAAGTAAAGTAGGTCACTGCCAGGCACCTCATAAAACCCCCGGTCTCGAGAGAGGCCGGGGGTTTTTCTTGTGCGGAATCCAGACCGGCTGGAAGCCCGGCCTCCGCTACCGCGACGGCGGGCAGCCTTCGTAGTCGCCGATACGCTCCCTCAGCGCCCTGCACAGTGACTGTGCCTCGGCTTCCTGGCCGCTGGCCGCCAGCAACCGCGCCAGTCGCACCGTGGCGCCCGGGTCGTATGGCTCGGCAGCAAGGACCCGTCGATACCAGAGCTCGGCTTCGGCTCGCTCGTCCAGCTTCTCGTAGGTCTCACCGATCAGTACGCCCAGGGCAGCCTGCCAGGGACCGACTCGCTGGGGCTCGTACTGGTACGCGCGCTCCATGGAAGCGTAGGCCTGTTCGAAGCGTCTCACGGCGCCCTCGGCATCGCCCCGGATCGACTTGATCTCCCCCAGGTTGATGAGTGCAGGCCAGGCGTTGCCATCGATAGCGATGACCTGCTCGTAGATCTTTGCGCCCCGGTCGAGGTCGCCTTGCGCAGTGCAGGCGGCGCGCTCGGCCACGGCAACAGCCCGGGCCAGGGCCGCGCCGCCTTCCGGGGTCCGGGTGAGGCCACGGTCCAGTGCCTCGGACAGGGAGCTTGCCCCTTTGCCGCCGGAGCCCGGCGGGAAGGGCCAGCGCACTACGCGCTGCACCAGGGCGTTCGCCAGCCCCGCCAGCGCCGCGGGATTGTCCGGCGCCTCGGCCAGGACCCGCTCGTACAGACCGATAGCCGCCTCGTTGTCCGCCCGCGTGAAGCGCATGTATAGATCGTCGGCCCGGGCCACCTGGCGGGCGTGGGCATCCATGCCATGGGTGGCCGCGTCATCCGGGGGCGGCGGCCTGAGGGCAAACCACAGAAGCGCCACGGCGATCGCAAGCCCCGCGAGGACGAGCGCGGGGCCGAGGCGCCGCGCGGGGAGTGTCGGCGCGCCCGTGGTTCCGAGCGGTGAGACGGTAGGGATGAGCCGGTATCCCCGCCGCGGCAGCGTCTCGATATAGCGGGGAGACTGCACGGAATCGCCCAGCGCCCGGCGCAGTCGCGAAACGGCGCGTGCGACCGTATCCTCCCCGACGACAACGTCCGGCCACAGCGCCGACTCGATGACCTCCCGGGAAAACACCCGGCCGGGGGCGGACGCCAGCAGCGTCAGCAGCGCCATGAGGCGGGGCTCAAGGGAAGCCTCGGTGTCGCCCTGCCGGATGCGGCCGGTCTCGGGTTCCACTCGCCAGGCGCCCAGAAGAAACGGCGGCGTGTCCCGGGCGGGCTGGCGGGGGCTGCGGGACGTGTCTGCTGGCATTGGACAATTTTCGCATAACAGCCTGATTTTGCTGAACGTCAGGATTTGGTCAGGAAAAAAGGACCGCTCTGTCATGGCCACGGCCGGCGCGGACCATTTGAATAACGGCTTTCCGCAAACACAGGGACCGGTCCGATGACCCAGCCGTATCGCATACTCGCCCCGCTAGTGCTGCTGCTCGGCGCGCTTTTCAGTCTGCCCGTGCCGGCCAGCGAAGAGACGGACTGGACCGAGGCGATCCCCGCCGACGTCGTCCGGGAAGATTTCGCGGCCCTGTACGAGAGCCTCCAGAGCGCCCACGCGGACCTGTTCGCGCAGCGCAGCCGCGCCGAGTACGATGCCCGCTATCGGGCGACTCTGGCGACGTTGATCACCCCGATGACCCGCTTCGAGGTCCAGGTCGCTTTCCAGGAGTTCGTCGCTTTCGGCAACGTGGCCCACGCGCGCATCGCGTTCCCCGAGGCGGCTTACGAAGCGTTCCGGGAGCAGGGCGGGCGCACGTTCCCCGTCTTCCCGCGCTTCGTGGACGGCAGAGCGTACGTGGGTGACAACTACTCGCGCGATGCGCGCATCCGGGCCGGCGACGAAATCGTCGCCATCAATGGTGTACCTATGGGCGACTGGCTGGCGCGGACGGCGAAACACGTCTCGGCGGACACGCCCTACATCGCGCACTCACTGCTCGAGTTCACTTTCCCGCGATACCTTTGGCTCGAGCTGGGCGAGGTGGAGGACTTCACGCTGACCCTGGGCCGCGACGGCCGGTTGATCGAATTCACCATCGACGCGACCAGCCGGGACGCCCAGCGCGCGGCTGCGGCCGCCCTCCCGGAGAGCTTCGTCCTCGACGGCAGCGACCGGACGTTCCGGATGATCGACGAAAGGATCGGCTACCTGCGGCCGGGTCCGTTTTACAGCGTGGAAGACCCGGCCCGGCCGTGGGACAACGCAGCATTCGTGGCGTTCATCGACAGTGCCTTCGACCGCTTCGTCACCGCCCGCGCAACCGACCTGATCATCGACCTGCGACACAACCCGGGCGGGGACAACTCGTTCAGCGACGCAATGATCGCCTGGTTTGCCGACGTGCCGTTCCGGTTCTGCTCCGCGTTCATTATTCGCTCTAGCGATGAGGCGGCGGCTTCCAACGCCGCGCGGCTGGCCCAGCATCCGGATGCGACGCACAGTACTTCCGCGCTGCTTGCGCGTCAGTACGCAAACATGCCGCGGGGCGAGACCTTCGAGTTCGATATTCCCTTCTCGGAGCCCAGGGAAGGCCCCAGGTTCGAAGGGCGGGTGTATGTGCTGATCGACAGGCATTCATACTCCAACGCGGTCACCGTGGCGGCCATCATCCAGGATTACGAATTCGGCATCGTGGCCGGCGAAAAGACCTCGGACATGGCAACGACCTATGGGGCCATGGAAACGTTCCGGCTGCCGAACACCGGCATCGAGGTTGGCTTCCCCAAGGCCCACATCGTTCGTCCGTCGGGTGATACGCGACCCGACGGCGTGACGCCGGACTGGACTATCCCCACGCCGACGGTTGCCGGCCCGGACGATGTGGTACTTGCCGACCTGGTGGCGCGGATCCGAAGCCGAGATGAGTAGCCGTCCGACCGGGAGGCCAGGGCCGGATGGAGGCATTCCCCCAGTAGCGTGAACGCCGGCCTGTCCCCGCGGAGATAGCCGGTCTCGATGACCCGTGTCGTGTCCCCCGGGCGCACGGCGGCCAGCGCCCGGCGGTACACGTCGATGCGGTCCCGGCCCAGGCCATGGAATTTGCGCGCGGCGAGTGCGCCGGCCAGGTCCAGGGCTGTCTCCAGGGCGGGCGGAAACCGCCCGGGTACGTAGCCCTTGGCCGATGCCACCTGGGCCTCGGGCAGCCCTTTTGCATGCAGGCTCTTTAGCGCCTCCAGGGCCATGCCGATGGCCCCGATCGTGGCATCCGTGCGGGTTAAGGAGAAGACAGCACGCGCCCCGGGTGCCAGCGGAGCGGCCCGGCGCACGCTACCGGGGCGGCGCCGTGTGCCACAATCGGCCCCATGAACCGGCCCCTGATGACTGGTGTCGCGGCGGTCTTGCTGGCCGCGTGCAGCACCCCCGGGACGGAGGAACTCGGCGTCCTGGATGTCGGTCCGCCGCCACCGCCGCTCCAGCAGGCCGTGCTCGCGGAAATCGACGGCAAGCGGGTGAAGACCGGGCTGTCCTGGAACCGTTTTGTCCTCCACGCCGGGACCCACAGCCTGGTCTTCGTGGACCCTGCAACCGGGTTCCCGCCCGACGACGAGCGGGCGGAGCTTCCCAGGTTCTCGATCCACGTGGAGGCGGGCCAGGTCTACTTCCTCGCGCTGGAACCGAGAGCGAAGTATCACGTCCTGGATATCCTGGCCGATTCCCCGGTGAGCGTCGCGGTCGTTCTGGATGATGACTACCACGTAGCGCTTCCCGGACCTGCTTAGTACCAGGCCTGCCACCGCCGCAACGTCGTCCAGCCGTCCGGTCTTCAGGTGCATCCGCCCGGACATGTCGCCGCCGGACCGGCGCCGCATGGTGCCATCCACCGCCGAAATGGGCATGGACGACACGAGCTCCGGCATGTACTCGTGGTCCCAGGCGTCCAGCAGCATCCGCCCGAGGCTCCGGGCGGCGATGCGGGTCTTCCGGGAAAGGCCCGCGCCGTTATCCAGATACAGTTCCGGGAACGACAGGCCCCGTGCGGCCAGCCACTGGTCCACCGCTTTCCGTCCCTTCTCCGGCGTGCCCGGGGCTTCGAAACCCTCGGCGCCGATGGTAAGCAACAGCTGCCGCGTCATGGCGTTGTTGCTCCACTTGTTGATCTGGCGGACGACGTCGCCGAGGGGCACGGAGTAATACCGGTGAAGCGGCTCCGCCGTTTCGGGGACCGGCGCCAGTCGCAGGCCGCCTTCGAGGCTACCGCCCAGTTCGTCCCACAGGGCGGCGAAGACGGCGTGGGCGAACTCCGGGGCCGGCAGCACGGCCCGGTACAGCGCGTACTCGGCGCACCCGGTGGGAAAACGGCCGGACAGCACCACGCGGCGGCCGGCGAAGCCTTCCGGGACGTCGAAGGCGACACCCCGCTGGAAGCCTGCGCACGCGCCCTTTTTCGAGCGGATGTCGTTCTCGATGACGAACCGGGCCATGGGCGGATCGGCGTACACCTTCACCCCGCCGTCTCCGGTTCGCTGGATGTCGAAGCGGGCTGTACCGAAATTTACCAGCAGCGCGTCCGGGGGCACGTTGTAGGAGCGATAGCGCTGGCCGTCGAAGTCCCCCGGATCCTCGGGAGGGATCTGGAAATAGGTGTTGTCGATCACCAGGTCACCGCGGATATCGCGCAGCCCCTTGCGCCGGAGCTCCCGCAGGAAGGTCCAGAATCGCTCTACCGTCAGGAAGGGGTCTCCGGTGCCTCGCAGGTACAAGTCGCCGTTCAGCGTACCGTCTTCCAGGGCGCCGGTGGTCCAGGCCTCGGTTTCCCAGCGATAGGCAGGGCCCAGCAGGTCCAGGGCCGCATAGGTGGTCAGCAGCTTGATCACCGACGCCGGGCGGCGCGGCGTCCCGGCGTTGATCTCCAGCGTGGGTTCCGTCTCGTCGACGGCCTGTACGAACACGCTCAGTCCGTCGCCGGACAGGCCATGGTTTCTCAGCGCCTCGCGAATCGGCGTCGGCAGCACGCTCGCGCCGGCGGGTCCGTCGACGGCGGGAAGCCCCGCCAGGGGCAACAGGCAGGCGACCAGGACAAAGAGGCGCTTGGAGAGGCTCACGGCCGCGGGAGTATATCAATGCGCCGAAGGCTGCCGGAGGGGCCGGCGGGCGGCGTCGCGAGCTTGGAGGGGGCCGGGGGAATTTGATATAACCGCGGGGCTTTTTTTGTCCCCATGCCGGTGCCGAATCCGCGCGCCGGTGCCTGCCGAAAGTTCTAGGTGAGTTCATCGACCATGGCAGATTCTCTCTTCCAGAGAGTTGCATCCGGCGACAACGATGCCGTCAAGGAAGTCATGGACCGGTTTGGCGGCCTCGTCTGGTCGCTGGCAAGGCGGTCCTGCTTCAACCCGGCCGACGCCGAAGACGCCACCCAGGAAATCTTCCTGGACCTCTGGAAGAGCGCGAATCGCTACGATCCGTCGAAGGGCTCGGAGACCCTGTTTGTCGCGATGATTGCGCGACGGCGTCTCATTGACCGGATTCGCAAGCAGGGTCGGGAGCCCCGGATGGAAGACGTGTCTGATCCCGGATTCGAGGCCGCCGCCGCGGAGGAGGGCGACTCCGAGACTTACACCGAAGCCACCCTTGCGGCCAAGGCGGTGGCGACGCTCAAGCCGGCGCAGAAGAAAGTGCTGGAAATGGGCCTGCTCCGGGGAATGAGTCACAGCGAGATTGCCGATGCCACCGGCATGCCGCTGGGCACGGTCAAGACCCAGATGCGTCGCGGGCTCATCCGGGTCAGGGAAATGATGCAGGTCGGCCAGCTGGCAGGTTCGGGGGAGACGGAATAGTGGCTGCGGCGTTTCTCGAGGACGAGCGCGTCGCCGAATTGCTGACGGACAAGGCCATCGAGGGACTCGATCCCGAGGCGCGAAGTCCGCCCTGGCAGCAACGTCACGCCCCTGCCGGTGGCGCAGCCGCGCTCCCCGGCCCGCTGGGCCGGTTGGTTTGCCGCGGCGGCGTCGCTTCTGCTTGCGGTCGCCGGCTGGTGGCGGGCCGAGTCGCTGGACGGCGAGACGGCAAGGCTGGCCGAGGCGCAGCAGGAAATGGCCGGCGAGCTGGAAGCGCTTCGTGCAGAGCTGGCGCAGAAGGAGCGGCAGCTCGAGGTCCTGACGCCGCCGGACGCAGCACAGCTGGCGTCCGCTCGCGCGGAACTGGCATCGGACCCGGAGAGCGTATCCTGGTCCTGGGCCACCACCGACGATCCCACCGCCGCGGGTGCCACCGGCGACGTGGTGTGGAACAGCAAGGCCCAGGAGGGCTACATGCGCTTCCGGGGCCTTGCTGCCAATAATCCCGGCGAGCAGCAGTACCAGCTGTGGATTTTCGACGCCAGCCGGGACGATCGCTTCCCGGTGGATGGCGGAGTGTTCGACGTGCCGGCCGGGGCCGACGAGGTCATCGTGCCCATCCGGGCGAAGCTGCCGGTCGACCAGCCGGCCCTGTTTGCCGTGACAGTGGAGCAGCCCGGCGGCGTGGTGGTTTCCTCCCGGGAGCGCATCTCCGTTCTGGCCCAGCCGCCCGGGGCTTGAGTATCTTCCGGGGTTCCCTCGTGCCCGCCGGCCCGGCGCCGGTAAACTCCGGGTCATGAGTACCCAGGAACGCCAGGCGGCGGACGCCGTGCTGCTGGTTCGGCCCGTAGCCTTCCACACCAACCCTGAAACCGCCGCCTCCAACGCTTTTCAGCGCGCCCCTGGCGTGGCGAGCCCCGCCGCAGAGCAGGCGGCGGCGGAGGTCGAGTTCGCCGGTCTGGTGGGCGCGCTCTCGGAGGCCGGCGTGGAAACCATCGTGGCGGATGACACGCCCCGCGAGGACACCCCGGACGCGGTTTTCCCCAACAACTGGGTCAGCTTTCACGCAGACGGCACGGTGGTGCTGTACCCCATGATGGCCGAGAACCGCCGGGCGGAGCGCCGCATGGACATCATCCGTCGCTTGAGCCGTGAGTGGGGTTTCCACGTCGAGCGGGTCGTGGATCTGTCCGGCTCCGAGAAAGAGCAAAAGTTCCTCGAGGCCACCGGCAGCATGGTGCTGGACCGGGTCAACCGAGTCGCGTATGCCTGCGTCTCACCCCGCACCCACGTGGACACCCTGGCCGCGGCCTGCCAGCTGCTGGGCTACGAGCCTCTGGCCTTTGCGGCGGTGGATGCCGACGGCGTTGCGGTTTATCACACGAACGTCCTGATGAGCATCGGCGCCGACTTTGCCGTGCTCTGCGAGGACGCCATCAGCGAGGCGGGCCAGCGGGAGGCGGTGCGGACCCGCCTGGAGGACACCGGCCACGAGATACTGCCCATCACGCTGGAGCAGATGTCGTCCTTTGCGGGCAACGTCCTGGAACTTGCGTCGAGGGACGGCAACCGGATCATCACCATGTCCGCCCGGGCGTGGGCCAGCCTGGACGAGCGCCAGCGGGGGTTCCTGGCCTCCCGCGCACGGATCGTGTCGGTGCCCGTGGGCACCATCGAAACCGCCGGCGGCGGCAGCGTCCGCTGCATGATCGCCGAGGTCCACCTGCCCCGGGGCCGGCCGTAGGCTGAGCCGGCGGCACGACCTCGCTAGAACCGGTACTCCAGGCTTCCCACGGCATAGTGCAGCCAGGCGAAATTGTAGACGTCGTCGTTGTCCACACCGCCTTCCAGCGTCCGGTAGCCGGCGCCGATTCGCCAGTTCGGGCTGAGCTCGTAGTCGGCCTTCAGCGCAATGTCGAAAGCGCGCCCCGGGCCCCCGGCCAGGCCGTCGAAGTCAAGGACCAGCCGCCAGCGGTCTGCCACCGCGTATTCCCCGTACAGGTGTAGCAGGGGAACGAAGCCCAGGTCGTCGTCATTGGCCCGAAGATCCCCCTGCTTCAGCTCCACGTTGGCGTCGCGCACCAGCACGGTGCCGCCAATCCGCCAGCGCCACGGACCCTGGTCGTAAAAAGTGTACCGGTACGTGACCCGATAGGTGCTGAACTGGTAGGTCCCTTTTGCAGTGCCGGCGGCGAACGTCTTCCCGGCGAACTCGGTTTCCCCCGCCAGCTCCCCGGTCCCTGAGACTTCCAGCGGTGCTGCCAGCACCCGTATGCCGTGGCGGTCGTTGAAGTCCCAGGTCCCCTCCAGTCTGGCGAAAGCTTCCGGGCCAGAGTCCGTCAGGTCCAGCATGTCGAACTTTGTGCCAGTGTCCCCGGGGATTCGCACGTCGTTGCGGGAAAACCATAGGGCGCCGGTTTCGAACGTCAGCCCGGCGCGGCTGCGGGGCGTGGATGCATCGTCTTCCGAGGCGCCGGCCGGTAAGGAAACAGCCGTCACCAGGCAGCCGGCAGCAGCGATTGCCGACAGGGCAGGGAAATGGCGGTTCATCGATAGCGCCTCCGGTCAGAAGTTGGTCGCTGGCGGACGGCACAACCATACCAGCCTGGGGCTTCCGTTCGTTCTCACGCGAAGATCGCTTCAGGAGTGCCCGCGCGTGTCGGGATTCCTTACGACCGGCGGGAGCCGGCTTTCGAACCGCCGTGGCACGGCCTTTATGGAATAACGGGTTACGACATCTGGCCCGCTAATTGCATTTACAGAGTTACCCCGGTAGTGGCTAAGGGGGGGAGTCAGTCCGAGGAGGCGTTGGCAGCTTGGCGGCCAAACAAGCCGACTCAACGCTCCGGAAGCGAGAGCGGGACAAGAAAAAGAAGAAGAAGCGAGGGGGGTAAAAGCCCGGCCATGTGCCGGGCTTTTCTTTACGGGGCCATGCCTCTCAGGGCCCTTACAGCCACGGCCCCTAACGCCGACAAGGCGCACGGCCCCCTGGCAACGCCAATGCGTTAACCTCGCTCCGTGACCCCCTTCGCGGCCATGCTCCTCTACACCACCTGCGCAGGCGCCTGCATCCTGGCGGGCGGCCTGCTGGCCCGCGTGGAGCGGATTCGGCCACGCTGGCTGGAAAACGAGTTGCGCCACAGCGTTATGGCCTTCGGCGGAGGGATCCTGTTGGCGGCCGTCAGCCTGGTACTCGTCCCCGAGGGTTCGCGCTACGTGGACTCACCGGGACTGGCCACGGCCCTGCTGCTGATCGGGGGCGTTGCCTTCATGGCCATCGAGCGTTGGCTGGCCAGCCGTCGTCGGGCACTGCCCCAGTTCCTCGCCATGCTGCTGGACTATCTGCCTGAATCCGTGGCCCTGGGCGGGATGTTCGCGGTGGGTGCGCCCGGCGCGGTGCTGCTGGCTCTTCTCATTGGCTTGCAGAACATGCCCGAGGGCTTCAATGCCTACCGCGAACTGCGGTCGTCGCCGAAGTTCAGTGCCCGCCGGACGCTCTGGGTGATGGCGGCGCTTACGCCTCTGGGGCCTGTCGCCGGGACTCTGGGCTGGGTCATTGGCCCTGCCAACCAGGCCTTCTTGGGCAGCGTGATGCTGTTCGCTGCCGGCGGAATCCTGTACCTGGTCTTCCAGGACATCGCCCCCCGGGCGCGGCTGGAAAACTACTGGGCGCCGACCCTCGGGGCGGTTTTGGGTTTCGGGCTTGGCATGTTCGGCAACATGGTCCTGGGCGGCGGCTGATTCCCTGTAGGGTCGCCCGTTGGGGCCCAGCCTCGTGAGGCCCGAAGAGGCACCGCCCCATTGATCCCGGTCAGGAGCCGGGCCCCCCGTCGGGAGATTCCAGGGCATCGAGGAACTCGATGGCCCGCCGCAAATGGGGGATGACGATGGTGCCTCCCACCACCAGGCCGATGCTCATGGCCTCGACGATCTCCTTGCGGGACAGGCCGGCCTCGATGCTGGCGGAGAGGTGGTACTTCACGCAGTCGTCGCAGCGAAGCACAAGCGACGACACCAGCCCGAGAAGTTCGCGGGTGGACCGGGGCAACGTGCCTTCGCCGGTGTAGGCCAGAGAGTCCACCGAGAACATCCGCTTGATGACCCGGTTGTCCTCTTCGAGGATCCGCTCGTTCATCCGGGCGCGATACTCGTTGAATTCCCTGACCTTGTCGTTCACTTCGCGTTCCTTTCGTTCCGGCGCCGGCGGATGACCGTTCCGCCGGGGTGTGCAAGACTCTCGCTCCCCGCGAAGGTCCCCGCGAGAGAATCCGATGGACGATACACGCATCCTCATGTGCCCGCCCGACTACTTCGAGGTCGACTACGTGATCAATCCGTGGATGGACGGCAACACCGGCTCCCTGGACCGGGAGCGGGCCTGCGTCCAGTGGGAGCGGCTCAGGGAGGAAATCGGCCGCGTGGCAGAAGTGGAGCTTCTGACACCGGAGCAAGGGATGCCGGACCTGGTGTTCACGGCCAACGCCGGTTTCGTCTACGGGAATCGCGCGGTGCCCAGTCATTTCATGCCCCAACAGCGGCGTCCCGAAGAGCCGGTTCTAAAGGCCTGGTTCGCTGAGCGCGGTTTTGACGTAAAGAAGCTGCCGGACGACGTGGCCTTCGAGGGCGCCGGCGATGCGCTCATCGACCGGGGTGGCGCCTGGGTATGGACCGGCCACGGGTTCCGCACCGAGATCGAGGCTCATGACTACCTGCGGGACTGGTTCGACCTGGAAGTGGTCTCCATCCGCCTGGTGGATCCGCGCTTCTACCATATTGATACGTGCATGTGCCCTCTCGACGGAGGCTACCTGCTCTACCATCCGCCGGCATTCGACGCCGCGTCCCGGGCCGAGATCGAGCGCCGGGTGCCGGCTGACAAGCGCATTCCGGTCAACGTGGAGAACGCCGGCCACTTCGCCTGCAACGCCGTCAACGTGGGTGAGCACGTGTTCATGAACCACACGCAGCCCGCCCTGGCCGAGGCGATCGAGGACAAGGGCTTCCGGGTGGTGCAGGTGGGCCTGTCGGAGTTTCTCAAGGCCGGCGGCTCCGCCAAGTGCCTGACGCTCAAGCTCACCGAGCCGCAAAAGCTGTAGGCGCATGGGGCCCTGCCTCTTACGGAGCTGGCAGGCATTGCCCCCGTTCAGGGCGCGGGGATCACTGTGTCGATGACCCGGGCCACGTAGGTTTCCACGTCCACGTCCTTCGGGGGCGCCAGCCGGGTCATCACGGCCATGTGGGCGCAGCCCACGAAAAGCCGGGCGGCCTCGTCGTCGGAGAGGGCCGTGGCGATTTCTCCCCGGCTGATTCCCCGGGCGATGGTGCCGCGGATCAGGCCTACCAGCCGCTCCTGGAACGCCAGGTAGGAAGGCCACGTGTCCTCCCTGACCGACGTGCTCCATTCCAGCCACAGCCGCACGTGGGCCGGGTGGGCCTCGACGGCATTCATGAAGGCCAGGGCGTGGTCCGCCAGCGCCTGCCGGGCGGGCCGGTCGACATCCTCGTGGTGGCGCCGGGCAAGCTTCATGAAGTGCTCGTCGAGCTCCTGCAGCACCGAGGTCAGCAGGGCGTCCCGGGAAGGGAAGTAGTGAAACACCGTCGGTACGGATACCCCGGCCTCCCGGGCGACGTCAGCGTGAACCGAGCGGGCCAGGCCGTTGCGGGCGAACACCGTCAGCGCCGCATCGGTGAGCTGTCGGCGCCGGGCGGCTGGTGTCAGGCGGCGCCGGGCCGAGGCCTGGCGGGTGTCCTTGGGACTGGCCATGGGATGATTATTGACACATTTATCAATAAGTGCCACCGTCCATGACTCAGCATCCCGGCGGCTGATGGAGGAGGTGGCCGTGGCTTTACTCCCGAGGGTGTGCGTGATCGGTGCGGGTTCCAGCGGGATTGCCGTGGTGAAGGCCCTGCTGGACCGAGGTATTCCCCAGGTTTGCTATGAAAAAAGCGACCAGGTGGGCGGGAACTGGACCTTCCGCAACCGCAACGGCATGTCCGCCGCCTACGAGTCCCTGCACATCAATACCGACAGCCGGCTCATGGAGTACCGGGACTATCCGATGCCCAAGGACACGCCGGACTACCCGAGCCACAAGGTCATCAAGGCCTATTTCGACGACTACGTGGACCATTTCGGGCTGCGGAAACATATCCGCTTCGGCTGCGGCGTGGAGCACGCGGCCCGTGAAGACGACGGCACCTGGCGCATCCGCCTGGAGGACGGCGCAGAACAGCGCTTCGACGCCCTGGTGGTGGCCAACGGACATCACTGGGATCCCCGCTGGCCCGACCCGCCCTACCCCGGGGCGTTCGACGGCGAGCAGATCCATTCCCACGCCTACCTCAACCCGGGCGAGCCGGTGGATTTCCACGGCAAGCGGGTACTGGTGGTGGGCATGGGCAACAGCGCCATGGACATCGCCTGCGAGCTGTCCCGCCCCGGCATCGCCGAGAAGCTGTACCTGTCGGCCCGGCGGGGCGTCTGGGTGGTGCCGAAATACGTCTTCGGCATCCCTACCACCCGGCTGACCGGCATGCCCCACTGGGTCCCCTGGCAGCTCAACAGCTGGCTGAGCCACCTGATCGTGACCATGAACGTGGGCCGGCCCTGGAACTACGGTCTGCCCAGGCCCGACCATCGCCTGCTCCAGGCACACCCCACCATCAGCCAGGACATCTTCATTCGCCTCGGCAGCGGAGACATCCTGCCCAGGCCCGGCATCCGGCGCCTTGCCGGAGACAGGGTGGAGTTCACGGACGGCGCGTCGGAGCCGGTGGACGTCATCGTCTGGTGCACCGGCTACAAGGTGAGCTTCCCCTTCTTCGACCCGGACTTTGTTTCCGCCCCCGACAACCACCTGCCCCTGTGGTCCAGGATGGTCAAGCCGGGAATAGACAACCTGTTCTTCGTCGGGTTGCTGCAGCCTCTGGGGGCCATCATGCCCATCGCCGAGGCCCAGGGGCACTTCATCGGCGACCACCTCCTCGGGCGTATCGCGCTGCCGGCGCGGCAGGAGATGGATAACGCCATCCGCGAGGAGGAAGAGGCCATGGCGCGGCGCTACAGGGACCGGTCCGCCCGCCACACCATGCAGGTGGACTTCAACACCTACCTCGCGGAGCTGGAGAAGTACGCGAAGACCGGCGCCGAGAAGGCGCGCGCCGCGGGCAACCCTCTGCCCGTGCCGCCGCGGATGCCGGCAGCGTCCTGACCATGAGCCTGCGCCGGGGGTTGGGCCGCTGGGTCGTCCGCCGGCTGCTGCGCCCGTCACTGTCGCCCGCCCTGGCCATGGCCGAGCGCCGGCGCCGGGCGGAAATGCTCGCCGGCACGCTGCCTTCGCCTGCGGGCGTGAAGGTGGAGGCGGGACATGTCGGCGGCCTGCCAGGGGAATGGCTGCTGCCGAAAGACGCCACGCCCGGGCTCGCCTGCCTGTATTGTCATGGTGGCGGGTTCGTGCTGGGTTCGCCGAAGACGCACCGGGCGGCGGCCGCCCGGCTGGCCCGGGCCGCCTCCATGGACACGTTTGTTCTCGACTACCGGCTGGCTCCGGAATTCCCGTTCCCGGCGGCCCGGGACGACGTCCTCGCGGGCTGGCGGGACCTGTGCCGGCGTACTCACCTGCATTCCATCGTAATGGCCGGCGACTCCGCCGGAGGCACCCTGGCAGTGTCCGCCACCATGGTGCTGCAGCAGGTCGGCGAGCAGGGCCCGGCCGCCCTGGCGCTGTTTTCCCCCCTGCTGGATCTCACGCTCCCGTCGCCACCGGCGGGGAGGACAGCCGACCTCATGCTGCCGGAGGATTTCGTCACGGAAGCGGTGGACGCTTACCGGGCCGGCCGGCCCGCCGACGACCCGGCGCTCTCGCCGCTTCTGGGCAGCCTGGACGGGCTGCCGCCCACGCTGGTGACTGTCGATGCCGCGGAGCGCCTGGGCGGCGATGCCCGCCGGCTGGCGGCGCGCTGTCCGGAGCAGGTGGAGCTGCTGGAGGCGGAGGGCCTCTGGCATGCCTGGCCCTTGATGGCCGGCCTGGTGCCGGAGGCCAACGAGACCCTGGCGAAGGCGGGGCGCTTCCTGGCGGTTCACGCCGCCGGCGGCTGACGCCCACCCGTGTGTTCTAATCCCCGGTGGCCATGGCGATGCACCGGGCAGACAGTCCAGCCGTGAATTTTCTCGACGGAGCCACCCTCCGGGTGATGGCGGGTGCCGCCATGATCAGCTTCGCCCCGGTCTTCGTGCGGCTGGTGGACGTCAGCCCCACGGCCAGCGCTTTCTACCGGACCCTGTTCGGCGGCCTGGTGCTGCTGGCCTGGGTGTTTCTGAGTCGCAGCGGGAGGCTGCCCAGGAGCCGTGCCGCCCTGCTGGCCCTGGTGGGGGCGGGTCTGCTGTTCGCCGGGGACCTGGCCGTATGGCACCGGAGCATCTGGTACGTGGGTCCCGGACTGGCCACCCTGCTGGCGAATTTCCAGGTGCTGATTCTCGCCCTCGTGGGCGTGCTTGTTCTCAAGGAGCGTGCCCGCTGGCAGTTGTGGCTGGCCATCCCCATGGCCCTGGCGGGGCTTGCCCTGATCGTCGGCCTGGACTGGTCCTCGCTGTCGTCCGACTACCGGTGGGGGATCGTCTTCGGGCTGATGACCGCGGGCTTTTACGCCGCCTACATCCTGTCCCTGCGCAGGGCCCGCCGGCTCGGGGCGGGGACGTCCCCGGCGGCGGACCTGGTCATTGTGTCGCTGGTCTCCGCGGCGGCCCTCGGGCTGGGGGCGGCCGGCGGCGGAGAGACGCTGGCAGTGCCCACTGTCACCGACGGGGCTCTGCTGCTGGCCTACGCCCTGGTGGCCCAGGTCCTGGGCTGGATCCTGATCTCCGGCGGGCTGCCCCGGGTACCTGCCTCCCGGGTGGGGCTGATCCTGCTGTCCCAGCCCATCCTGGCGTTCCTGTGGGACGTGCTCATCTTCAGCCGCCCTTTCACGGCCCGGGAGGCCGCGGGGGCGGCGCTGGCCATCGTCGCCATCGGCCTGGGTTCCCAGCCGGCGCGGGTCAGCAAAGAAGGGCCAGGGCGCCCGGTGCGATCTCCACCGAAAGCCGACTGAGACCCGTGGAGATGATCTCCCCGTCGGCCTGCACGGGGAGCGGCCCGTCCAGCTCGATCTCCACCCGTGTGACCAGCGCGGTGTGGGCGACGGCCAGGGACAGGTGAGAGCCCGAGATTACCCGAGGCGCGTAGCGCAGCACCTGGCGGCGGTTCACCCGATCGGCCCAGACGAGGTTCAGGCAGCCGTCATCCAGGGCCGCGTCGGGGGCAATATGGAACAGCCCGCCGACGTGGCGGCCGTTGCACACCGTGACCAGGGAGACCCGGCGCTCGTCCTGGCCGCCGTCCCAGCGGATGCGCGCCATGGGCGCGGCGACGCCGTCACGAAGCACGCCGGCGAACCCGGCCAGGTAGCCCAGTACGCCCGCCCGGCGCTTGTGACGGTCCGCCCCCACGGCCACGGCCGCGTCCAGGCCCATGCCCACGCCATTGATGAACCAGCGGCCATCCAGGCGGCCGGCGTCGATCTGCCGGCGCCGTGCCCCGCCCGTCAGCCGGCGGGCCGCAGCCTTCCAGTGGGAGGGCACGCCGGCGGTCTTGGCGAAATCGTTGCCGGTGCCCGCTGGCACCGGCGCCATGGCGGTGCGACCGGAACCTTCCTCCAGCAGTCCCCCCGCCACCTCGGAGAGAGTGCCGTCGCCGCCCAGTGCGACCAACCAGGCGCAGCCCGCGGCGGCAGCTCCGGCAGCGGCTTCCGCCCGATGTCCGGGGCCCCGGCTGACGACGATCTCCGACGGTATGCCCGCCGTCGCGAGAACGGCGCTTACCCCCGGGGCAGCTTTCAGGGGTCGTCCGCCGACGGCGGCGGGATTGACGAGGATCGGAACCGGCGACTGCAACCGCAGGCCTCGGCGTGGCGTTGGCGCCGGCGCAGCAAACACGACGGACGCGCCCGGGCCGGTCCCCGCGCGATGCTAAACTGCTGTCTTCCCGCCCGTTCTTTCCGGTGACGATGGAACTCCTGGTCAAGGCCCTCATCGGCTACCTCTGCGGCTCCGTGGTCGGCAGCCTGCTGCTCGGGCGTCTTCGGGGGGTGGACATCCGCGGCCTCGGCAGCGGCAACCCCGGGGGCACCAACGCGCTTCGCACCCAGGGGCCGGTGTTCGCCCTCGGCGTGGTGCTGGTGGACGTTCTCAAGGCCGTCCTGCCGATGCTCTGGCTGACGCCGGCGTCTCTCCCCGGCGTGCCGGTGAACCCGGACATGGACCGGGAACTGGTCGCCGTTGCCATCGGGGCGGGGGCGGTGGTGGGGCACGTATATCCCCTGTGGTTCGGTTTCCGGGGCGGCAAGGGGATGGCGACCCTGCTGGGCGCATACGCCGTGCTGGACCCGCTCATGCTTGCGGTGGTGGTGGGGACCTGGGTGGCCGTCGTGGCCATCACCGGTTACGTGGGGCTGGGCACCATGATCGCGGCCGCCGCTGCTCCGGTGTGGCTGGCGGCGACGGGGCGTGTGCCCGGCGTTCTGTTCACCTTCACCGTCATCATGGCCGTCTTCATCCTGTACACCCACCGGAGCAACATCGCGCGGATGCGCGCGGGAGTGGAGAGCCGGCTCTGGCGGGGTCTGCTGGGCGGCGGATCCGGGTGACCCTGGAGGCGTCGCTTCTGGACGCCCTGGCCGGCGGCCAGGTCATCTCCGGCCAGGGCCTGGCCCGGCGCCTGGGCGTGAGCCGCACCGCCGTCTGGAAAGCGGTCCGGCGGCTCCAGGCCCAGGGCCTGGACGTGACCGCCGTGCCCGGATCCGGATATCGCCTGGACACCCCCGTAGACCCCCTGGACCCGGAGGCGGTTCGCGCTCGTCTGGGCCGGGCGCTTGGCGAACGGCTTGCCCACCTGGACGTCCGTCCCCGGGTGGATTCCACCAGCACCCGCGTGCTGGCGGCGGCGCCCGAGGGGCCCGGACTGGCTGTATGCGTGGCGGACTACCAGACCGCCGGACGGGGCCGGCGGGGCCGGCGCTGGCTCTCGCCGCCGGGCGCGGGAGTGTGCCTGTCGGTGGCCTGCCGGCTGGCCCAGGCGCCCTCGGGCCTTGGCGGACTGGCCCTGGCGGTGGGCGTGGCCACGGTGGCCGCCCTGGAGCGCCTGGGTGCGGCGGGCCTTGCCCTCAAGTGGCCCAACGACCTGCTCTGGAAAGAGCGGAAGCTGGGCGGGATCCTGATCGAGCTCCGGGGAGAAGCCCAGGGGCCCACCCTGGCCGCAGTGGGCGTGGGCATCAACCATCGCTTTCCCCAGGCAGCCCGGCGACGGGTGGAAGACGGCCGCGCCCTGCCGCCTGCCGACCTGGCGGAGATTTGCGGTCACCCGCCTCCCCGGGCGGTGGTGGCGACGGAAGTTGTCACCGCCGTGGACCGGGCGCTGGTCCGGTTCGAATCAGGCGGCCTGGATGCATTCCGCGACGACTTTGCCCGCCTCGATGCCCTGCGGGGGCGCCAGGTGCACGGTGCAGGCCCCGCGGGCGGGCAGTCGGGGATTGCCCGGGGCGTGGATGACATGGGGGCCCTTCTGCTCGAGCAGCCCGACGGCAGCGTCATCCGCGTGACCGCGGGCGAAGTCAGCGTCAGGCCAGAGCCGTGATCCTCCTGCTGGACGTGGGCAACAGCCGGGTCAAGGCCGGCCTGCGGGTCGATGGGGGCGTGCGGTTCCTGGGTGCGTCGGCTTACCGGGAGACGGGCCTGGGTGCGGCCCTGGACGGCCTGGATCTGCCGCGGGCGGATCGCGGCATCGCCGCGGTAGTGGGCGGGGCGGAGGTCGCCGCGGCCCTGGAGGCCTGGGCAGAAGGCCGCAGGCTGCCGCTGGAACGGATATGGCCCTGCGCCGAGGCCGCCGGCGTTCGCTGCGCCTATCCCGAGCCCCGCCGGCTGGGCGCCGACCGGTGGGCAGCCCTGGTGGGTGCCCGGGCCCGCACCGCCGGCCCGTGCCTGGTGGTGGACGCAGGCTCGGCCATCACCGTGGATGCCATGGCCGCCGGCGGCCGTCACCTGGGCGGCTATATCCTCCCCGGGATCGCGCTGATGGTGGGCTCGCTGTGGTCGGGCACCGGCGACCTGGCCGGGTTTTCCGCCGCCTCGGAAGCCGCGGCGGCGGGCGACGCATTCCCGGTGGACACCCGGCCGGCCATCGAGGAAGCGGCCCTGCTGGCGGCGGCTGGCCTGGTCGCGGAGGCGGGCCGACGCGTCCCGGGCGAGATTCCGCCGAAAGTGTTCCTGACCGGCGGCGGTGCTCAGGGCCTGGCGCGCCTGCTCGAGTCGGCGGAGGAGGTACCGCACCTGGTCCTGGAGGGCCTGGCGCAGCTTGCGTCGGAATGATACGTATGGCTCCCCATCGGCGCGCTGGGTACTATCAGGTCCTTCTGACCCCGGTTTAACGAGCCCAAGGAGACTCGTAATGAAGAAGCTGATGATTGCCTCTGCCGCCGCATCCCTGGCGCTTTTCAGCGCCTCGGCCCTTGCTGCCGACGCCGCTGCCGGCGCCAAGAAGGCGGAAGTCTGCATGGACTGCCACATGGCCGAGGATTTCGAGGGTATGAGTGCTGACGAGCTGACCACGTCCATCAAGGGCGTCCTCGCCGGCGAGGTGAACCATCCCGGCGTGGAGATCGGCGAATCCGATGCGGCCGACATCGCCGCGTATTTCGCTGCCGAAGCCGCCAAGTAAGCTTTCCAGAGGTCTCCGGAAGGGCCGCGTCCGGCACCGGGCGCGGCCTTTTTCGTCCACCCGGCGGCGGACCGCTTGGTGGACGGCCCGGAGGCGCCTAGAATCGCGCCTGGCGCCGGCGTAGCTCAGCTGGTAGAGCGGCTGATTTGTAATCAGTAGGTCGCAGGTTCGACTCCTGTCGCCGGCTCCATTCCTTCGCACCCGCTGCGGGCCCCGGGCCCCGTGGGCTATAATGGCGGTCCGGTCGCGTCCGGATCATTAGGAGTCCGACCATGAAGAGAATTGCTATCGCCTTGATTTCCCTGCCTTTTGCCCTGGCCAGCACGGCCGCCCTGGGCGCCGATGGCGCGTCCAAGGCCGAGGTTTGCCTCGATTGCCACGAGGCGTCGGATTTCGAGGGCATGAGCGCCGACGAAATCGCCACGGCCATCAAGGGGATGATGGCCAGCGAGGATCATCCCGAGGTCATCCAGGAGCTGGATGCGGCTGACGTGCCTGACGTCGCCGCCTACTTCGCCGCCGAGGCCGCCAAGTAGCAGGGATTGTTCCCGGCCCGGTTACGGGCCTGTTCGCCTTCGCCGCCCCCGCTTGCCGGGGGCGGCGTCGTCTGGGGCCGGCGAAGGCCCCTTTCAGTGCCCCGGGGCACCCGTTTCGGGCCTGGTCCACGGTTGACACCCTCGGGACCCGGGTTGATAATTCGTCGCTTCCGTCTGGCGGAGGGGTACCCAAGCGGTCAACGGGGGCAGACTGTAAATCTGCTGGCTCAGCCTTCGTAGGTTCGAATCCTACCCCCTCCACCAAAGTCCGGCGCCCTGAGGGCAGGACTGGGTTCTGGGGGCAGCAGGTTGGTCGCAGGTTCGCGCGGGCGTAGTTCAATGGTAGAACCTCAGCCTTCCAAGCTGATGATGTGGGTTCGATTCCCATCGCCCGCTCCAGTCGACGGGTGCGGCCCGCGGCGCGGTCCGCCGGAGAGTTCGGCCCACATAGCTCAGTCGGTAGAGCACTTCCTTGGTAAGGAAGAGGTCACCGGTTCAAATCCGGTTGTGGGCTCCAGTTAGTTACAGACAGTCAAATTAGGGTGGGCAGCGCCCGTCGCCGCGGAGCCGGCGCAGCGCCCGAAACGAGAAACTCAGCACTACCGGAGTCGAGTACCGATGTCCAAGTCGAAGTTCGAGCGTACGAAGCCGCACGTGAATGTGGGGACGATTGGTCATGTGGACCATGGCAAGACGACCTTGACGGCGGCGATGACGAAGGCGATGGCCGAGAAGTTTGGTGGTGAGGTAAGGGCTTACGACCAGATTGACAATGCGCCGGAGGAGAAGGCGCGGGGCATCACGATTGCGACGGCGCACGTTGAGTACGAGTCGGAGAAGCGTCATTACGCGCACGTGGACTGTCCGGGTCATGCTGACTACATCAAGAACATGATCACGGGTGCGGCGCAGATGGACGGTGCGATTCTGGTGGTATCGGCGGCGGATGGTCCGATGCCGCAGACGCGGGAGCATATTTTGCTGGCGCGTCAGGTGGGCGTGCCGTGCATTGTGGTGTACATGAACAAGGCGGACATGGTGGATGATCCGGAGCTTTTGGAGCTGGTGGAGCTTGAGGTTCGGGATCTTTTGTCGACGTACGAGTTTCCTGGTGACGACACGCCGGTGATTATTGGTTCGGCGCTGAAGGCGTTTGAGGGAGACGAGAGCGACATTGGTGTGCCGTCGATCCACAAGCTGATTGAGGCGATGGATGATTACATTCCTGAGCCGCAGCGTGCGATTGATGGTGCGTTTTTGATGCCGATCGAGGATGTGTTCTCGATTTCGGGTCGTGGCACGGTGGTGACGGGTCGTGTTGAGCGCGGGATTGTGAAGGTGGGCGACGAGGTAGAGATCGTCGGCATCAAGGACACGACGAAGACGACGGTCACGGGTGTGGAGATGTTCCGCAAGCTGCTTGACCAGGGTCAGGCGGGCGACAACGTGGGAGTGCTGCTGCGTGGCACGAAGCGTGACGAGGTGGAGCGTGGCCAGGTGCTGGCGAAGCCGGGGTCGATCACGCCGCACACCAAGTTTGAGGCTGAGGTGTATGTGCTGACGAAGGAGGAGGGTGGTCGTCACACTCCGTTCTTCAAGGGCTACCGGCCGCAGTTTTACTTCCGGACGACGGACGTGACGGGTGCGGTGGAGCTTCCGGAGGGCACCGAGATGGTGATGCCGGGGGACAACATCCAGATGAAGGTGGAGCTGATTGCGCCGATTGCGATGGAGGAAGGTCTTCGCTTCGCCATTCGCGAGGGCGGCCGCACCGTCGGCGCCGGCGTCGTCTCCAAGATCATCGAGTAATTCGTCCAGGTCGGTGCGCCGGGTCTCCGGCGAGCCACCCGGGACCGTTTTTGGCGGAACAGGCTTTGAATCGGGGCGACCGGCCCCGCACAGACAACAGGGCAGTAGCTCAATTGGCAGAGCGGCGGTCTCCAAAACCGCAGGTTGGGGGTTCGATTCCCTCCTGCCCTGCCAGATAACGCAGGCGCCCCCAGGGGCGCCGATGCGTCTGGACGACGGGAAATGAACGCAAAGACAGAAAACGCCGGCGTAAATCCGCTGGACACGGTCAAGCTGGTACTGGCTGTGGCGATCCTGCTGGCCGGGATCGTGGGCTATTACTGGTTCATCGACCTGCCGGCCTGGCAGCGGTGGCTGGGCGTCATCGCCGCCATTGCAGCTGCTTTCGGCGTCTTCATGACGTCCGCCCAGGGCCAGGCCACGTGGAAATTCGTGCAAACGGCCCGGGTCGAGCTGAGGAAGGTGGTGTGGCCGACGCGCCAGGAGACAGTGCAGACCACGCTGGTGATCATCTTCTTCGTGATCGTCATGGGCGTGTTCTTCTGGCTGCTGGACATGTTCCTGCTGTGGGCGACCCGCATGCTGACCGGACAGGGAGGCTGATCCCGTGGCGCTACGCTGGTACGTCGTACACGCATACTCGAACTTCGAGCACAAGGTGAAGGAGTCCCTGATCGAGCGCATCAAGCGCAAGGGGCTCGAGCACAAGTTCGGCGATATTCTCGTGCCCACCGAAGAAGTGGTTGAGATGCGCGAGGGTCAGAAGCGCAAGAGCGAGCGGAAGTTTTTCCCCGGCTACGTGCTGGTGCAGATGGAGCTGGACGACGAGACCTGGCATCTCGTGAAGGACGTGCCCAAGGTCCTGGGCTTCATCGGCGGATCCAGCGACCGGCCGGCGCCCATCAGCGACCGGGAGGCCGAGGCGATCCTCCAGCGGGTACAGGAAGGCGCCGAGAAGCCGCGCCCGAAGGTCCTGTTCGAGCCGGGCGAGGTGGTGCGCGTCACCGACGGGCCGTTCAACGACTTCAACGGGGTCGTCGAAGAGGTCAACTACGACAAGAGCAAGCTCCGGGTGGCGGTGCAGATCCTCGGTCGCGCTACGCCGGTGGAGCTCGATTTCAGTCAGGTCGAGAAGGCCTGACGCAGGCGACGGCAGTCGTCCCAGGGAAGGACCGCGGTCGGGATTGGCCGCCGCGGAATCGGAACGGAAGCGGCAGGGGAGCCGAAAGGCGTTTGGACCCAGTGACAGGAAAGAGTCATGGCTAAGAAAGTACAGGGTTACATCAAGCTGCAGATTCCTGCAGGCCAGGCGAACCCGTCTCCGCCGGTTGGTCCCGCGCTGGGCCAGCAGGGCGTGAACATCATGGAGTTCTGCAAGGCTTTCAATGCCCACACCCAGGGCACGGAGCCGGGCCTGCCCATTCCCGTGGTGATCACGGTCTACTCGGACCGCAGCTTCACCTTCATTACCAAGACCCCGCCGGCCGCGGTGCTGCTGAAGAAGGCCGCGGGCGTCCCCAAGGGCAGCGGGGAGCCCAACCAGAACAAGGTTGGGAGGGTGACCCGGGCCCAGCTGGAAGAGATCGCCAGGACCAAGGAGCCTGATCTCACCGCTGCCGACCTGGACGCCGCCGTGCGCACCATCGCCGGTAGCGCCCGCAGCATGGGCCTGGAAGTGGAGGGTCTGTAGTCATGGCAAAGACCAAGCGCAAGAAGCTGTTCGCCGAGAAGGTGAAGCCCGGGCACTACTACGGGATCGACGAGGCCATCAGCCTCGTGAAGGAGCTGGCCCAGGCCAAGTTCAAGGAGACCGTCGACGTGGCGGTGAACCTGGGCGTGGACCCCCGGAAGTCCGACCAGGTGGTGCGGGGTTCCACGGTGCTGCCCCACGGCACGGGCCAGACCGTCCGCGTGGCGGTATTCGCCCAGGGCGCCAACGCCGAGAAGGCAGAGGCCGCAGGCGCCGACATCGTCGGCTTCGAGGATCTGGCCGAGAAGGTCAAGGGCGGCTTCATGGACTTCGACGTCGTGATCGCGACCCCGGACGCCATGCGGGTCGTCGGCCAGCTCGGCCCGACCCTGGGCCCCCGCGGCCTGATGCCCAACCCCAAGGTGGGCACGGTCACCCCGGACGTGGAAACGGCCGTCAAGAATGCCAAGGCCGGACAGGTGCGGTACCGCACTGACAAGGCGGGAATCATCCACTGCCCCATCGGCAAGACTGATTTCGAGCCGGTGGCGCTCAGGGAAAACCTGAGCGCGCTGCTGGCAGATCTTCAGAAAGCCCGGCCGAGCGCCACGAAGGGTATTTACATGAAGAAGGTCACCGTCTCCTCGACCATGGGTCCGGGGATCTCGGTGGACCAGACGTCGCTGAGTTTCTAGGGACGAATCGTGCACCCGGGGCCGGCGCGAGCCGGCAGCTCCCTGGTGCAGCAATGGAGTGCACAAATCGGGGCCGGCGTGAGCCGGCCGTCGTCAAAGACCGCAGGCGGCCATGAGGCCTTAATGAAATGCCTGCGCAGATGGTGTTACCCGAGTCAGGCTTTTCCTGGTGAAGGTTCGCCGTCAAGGGCGGGGACGCAGGGAAGGGTTCCCGGGTTAGAACTTTCCGCCAGGAGGAAACAATGGCACTGAGGCTCGAAGACAAGAAGGCACTTGTCGCCGAGGTGAAGGCGGTTGCGGAGTCAGCTCACTCGGCCGTGGCGGCCGAGTACCGCGGGCTTTCCGTAAGCCAGATGACCGACCTGCGCAGGGAGGCCCGGAACTCCGGCGTCTACCTGCGGGTGGTCAAGAACACCCTCGCCCGGCGGGCGCTGGAAGGCACGGACTTCGAATGCATGAAGGACGAGCTCAGCGGTCCGCTGGTACTGGCGTTCTCCCAGGAGGACCCCGGTTCCGCGGCGCGTGTGGTCAAGGCCTTCGCCAAGGACAACGAGCAGCTGGTGACGCGCATGGTCTCCATCGGCGGGCAGGTGCTGCCTGCCACCGAGCTGGAGCGGCTCGCCAGTCTTCCCACCCTGGACCAGGCCCGGGCGATGCTGCTCGGGGTCTTCCAGGCGCCGGCCAGCAAGCTGGTGCGTACGCTCAACGAGCCCGCGGCGCAGCTCGCCCGCGTGCTCGCCGCGCGTCGCGACCAGCTGCAGTCGGCGTAAGGGTAGGGACTGCTCACAGGGTAACAACGTTTGCGTAAGTATCTGGAGTAACGAAAATGGCTGTTTCGCGTGAAGAAATCATTGACGCTCTGAGCAACATGAGCGTGCTCGAGGTCACCCAGCTGGTGTCCGACCTCGAAGAGAAGTGGGGCGTGTCCGCCGCGGCTCCCGTGGCCGTGGCTGCCGGCGGTGCCGCCGGCGGTGAGGCCGCCGAGGCTGCCGAGGAGAAGACCGAGTTCGACGTGGTGATGTCGAGCTTCGGCTCCAACAAGGTCGCCGTCATCAAGGCTGTCCGGACGATCACCGGCCTGGGCCTCAAGGAGGCCAAGGACATGGTCGAGGGCGTGCCCGCCACCGTGAAGGAGGGCGTCGCCAAGGACGAGGCCGAGAGTATCAAGAAGCAGCTCGAAGAGGCCGGCGCCAGCGTCGACGTCAAGTAACAGCTGCGTGCGCAGGCTTATACACCTGTGCCAACCGGGAGGGCTGGTGGCCGTGGCCACCGGCCTTTTCCCGCTTCAACTGCCGGAGATTTCCGCGACTCCGGCGACCCGCTTCACGGCGGGTTAAGTGATCAGCGAACGAGCCGCATTCGAGGGTGAGCCACATGGCCTATTCCTTTACTGAGAAGAAGCGAATCCGCAAGGACTTCGGTAAGCGCCCGACGATTCTCGAGGTGCCCTACCTGCTGTCCATCCAGCTGGACTCCTACCGGAAGTTCCTGCAGGAGGACATCACCGGGAGCGACCGCCGGGATATCGGCCTGCACGCCGCGTTCCAGAGCGTGTTCCCCATCGTCAGCTACTCCGGCAACGCCGCCCTGGAGTACGTCAGCTACAGGCTGGGCGATCCTCCCTTCGACGTGAAGGAGTGCCAGGTCCGGGGCCTGACCTACGCCGCGCCCCTCCGGGTGAAGGTGCGCCTGGTCATCTACGACAAGGAAGCCTCCGGCACGCCGAAGCCCGTCAAGGACATCCGCGAACAGGAGGTCTACCTGGGCGAGATGCCGCTGATGACGGAAAACGGCACCTTCATCATCAACGGCACCGAGCGGGTCATCGTCTCCCAGCTGCATCGTTCGCCGGGCGTGTTCTTCGATCACGACCGAGGCAAGACCCACAGCTCCGGCAAGCTGCTGTTCTCGGCCCGGGTCATCCCCTACCGCGGTTCCTGGCTGGACTTCGAGTTCGATCCCAAGGACTGCCTGTTCGCCCGCATCGACCGCCGGCGGAAGCTGCCGGTGACCATCCTGCTGCGGGCCCTGGGGTACTCCGACCAGGAGATGCTGGACCTGTTCTTCGAGACCAACGAGTTCGAGCTCGGTCCGGAGATCCGGCTGAAGCTGGTGCCCGAGCGCCTTCGGGGCGAGACGGCGAGCTTCGACGTGGTTGTCGACGGTGAAGTCATCGTCCCGGAGGGCAAGCGCATCACGGCCCTGCACGTGAAGCGCCTGAAGGCCGCTGAGGTCAGCGAGCTGCCGGTGCCGGCGGACTACCTGGAGGGCAAGATCCTCGCCCACGACGTGGTGGACGAGTCCTCCGGCGAGCTGATCGCCCGGGCCAACGACGAACTTACCGGCGAGCTGGTCAAGAACCTCATCAACAAGGGCATCAAGAACATCAGCACCCTCTGGGTCAACGACCTGGACCGGGGGCCCTATGTCTCCTCGACCCTTCGCATCGATCCCACCAAGACCCAGCTCGAGGCGCTGGTGGAGATCTATCGCATGATGCGTCCCGGCGAGCCCCCGACCCGGGAGGCGGCTGAAAACCTGTTCCATAACCTGTTCTTCAACCCGGAGCGCTACGATCTCTCCGCGGTCGGCCGGATGAAGTTCAACCGGCGGGTCGAGCGGGAGGCCGTCACGGGTCCCGGCGTGCTGTATGACGGCCACTACTTCGCGTCCCGCAAGGACGAGGAGTCCAAGAAGCTGTTCGAGGAATACGGCAAGGACGATCCCAAGGCCACCTCCGACATCATCGCCGTGCTCCGGACGCTGTGCGATATCCGTAACGGCAGCGGCAGCGTCGACGACATCGACCACCTGGGCAACCGGCGCGTTCGGAGCGTCGGCGAGATGGCCGAGAACGCGTTCCGCATCGGCCTGGTCCGGGTGGAGCGCGCCGTCAAGGAGCGTCTGACCCTGGCGGAGTCCGAGGGCCTCATGCCCCAGGAGATGATCAACGCCAAGCCGGTGGCGGCGGCGGTGAAGGAGTTCTTCGGCTCGTCCCAGCTGTCCCAGTTCATGGACCAGAACAATCCCCTGTCGGAGGTCACCCACAAGCGGCGCGTCTCGGCGCTGGGTCCCGGCGGCCTGACCCGGGAGCGGGCGGGTTTCGAGGTCCGGGACGTGCACCCGACCCACTACGGCCGGGTCTGCCCCATCGAGACCCCGGAAGGCCCGAACATCGGCCTGATCAACTCCCTGTCCGTGTACGCCCGGACCAATGACTACGGGTTCCTCGAGACCCCGTACAGGAAGGTCGTGGACGGTCGGGTCACGAACGAGATCGAGTACCTGTCGGCCATCGAGGAAAGCCAGTTCGTCATCGCCCAGGCCAACGCCGAGCTGGACGCAAACGGCAGGCTGGTCAGCGACCTGATTTCCTGCCGGCACCGCAACGAGTTCATGATGGCCACCGCCGACCAGGTCCAGTACATGGACGTCTCGCCGCGGCAGATCGTCTCCGTGGCGGCGTCCCTGATCCCCTTCCTGGAGCACGACGACGCCAACCGCGCCCTCATGGGCTCCAACATGCAGCGCCAGGCCGTCCCCACCCTTAGGTCCGAGACTCCCCTGGTGGGCACCGGCATGGAACGGGCCGTGGCCGTGGATTCCGGCGTCACCGTGGTGGCAAGCCGCGGCGGCGTGGTGGACTCCGTGGACGCCTCCCGCATCGTGGTCCGGGTCAACGACGACGAGACCACCGCCGAAGAAGCCGGCGTGGACATCTACAACCTGACCAAGTACCAGCGGTCCAACCAGAACACCTGCATCAACCAGCGTCCCCTGGTCCGGGAGGGCGACGTCATCGCCCGCGGCGACGTGCTGGCTGACGGCCCGTCCACCGACATGGGCGAGCTGGCGCTGGGCCAGAACCTGCTGGTGGCGTTCATGCCCTGGCACGGTTACAACTTCGAGGACTCAATCCTGATCTCCGAGCGGGTGGTCCAGGAGGATCGTTTCACCACGATCCACATCGAGGAACTGACCTGCGTCGCCCGGGATACCAAGCTGGGACCGGAGGAGATCACCGCCGACATCCCGAACGTGGGCGAGGCTGCCCTGGCTAACCTGGACGAGGCGGGCATCTCCTACATCGGTGCCGAGGTTCGCGCCGGCGACATCCTGGTGGGCAAGGTCACGCCCAAGGGCGAGACGCAGCTCACCCCGGAGGAAAAGCTGCTCCGGGCCATCTTCGGCGAGAAGGCGTCGGACGTTAAGGACACCTCCCTGCGTGTGCCGCCGGGCATGGACGGCACGGTCATCGACGTGCGTGTCTTCACCCGAGACGGCGTGGAGAAGGATTCCCGGGCCCTGTCCATCGAGCGGCAGGAGATCGAGCGGGTCCGCAAGGACCTGGACGACACCCTGCGCATCCTGGAGAACGACATCTTCCAGCGCGTGGAGAAGATGCTGCTGGGCAAGAAGGCTGCCGGCGGTCCCAACAAGCTCAAGGCCGACAGCGTGGTCACCAAGGCCTACCTGGAAGAGCTTTCCAGAGAGAAGTGGTTCGAGATCCGCCTGAAGAACGAGGAGGCCCAGGGCCAGCTCGAGCGGATCCGCGAGCGTCTCGAGCAGCAGCGCGAGGAATTCGACCGTCGTCTCGAGGAGAAGAAGGGCAAGATCACCCAGGGCGACGACCTCGCTCCGGGCGCCCTCTCGAGGACATGCCCTACACCGAGGACGGCACCCCCGTGGACATCGTCCTGAACCCGCTGGGCGTGCCTTCGCGCATGAACGTGGGACAGGTGCTGGAGACTCACCTGGGCTGGGCCGCCAAGGGTCTCGGGCTGCGCATCGGGCAGATGCTGGATGCGGAGGCCAGGGTGGGCGAGGTCCGGGAGTTCCTGGGCGACGTCTACAACGCCACCGGCGGCAAGAAGGAAGACCTGGACTCCCTGAAGGACGACGAGGTCGTCGAGCTGGCGGGCAACCTCCGCGGCGGCGTGCCCATGGCGACGCCCGTTTTCGACGGGGCCACCGAGGAGGAGATCAAGGGTCTGCTGGCCCTGGCGGAGCTGCCGCAGTCGGGCCAGGCGACGCTGATCGACGGCCGCACCGGCGAGCCCTTCGACCGCCAGGTGACCGTCGGCTACATGTACATGCTCAAGCTCAACCACCTGGTGGACGACAAGATGCATGCCCGTTCCACCGGCCCGTACAGCCTGGTCACCCAGCAGCCGCTGGGCGGCAAGGCCCAGTTCGGTGGTCAGCGCTTCGGCGAGATGGAGGTCTGGGCCCTCGAGGCCTACGGGGCCGCCTATACGCTGCAGGAGATGCTGACCGTCAAGTCGGACGACGTGCAGGGCCGTACCAAGATGTACAAGAACATCGTGGACGGCACCCACCAGATGGTGGCCGGCATGCCCGAGTCCTTCAACGTGCTGGTGAAGGAAATCCGCTCACTCGCGATCAACATCGAGCTGGAGCAGGAATAAGGGCGCGTCTTCCCAATGAGCCGCAGCTGGACAGAATTTAAGCCCCCGAGGGGGAAGGTGAAGCGATGAAGGATCTTCTGAAGCTCTTCAAGCAGCAGGTGCCCGTCGAGGATTTCGATGCCATTCGCATCGGGCTGGCCTCGCCGGAGATGATCCGGTCCTGGTCCTATGGCGAGGTCAAGAAGCCGGAGACCATCAACTACCGGACGTTCAAGCCGGAGCGGGACGGCCTGTTCTGCGCCAAGATCTTTGGGCCCGTGAAGGACTACGAGTGTCTTTGCGGCAAGTACAAGCGCCTCAAGCACCGCGGCGTGGTCTGCGAGAAGTGTGGCGTCGAGGTCACCCAGGCCAAGGTCCGACGGGAGCGCATGGGCCATATCGAGCTGGCCAGCCCGGTCGCGCACATCTGGTTCCTGAAGTCGCTGCCTTCCCGCATCGGCCTCATGCTGGACATGACGCTGCGCGAGATCGAGCGTGTGCTGTACTTCGAGGCCTTCGTGGTCACCGACCCGGGCCTGACGCCGATGGAGCGGGGCCAGCTGCTCACCGACGAGCAGTACCTTGACGCCATCGAGGAGCACGGGGACGAGTTCGACGCCACCATGGGCGCCGAGGCCGTCCACGAGATGCTGCGCACCATCGATCTGAACGCCGAGGTGGTGAAGGTCCGCGAGGAGATCGCCGGAACGAACTCAGAGACCAAGATCAAGCGGCTGTCCAAGCGGCTCAAGCTGCTGGAGTCGTTCCTGGAGTCCGGCAACAAGCCCGAGTGGATGGTAATGACCGTCCTGCCGGTGCTGCCCCCGGACCTGCGTCCCCTGGTGCCCCTGGACGGCGGCCGCTTCGCCACTTCCGACCTGAACGACCTTTACCGCCGGGTCATCAACCGCAACAACCGCCTGCGCCGGCTGCTGGAGCTGAACGCCCCGGACATCATCGTCCGCAACGAAAAGCGCATGCTGCAGGAGTCCGTGGACGCCCTGCTGGACAACGGCCGTCGCGGCCGGGCCATCACCGGCACCAACAAACGGCCGCTGAAGTCCCTGGCGGACATGATCAAGGGCAAGCAGGGCCGTTTCCGCCAGAACCTGCTGGGCAAGCGGGTGGACTACTCCGGCCGCTCCGTGATCGTGGTGGGCCCGACCCTGAAGCTCCACCAGTGCGGTCTGCCCAAGAAGATGGCCCTGGAGCTGTTCAAGCCGTTCATCTTCCACAAGCTCCAGCTCCGCGGGGAGGCGCTGACCATCAAGGCCGCCAAGCGGGCCGTGGAGCGCGAGGGGCCGGAAGTCTGGGACATCCTGGAAGAGGTCATCCGCGAGCACCCGGTGATGCTGAACCGGGCGCCCACCCTGCACCGGCTGGGCATCCAGGCCTTCGAGCCGGTGCTCATCGAGGGCAAGGCCATCACCCTGCACCCGCTGGTCTGCACGGCCTTCAACGCCGACTTTGACGGCGACCAGATGGCGGTGCACGTGCCCCTGTCCCTGGAGGCCCAGCTGGAGGCCCGGGCGCTGATGATGGCGTCCAACAACATCCTCTCGCCGGCCAATGGTGATCCCATCATCGTGCCGTCCCAGGACGTGGTCCTCGGGCTGTACTACATGACCCGGGAGCGCATCAACGCCCGCGGCGAGGGCAGCCTCTTCTCGGACGTCCAGGAGGTCCACCGGGCCTACGAGAACCGGGCCGTGGAGCTTCAGGCCAGGGTGAAGGTGCGCATGGTGGACTCCTTCATCGACGAGGAAGGGGAGATCCAGGAGACCACGAAGGTGATGGACACCACCGTGGGCCGCGCACTGCTGTCCGAGATCCTGCCGAAGGGACTGCCCTTCGCCGAGATCAACAAGGACATGAACAAGAAGGCCATCTCGGCGGTCATCAACGAGTGCTACCGGCGGCTGGGCCTGAAGACCACCGTGGTCTTTGCCGACCAGCTGATGTACACCGGTTTCCGGTTCGCGACCCGGGCGGGCGTGTCCTTCGGCGTGGACGACATGGTGGTGCCGGAGGAAAAGCCGGAGATCCTGGCCGAGGCGGAAGCCGAGGTGAAGAACTTCCAGGAGCAGTACGCTTCCGGACTCATCACCAACGGCGAGCGCTACAACAAGGTCGTGGACATCTGGTCGCACACCAACGACCGCGTGGCCAAGGCCATGATGGACAAGCTCGGCACCGACGAAGTCGTCAACGCCGAGGGCAAGAAGGCGCGCCAGAAGTCCTTCAACTCCATTTTCATGATGGCCGACTCCGGGGCCCGTGGCTCCGCCGCGCAGATCCGGCAGCTCGCCGGCATGCGTGGCCTGATGGCCAAGCCTGACGGGTCCATCATCGAGACCCCCATCGAGGCGAACTTCCGTGAGGGCCTCAATGTCCTCCAGTACTTCATCTCCACCCACGGCGCTCGAAAGGGCCTGGCGGACACGGCCCTGAAGACGGCCAACTCCGGTTACCTCACGCGCCGGCTCGTGGACGTCGCCCAGGACCTGGTGGTGACCGAGGACGACTGCGGAACCTACAACGGCCTGCTGATGACGCCGCTGGTGGAAGGCGGCGACGTGGTTGAGCCCCTGCGCGAGCGGGTGCTTGGCCGGGTGGCGGCCCAGGACGTGTTCAAGCCGGGCAGCGAGGAGGTTATCGCCCCGGCGGGGACCCTGCTCGACGAGCGCTGGGTCAAGGAGCTGGAGAGGATGTCCGTGGACCAGGTGTGGGTGCGGTCCCCCATTACCTGCGAGACCCGCTACGGCGTCTGCGCCCAGTGCTACGGCCGGGACCTGGCCCGGGGCCACAAGGTCAACATCGGCGAATCCGTGGGCGTCATCGCCGCCCAGTCCATCGGCGAGCCGGGCACGCAGCTGACCATGCGGACCTTCCACATCGGTGGCGCCGCGTCACGGGCCGCCGCCCGCTCGAGCGTCGAGATCAAGGGCAACGGCACGGTCCGGCTGCACAACATCAAGACTGTCCGCCACGACAAGGGCCACCTGGTGGCCGTGTCGCGGTCCGGCGAGCTGGGCGTGATCGACGAATACGGCCGGGAGCGTGAGCGCTACAAGATCCCCTACGGCGCCAACATCGCCGTGGACGACGGGGATGCCGTGAAGCCCGGACAGGTCGTGGCCACCTGGGACCCCCACACCCACCCGGTGGTCTCCGAGGCCGCCGGCGTGATGAAGTTCCAGGACTTCGTCGACGGTGTCACCGTGGAATCCACCGTGGACGAGCACACCGGCCTCTCCAGCATCGTCGCCATCGACCCGAAGCAGCGGGGCGCGGCGGGCAAGGACCTCAGGCCCATCGCCCGCCTGGTGGATTCCAAGGGCAAGGACGTGACCTTCCCCGACAGCAAGGAGCCCATCGCCTATCCTCTGCCGGTGGGAGCGATCATCGTCATGGAGGACGGCGCCAAGGTGGGCGTAGGCGACATCATCGCCCGCATCCCCCAGGAGTCGTCCAAGACCCGCGACATCACCGGCGGCCTCCCCCGGGTGGCGGACCTCTTCGAGGCCCGCAAGCCCAAGGAGCCGGCCATCCTCGCTGAGCACACCGGCAAGGTGAAGTTCGGCAAGGAGACCAAGGGCAAGCGGCGTCTCATCATCGAGGACGAAAGCGGCGAGCACGAGGTGCTCATCCCGAAGTGGCGCCAGCTGTCCGTCTTCGAGGGCGAGACGGTGGAGAAGGGCGAGGTCATCTCCGACGGTGAGCTCAACCCCCACGACATCCTCCGCCTGCAGGGGGTGGAGAAGCTGGCCGACTACCTGGTCCGCGAGATCCAGGACGTTTACCGGTTGCAGGGCGTGAAGATCAACGACAAGCACATCGAGGTGATCATTCGCCAGATGCTGCGCAAGGTCGAGGTCACCCTGCCCGGCGAGACGAAGTTCCTCCGGGGCGAGCAGATCGACAAGTCGCGGGCCCTGGAGGAGAACGAGAAGGCCGAGGAACGCGGCATCGAGCCCGCGGTCTACGATCCCGTCCTGCTGGGCATCACCAAGGCGTCGCTGGCCACCGAGTCCTTCATCTCCGCCGCCTCCTTCCAGGAGACCACGCGGGTGCTCACCGAGGCCGCCGTCCGCGGCCTGCGGGACGACCTGCGGGGCCTGAAGGAGAATGTCATCGTCGGCCGGCTGATCCCGGCAGGCACGGGCTTCGCGTTCCACACGGAGCGTCGCCGGCGGGCGGAGACCAGCCCCTCCGAGATGACCATGCAGGAGGCCATGGAGGCCGCGGGCGTCAACCCCGACGAGGTGGAGGTGCCCGAGTCGTCCGAGTGATCCAGGCGCCCCCGCTTGCTTGACAGCCTGCGGGGGCGTTTCTACAATCCTCAGGCTTTGCATAGGCCGGCCGAAATCCGGCCGGCAATCGTTTGACTCCTAGGAGCGGGCCGCCTTACCGGCGGCCCGGTTCTTCTGCGTCAGGAAAAACCGGGACTTACAAGTACGATGGCAACGATTAATCAGCTGGTGCGCAAGCCGCGCCGCACGAAGCGCGAGAAGACCTCCGTGCCGGCCCTCCAGGCCAGCCCGCAGCGCCGGGGCGTATGCACCCGCGTGTACACGACTACGCCGAAGAAGCCGAACTCCGCCCTGCGGAAGGTGGCTCGCGTGCGACTGACCAACGGCTACGAGGTCAGCAGCTACATCGGCGGCGAGGGCCACAACCTCCAGGAGCACTCGGTGGTGCTGATCCGCGGCGGTCGTGTGAAGGACCTCCCCGGTGTCCGCTATCACACCGTTCGGGGCACGCTGGACTGCCAGGGCGTCAACGATCGCCGCCAGGGCCGCTCCAAGTACGGCGCCAAGCGTCCCAAGTCCTGATGTTCACTGAATCGACGACCAGGTAGTTCATCATGTCCAGACGTACCCAGGCGCCCAAGCGCATCATCCTCCCCGACCCGGTCTACGGCAGCGAGACCCTGTCGAAGTTCATGAACATGATCATGGAGCGGGGCAAGAAGTCCGCCGCCGAGAAGGTCGTCTACGGCGCTATCGACCAGATTTCCGACCGCCGCAAGCTGGCCGCCGAGCAGGCGGTAGAGCTGCTGGAGCAGGCTCTCGAGAACGTCAAGCCCATGGTCGAGGTGAAGTCCCGGCGCGTGGGTGGTGCGACCTACCAGGTGCCTGTGGAGGTCCGCCCGGTGCGCCGCCAGACCCTGGCGATGCGCTGGCTGATTGACGCCGCTCGCGGCCGCGGCGAAAAGTCCATGGCCGCCCGTCTCGCGAACGAGCTCATGGACGCCTCCGAGAACCGGGGCTCCGCCGTCAAGAAGCGCGAGGATACGCACCGCATGGCCGAGGCCAACAAGGCCTTCTCCCACTACCGCTGGTAGTGCGGCGAGCCGCCTGCGCCTGACCAACACCCGAGGATTACCACCGTGGCACGCACGACGAGCATCGAGCGCTATCGCAACATCGGCATCATGGCCCACATCGATGCCGGCAAGACGACGACGACCGAGCGCGTCCTGTTCTACACCGGCGTCTCCCACAAGATGGGAGAGGTGCACGATGGCGCGGCTGTGATGGACTGGATGGAGCAGGAGCAGGAGCGGGGTATCACCATTACCTCCGCCGCTACGACCTGCTTCTGGTCCGGCATGGACCAGCAGTTCCCCGAGCACCGGATCAACATCATCGACACGCCGGGCCACGTCGACTTCACCATCGAGGTGGAGAGATCCCTGCGCGTGCTCGACGGCGCCGTTGCCGTGTTTTGCTCAGTGGGCGGCGTTGAGCCCCAGTCCGAGACCGTCTGGCGGCAGGCGAACAAGTACCGCGTGCCCCGGCTGGCTTTCGTCAACAAGATGGACCGGGCCGGCGCCAACTTCCTGCGCGTCGTCAAGCAGATGAAGGAGCGGCTGCAGGCCAGCCCCGTGCCCATCCAGCTGCCCATCGGCGCTGAGGACCAGTTCAAGGGCGTCATCGACCTGGTCAAGATGAAGGCCATTTACTGGAACGACGAGACCCAGGGAATGACCTTCGACCTGAAGGACATCCCTGCCGAGCTGAAAGAGCTCGCCGACGAGTGGCGCGAGAAGCTGGTCGAGGCCGCTGCCGACGCCGACGAGGAGCTGACCAACAAGTACCTCGAGGAGCTGGATCTCAGCGAGGAAGAGATCAAGAAGGGTATCCGCGCCCGCACCCTGCGCAACGAGGTTGTGCCGGTTCTCTGCGGTTCCGCCTTCAAGAACAAGGGCGTGCAGGCCATGCTGGACGCCGTGATCGAGTACATGCCGTCGCCTACCGAGGTGCCGGCAATCCGCGGCGAGCTGGAGAACGGCGAGGAAGCCACGCGCAGGTCCGACGATAGCGAGCCTTTCGCCGCCCTGGCGTTCAAGATCGCAACCGATCCGTTCGTGGGCAACCTGACCTTCTTCCGGGTCTACTCGGGCGTGCTGTCTTCCGGTGACACGGTATACAACGCCGTGAAGCAGAAGAAGGAGCGCATCGGGCGCATCCTGCAGATGCACGCCAACGAGCGGAAGGAAATCAAGGAAGTCCGCGCGGGAGACATCGCCGCGGCCGTGGGCCTGAAGGACGTCACCACCGGTGACACCCTGTGCTCTCCCGACAAGATCATCACGCTGGAGCGGATGGAGTTCCCGGAGCCCGTGATCGCCGTGGCCGTCGAGCCCAAGACCAAGGCGGATCAGGAAAAGATGGGCATGGCCCTGGCGAAGCTGGCCCAGGAGGACCCGTCATTCCGCGTCCGCACCGACGAGGAGTCCGGCCAGACCATCATCTCCGGCATGGGTGAGCTCCACCTGGAGATCATCGTCGACCGCATGAGGCGCGAGTTCAAGGTCGAGGCCAACGTGGGCAAGCCCCAGGTGGCCTACCGGGAAACCATCCGCCAGACCGTCGAGCAGGAAGGCCGCTTCGTGCGCCAGTCTGGCGGCCGTGGCCAGTTCGGCCATGTGTGGATTCGCCTGGAGCCCCGGGAGGCAGGCGAGGGCTACGAGTTCGAGAACGCCATCGTGGGCGGCGTCATTCCCAAGGAATACATCCCGGCCGTCGACAAGGGCATCCGGGAACAGATGCAGAACGGCGTGCTGGCGGGCTATCCCGTGGTCGACTTCAAGGTGACCCTGTACGACGGCTCCTACCACGAGGTCGATTCCTCGGAGATGGCCTTCAAGATCGCCGGTTCCATGGCTTTCAAGGAAGGCGCCCTGAAGGCCCGGCCGGCTCTGCTGGAGCCCATAATGAAGGTCGAGGTGGTGACGCCCGAGGAATACATGGGCGATGTCATGGGCGACCTGAACCGCCGCCGCGGCCTGGTGCAGGGCATGGAAGAGTCGCCTGCGGGCCGAATCGTCCGCGCGGAGGTGCCCCTGGCCGAGATGTTCGGCTATGCTACGGACCTGCGGTCCATGAGCCAGGGCCGGGCGACCTACTCGATGGAGTTCGGTCACTACTCCGAGGCGCCGAACAACGTCGCCGAGGGCATCATCAAGAAGGCGTCCTGATCCGCCCGCAGCGCATCGGGACTGAATCAACAGATATACAGCATTTACGTTTTTTAACGAGGTAAGAAGCCGTGTCCAAGTCGAAGTTCGAGCGTACGGCCGATTGCGATGGAGGAAGGTCTTCGATTCGCCATTAGCGAGGGCGGCCGCACCGTCGGCGCCGGCGTAGTCTCCAAGATCATCGAGTTAGGCGGCTCACGGGGCCCACGGAA